>JAFZRP010000077.1 GCA_017619795.1 Treponema sp.
ATCAATGTCTTCATTTTCAATTTTCGCAAGACTCTTTTTCATGGAAGCTGTTAAGGAAAAACAGCCTATTGTTCCTAGTACGACTACTCCAAGAATAACGTAAAATAATTTTTTCATTTTGAATTTCTCCTTCTTCGGTCAAGATCAACTGCAAATAACCCAAGAATAATAAAAATAACTGATTTTGAAATTAAAACTGGTAATGGAATTTGAGCACCGGATGCAAATTGGACAGCAGATTGAGTAATCATCATTACGGCAACAACAATAATTGACTGTAACAAAATCGCATACAAAACCAGGCCCAAAGATTCCTTCTTTTTCATAAGAACCAAAGAAATAAAACATAATGGTGAGATGATGCCAAGATCTAACACATAAGTTGGCTCAGTCGTATAATTTTCTATCAGCTTCAAAGAAGTTCCGTTGAGGATAGTTGGAATTATATCCGGCCACCAGGCGACACAGAGTGAGATTCCGGAAAATACCAGAAAAACTGCATCTGATTTTTTCATTTCAAAAGAATAATTATTGCGGCTTAAATTACGCATCCTCTTAATCAGAGTAAAAAATAGCAGGGAAAAGAGAATCACATATAAAATAAAAATGCGATTGTATTTTACACCAAAACACAAACTTACTGCATAATACAGACTTATAGCTTCGATTGAGACGAGGCGTAACTGTGTATTTTCAATACTGTTTCGTAAATCCTTTATTAATGAAATCACAAAGAGTGGCACAACGAAAAACAAAATACATAAATCAGTACCTATAAAAATCGGAGCTTTAAAATATGAATCATCTTTATAGATTCCGCTTCCAAAAAGTTTTACTTCATCACCATATTGATTTATGTATGAACAGGAATTTGAAAAATCCATAGAAAGGATTCCGCAAAGAGATACAATAATTAATAGTAGAATAATCAGAATTTCCGGTATTCTTTTTTTCATTACTTCAACTCCGCAAGAATAGGTTCGATGTACTTTTTGTCGGAAATATCGTAGGAATGAGAAATCATCTGGGCCATGTTCTTCTCAGCTTCGCTTGCATCTTTAGCTTGAATGCCTGCGACACCGGTCAGCCCGCCTGTTGCTCCTGTTAGATTTTTTTCCATTCTGGAAATAATTTGAAATACATTTTTGATTTCATCATCAGAAATGCCCTCATATAAAAGCTTCAAAAAATCCATCTCTTTATTCTGATATTTTTTTTCAAGTCTTTTTTGCTTTTGCGTCAGATAAATCCGCTGCTTGCGTTTATCATTATCATCCTGCTTCAGAACAAGGATTTCTTTTTTTACGAGAGCGTTGAGAATCTCTTTTACGTTCTGTCTGGAACAGCCCATTGTTTCGGCGAGCTCATTTGCGGTAGGAGCCTCTTTTGAATATAGATTCATACAAGCCAGAAGAAACCACTGCTTGCAAGTAATCTCTTCATAAAAAGAATCTCCTGCTGCCTGCAGTCTGTTCATAAAGGCAAAGAGGAGCCCGAACAATCCAAACTGAGGCGGCATCATATTAAGAATTTGATTATTTGTTATCTGCATATATGCAATATATTGCATAATATTATAAATGTCAAATCTTTTTTTGAACATGTAATGATTCTTCCAGTCGAAGAGACTGGTAAGTTGAATCTGACAGAAGCCGAAGCAAAGAAAGAATATTGCAATAAATAGTTTTTTATCCTCATTAAATCAACCCGCTAGAAACAAGAAAAGTTTCCGGCGTTTGTACTATTAGTGATGCGTTTTTGTAATCACGAAGGTTGCGAGTCAAAAGGATATTGATGCCATTTTCCTGTGAGGTATAATATTGAATGGCATCTTCAAAATCTGCAAAGTCTGAATTGAGGGCTTTGTCTACAACTGCTTCTGATGAATCTATTATATGAACAAGAACTCTTAATTTTCGCAGAGCCTTTTTTGCTTCTTCATTTCCCAGCTGTTTTCGGAGAATGTAAAAGGTATTTGCAAAAATCAGCGGACTTGTATAAAGCTCAAGTTTTTTCATTTCGGCAAAAGTAAAAAGCACTGCAGAAAAGTGGAAATGCGGAAGGCGCCTGGCAAGCAGGTCAAGAATTACGTCTGTATCTACAAAAATCTTATTCATATTTTTGATCCAGGTATGAAGTATAATCAGCCTTAAAATCGTAATTATCGTCCAGCTGAATAATCCCCGAAAGTTCGTTTACAAGAGGACTGTATTTGAACTCCCCATCCTGCTGCTGAAGTGTAAGTCCGTCAAAAAAATCTTCAACAATAGCCGAAAGTGAAGTTCCTATAGAAGAAACATATTTCTTTGCCCGTGAGATAGAGTCGTCTTTTAATTTTAGAGTAAGTTTTGTGTCCATGACAGCACCCTTATACGTATATAATAATATTATTTGTACGTACTGTCAAATTTAATTTTCCTGATGGCTTTGATGATTTGCACTTCTTTCCCCTGATAATTTCCAGGGCCTTGATAGAGTTTGGTGAATCCGCATTTTTTATGATTTTTATTATAGTTAAATTTCTTCAATAATCGAAGTTCCTGATTCGCCATTAGTCCATTTCCATTTTTCATAAAACCTGAGTTTTCCATTTTCAATTTTTGGTTCGGAATCACAAGAACCAGATTTCAATTGACCTTCTGTATTAATATGCTGATAGCTGAAATGCAAATTCTGATTTTCATCCATAGTTCCAATCAAAAATCCTTTTACAACACTTCCACCGGAATACTCAGCCCATATTGTACTTTCTTTTTGATGATATGCAAAAATAGTTTTGTCTGATACTTCACCGGATTCAGAGTTTTCTACTGCAGTAAAAAATCTGTCTTCTACCGTAAAGTTTTCTTTTTCTAGAGAGAAAAGGTTCTTCCCCTTTTCATAGGCTTTCAAAAGATTCTTATCCCAATTTTTATCACGAAGCTCCTTTTCCCTTGAGGTATTATCAAATAAAACAAATTCACTTTTCTTAATCCGTCCAAAAAGTCTGTCGCCTAACATAACTTTTTTCATACTGCTCAAAAGGCCGAACTGTTCAAGTCTCTCAACAGGATTTCCGGCAGAACAAAGAATCATTCCCTTTTCCAGCATTTTCATTTTTTTATTACCATACGCAAAACCGTAAGACCAGACTCTGTCAAACCAGCCAACAAGCTTTGCAGGAGCTTCGGTCCAGAAGACAGGATAGATAAAAACAATTGCATCACAGGAATTTATCTTTTTGTGTTCAGCAATAATATCTTCTTCAAGCTCCGGAGTCTCCCTGTAATTCGAATCACGCAGATATTCTTTTTCCGACATATCTGTTTTAAAATTCATCTTATACAAATCAGAAATTATATATTCATTTCCCGAATCAACAATTCCCTTGATAAAAGAGTCGCGCACGTGACTTGTAAAAGATTCCTCAGACGGATGACAGTAAACGATAAATGCTTTCATATTCTTCAACCTAGTTTTTGTAATTTTTTTCTTTCAGCATATTCAAGGCATCATTCAGCTTTTTATCTTCTTTTTTGTTTATTAAATTTGAAGCAACAATACTTATAACTGTGCTCACTGCATAACAGCATAAGAAAGTAAGCCAATATTTAAGTTCGTTTGAAATCCATTTAAAACAGAATGCAAAAATCACAAGAAGAATTGTAATCAGCCCGAAGCACAAAACATATCTGACAACACCATTCAGTGATTTGAACACTACATCAGTTAAAAATACAAGCTTTATCAAACAAACACCAAGTGTCCAGGCAAAAAGCTGCAGCAAAGATTCAACTGAAATTCCGGAGTTTCCAAGTCTGAACAGGCTCGAAACCTGCCCTGCTCCTTCTCCAAGAGCGACCGTAAGAATTGTAAAAACAAGAATGATGAAAGCTGAGATTTCAAGAAAATCTTTTATAAAACTAACCAATTTATTTTTCATTTGAAACTCCATGCGCATAGATTTTTGACTTGAACTCTTCTGCATAAGAGCGC
>JAFZRP010000078.1 GCA_017619795.1 Treponema sp.
CTGCTTCAGGAAAAGGCTGCCAAAAAGCCGGGCAAGCTTATTCTTGTAACTGCCGTAACCCCTACTCCTGCCGGAGAAGGAAAATCTACTGTTTCAATTGGTCTTGCAGACGGTTTGAACAAAATCGGTAAAAAAACTGTTGTAGCTCTGCGTGAGCCAAGTCTTGGTCCTTGCTTTGGTGTAAAGGGCGGTGCCTGTGGCGGCGGTTATGCACAGATTGTTCCAATGGAAGATATCAACCTTCACTTTACCGGCGACATCCACGCAATCTCAATTGCAAATAATCTTATTTCCGCAATCATAGACAATCATATTCAGCAGGGAAATGCCCTCAACATTGACCCACGTACAATCTCCTGGAAACGCTGCGTAGACCTTAACGACCGTGCTTTGCGAAATATTGTTATTGGTCTTGGAGGAAGAATGCAGGGTGTTCCTCGCGAGGATCATTTTACAATTGCAGTTGCTTCTGAAATTATGGCCATTGTCTGCCTGAGCCGCACAATCAGCGAGCTTAAGGACCGCATCAACCGGATTGTAATTGGTCAGAATTATAATAAAGAAAACGTTACCTTTGGCGAGCTTAAATGCACTGGTGCTATTGCGGCTCTCCTTAAGGATGTTATAAAACCAAACCTTGTTCAGACACTCGAAAAGAATCCTGCCTTTGTTCACGGCGGTCCTTTTGCAAACATTGCGCACGGCTGTAACAGTGTAAACGCTACCCTTTGCGCTCTTGCAAGTGGTGATTATGTTGTAACAGAAGCTGGCTTTGCTGCAGATTTAGGTGCCGAAAAGTTCCTCGACATTAAATGCCGCCTTGCCGGACTTAAACCAAGTGCTGTTGTAATTGTTGCTACAATCAGGGCACTTAAAATGCACGGTGGAGTTGCAAAGCCGGACTTGAGCAAGCCTGATTGCACAGCACTTGAAAAAGGCTTTGAAAATCTTAAAACTCATATTGAAAACGTAGCTAAGTTCGGACTGCCGGCTGTAGTTGCCATAAACAAGTTTATTACCGATACTGACGAAGAAATTGCACTGCTGCAAAAGTTGTGTCAGGACGCCGGTGCAAAGGCTGTGCTTTCTGAAGGCTGGGGAAAAGGTGGCGAAGGAGCAAAAGAGCTTGCCGCAACTGTTGCAGAAATTGCCGACAGCGGAAAAGCTGCTTATCATCCTCTTTACGAGCTTGAGCTTCCGCTTGCAGAAAAAATCCGCAAAATTGCAAAGGATGTTTACCGCGCAAAAGAAGTTGAGTTTGATTCTGCTGCACTTAAAAAGCTTAAGTCGTATGAAGACAGCGGCTATGGAAATCTTCCGGTCTGTATTGCAAAAACTCAAAACTCAATCAGCCACGATCCAAAGCTTATTGGCGCACCAAGAGATTTTATTTTCCCAATCAGAGACGTTCAATTGTATGCCGGTGCAGGCTTTGTTGTTGCGCTCGCCGGAGACATAATGACAATGCCAGGACTTCCAAAAGCCCCGGCTGCGTTAGACATAGACGTTGATGATAATGGTATAATTTCAGGTCTCTTCTAAAGTTTAATTCCTAAGCCTGAAGCTTTTTAATCTCGTCGCTAAGCTCAAGCGTTCTACGATTCTGTCTAATTACTCTCTGTGCAAGAAGCTTTGAAAGGAAGATTCCGTAATGAGGATTCTTTCTTATAAGGTTTACAAAAGAGGTTTTAGGTATTCTGATGAGCTTACCTTCACCGGCAGACATAATTGTTGCAGAACGTCTGTCGTTCAAAAGGAAGGCCATTTCTCCAATAAACATATCTGCAGGAGTAAGCACAGTTATAAGCTTGCCGTTTGCATAAACACCATAACGACCGGAAACAATAAAGTATAAGTCGTTTGATTTTTCGTTCTGGCGGCATACAATCTGATGCTTCTGATAAGTGATTGTTGCAAATGGAACCATAATTCCTGGAACGTTATTAGACATATCCATAATGTTTTCAAGATCAAAGGAAACTTCATTTCCCTTGTCGTTATAGCGCATATTTGAAACAAGACTGTTGGAAAGAATCATTCCGCGGCCATGTGTTTCTTCAAGGAAAGCAGCAGCAGGATCAGCAGCATTTTCCATTCGTGAACGCCAGTCAAAGCCTTCGCCTTCATCACGGATTGTAAAGGTAGATTTTTCCTTGCCAATTGTATAATTGATGTAAATCTTTTTATTTTCTACCTCTGGTGTATTTCGTTTTTTGTTAATCAAATCAAGGATATTGCCACCCTTTTCCAGCCAGGCAGTTTTTTCTTCGTAGCCAATGCCACAGTTTCCGTGTTCAAGCGCATTTGTAAGAAGCTCCATCAGAGTTGTCTGCAGGCAGTATCGACCATCATCGCTGATTCGGTTAGTGCAGTAAAGATAATTAACAAGGAAGCTTGTATAAAGACGGATATCCATAGGGTCGTTGCCGCAGACAAAGCCGCCTTTTTCCTGACCGCCCACCTGGTCCTGCATTCCACGATTAAACAAGAACTTCTGGTTTGTCCACAAAATGCGGAGAAGTCGTTCAAAGTTTTCTTTAAAAGTATATACAGTCTGAACAATAATGATGTTCGGATCTTTTTTCTCTTCAATTTCCTGTGCCATTTTAGGATTAGGTACAACGGCAATAATTCCGCCGTTATGAAGCCAAGGGTCGGCGTTAATCGTCATCAGAATACGGTGACAGTCTATTGCCTCGCAGGAATAGTCCAGAACCTTAATTTCCGGCAGCTCATAATCTATATAGCTGATTGCTTCATCAGTATCGGTGCAGATAACTGAATCAAAGTTTTCCTGATACTTTTCACAGGCATCGTAAACTGCCTTACAAACGTCCTTACTTGTTGATGCAACTAAAATCTTTTTCATTACAATCCTCTTTTTCTGATATACTTGCTCAGATGTTTTGTCTTATAAAGAACAAATAATCAATTGACATAAAAGTAACTGTTTTGTTAATATTACTCTATTATTATCGGCAGAAATACTGATTTTACCCGATTTTTTTAGGTTCCGTAGCTCATCTGGATAGAGCGGTTGCCTCCTAAGCAACAGGTAGTGCGTTCGAGTCGCATCGGAATCATAATCACGAGACAATTAAGAATGGATAATGAGGTTGTTTACCTAGAACTGATAGTAAACACCTGGTCTTGTAAAACCGGCGAATCCATCTTCTACAGGCGAAGCTTTTTCGGCAGAGCTGTTATAATGACAAAGATACATTTTCTCTTTCATCTCTTTTGGGAGGGTAAGCAGCTGTCTGTAGCTTGCGTGAACGCCTTCTGAATAGCCTGCAAAATCACAATCATGGAAAACAGCTTCAATATTGTAATTTGAGAAAAGATACTCAAGCTGTGGTTTATTAAACTGTGTATCGCCGGAGAAAAGAATCTTATTATCAATAATCAGACCGTAAGAAATCTGAGATTTTCTGAGTGAGTTTTTATAAGTTGTTACATGACGGGTGCGGAAAAGCTTTAAGTTTATGGTACCAACGTTTATTTCGTAAATCTGGAAAGGCTTTTTCTGAAGCAGCTTTGGCTTTAACTGAAGGAAATAATCATCAAAAGTCATTTTTCCGGTTTCGCTGAACTGAATTCCGCCGCGCAAAGATTCATTCCAAAGCTTTTTCTTAAACTCGTCCGTAATAATCATATTTGTCATAGAACGCTTTACGTAATAACCAACAAGTGCCAGCTCTTCAATGCCACCAATATGATCTGCATGCGGATGTGTAAGAAGAATGTTCTTTATTTCACCGATTCGGGTATTATACTGTGTTTCCAGCGCATAATTACACAAAGAACCACAGTCTACAAGAATATTATCCTGACCTTTTACAATAAGGAAATTTGTCTGAAAATTTATTTTTGAAAATGCACTACCCGTACCAATAAAAAAAATGGACAATGCACCATCGTTTGTAAGTTCAATTTTTGAATTAAATGACTTCGTTTTCATAATCTTAATAAGTATAACACATGTTTATAAAAAAATCATCAATCATTTTAAAAACTTTTTAATAAACTGCTTAAACCGTAAACTTCTTCTACACCGC
>JAFZRP010000079.1 GCA_017619795.1 Treponema sp.
ATGTCTGATTTTATCGAAACACCAACAATTGGAGAAATCCTCAGCGAAGAATTTCTTATTCCTCTTGGAATCTCTGCATATAAACTGGCGCAGGCAATAAATGTTCCAACTTCCCGCATTCAGGATATCCTTCATAACCGCAGAAAAATAACTGTAGATACTTCTTTAAGACTTGCAAAATTCTTCGGATTATCTGACGGATATTTTATGTCTTTACAGGATGATATAGATATCAGAAATGCAAAAATAGAACTTGCACCACAGTTAGAAGAAATAAAAACTTATGCATATGCATAACAAAATTGCCATAACAAAGGTTCGTAGCCGACAGCGGGTCAAGCCTGCTGCGGTACAACCAATTGTTAGGTTGACAGGCTATTGGCCTGCTTATTGTTAATAAGAAAAGTCTTCCTACATTTCACAAAATAATTTAAATCGTAGGAGGATTTTTATGTTAGAGAAATTTGCAAAATCATTCGAGAGCGTTTGTGAATTTGGTGCCGTACTTAATTTTATTATCTTTGGTGGAGCAGGAGCATATCTAGGATACCGTACAAACATGATACTTGCAATCGTGTTACTTATTATCGGAATTCTTATTGCCTTTTTGCTTAATGTTCTTACTTTTGGTTTCATAGCCCAAATTATTGAAATAAGAAAAAGTTTGCACAGTATTGATTACATGTTATCAGAAGCAAAATTTGATACAGATATTGCAGAAATAAAAAATACTGTTTCCAAGATTGAAGAAAAAATTGCAAAATAATATTTCAGTTAAAAATCCAGCTAAGTCAGGCTTATCTGGATTTTTTAATTGACTTACTGTACCAATTATGATACATTTTTAATATGGAAATACAAAAGAAATTACAGGCTGATTTCTTCAAAACAGAAAATGGAAATGAACCTGTAAGGGATTTTCTAAAAGCCTTATCCTCAGATGATAAAAAATCTGTTGGTGCTGATATTATGGCAATAGAAATGTCCTGTCCCGTTGGATATCCAAAAGTAAGAAAAATGGATACTGATTTATGGGAAGTAAGAACATCAATTTCCGATAAAAGAATTTGCAGAATCTTTTTTACAGTAAGTGGAAAAAAGATGATTTTACTTCATGCCATTATAAAAAAGAGTCAGAAGACTCCTTTGGAAGATTTGGAATTAGCAAAAACTAGAAAGAAATTAGTTCTAGGAGGCAAAAAATGAATAATGAATATGTAGGAAGTTCTTTTGACAGTTTTCTTGAAGAAGAAAATATTACTGTTGAGGTAAAAAATGAAGCGATCAAACGCTTGATTTCATACAATCTCCTCGACGAAATGAAAAAACAAAATATAAACAAAACAGAAATGGCAAAGAAAATGAGTACCTCAAGAGCAGCTCTTGATAGACTTCTAAATCCATACAATGATTCTGTTACTCTTTCGACTTTAACAAAAGCTGCAAATGTTCTTGGAAAAAAACTGGTTTTACAGTTGCAATAAAAAAAACAAAACCTAACACATATAAGGTCCCAAGTTGTCAATAGTTAAACTAAAAAAATACAACTTAGGGCTGTTTTTCAAAGTAAACAGTCTTTTTTTTTGAGAACAAAAAAGTTTATCATCAAAATAGAAAAACAAAACTGAATCGTTATTCAAAGCGGATTGCAGGAAAAGCATCCTGAATCAAACACATATAGTCAGTCACCAAAAAAGGTGCAGAAGAATTTCATCGGTACCCTGTTAAGCCTGAAGCAAGAATTAAGTGGTAGCTAAAGCTCCGACAGTTATACAGGCAGGTCAAAACAGGGACAGTCTGCTTTGTTATTTCAAATCAAAACAAAATATAAAAAAAAGGACCAGAACGAAGTCTATTCATGCAGCCAGGAAGTCACGGCATGTAGTCAGAAAGTGTAAGGCTGTCGGGCAGCATATAATTCACATTTTTCATACGACTCGCCGTTTATTGCTTCAGTTATGCGATGGGCTCTCCGTTCTGTCCTGTTAATCCTGGTAAAACTTATCCGGATCGAATGGCTCTTTCCGTTTGAGCATATAGTAAACCGTGCGTCCAAGCTTTTGGGCAATCAGGCTCATGGCTTTTGCCTTGCCGTAGCGGGAAACCAGTCTCTCGTGCCATTTTTGTCCACGCTCATTGTTGCGAAGAAAAAGAACTGCTGCTTCGGAAAATGCCCATTTGAGATGCACGTTACCGATTTTATTGTGACCGCCTTTTTCTTTCTTGCCGGCTGATTCGTGAGAACATTTTACAAGACGGCAGTATGAAATGAATTTTCCGACATCAGAAAATCGGTTTATCGTATCAATTTCATAAAGAATTGTAAGCGGAAGAATAAATCCAAGTCCGGGAATTGAACGGAGCAGGCTGAATGAATACGGATCCTGGATTTCCATACAATCCTCAATCTGAAATTCAAGTTTTGTGATTATATCGTGATACGACTGAAACATGAAAAGGTCGGCATCTACCATTTTTAATACCGCAGAATCTTTAAACTTTTGTGGAATAGTATTTCTATAGGCTTCACTGCGCATCCTGGAGGAAACCAGAGGTTCATTGATATTGTACTGATGATTTGTGTTTTGAAGATGAACGGAAAGTTCGGCACGCTGTCTTACAAAATATAATCTTCGTCTCAGTAAATCTCTTACAGCACGTTTTTCTTTCGGATATGCATAAGCAATTGGAAACATTCCTCCGCGCAGCATATTTGCTATTTTCTCAGAATCGATTTTATCTGATTTTGTTTTTCCGCCATGAATTGCTTTCATGTAAAGGGCATGTCCTAAAGCAAAATCGATTCCACGTTCTGCACAGAAATCTGCAATCCAATACCAGGTGAAAATGCATTCAACGCCGATTACGATATCTTTCCCAAATGTGTTTGTCACAAGTTCCAGGTTGTCTGTCGAACATTCCATGTTTTTATGAAAGACTGTCTCTCCCAAATTGTTGATGACACAGATATACATCGTTCTTGCGTGAAGATCGATTCCAATGTAAAATTGATGCTGGTTCTTATAGAATCTCATTAAGGTTCCCTCCAGTAAAAGTAGGATATCGTGCCCGGATGGGCTTATCTATCTTAGCACGATAAACCTTGGGGCCTTAATGATTTTCATGCAGTTCAAAACAGATGTCGCAGTCAAGCTGCGCCACTGTTTAACTGCGTAGTTATGGCGACAGGCCACTGGCCTGCTTTTTTAGGAAGGAAAAATGAAAAAAGTATTATTATTTATCTTTTTATCCGTTTTTCTCATTAGTTGTGCAAGTACAAAATCTATTTCATTTTTAGATATAATCCCTGATGATAATACAAATGCGGTTATTTTTTTG
>JAFZRP010000080.1 GCA_017619795.1 Treponema sp.
CAAACTCGGCCTTCAAAACATCTCTTTTTTCTGCAGGCAACTGCATAGTCACCTTTGCTTCAATCATTGGCATGATTTTCCTCCTTATTTTCTTTAATTATAACACGCTATACGCTTCAAATAAACTCCTCATTTAAAATATGTAAACAACTTGATATATATTCGTACTATAGGCAATTCGATAAAAGTTCGTTTTGTCTGTAGGCGCTAAAAGAATTTGATACTTCAAAAATGTATTGAGTCTTGGTGTAGCCTAAACTTAAGGATTTGAAGTAGTCATTCTTAGCTGATAATATTACAAAAGACTTCCGTTCAGTCCTTAAGGAAGTCTTTTTTTTTTTACAAAAAAAAGATTTTATGAAAAAGAAGAATTTGGGAGGGAGCTTATTCTGGCACTAACCAGAAAACTACAAGGTCTTTGCAGGAGCATTCATTAATGTTAGCGCCTTAATGAATTAATGGTTCGATTCCAGAAAAGACCATCGGAACCGTATGGTTTCATTATTTCAATAAATTCATAGAGGACTGACTATGAAAACAATTACTTTTGCCTTACAAAAAGGAGGTACTGGAAAAACCAGTATCTCTGTATCAACTGCCGTACAACTGGCAGAAAATGGAAAAAAAGTATTATTAATTGATGCAGACCCACAGGGCAATGCAACAACCTGGCTTGGAGTAGATGAGATAACTCTTGAACTTGCTGATGTTCTTATGAAAAAAACTCCAGCAAAAGATGCAATTATTTCCACTCAGGTTGAAAACCTTTCAATTATTCCAACTGCAAGTTTGGATTCCGATTTAAGACTTTATTCAAAAACTCTTGCTACCCAGCAACCATTTATTATCAAACATATCTGCCGTGAAGTTAAGGAAGACTTTGACTTTCTTATTATTGATACTTCTCCGTCTTTTGGCGCTCTTGAAGAAAGCTGTTTTCTTGCTTCTGATGAAGCAATTACAGTTTTAAACATTGATGAATTCTCATCAGACGGTCTTATTACCTTTATGCAAAACATTGATTCACTCAAAGACCGTTATGACACTGACAAGCCAAAAATGGACAAAATTGTCTTGAACTCTCGTGATTTGAGACTTGTCCAACAGGCTGATTATCTTGAAAAAATCAGAGCGGCAACTGACTCAAAATTGTATATAGTTCCTGTAGACCAGGGGTTCCGAAAAGCTCAATCCGTTCATGTTCCGCTTCAGTATCTTGAAGGTGTAAAGAAAGAAACTCTTTCTGTTATTGCAGAATTAAGCAAAGATTTGGAGGAAAATTATGAGCATAATTAACGAACCAAAAGAAACTCATACATTGCCAATTGCTTCAGAACGGACACATGAAGGTTTTTACAGATTCATGAAAAAACAATATGAGGAAGATTTGAAAGCAGTAAAGAAAGCTGCAAAACAAGCAGAAAAAGAAAAAAGGAAAGCTGAACAAGCCGAATTTGAAGCAAAGTTTCCTAAAACCACTTTAAAAACAAAAGTAGATGCTTTTCTTATTGCATTAATTATAGTTGCAATTATTGGAATTCCAATGCTTATAACAATAAAAACAGGAAATGAGATATATGTAAAATCTGCAGTTGCTTTTTTATTTCTTGCAATAACTATTTTTGCATTTTCACCGCTTTGGGGTAATGTTAAAAACTGGTATAAACAACCTGTATTCTGGACATACATAATAACCATAATATCTGCTTATGTAATTTCAATAATCTAAGTAAAAGAAAAGAAGGAATAAACTATGGCAAGTAAAAAGATTTCATATAACGACTTAAAAAAGCAGAACGATAATAATCAGCTCGCTCAAGCATTTTCAGCAGGCAAAACAGTAGTATCGCAGAATACAGGCTTTGAAAAAGTAAAAGTTGAAGACATTACAGAAGACCCGAAGGGCGATTTCACAGAGATTTTTCCATTCAATGAAGAAATGGCAAAATCTATTGCTGAGTCTATGATAGCAAAAGGTTATGATAAAACCCAGGTCATCCACCTTTTCAAAATTAGAGAAGAAGCGGAGACAATGGAACATCCAATTCGAGGAGACGGCGCTCACCGTGTTGCTGCTGCCAAAATTGCCGGAATTGAAGAAATACCTGCTTATATTCATACCTTCGAGACCCGTACAGAAGCCTTAATTTATGCTTATGAATTGCAGTTGAACAGAAGAAATCTTGAACCGTATCAAAAACTTGAAGCAATGGAAAAGCTTGACCAGCTCAAAAATCCGGGAAAAAAGAAAACGGATAAAGAATCAAGAGGAAAATCATCCGAAGCAGTTGCAGAAGTATTAGGAGTTTCAACACGAACTGCTGAAAGAATGAGAAATATAATCAACAACGGAGATGATGAAACTATTGATGCTGTAAAAAAAGGAGAAATGTCAATATCAAAAGCGGATCAACTGATAAATGAAAAGAAAAATAATAATTTAAAGAAAAAGAAAAATGATGAAGATTTATCAGATTCAGTTAGTGATAATTCCGGCAATCCTGCAGGATTGAATTTCAATCATTCTGACGGAATTGAACGACCTACATACAAGCTTTCTGAAAAAGAAGATTCTGAAAGAACAAAGGAAAGACGTACAGCTTACGAACTTGGTTTTACAGACGGATTCTTACAGGCAGCAAATCATATTTTTATGCAGATTCTACACGGTGTAGATAATTCAGCTATTTACATTGGGCTTTTCTGTAACAAACACAATATGGAATATGAATATCTAAGAAATTGTATCGGGAATGATTCAGCCCAATGTTATGAATATAACGAGTTCCGTAAAAAGCTTTTTGAAGAACGTCCAAAACTGAAGGATTTGAATCCAATGTCTCTGAAGGATTTAAGTACAGAAGAACAGGATGAAGATGAGGATGCACAGTATCTGGATTTTGATGAAGAAAAACAGAACGAGGAATCTGAAGAAAAGGATATTGATTCTGAAACTGAAAACAGCTCCGAAACTGAAAGTTCAAGTTCTGAAGAGGGTTTTGATATTTTCTAGGGGAAGAAGATGGAAGCAAATTTACTTATTGCATTTAAAATTTTTGGATTATTTTCAATAATTATGTCTGGTGGTATTTATCTTTTCTTTATTGATAAAAGAGTTCCATACGAAGTCAGACGTTATGTGCCAGTTCTTATCGGTTCATTTCTTTTATTTTTGTCATCAAACATTTTATTACCTATTGCATTCGATAATTATGGTCAACAAATCGAATCACAGACCTCAATAAAATCTAATGACAGTGAGAAAAACATTACTGATAAATGTTATTCGGATGATGATAATTCTCATGAACATAAGAGGCTGTTATCAATTGTTTATGATTTTATATCAGAACATAAGAGACTGTCAGCAATTGTTTCTGGTTTTATAGCAACTCTAATAATTATTGTATTAAAAATCAAAAAATCAAAAAAAGATGAAACAGAAGAAAGTTACGATGATGATTTAGGAGAATAAGATGTCAAAAGAAATTTGTTGCTTTAATTGCGGACAGAAATTTTATCCTCATGGCGGACAGATGTTCTGCTGTAAAGGCTGCCGCTTGGACTATTACGAAAGAATGAAGCCTGAATCTAACAGATTTTTGAAAAAGATTGAATCAGTAAAATTTTATAATGAAGTTTATATTAAAGAAAAGAAGTATGGTGGTGAATTGCATTTTGATTTTATGCAGTGTACCAAGTGTTTTTCTAAATATGCTCTTGAAATGAATAATATGTTTCCTTACAAAAAAACAACCTGTCCTTTCTGCGGAGCAAAATCTAAATATTCAGCTGGACTTTCGTACTATAAGGTAGAGGAAGTAAAAAGATGAACGATATGGAAAACGTAAAAAGACGAGTAAAGAAGCTTCTCGCATTATCAAAATCACCAAATGAAAACGAAGCTGCAATGGCTATGAAAATGGCAAACAGTTTAATGTCACAGTACAGGATGAATGAATCAGAATTCAATGGTTATACAGAAAAAACAGTCAAAGCAACAAAGCGGTTTGTAGAATGGCGAGCAATATTAAGTAATGCTGTTGAAAAGCTGTATGCAACATATCACTACAGAGATGTTGATACAGGTAGCTTCATATTCTGCGGAGAAGAGCTTGATGTATTCATGTCAACAGAAATGTATAAGTATCTGGTAAAAACTGTAGACCGTATGGCAGCACAGAACATCAGAAAAAATGCGAAACATAAATACCGCCAGTCCTACCGTTCAGGAGTTGCGAGCCGTCTGTATGAAAGGATTACCGAAATGGGAGAACAATGCAGCTGGAGAAATCCGCAAGAACTTGAAACTTCAAAAAAAGAAATATCTGAATGGGTTCACAATCAAGTTTCAATTTCAAAAGTCAATGTGAAAGACAAGCTTATAAAAGTAAACCGTGATGCCTGGAACAAAGGCAAAAGAGAAGCCGACAGTATAAGCCTCAACCGGCAGATGACCGGCTGTGGTAACAGAATGATAGGAGATTACAGATGAAATACATAAAAAGAAATTTTATCATAATAATAGCAGCAGTATTATTCTTAGTTTCATGTAATAAAAAGAGTTATGTAGATAACAGAGAATA
The DNA here is from genome assembly GCA_017619795.1 of Treponema sp. Classification (GTDB taxonomy): domain Bacteria; phylum Spirochaetota; class Spirochaetia; order Treponematales; family Treponemataceae; genus Treponema_D. The sequence continues at coordinate 4,587 of JAFZRP010000080.1, forward strand.
TTTTTCAGATGAAATAATATATGTAAACGGATTTGAAAACTGTATAACTTTACCTTGTCCAGAAGATTGTATTGTTCCAAAAGAATGTATCAAAGAGCTTGATATAGGAATCCGCAATTTACAGGGAATGAACAGCTACAGCTGGAAAAGCAATCAAAATGTCATAAATACAAAAGACGGCTGGCTTTTAGCAGTAAGACAAATGGGTACTACATTGGAAGGAATTGTCGTAGATTGCAGGATTTCACCGAACGGAGGAAAGCTGACAATAATTGGAAGAAATACTGGAAATGCAGTCATATATTTAAGACATAAAAGCTGTGGTATTACAAGGACAATCCTTGTAACTGTAGTTGATTGGGAAACCTGGCAGAAAACAAAGATGTAAGAAAATAAATTAAATATTTCAGAAAAAAAGAAAAAGGAAGAATAAACTATGAATAAACTAAATATAGTAGACATGTTCTGTGGTGGCGGTGGAGAATCAACTGGACTTATCGAAGCAGCCCATGAATATAACTTTGACATAAATATGAGTGCAATCAACCATTGGGAACGGGCAATTGAGACACATTCAAAGAATTATCCTTTCGCAGAACATCGTTGTGAAAATGTACAGCACATTGAACCAGAAACACTGAAAGCTTCAAAAAATTGCGACCTTTTATGGGCAAGTCCAGGATGCCAGCACTTCTCAAATGCAAGAGGCGGAAAACCACGCTCAGAGGATTCAAGAAGCCCAGCATGGGAAGTTATTCGTTTTGCAGAAATACTTAGACCAAAAAGAATAATCATAGAAAATGTTCCTGAATTCAGAACGTGGGGTCCTTTAGACCAAAACGGAAAAATAATATCGACGTGTAAAGGAAAAACTTTCAATGCATTTATAGCAGCTTTACGTTCATATAATTACATTGTTGACTGGCAGGTTTTGTGTGCAGCCGACTATGGCGCACCGACATCCAGAAGAAGACTTTTTATTCAGGCGGTAAGAAAAGACTGCGGCAAGAAGATTTTATGGCCGGAACCGACAAATACAAAAGGCGGAGACTTACTTTTACCAGACTGGCACAGTGCTTCTGAAATAATCGACTGGTCCATTCCGTCACAGATTATAAGCCAGCGTAAAAAACCACTTGCAGAAGCAACAATGAAAAGAATTGAATACGGGATAAAAGAATTCTGGGGAGATGCAGCAGTTCCTTTCATTGCAAAACTTTACGGCACATCTACTGCAGAAAGCCTTGAAAAACCACTTTCAACAATTTCCTGTTCTGGTGGGCATCACATGCTAATAACACCGTTTTTATGCAGATACAATCAGGGAAACAACAGAGTACATACAATAAATGAACCAATACCAACATTAGACTGTTCAAACAGATATGGTCTTGTTGAACCATTCATCTGTGGAATAGGTCAAAGTTCAGCAAAACAGAGAAACAGAAAATTATCTGAACCGTTATCAACTATTTGCACGAAACAGGAACACTGTCTTGTAAGTCCTATGCTCATCCAATACTACGGAAACGGACACGCCGTACCATTGGACGAACCGATTCCAACTTTAACAACAAAAGACCGTTATGCCCTCGTCGGCACTGATAATCTTGGAATTGAGTTAGGGTTCCGAATGTTACAGCCAAATGAGCTTGCAGCTGCAACCGGTTTCCCATCAGATTATGAGTTTACAGGAAGTAAAGTTGAAATAGTAAAACAGATTGGAAATGCTGTTCCGCCAAATTTCGCAAAAGCAATGTTTGGACAGATTCTTAAGGAAATGACGGCATAACTGATATAAACAGGAGGAAAAAAAATTTATGAAAAAATGGGAAAGAGAACACGTCATAATAATCGTACTATCAATAATGCTTATTTTCGAATGCATTGCATATATTTCTTTATGCTTCAAAAAACAAAATAAGGTTGATTACGATAACAAAATTTACACAGACGAAATCATCTACATAAATAATCCTGCTTATGAAAACTATATTACACTTCCTTGCCCTGGTAAAGACAAGGTTTCAGACAAATGTATTATCACGCTTGATATTGGAGTCCGCAATCTGAGCAGACTAAAGAACTTTGAATGGAATGATACACAGAATGTCTCATATCCAGAAGATAAATGGCATCTTGTTTCAAGACATATACCCAGCGGAGAAAACAAAAAAGATTTAGTAGCAAACTGTAAGTTTTCAGCAGACAAACGCAAACTGATTATAGGCGGAATGAATCCAGGCAATGCAATTATTTATCTCAGTAACCAAAGCTGCGGTATTACAGAAACAATTTTTGTAACAGTCATAGACTGGGAAACATGGCAGGAAAGCAAGGAGAGTAACTGATAAGGAAGTTAAAAAGCATCCTTAAGAAATGAGAAGAATAAACTATATATACAAACAAAACAGCATTTCTTCAATGTAAATCTAAAAAAGTAAATATATTGGCTTAAAAAGCACCTTAACAAAGGGATAAAACATGGTTTTAGGAGAGGAAGCTTTTTAATGTTCTACTGCAAAATTGTGTGGGAAACAGGCAGTTTTATAAACAGCAAAAGGACCTTAATGGTCCTGCAGCTGTTTATTATTTCTTGAAGAATAGGAAATAGAAATGAAAAATAATTATAGAATTGATGCAAAATTTTATTTTTCTCTTACTGTTTTTTACAAAAAGATAATAAAAGACTTTGAGGATGAAAATGTTATAGAAATAATAAAAGAAGAAGGCATAAAAGAAGCAAAAAGGATGAACATCAGAGATTATGATAACTGGAACAGCATAAGCATTAAAAGAATTAATACATTAAGCCGGACAATCGGTTCAGTAATTTTTGAAAAGAATAAAAGAAGCTTTTACGGAAAGCTTGATGATATATTCCAGATAATTATTCCTTACAGTTCAATGAAAAAATACCTGCACAAGAATAATAACAGTATGACAGTAAAAGATGCACTAATAAACAACATGAAGGAAAATGACAAGTTAAAGAATATAAAAGATTTTGAAAGTCTATTTAAAGATGATTACTTTGATAAAGCCGTTTACCCAAAAGAATTAAAAAACATAAGGTTTTATATAATTCATAATTATCAAAAAAAGGAGAATGAATAAGGATGAGATTCAGTATCTGGGATTATTCGCAGGTTGAAATTACGAAATTCAATAAAAGTCATCCTGAATATGCGATAGATCCGACAGACATATTCATATTCACATGGTTTAAAGGCTTTGCAGGTAAGAAAGGTTCTACAGTTACAAACAAAAAAGACCAGAAAAAAATGTGGACTAAAGAAATAGACGGAGTTACTTATTATTACATAAGATATGAAGCTATAATAAATGATTTTCCTATATTGAGTTACAGCAATATTAAAAGCATACAGAGAAGGTTTGACAAATATGTAAAGGCAGGAATATTTGACAGAAAAGTAATATATGCTGGTAAAAAAGGAAATTTTTCATATTTTGCATTTACAGATTTATTCTGGTCATTCGAGTATGACAATAATAACCCGGAACACAAAGAAAACTATAAGCAGACCAAACAGGCTGGTGAGGACAATTCTGTCCAGACCAAACAGGCTGGTGAGGACAATTCTGTCCAGACCAAACAGGCTGGTGAGGACAATTCTGTCCAGACCAAACAAGTTGGTGAGGACAATTCTGTCCAGACCCTATTAATAAATTCTACAACTAGTTTAAATAATTCTACTACTAATTCTTCTTACACAAAAGCAGAAGAAGTTTTTTACAAAAAAATAAATCAATTATTTGGTTATAACCCTTATTTTTCGCCAGATCCATTGCCTGAAATAATAAAATCTTTTGATGAATGTCAGCTTCCGTTACAAAAACTTGATAAATACCTGGAATGGATATATCAAAAACTTAAACCGAAATGCAAAGATGCTGATAACTTCATAAATTATTTTTATAAATCTTTTACACAGATGTCATATATATCAAGATTCAAAAATTATGAAAAAGACAATATAAAAATAATCTGTCCGGTCTGTGGTACTGAATACAGTAACAAAGAATTAAACTGTCCGAATCCAGAATGTAATTTTCAGACTGCGTATGGAGATGATGAAGATGAAATTATTTATCAAAAAGCACAGTATATACTTAAAAAAACTGATGAAAACAGATACAGGGAATATGAAAATGCAATAAATGAGCTGGACAAGAAAATACCGGTAAGTATTAGAATCACAAACAAAGAAAAAAATGAGGAATACATAAAAAAACAGAGGGAAATAGAATTTCAATACCTTAAAATAAGCAAAACAGCCTGATTTAAAAAATCAGTTTGTATAAAAACAATGTCATAGGAGGCAAAAAATGACAGATTTAAATGCAGTTCTGCTCGGCGGAAGAATTACAAAAGATGCAGTTCTTGAAAAAACAAAAGAAGATGTAAGCATGGTAAAAATTTCCATGGCAGTAAACAGAAGTGTAAAGAAAAAAGATTCTGAAGAATGGGAAGATAAAACTTGTTTTGTTGACCTAGCACCAATTTACGGTAAATATGCGGAATCAATGGTTAAGTACCTTACCAAAGGAACTTATATTACAGTAAAAGCAATACTTGATATGGATTCCTGGACAGATACTGAAGGTAAGAAACATCAGCAGCTTAAAGTAGTACCTGAAAACGGAAGTATTAATCCATGGATAGGATACAAGAAAAAAAATGAAGGTGAATCAGCAGAAGATGTAAAGGAAGAAACAACAATAACTTCTGAACCTTCTGAAGGCTCAATTTTCTAAGAAATTGAAGGGAAAAGAATGAAAGGATTCAACGAAATGACTGTTGCAATAAAACTTAAATCCAATGAATTTCAGTTTATATGCGAAACAATGAACAGAATAAAGAAATGCAATGAAGACAACATAGACCTACTAAAACTTGAAATAGGAGAACAGATTGCCTTATACGAAGTTTTAAAGAAAATTGCAGATTCTGGAAGAAGAAAAGCTGAAAAGCTTGAATCAATTGGAAGTGAGTTCAAGAACAGTATGGATTTTTCAAAATAAAAAAGAATAAGGAATTAATTATGAATACTATAAATTCAATTAAGACAAATGATAATTCGCAGTCCTGTTCAAGGGCAAAACAGTTTATAGGTGTACCGATTGTTGATAAGGAAAACAAACTTCTCAACGGACAGTACAAATTTAAATTTGAAAATGAAGAAGAAGAAACTATCTGCAGATTCGTTAATGGTCTTCTTGACGGAAATATCTATGACAAAGATAAAAAAATAATTGAAAGAAGACCAGCACTTGAATACAGTTTCGGAGGAACGGAATATTGGACAGCCGGAAGCCCGGACGGTTTTCCTGCTGTATCACAGAATTTCGGTTATTATGAAGAAGACTGGGAAAATGGAACTATTCAGGAAATTCGCACAGAATATGAGCTGGTAGATACAGAATAGTAATTCTTGAAGGGCTGTTCTTTTATAAAGAGCAGTCCTTCAATGAATAAATCTGGAGAATTTATGAGTGATTCAAAATCAAAATTCATACATATTAATAATACTGATATAAAACAGTTAGATGATGACGGTAAACCGTTAAATGGAATAAGGATATATGCAGATGATTTTGATAATGGTATGAAAACTATACTGAGATTTCGCAATGGTTTTTTAGATGGCGATTTGTTTAATAATTCTGGAGAATTAGTTTTACAGAAACCTGCTGTGGAATCTGAAGGTCATCAGGAATACTGGAGGAAAAACAAGCTGCACAGAGACAACGGAGAACCTGCAGTTTATTCTGAAGGATTTAAAGAAAAGGAATGGTGGGAAAACGGAGTAAGAATAATAAAATGAAACAGTTAAGAGATTTTCAGGACAAAGTTGTAAAAAATTGTATTAATTCAGAGAAAGATATTTTGATTTCAGCTCCAACAGGTTGTGGCAAAACTTATATTGCTGAAATGATTATGTTTGAGTTGTCAAAAATGAATGATTTTAATTATATTTTTATTGTTCCACGAATCATTCTTATTCAACAGTTCTTGGATGAATTAACAGTTTTTAAAGATTCTGATTTTGATATTATCCAGGCAGAAAATACTAAACTTACAGGCAAACGATTTATTATTGCTTCAAAAGACAGTCTTGATAAATATACAAATAATCTGCCAGAGAACATAATCATGTTCATTGATGAAGTACACGAAGGTCTTAAACAAAGTTTTGAACTTGTGCAAAAGATAAAGCCTGTTAGAGTTTTTGGTCTTACAGCAACACCTGAACGAAGTGACGGATTATCTTTTATAAAAGGCATAGACCTTGATAATGAAGAAAAACTTCACAAGTATGCTTTGTTTGATAAATATATTGACTCAATTAGTATAATGGAAGCTCAGAATCTTGGGTATCTTTGTAATTTGAAATATGTAAGCCGTAATGACCTTGAAACTCTTGATATTAAAAGCAAAGGTGTTAATGAATTTACAGAAGAAGAAATAACAGATTTGTTTGATAAGTATAATATATGGGGTGATCTTGTTAAAACATATAAACGTTATGGGAAAAATAGGGACGGAACATTTAAGCCAGCTATTGGCTTTACTAATACTGTAAAAATGGCTGAAAGAGTAGCTGATATTTTTAATAATGCCGGATTTATTTTCAAGGTAATTACAGGAAATACGCCAATCAATGAAAGGTTTAGTCTTATCGAAGATTTGAAAACTGGAAAAATAAATGGACTTGTAAATGCTGATCTTTTGACCTACGGCTTTAATTGTCCGGAAGTTTCATACATATTTTCATGTCGGCACATTAAGAGCCGCTCTCTTTGGGTACAGATGATTGGAAGAGGATTAAGACCCGGAAAACCAGATTTATTTTTTATTGACCATGCTGACTCAATTTCAGAATTCTCAAACGCTTATTATGATATTCCTTTTGAAGCCAATAATTTCAACTGGAATATAAACGGTATGACTTCTGTTTACAAGAAAAAAATCACAAATGAGAGAAAAGAAACAGCAAAAATAAGAAGGGAGCTTTACAAATATGTTTTCAACGAGGAAGAAAAACTAGTCCTGATAAATCAGGAAAACAGAAACAAGTTAATGCTTGATATTATAAAAAAATTAAAAAATGAAAACATAAATTTAAGAAAAGTTCTAGCGGCACAATATGAATAAGAAAGATTATACAAACCTTATTGGAAAAACATTTGGTTCTCTTACAGTTGTTGGAATAAATGGCAATAAAGCTATTTGCGAGTGTACCTGTGGCAATAAAAAAGAAACATTAGCAAAACGGTTCATTAACGGTTCGTATGGTAAAACTAGTACTTGTGGTGAATGTTATAACGGTATTAAATACAAAGAATATATTGGAAAAATATATGGCTCACTTAAAGTAATTGAAATAAATGGCAATAAAGCCATTTGTGAATGTACATGTGGCAATAAAAAAGAATTACCAATTACAGGATTAGAAAAAGGTTTGTATGTAACTTGCAATGAATGTTATAAAGGCATGCCTTATTCAAATTTTATTGGAGAAAAACACGGTAATTTAATATGTATAGATTACAAAAAATCCAAAACAGTTACATTATTACAATGCAAATGTTTGTTATGTGGTACAATAAAAGAAATACCGTTCTCAACATTTCATAATGGAAAAATCTCAACCTGCGGTGAATGTTATAACGGTATTAAATACAAAGATTATATTGGGAAAACATTTGGTTCACTTACAGTTATTGAAGTGAACGGAGCTAATGCTGTTTGCGAGTGTACCTGTGGTAATAAAAAGGAATTCCATATTTCAAGTTTGGAAAATCTTAAAACCTGCGGTAAATGTTATAACGGTATTAAATACAAAGATTATATTGGGAAAACATTTGGTTCTCTTACAGTTATTGAAGTGAACGGAGGTAAAGCTGTTTGTGAGTGTACATGTGGTAATAAAAAAGAATTAAAAATTTCAAATTTAGTATTTTCTAAAAATTGTGGAAAGCAGCATAATACTATATTGAATAAAAAATATATTGGGAAAACATTTGGTTCTCTTACAGTTATTGAAGTGAACGGAGCTAATGCTGTTTGCGAATGTACATGCGGCAATATAAAAGAAATTCCAATTATAAGATTATTAAGTGGCTCGTATGTAACCTGTGGTAAATGTTATAAAGGTAAATCATATTTGAGTTTTATTGGAGAAAAACACGGTAATCTAATATGTAAATATGTTTTTACCAAAAATAAACGTTACATAGTACAATGTGAATGTTCTTTTTGTGGTTCAATAAATGAAATGTCTTTTTCGGAATTTAATACAGGAAAAAGAACACTTTGTACTAAGTGTAATAATGGTATTAAATACAAAGATTATATTGGGAAAACATACGGCTTCCTTACTGTTATTGAAGTGAACAGAGCAAAAGCTGTTTGTGAGTGTACATGTGGCAATAAAATAGAATGTCTAATTTCAACTTTGAATAAGCGTAAAACTTGCGGCGAATGTTATAAAGGCAAGTCATATTCAAGTTTTATTGGTAAAACCTTTGGCACACTTACAATAAAAAATATTCTATCATCAACAGAATCCAATTATAAAAAATCTAAGTACAAAATGTACAAAATAGCAGAATGTGAATGTACCAACTGTGGAGAAAAAAATTTTAAACCATTTTATTATTTTGGAAATAATAGAAAAACATGTTGCGATTTTTGCTATCAAAACAGTACAGTTATTAAAAATTCTTACCCAGATAATATTCTAAATAATTATATAGGAAAAAGATATGGACATCTTACAATCATTGGAATAAAAAAAGGTGGAAAAGGTGGTGTTATTGCAAGGTGTGTATGTGATTGTGGCAATGAATGCGAAAGAAGATTAACTTATTTAATTGAAACAAAAAGAGATAACTTTTGTAATGACTGTTTTAATGGTAAATCGTATAAGGATTATATTGGTAAGGTTTATGGTTATCTTACTATTAAAGAAATAATTACAAAAAAACATAAAAAACAAGCTGTTTGCAAATGTAAATGTGGTAATAAGACTACCGTTCAGATGAATTACCTTTTTAATGGAAATACAGTTTCTTGTGGTTGTTTTGGTCATAAAACTACTTATCTTAAAAATATCAAATTTGGACATTTAAGAATTATGAAAAAGTCCAAAAATACTGAAGGTGGACTTTATTATATCTGTAAATGTGATTGTGGAAACGAAATTGAAGTTCTGGAATCAGATTTGTTTACAGAAAAAGTTACCAGCTGCGAGGAATGTATGAATTAATATGAAAAAAAGCGTATTTACTTTCAAAGAAAATGAGCAGTGACTTTTCAATACAACTGCTTTTAATGACATTATTACTGGTATAAATTAAAAACGATTGTTAAATAGATAAAGAGAGGTTTTGTGACCTCTCTTTATAATTTTACATCGAAAGTCCTACATAGTTCCTGTCTTTTTTGACTTGTTTATTTTTTTCCTTTGTAACATTTCTATTAATTTTCATGATGTGTTTCTCAAGGTCTTTCAAAGGTAATTTTGTAACGGCCTTAGTTTTTTCATTATAAAGGACAGCCTGGTTCTCAAAAAGATTTTGTGAAACCTTAGCAATTTTCCATTCATCTTTAGGAGTTTTGATTTTGACACCGGTTACAGGATTACGCAGGGTAAATGAAATAGGAATAGAATCACCGACTCTGATTCCAGTTTTACCGATTTCTTCACCGTTTTTAAGAAATACTTCCTGAGCATTAAGGTTAAAAAGATGCTTATCCTTATCATTAAGTACAATATCAAGATTCTTTGGAAGTTCATCCAAAGGTTCTTTTTCCCTCATTTTTGAATTATTTTCAAATTTTTCCAGTAAAACCCTGTCATAAGCACCTTTACCATATTTATTATCGTAATCTTTCCTAGCTCTATTCCATTTTTCCCTATCATGAGGAGGCATATCATTGACAAGCCTTCCGGCAATAGATAAAGCTTCCTGCTGATTATGAGCATAATGGCGACACAGTACCTCAAAGTTATGAAAAAAATTATCAGAATTATTCATTTTGGTTGAATCACTGTCAATACACATTCGTTCCTTGTAATCCTGAATATTTTTTTCCCAGTGCCAAGAATCAACTTCTACAGTGTTTTTCCGATTTTCATAATCTTGAACTGCATTAATAATACCCTGGTATCTTTGTTCAGATATTTCTATTTCTTTATTATTACCTTTTTCATCAGTAACAGAAAGAATAACCTTATTATTGGAAAAGTTTTTTTCATCCTGAATGAATTTCTTAAAAACAGCATTTTCGATAATAGTTGTTTCTCCTTTTTTAGGAGTATCTTTCATACCGAATCGGGGAACCTTCTGGTTTACGACATAAGCTGTATCACGTCCAAAGCCGTCCTTATTAACTAAATTTACAGGACCCGAAGGGGAAGAATTGTGCGACATTGAATCATTGGCAGAAATATCTTTTTCAGCTGACTGTGGATTCTGTACAGCATTAAGTTTATTCTGCAGTATTTCATTCTGTTTATTTGATTCTTTGAGCATCTGAGACATCTGTTCCATCTGCTGCTGAAAAGCTTGCTTCATTTCATCGACGATTGATTTTTTTAAATTCTCCATATCCTTCTGATGAGCTTCATTCATGGTTTTTATAGTTTCTTCAAGTTCCCTGATTCTTTTCAAAGCATCCGGCAGATTTTCTGGTTCTGGAGGCTGCTGAATACTATCTGTACTTATATTTATTTCAGGCTTTTCAGTTACAGAATCAACAGGATTTTCAGAAAGTCCATCTATCCTATCAGTTTCAGGATTTAAATCTGAGGAAATATCTTGGGAAACACTTTCATCATCAATATTTTCCTCTAAAGATTCATCTTCATCAGGATAACCTGGCAGAGGATTATCAAGAGAGGAAATATCATCTTTAATTGCAGCTTCACTCATTCCATCGTTTGACTGCATCTGTTCAATAAAATCATCAATATTCTTTTCTCTAGCAGGTATAATTGTTTCATCAGCTGCAACACTTAAGGTATCTTTATCATGAGTTATTTCTTCAGGTTCAGTATTTACAATAACAGGCTGTTCACTGAGTTCCGTTTCAGATGAATTTGCCTGTAAATCATGTTCTTCCATTGACTTATTTTGTTCTTCAAGTTTTTTATACGCCTCAGAAATTTCCTGATTGTAAGTCTGCCATTCTTCCTTACGTGCTGGACTCATATTACTGTTATCAAGCAGCCCCCGGATAAAGTCCTTGTCTGGTTCTGTGTTTTCACCAAAAGAATCGGCATAATGATTATAGAAATAATCACTGTGAGCAAAGAGCCATTCATCTTTTGATAAATTAGAATTTTCCCCGGAAGGTGATTTTAGATATTCAGAAAGAAGTTCTGAATCTTTAGTATATTTATATTTATTTTCAGTAACATTAATAACTTCATTTTTCAAAGCCTCATCATAAGCTTCACTGAAGAATTCAACTTCCTTAACCAAATCACCAGGACTTTTTCTATCAAAAAAGTTAATTGAATCCATATATGACTTAAGCCCGTCAGGATCGAACTCAATAATAACATCATTATATTCATTGAGTTTTTTCATGATACCATCTCTGTTTATATCGCTTGCTAAATATTGTGTTACATCATTAGAAAACAGGGTTTCATAAGATGAAGGTTGACCAGTAACTTCTTCTGAAATGCTTCTGTGATACAGATAATCCAGCATGCCGGAAGCAATTTTTTTTGAAGAGCCAGTAAAACCTACTAATTCTTCCATAAATTGAGAAGCCTTAATTTTTTTCATTGCTTCAGTTTTTTTTTCAATACTTTCGTTTGTGTTTTCCATAGATTTATCCTCCTTAATTTCAACACTATTTATTTTCATATTTTCTTCAAATATTTTTCTGTCAACTTCAGCCTTATACTTTTCAGAATCTTCCATAAGAATGTCATCTACCTTAAGATTTTGGAAAATATTTCCGTTTTTATAAGCTGAAAATTCATGAGAACCGTCTGGTTTTTCATGATAAATTTCCTTGACCATACCGCTTAATTGGGCAAATCTTTCACATAAAAGAAACTGTTCATCTGTACGAGGAAGCATAATAATATTTTCAGAACCGTAAATTCTGCCCAGGTTTTTTAGTTTTTCACTAAGAAATGATTCTTTCTTAAATTCATTGCAGTTTATGTATTCAAGAGATGTAATTATTCCGTTTCCTGTCATTAAAAAAGATGGAGTCCAGTCTTTTACATTCCATAAATCATTGGAATCACACTGTCTGGCATATTCAGAAAGTTCCATGAGAGATTTTTTTGAAATGCTGTAATCATTGCCGGTAAAGGTTGCCCTTTTGCCATGTTTCGTAAGTTCCAAGCTGTAATTATTCTGAATTTCAGACAGTGGTTTAAGATTGCCGTCTATCAGGGCATTCCACTGAGATGATTCTGATGTAAAAAGCCCGTATGTACCATGGTCAAGAATGACATGACCTGAAAGATAGTTCTTACCATCTGGTTCCCGGAAAAAATTTGAAAGATAATTAGTAAGTTCTATATCAGCTTCAGACGGTTCGACATAACCGGAAGGATGATTATGCAGGAAAACTATTTTAGAATCAGTGTTTTCGGCATAAGTTTTCAAATCATGAAGGAACCTGCTGTCAGGTTTGATTACTGTTGAAGAAGGAGTCTGGGAAGATACTGCAATATGACGTACAATCTGTCCGTCCTTTACGAAAAGATACCTTGCAGTTTCATAACGTTTATCAGAATATGCTTCCATAACTTTTGAAAAAGACTTGTACCCTTCCAAAGTAGGATTACCTAAACTATCAACGTCAAAACGCAAACCGATAACATCAAGAATATCAGATTTATTGTTTTCAAAGGAAAGAACTGAATCTGAAACAGTATTAATGCTTTGAGGAACTGGAGAAGCTTTCAATTTTTCATACAGATTACCTTCTGACCATAATTCAAAAGCTCTGACAATTTCTTTCTCATCAGGTTCTTTATCCGGGTTTACAGCTTGGGAAAGAATATCTTTCTGGTTTTCAGAAAGCCTTTTTTTGACTGTATTATAAATGATTTTAGACTGATGCCCACATTGCTTTGTGTTCTGCAAAAAGTAATGCAATGAAGGAATAAACAATTCATTAGGAATAGATTGGATTGTCTTTTTATCAAGAGATTCAAACACTTTTGTCCTGTAAGTTTGTTCTCTAAGAGGTTCTGGAAAATAATTTACGGAATACGGATTATTCGAAAAAGCCTTGTTGCAGACGAGTTCAGTTCTTTCATTTTCTGGAATGCTTTCAAGATAAAGTCCTGAAACTTCCATTCTTTTTAAATTGACATTTTCACGATATTGCCTTATATTATTATTAAGAGAGCCGAGGAAAGCCATGCTATTGCGTGTCTCACCGTTTGAGTGGGTGGCTATGTTGGGAAATAGGTTACCAGGGTAGACCGTGCTGAGGCTCTTTTTTTTGTTTAAAATATCTTCGTCTACATACAATAATCTATTATTTTTTAGAAGCCAAATTAAATAGTTTTCAATTTTCTCCCTTGGAAATGAAGTTGCAAGAATAGTTGTTTTTTCCAAAGGATTTAAAGGTTCATTTATGTATGCAACCAAAAGAGATTTTGTTGCTTCTTTTGTTTTTGTATTAATTTTTGCATATTTTTTAGGCAAAATAGCAAGTAATGAAGATGGATTAAGGTCTTTTTGTTTATCATAAAATGATGAATCATAAAAAACAAAATTAGGCTTTAAAAGTAAATCAGGAATACTAAGCATTGTATCTTTTTTAAGATTATGATAATGAGTATCAGCTGATTCATTGTAATAACCAACATCCTTAGAAACCTGCATTGTATAAAGGTGCTTTGAAGAAAGAGCAAGTTTTTGTTTGTCAGTATTTAAACCAAAACGAGAATAAAAGCTTGGAAGATAACAAATATTAACAAATTCATTTTGTGTTTGAGGATGAGTCGGGTCTTTATCATATAAATCTACTAAATCGGTGTATTCCTTAAAAAGTTTCATATTTTTCCTTTGAAAACAGCAGGAGTAATTTAGAATTAATACTACTGTTATTTACACTTTATGTATAAAATTATCTACTAGGTCCAAGGTCATAGTCTTTATTCTTTTTTTTAGTAGGTTCTGGGTCAGTTATACTTTTAAAGAAATCTTCAAAACCTTTTACTGTAGAACATCCCTTAGTTTTAAGCCAGGTATTTAATGCAGGAACATATTCAGGTATAGAACTTTGCCAGTCTTTAAGAATGGAACGAGCAACTTTAAAAGGGTCTGGGGGTGCCGAGCGACCTTTCATCCTGTTATTAAATTCTTTTATAAATAGTTTCGGAACTTCAGCAAGTTCTTTCTGTATTGCTACATCTTTTATAATATCTACCGGCTCTTTTACAGCAATACTATTGCTTTCTTCATTTTCTCTCCAGTTTTCAACATCATGAACAATATATTCTGCATTTCCATTGTGATGTTCCATATTGCTTTCCAATTCAGCTCTTGAAACAGCATTTAATTGAGCTTTATTGAATGGAATGTCTTTGCCTAATATTTCATAGTTTTTATTATAAAAACGAACAGCGCAGAAAGAATTATCTTTTTTATCACGTAAAACAAAGAAAGTTGCAGAGTTAGGTTCATTCATATCGTAAAAGGCATAATTTTGTTTATCATTCCAGTCAAAATCAATACCCTTTTCAACTTTTAATGAAACTTTCATATAATCTTTTAATTCTGGGTCAAGCTCATATTCTGCAGCAGGGAGTTTTGCTATTACAATTTTGTCAGCATCTTCTTTCTCATTGTATAACTTAAAGTTTATTTCTTTTGCAGAAGCTTCTCGAAGTCCAAAAAAATCTTCTTTTATGATGCCATTCTGAACAAACTCTTTGTAAACTTCATTTTCTTTTAACAGGTTATCAAAAGCAGCCTGACTATCTACACTCTTTAATTTTCCAGAAACAATGGCTTCAGAAAGTTTGTCGATGATCATCCACTTCTGTTCAGAAATTTCACTGTTATTCCAGCTTGAAACGCCTTCAAGTCCTGTATCAAAATCGTGGAAATCAAGAGATTCTTCAAGTGCAAGGCTCATAGCCCATTCCTTAAAATCCCTTTCTGTTTCTGTTCCTGATTCTGCCCTGTCAAAATCGTCTGGATTTAAACCAAGTTCTTTCCATGAAAGTTCAGATTTTAGAATATCAGACCAGGAAACTTCATCTTTTTTCTTTTGAATAATTTCATCAGCAGTAGGTCTTACAACATTGAAACGCTCTTCAATATAGTCTTTTGCATCAAGAAGTGCTGAAATAATTTCCGCTACTTCATCTTCTGATTTTCCAATTTCATCAGCAACAGCAGGAAGAGATACCTCTGTAAGCCGTTCTATAGCCGCCTGTATTTTATCAGCTTCAGAACCAGTTTTTTCAAGGCGATTATCATAAACAAGATAATTCTTGTCCTTTACTTCCTTGTAAGCCAAATGTTTGACAGTCTGAAGCCCAGTACTACCCTTCTCTTTCAGTTCTTTTACCGTAGCATCATATTCTTCTTCAGTAAGATAATCATAAGAAGCTAGGAATTCTTCTTTTGAAAGAATATCAAAATCACGCATTTTGTCGATGTCGTCTGTAAAAGTCTTTATCGTATTCTCAACAGAAGGATTTTCAAATTGACGTTCTATCTGCCAAAGTTCAGCTACTATATTGAATGATTCCGTAGAATAGCAGCTGTAGTCTAAATCCTGAGCTTTTTTTGCATATTCAAAACCGTTTAAAACAATTCCAAAATTAGATTCTGCCAAGCCTTCTCCATTATAATCTTCAGAAACATCAAGTGAATAAACTTTACCGTCTTTTGCTACATAAAACTTGATGTCTTCATAATTACAATAGTCAAGAATAGAAGAAGCCTGGTCTCTTGAAATTGTAGGTTCATTTGGATGAATTTTAGAATTATTCATCTTTTCAGCAAGAAGCTCTGGTGTATCCAAAAGCTGTACAATTTTTGGCTCAACAGGACATTCAAAAGCCTTTTCAAGAAGCTCTCCATAATAGCGGTCCGCATCTGCTTCACGTCCACAAAGTCTTGCAATTCGCTTGAAACCCGAAAAGCCTATGTCCTGACCACCAATCCAGGAATCCATATCATGAGTAACAGATTCTTTTGCAATGTCAAAAACAGCATCTGCATAACCATTATCTGAGAAAATCTGATTAAGATGACTTTCTGAAACATTGTTTAAAAGCCAGTTTAAGTTATCACCAAGATTTGCATCTTCGGCTGCAATGCGGATAGCTCTTGTTGGGTCTGCTCCATAATTTAGCAAAAGCTGCCAGAAACCGTCATGGTGGTCAAGTGTTGCAAAAGATTCAGAAAGAACATCAGAAACAATTTTTAATCTTTGAACAGAATCATTGCTTGTCTGGTTTAACAAACCTTTTGACCATTCGGGTTCATCAATAGAAGTATTTTTGAGAAGATATTCAAATCTTTCTTTTCCTTCAAGAGTTCGTAAATAGTTTCCAGCTTTCAAAAGTTCTGCATCTGCTGAAACAAGGTTTCCCTCGTATTCATTACGTTCATAAAGGTTTCCAGCAGGACTTACATATAAAGAAAACTGGTCATTATTGTCATAAAACATAGCAATTTCTTTAACCTGTTCATCACTAAGTTTAATTTCACTGTTAAGTAAGCAGTATTCTTTAATATTATTTATAGTTGCAAATTCTAAGTCTTCTGCGTTTGGTCGATTAAAATCATTATTACGTTCAAGCCACATTTTGTATTGTTTTTCGTTTACAAAAGTCTGCTCATAGCGTTCTCCGCCCTGCCAATTAATGAAGGTGCAACCACACTCTTCTTTTGCAAACTTTTCTACTTCGTCTACCCAGGCATCAACTTTGATAGCATCTGTTTTAATATCTTCTGGAACAGAAACTGCAAAGTTTATATTAAATGAAGAATTTTTCGAATTCTCCATACGCCAGTGGCTTATCTCTGTGTCGTTGTCTGAAAATCCAAATTTATCCTGGAGCTTCTTATAAATCTTTTTTCTATAGTTATTCTGTTCACGTTCTGTTTTTCCAACAGAATCTGGATATATAAATCCACAAGGGAAAGTTACAGAATGAGTTACTTTAAAATATTTACTTTCCATATCATTTTCCTTTATTTTTTCATTCAAATCATTTAATGATGAATGTAAAAACAAATTGTTATCCAATTCTTTTAACAAAGTTTCGTTTTTTTGAATAAAAGAATTAAGCAATTCAGTATCATTAGTCATATCAGAATCAAGAAGAATGGCAGCACCGTCAAAAGCACTTGTCAAAAAATCTATCTGCATTGAATTTTTAGTTAAGAGAGACCAGCCTTCATTATCCTGATTCGTTCTAAAATAAAGATAGCCGTTTTTGCTAAGTCCGTATTCATGTGTACCATCATCAAAATGTGTAGCATAAGTCAAAAGGACCTTTGCTTCTTCATCTATAATCTTAAAGTCATCACCAAGCATTTCTTTGACTTTCTGGCAGTCTTTTTTATTGTTGAAATCAAGATTTGTAATGACATGGCTGTAAGTTATCTGGTCATTCAAATGTTCAAGGTCTTCAATGAAATCTTTAACTATCTTAATTTCATCATCATCTGCAGTACCAGCATGAAGTTCTGAAAGTTCTTTATCATCCCAGGCGATAACTTGTTTTACTACATCTTGAATATTAATCAGATTTGTATATTTACCATCTACTGTGTCAGTGATTCTGAATAGACCATTATCAAAAGGCTCTAATTGTAAATCACGTTCTTCATAACGAGAGTAGATCTCATCTACAAGACGTTCATTAACTTTTATTCCAGATTCTTTTTCTAGCTGTTCTTTGATGTAATTAATACTTTCATTATAAGAATCAATTTCACGATTCGGATTGAACAGTTCTTTCATTGAAGCAGCTGCAAATTCTGCAACGGTTTCAAAACCATTCTTTGCAAAAACATCACGATAATTTGTATAGATAAAATCAATAGTTTTTCTATCCCAATCAATCATGTCTGCTTGTTTTGCAGTTCCGTCCATTTCTGAAATGCGTCTTAATACTTCTTCTGCAACCTTTCCTGTAATACGTGCATGACATTCTGAGAGTACAAGATTTTCATCATCTTTGATGTCTGTATAATTTTCATCGTTTACAACTTCATTCCAAATAGAAGTACCTTTGAAAATCTGTAAACCTTTATTCCAAAGTTCAGGATTTTCTTTTCTAGTGAGGTTATCCCAAAGATGTGTGTATTCGTGGACAGCTACTTCACTGTTCATTATTTCTGGATTAAGATAAATTTTTCCTTCATAAGCAAAACCATAAGTGTTGCCATTTTGTACCATTGATTGAGGACTTGACTTATCTGAAGATTGTGGTATATTTAAATCATCGGTTACGTCAGAGATAGCCACTGCGGTGTTTCCTTCGGGATTCTGCGACAGAGGAGTGCTGCCCTCTACCGATTTTTTTAGCTCCTGCTTTTTAGCAGGAGTTATTTTTTCGTATCGGGCATTATGTAAACGGAATTCCGGCTGATTATATGTACTTGCGAAGAGTACAATTTTTCCATCTTCGTTTTTAACGAACAAACAATCTGCTAAATTACCATAGACTTTTACAAATCCTATTGATTTCTGGTCTTTATCATAATAAATGTTAGAATAATTATCTAAAACATTTTGAATGTTTTCAAAAAGTCTGTTGTCATAATGGCGATTGATATAATGGTCAATCAAATAAGATTTATCAGCATACAAATGATAATCTTCAATACCTTCAAACAGCTGCATACATTCAACAGGAATAATACCGATAGATTTTCTTTCATCATTATTCTTAAAATATTCTCTTACACTTTCCTGGTCTTTATTCCACAAATCAGGAGCTTTTTCTTCTGCTTCGTAAAGCCAATCGCTTACAGTTTTATATGCTTCTCTTTTTTCAATCTTTTTGATTTCATTAGTTTGTTTTTCTAATTCATCAGCAAACCGAGTCTGCTTTTTTTGTTCAAGAGAAATATTCTTTTCATAAATTGATTTTATGTTGTTTTGGAAATTCGTTAACACATGAGAATCATCAAAATATTGCTTTACACTATCAAAATTTGAAAGGAATCTTACACCAGTATAAGAACGGTCTATAATAACTGGTGCTACCACTCCATTGCTTATTTCAGCGTTAACAAACCAAACTGATTCTTCATCCCAATAAAATTGAATCGGAATTCGATTAGCAATTTTATACCAATCCGTACTATAATTTTTGTTTGTATCAAAGTCTTTTTCAACAGGGATATATTGTTTTGCTTCCTCAATATAATCTACAAATGCTTTATAATTATTCCAACGAATAGACTTTTCTTGAGTTTCTTTTGTTTGTTCCAGTTTCTGAGTTTTTGAACGTTCTTCATTTAGCTGATTAGAAAGCTCTTTCAACTTAGATAAATCATCAGTCATTTTCTGCAAGATAGTCTGACTTTCAAGAATTCTGTCAAACTCCGCTTTATCAGTTACAACTTCAATTCCCTTCGATTTGAGCTTATTCAAAACATATTCTGTTGGATTTAATTTTGGATTTATAATAGACTCAGCAACCTTTTCAGAAATAGTATTGATATATTCAAAATCCTTTTTCTGTTCACTCCCCTCTTCTGCAAGCGCTGCATGTTCTTCAGCAAAAGTGTTGATTTCGTGGAGAATATCAATTGGTTCTGTAAGGGTAACATTCCCCTCTCCCATTATATAAACAAGACTTCCGTCTTTCTTGATTTTAAGGAAATCACCAGGCTTATCATCCTGTACACGACCGATATTATCAAGTACGGCATAAACCATATCATCAGGAACACCTAATGATGGTAGATTTACAATCTTTGAAAGAAAATCACGAACAGCTTCTATATCTCTTTTTTCACGTGAATAAGGAGCAATTACAATTTCATTTATAGTTGCGGATTCAACAAGTTTTTTTCTATAAAGTTCTTTACACTGTTCTTCATTACTCCAATTTACAGTTGGTCGGCGAGCTTCAGAAGTATAATTTTCTTCTTCAATATTTCTTATAAGCAAATCTTGATACCAATCTTTGAATTGTTCATAAGACATTTCTTTGATTTCATCAAGATTTAAAGAAGTAATAGAATTTTCTGAGTAAGGAATGTCAATTTCATCAAATTTAACTTCACCGCCAATACCTTCTTCTCCAAGTACATAAAAATCAAGGTCAAAAGTGTTTCCTTCTCTATATTGAAGGTCACAACTGATACTTCCAATATGTACGCTGCCGTACATCTTTTCTTTAGGGGCATCAAGATTATGTTTGAGAATGTCAAAATCTTTTTCAGTAAATTCTGACCAATCAAACTTTTCTTTTACAGGCATATCAATTAAATAAGATTTCAGAACTTTCCTGTTTTCAGGTGTATCTGGAAATGAAAAATACTCGTTGTTATCATCTCCAATCCAAATAGTCTGTTTTTCTTCAAAGATAGGAACATTATGGTCAATTCCATATTGTTTAGCTGCAGCTATATCAGAATCAAAAACATCCATATCATCTATTTTTTCAATATTGACAGCATCTTTTATTGAACTTGAAGATGCAGGAGAATAACCTGTAGTGATAGCATCAAATTCCTTCCAATTACTTTCAAAAGCCTGTTCAATATTTATTTTATTTGGTCTGATAAAATCAAGAGATTTTTCACCATCCAAAACAGCATCATGACCTTTAATTAAAGAAACCAAATCTGCAGTAAGAATTTCACCTGTGATTTTTCTATCTACAGATTCAAGGTCAATACCATCGGTTCTTAAATCAGCTACACGGTGATGGGCAAGAGTATTACTATATTCCTTCTGAATTGTTTCCCAAGCTTTTTCAATATAAGCCTTTTTATCAGCTTTTGTATAATTGTAAAATCCGTCTTCCGGCACATCATGTTCATAAAGCTTCGCAAAATTAGGATAAAGAGTTTTTGAAATACGGAAGGCAGCGTTTATTCTGTCTGTAATTTCAATATCATTTTTATAATTGGGATTTTCTTTAAGGTCTGCAAACATTTTACTAGATTCACTGAAAATCAATTTCTGGACTTCAGCAAGTGTTAATGCATCACCAGAAAGAAGAGCATCAGCTGCTTTGTCAGACAGATTCCACCTAAAATCTGCACCATCACCAAAACCATAAATATCATCATATAACTCTACATTGAACTCTTCATGACTTACATTATCCATAATCATTCGGGAAACAGTTTCTCTTAAAACTTCAGCGGAATCTCGTTCAGAAAACTCTTTCTCAGTCCACTTGTAAAGCTCTTCAAAGGACATAGGCTCGCCAGAGCCTTCTCTGCTTTTCATCTCTTCAAAAAGATTTTTCATTCGGCTATATTTGTTTTCAAAAGTTTCATTTTTTGCCATTTCTCTTTCCTCTTGTTCCTGCAAATTTTCAATATCAATGTATTTATTCTCAAATACAATTTTTAAATCTGAGTTTTGCAAAAGGTTTTTTTTGACAAATATTTGAGCATATTCTTTGAATGCGGCCAGCGAAGTATCACGAGCTGGGTCTGCATCAAGAAATGAATCCCAAGAGGATTCTTCAGTTCTTTTATACTCTTTTGTGGTCCAGTCATAAGAGAAATAAGATTTTCCATCAGGAGATACAAGATGTCCAGAAAGGTCGTTATAATCTTTCCATTCCCATACCTGAAGATTATTTCTTTCCTTTGAATAAATATTTACAGAATCCATTTGTTCATAAATAAGTGTATCAACATGACCTTCTTTATCTACAGGATAAATCCAGCCTCCGTTTCCATAATCACTTCCGTCACAAATATTCATATCATATTCATTACCGTTATATTCAAAACCATACCAGAAATCTTTAAGGTCATTTTCAGAGGCTTCAAAAGAAAGATTTATAATATCTTTATTTTGGAGATGTATTTGAGCATTCCATTTCTTTTCATTTTCATTGAAATACATTTCAATATTACAATGTTCAAAAGGTTTGAGAGTATTTAATTCACTATTAGGAAAGTCATTAATAACTATTTTTTCACCCATATAAAATTTTCCAATTTTTAAATTAAGCCAGTTTTCATCAAGACAGGTTATAATAGTTTTCTGAGTATCTTCTAGTGAATCTAAATCATTAACTTTACCAATAATTGAACCTTTAATTTCAGATTCAAATGAATTGTAAGAAGATGCTTTCTTAATCTCTGAAAGAGAAAGTTTGAGCATTCCGTTAATATCTTCACCATTTTTTGTTCTTACAGGAGAAATAAAAATATTTGGTTCTTCTGCAGCAAAGCCTAAGTAAAGATTAAAATCACAGCTGCCAACTTTAAGGTTTCCAACTTCTTCAAAGTCTTTAAAATTCTGTTTTTCCATAGATTCAAGAACTTTTTTTGAATCAAAATTAGAAAAAACACCATGTCTGATATTCTTTTCAAAGACTATTTTAATTTCTTCTTGAATTACTTCATTAAGTTTTTCTTTGAAGTTATTTTCAATTTTATTTATAAGTTCTTCAGAAGCAAGCTTATCTTTAAGGTCATAAGTGTCTATTTTTTCAGGACTAAAAGGATTTCCATTTGAATCTTGCTTTTCATCCCAAAGCCCTACAGGATATTCTTTTACAAGAATTCCGTTTTCATTAAGTTCTGCATATTTAAACCAGCCAAAATTATGAGTCAGGTCACCTTCTTTTTTAAATCCAAGAAGAACTTCAAGTTCTGGTGTTAATTGTCCTTCCTGGAGGCGGATTAAATGATTTTTAGGATTCAGTTTTTTTGGGCAGCTATCAGCTTTAAGAATGCCAAACTCTTCAGTATATACATCAATAGAATTATTAAACTTATCTGCAAGTTCTTTATCAATAAATTCATTACGAGCTTTTTTATATTCGTTGTATCGCTGTATATTATATTGTACATGTTCTTTAATCATTGAATTAAGTCTTGAAGAAAGTTCTTTGTCTTGAATAATAATTTGCTCGCCACCATCACCCATATTACCATCATCATTATCTGAGGAATAACGAATAATAAACAAATCATCAAGTTTATCATCAAGAGATTCTTTAGAAAAATCTCCCATAAAATCATAACAATCATCATAACGAAGAGATTTTCCAATATCAAAATAATAACCAGCTTCTGTATCTTTTATATAAGCTTTAATTTCTTCATAAAAACCACTGTCATGTTCTTTTAAGTAATCCATAACAATATTGTTTTCAGGGTCTTTAAAACTCCAGCGAGGTTCTTCATAAATTACAAGATTATCTATACCGTCAATCTTAGAATAAATCTCTCCATGTTGTTTTGAAATTTCTTCAGTAAAAGCATAATTTACATGAATACCAGATTCAATGCTTTCTGTATAATCACTATAAACCTGCTCTTCATCCCGAATATCAAACCTAAGCATAAGGTATGTTTCCAAATCACTATGCTCATCAAACACCTGCAGTTTTCCATCTTCAATTGCATCGTAAATATGTTTCGCACCATAGTCATTAAGAAGATCTACAAAAGATTGCCCGATAGAAAGCGCAAAAGGTTCACTAAGTCCTGTAAATGAAGAACCATTTGATGCTTCAATATAAGTGTCACCAACTTCAATGTATTCAAGCATAGAAGAATTAATTCCATGCCACTTTATCCCCTCATCTGGAGAATATAAATGACAATGATGGATTTTTTTTAATTCATCAAAATTAAAAGTATCTAAATCAGCTGTTTCATGAAAATGAGATTCCATTGACATACATAAAGAATCAGAAAGACCAAGTTCTTTTTTAAGAGTGATAAGACGATTACGTTCAACATTACTTACATCACCATCTGAATAAATAAGAGCAAGAGCTTTTTTATATTTATTCATATTTTCTTCAAGTTTTTTAACTTCTTCATGTTTCATTTCTTTATTCTCCTCTTAATCCTTTTGTGTCAAGGTCTTTATTTTCCTGATTTTTTCCTTCTTTTTTTTCATTAGACCACTTTGCAAAAATCCTGTAGGTTGATACTGCATCCTTGCAGCCGATAGAAACTAACCACTTTGTAAAGTTTTCCTTATTTTCTTTTGGAACCCGCTGAAATAAATATGATGCAAGCTCAGAAGGATTATTTTTAAATTGCGGTAAATCACAGAATGACTGGTAAAGCTTCTTAAAGTTTTTTTCAGAAACTTCAAATTCAAGTTCATTGATTTTTTTCTTTTTTGAATTAAGATTTTCAATTTCTACAATAAGAGGAGACAGCCCTCCACGAGTTTCAAAAAAGGATTTATATTTTTCCGGAATATATTTACGGTAACGGATATTTATATAATTTCTTGCAATTTCTATATATTTATCCTTATCCGTGTTTTCACGGAAAATACGGTTTATACTCATTATGTTTGACATAAGATGCTCAAATGATTTCGGTGGCTTACCAGTCTTTGGATTAGGCATATCAATCAAATCTTTAATGCACTTGGCAGATATTTCCTGCTTAAAATTTATTGCATTAAAAAGACCCTTCGGATCACCAAAATAATCCAGAATCCTCTCAAGTCCGGGAGAAAGTTCTGCATCGGTAACAAAAAGAGCTGAATTGAGAGTCTTATTCAAATCCTTTTTGAAAGTAAACTCGTCTTTTGAAGAATTTCCGACTTCATTCATTGCAAGAAGAAGGTTATTCTCCCTTGTTTCATAGGAATATCCGTCTTGTTTTTTACGGTATTCCTGCCGGATTTCTTCAAGGCTACGAGTTTCTTTTATGACGACAAAATCTTTTCCGTATTCATCCTTAATTACAGCTTTATAAGGAAAAGGCTTGAGGCCATCCTTGATTCGTTTACCGTTGATTTTGGTCTGTTCCTTGATTTCATCAATAGCATCTGCAATAGCAGCATGTACTTTAAGTTCGCCTTCTGCAGAACCCTGTACGGAATGAAGTCCAGTATTAACATTTAAAATAAGGTTCATAATTTATTCTCCTTTACTATGTCGAAGCGGTATTTATTTCCTACTCTTGGGTGGGATTAAAATACCGTAAATACCGCTATCGACAAATTTCATAAGATTTTTCAAGATTCTTTTTGTCATGATGAATCTGCCTGTCTTTTTCCTGACGGTAAACAAGAATTAATGTAGTAGAAAGCTTTTCTTTATCAGTTTTATCATTCTGATAAAAGCCAGCACAGTCACGCTGGTTTTCTAATATTGCAGTCTGAAGCTTTTGATTGATTTCAACTTTTGCTTCATCAGAAACAATATGTTTTGTTAAAATTGAACTGATTTTAAGCATATCAACAGGCAGCTTATTCAAACCAGTTAATTTGTCATAAGAATCAACCTGTTTTACAAGTTCTTTTTTGAACTGTGTAAAATTCTTTATTGGTGATGGGTCTTTTATTCCGGCATGAATTGAATCAGTAAATTCTTTTACGATGTTCTTGCGCAACTGAATATCACTTTCTGACCATCCAATGATTTTTTCTATTCTTGAAGAACAATCTTTTAGAATGTCAGTGCTGAAATTATTTGTATAATTAACACCGTTTCCATAAAAGAAACGTATTCCATTGGCCTCATAAATATCAAAGCAGTTCCAATAATTTGTCCCCTCATATTCACCAATCTTATTCATGTCTTTAATGATGTATTGACCTTCATAACTGTTGCATAAAGAAACAATAGGCTTATCTGTTCTATAGGCATCTGCTTTTGAAAACTTTGGTATCATTTTATCTGCCCTCCCTTCCGGTTTCTTTTTCAACATTTTTCTGTTTTTCAACAGTTACACTTCTTTCCTTTTCAAATACAGGAAGAACCATATTGAATGCTTCTTTTAAATCTTTAGAAAGAACATTTTCTCTGCCATCCATATTTGCAATGGTTAAGGACAACCGGAGCATATTTAAAACTTCCCTGTAAGAAAGATTTTCTGTTTCAACAATCTTTTTATAAAAATCTCTACCTTTTTCATCGAGAACAACAAGAGAATTAAGTTCTTCTTTAGTAAGGTCATTATTGTAAGTACCCCTTTTTCTCTGAATTTCAAAAGCTTTTTTAATACGTTCCCTTGCTTTTTCAACATCAAAAGTTCTTGTATCTTTTGCATCCTTTTCTACAAACTCACGAACTGCAATTCTGTCAAGAAGAGGTGTTGTAAACTTTCCCCAGTAAATATCTACAGATTTTTTAGAATCAAGACAAACCTTCCCAGAACAGCCGTAATTTCCACATGGACAAGGATTAGCCGCCATCATAAGCTGGTGTTTTGCAGGAAAGATTGTAGACCTTCCTGCACGAGATAAAGTTATAGTCCCCTGTTCAAGAGGAACTCTCAGCATTTGAAGAACTGTCGAGCGGAATTCAGCTGCTTCGTCGAGGAATAGAGTGCCGTTGTGAGCAAGTGAGATTTCTCCGGGACGGCAGTTTATTCCACCACCACACATACCTTCAATGCTTGCAGTCTGATGAGGCTGTCTGAAAGGAGCATTTTTACTATTTGTATCATTAGGAGAAGATAAACCTGCCAGAGATTGAATCCGTTTTACAGACTGAAGTTCATTATCTGTCAAACAAGGTGTCAAATAAGGAACAAGATTCTGAACAGCACTTGTTTTTCCGCAGCCAGGAGAGCCTACAAGAAGCAAACTATGTTTTCCAGCAACGGCAACTTCAATTGCACGAGCTGTCTTATAATATCCTTCTGGGTTCCAGTTAGGTCTTTCTACATCATTTGGAAATACAACATCTTCTGAAACATTCTGTTCAACAGAAACTGTTTTGAAATTTTCACGGCTTTCAATTGCATGAACAGCATCATTCAGTGTATCGCAAATACTAACTTTAATGCCAGGAACAGAAGAAATTTCCTGGAAGTTTGTATTATTACAGATTACATGATTGATACCTGCAGCAGAAGCTGTTTTTACGGCAGCCAATGCTCCACGTACAGGTTCAATTAGACCAGCAAGATTCAGGCTTCCCAAAACAAGAACCTTTTCATCAATAAAGTTCTTTGGTTTATCCTGATAATTTGAATCAGTTTGAAATATATTCATAATATCAAGAGCTGCTGCAAGTTCCATTCCACCATCTTTTCTTAAGTCTGCCGGAGAAAACGACTGTAATATTCTTTCAGGAGGAAAGCTTAAACCCGAATTAATAATTGCAGCATGGATGCGTTCTCTTGTTTCTTTTACAGCTCCATCAGAAATACCTACAATATCATAGGCAGGAATACCACGGCGCAAATCTGTTTCTATGCTAACAAGACTTCCTTCATATCCAAATGGAGAGAAACTGTAAATGTTAACATGATTATCATTTTTCTCAAGTTCTTTATTGTTCTGAATAAAATCTGTAAGTACTCCAATTTTTTCAAAACCTTTATAAAGTTCATTTGACTTAAGGCGTTCATCAATAAAGTTCTGAATAGCATTGAATTTTATGTCACCGGAAATATAGGCATTTGCAGCTTCTTCAATGATTGCAGAATGTGCTTCCATAATCTGTGAATTTACAGCATCACTGATTACAGCTTTGTTTTCAGGATTTGCTTCATTCTCAAAAACAGCCCTGCCGCCAAGCTGAGATTCAAATCCGTGCATATCAACAGATTCTTCAATCAATCGGAATGCAATTTCTTCATTTAATTCACGGTTTGTAAGTTCATTGTTTGACTCTTTAATTTCATTTATAAAACTATATAAATCTTCTTTTGTAATTTCAAAATCTTCACAGACTGTATTCTGCATTCTTTCAGATTCAGTTTTTGTCATATCATTAATCTGAGTACGGCTTTCATAAACAGCATCATTTACAACATCCCATCCGGCTTCAATTCCCTTTTCTTTCATACCTTCTGTGTTAAGGTTTTCGAGAAGAACATCCAATTCTTTTTCTGTAGGCTTACGGCCATATTTGTCACTGAACGCATCAGCGACATCCTGTACAGTCCATTCAATTTTTGCGATTACTTCATCCATATCCATAGTTTCTTTCTCCAAAATTTTTGATTGTTTTCTTTCAATTTCTTCAATAAGCATCCGTCCGGTTTTATCAAAGCGGTCAAGTTCTGGATGTTCTTCAAGGAAATCATCAATAGCTTCTTCAGGGATTTCTGCAGCTTCTATATCAAGTCCAAAGTGTTCTTTTGCATAGCCTGTAATATAATTACGTGCATTGTCTTTTGCTTTAAGATTTGAGTCATTTCCTGCTGTACCTTCTGCACGGATATAGATGGCATCCCAGGACAGTTCTTTTTCAACTTCATTTGCAGGTTCAAAACCATCTACATCAAAACCATGATTCAAACACCAGGTAAGTACGGTTTTATCATCATGTTTTAAGACAGATTCTGGAATGTAACCAAAGACTGGTTCATCAACAAACTTAGCACGAAGTTCATTTTTCAAGTCTTTAAATATTTTTGTGTCGTCAAAATATTCAGAAACAGCTTTTCCTAAAGCTTCTTCAAAAAACAAAAGACTTTCTTCAGAACCATCATCACTATGAACGGCATTTATTGTGCGGCCGGAATATGTTTGACCATTAAAGGTGATTTTTTCATCAAGTTCCATATTCTACCTGCCCATTCCATAATCATCATCTTTTGATTTCGGAGCTTTTTTTACAGTTCTGGCAGGCTTTATAAGGTTAATATGCTCTGCAATAATGCTGACTGAAGAATGAGATTTTCCAGTTGAATCCTTCCATTGATTCTGTTTCATTCTTCCGACTATTCGGATTTCATCACCTTTTTTCCAGTTTTCCTTGTTTAACAGCTTTGAAAGATTGTCCCAGGCTTCTATTTCAAAGTACACTACTTCCTTCTGTGTATTACCGTCTTTATCCTTGTAAAAACGGTTAATGGCTATAGGAAACTTAGATACATCACTACCATTTGCCGTTTTTAAGGTTTCAGGGTCTTTTGCAATGTTTCCTTCAACAATAAGACAATTTAATTGATTCATAGTTTATTCTCCTTATAAAGTATTTTTATCTTCCACGGGAAGCATCATGCTTCCTTTCATAGTCAGCAATTTTTCTGTCACGGGCCTTGTTATCCAGAACATCAAGGTCTTTAAGATACTTGTACATATATTGACCGTACATTTTGTCCGCCTTGTTGATATATTTATCAATCAAGTGGTCTTCCTTATCTTCATCAAACTTTCTGTATTCACGAAGAAGAGTCTGGTCTTTCTGAAGGTATTCAACCATGTCATTTTTATTTGGAAAAATGTCATCGACAAATGTTGTAAATTTTACGGTGTCTCCGGGAGTACCGTACTCTTTCATATATGCAACATAGGTGTCATAGCACGAAGCATATAAAGAAGGGTCTTCATAATCATTCTGAATAAGTCCGGCTTCTTCCATAAGGTGAATTCTTTCAGTAGAATCCTGCCAGAGTTCTCCGCCGGAATTTACTGCATGGTCTACGGCTTTTTCCCACCATTTTTCACCTTTGTATTGATTTACAGGTGCATCAGGGCCAGCAGCAAGAACAAAAGCTGCATACTGAACAGGATCTGATTCAGAATTGTTGAACAGGCTGTCAAACATTCTGTGAACTTTTACTTCATTAGAAGACATCAAGGGTTTTGTTGTTGCAAGGATATGTTTTTCACAGTCTTCCATAATTTTTGCCTGTGCAATTGTTTTCTGGTTTTCCTGGACAGCTTTATTCAAAGAATCAGCATAGGTCTCAGGTTTATTATCAGAAATACCGAAATCTTTAAGTAAATAATTCAACAGCTTTTTCTTTTCTTTTGGGGAACCTGGCATATTGTTTAAGATTTCATCACAAGTCTGTTTGCAGAGGCCAATCGCATGTTTTGTCTCGATGCGGTTTTCTCCATTAATGCGTGTTAAGGTGTTCAAAAAAACAGATTTCATCTTTTCTTTTGAGTATTTAACATCAAAGTTATCTACAAAATAAGAAATGCTTTCGCTTGCATTTTTTAAATCCTCCTTAACAGCTTGCATGTCTTTAAGAACATCTTTCATGTGATAAGGGGCGCCATTTTTCCCATGACCATCTGGACCAATCCAGAGCATTGCTTCTTCTTCCGGGTCATAATTGTCATAAAGCTCATCAAAGGCATCTGATACAGATGCAGGATTGCCTTTTTCCATGTAAAGAGTAAAAATACAGTCCTGCCCTGCCGGTGAATATTTTTGAATCTCACAGCTATACTGATTTCCGTTAGACTCCCAATCTGAAACGTTGAAACCTAAATTTTCGAGTTTTTTTTCAACGTCATCCCATGTTAGTTTTGCCATAAGTTTATTCTCCTTGTCAAATATATATAGTTTTATTTACACTTTTAAGATAAAAATTATCTTTCATATCTTGATTCAATTTCTTTCTGCCTGTTCCTTGGATATAATTCTTTTGGATTTCCCTGAGAATATTCTCCGGCAGAAGTTGTAAACTTCTGGAACTTCAATCCGTAAGATTCCAGCTCTTCAATTTTTTCACGCAGCTTTTTAATTGATAAAACTGGAATCTTCTGATAAAAATTGAATTGATTACCACTGAAAGAATAAGAGCCAGAAAGAAGTCCATACCGTTTGTTTTCCTTATCTACAACAAGAGCATGAAAAGGACTTGCTTTCGAGTGATAATTAGAAGAGTTTGGATTTGGATTTGTATGAAAGAATACCTCATAGCCTGGTTCAAATGGGTCAAAAACTTTTTCAAGAGTTTTTATACCAACAGCTTTTTCAAGCATCTTAAAAGTATTTTCTGGATTTGTACAACCATTTTCTTTTAGATAAAGATTTAAGGCTTTTATTTCTAAATTCGTACTGCTACCACTTTTCATAGCAAGTGTTGCAGCAGATGCAGCATATTTTATATTATTATCATAATCGGGCAGGATTTCTTTAATTTTTGAAACATAGTTTTCAAAAGCATTTTTTTTAAATTCTGGAGTTGGAGTATTCAAAATTACATCCATTATATTAGGATAAATTTCTGAAACAATTTTTCCAGCATATTCATTGTTTTCTTTAATATATTCTTCAACATCATCTACAAAAAGTGAATTATAACCTACTACAGGTTCACCCCAATCTAATGTTGATTTGTCAAGTTCATAAATGGAAACGTCAAAAACATTTCCTTCAAGAAATCTTGCATACTCTTTTATCTCTTGTTTCAAAATTTTCTCTGCCCATGCTTTTGTTTCTTCTGGTGTTTTTGGTTTCCATTTATTGTAAAGATTTCCGTCCTCATCACGGGCTTCACCTTTTAACTCATTAAGAACTTCCTGATTGTTTTTATTGACATAAATGAATCCGTCATTATAAATTGCACCGTCATCACGGTCATTTGCAGCATGCAAAGTTTTTCTTAAAGAGGCTTCGTGGCATGTAATGCCTGAATGTTCATAAATATTGATTGGAATAACACAAAACTTTGTTTCTGCCCATTTATCATAAAGCTGGCTTTCTGAAAAGCCTTCAAGCTCATTAAAATGATGAATTGAATCCTGATAATTAAAGAAGTTCTTTGGTACAAATACATTAAGACAGTCAGAAAGTTCATCACGGATCCGGTTATAGGCACTTTCAGCTCCATAATAATCTTTGCAGTTTGATGTTCGCAAGTTAATTATATAAGAATCGGTAAGTCTGCCTGTCTTTTCATCAACTGGAATTCCCCCTGTTAAATCTTCACAGACAGAAGAACCGAGGTTATCCTTGACAGATGAAAGTATGGAATCCATTTCCTGATTAAAAAGGTCAACGTCAAAATGAAAGCCGTTCTCTTCAGTTCCTGCTATAAAGCGGGAAAGGGCTTCATTATTCTGACAGTCTTCGAGAGATGGAAAAGTAAATTCAATTGAGCCTTCCATGTATTCATGCGGCTCAGCTTCAGAAAGTTCATTTTTAAAAAACTCTTCAAAGCTTTCAGGCTGTAGATCCCCAAATGCATGGTATGGATTTCTCTCTTCTGGAAAAACCATTGTTCCAAGGTTTGTCTGATAATCAGGGTCTCTTGGGTCATAAGGGTCATTACAGTAGTCGTAATCTAATTTTAAATATTCTCTATCTGTTGTCTTAAAGTATTTTGTTTCCATAGTTTATTCCTCTATAAATTATTTTTATTGTAATTTACACTTTATTATAATCCACAATATGAAATTTATCAAATATTAGTATTATTTTATCTTGAGTGTGAAATTTCAATACTTCGAGGCTTTACAGTGCGTTTATAGGTAATTTCAATGTCAGGTTCAAGAGCTTCATTTTTCCATTTATCAAGTAAATGTTCCCAGTCATTTTCATTTTTGACGCCGATTGATGCAAGGTTTTGAGCAAGCTTCTGTTTTTCTGCAACAGGCATAAATGCAAGCATGGTATCAGCAGTTGCATGAGGAATACAGAGTGTTCCCTGCTCCTTGACAAGCAGCTTGAAATTTTTTTCAAAGCTTGAAGCAGAATGTTCCTCTATTCTTTCATTGCGGGTAGCAATGGAATCAGTAAAAGAGATGGAAGCTTTGCTTTTTTTTCTGATATTTTCATCGCGGGAAATCTTATCATAGATTTTCTGCACGTCTTTTTTAAGGACAGACCCGTACATGGATTTCTTGAAAAGTTCCAGGTCATCCTTATTAAGATTCTTTCCGAAAACAAGAATCTGTTTTGATTGTTTTGAAAACTTCTGTCCTTTATTCATAAGAAGAATTTCTTCACCATTTTCATCCTTCCATTTACATACAGTACCTTTCTCAGTTTTACCCATAAAATTAATAATATCCTGCCGTGAAATGCCATCTTTGCCGGTTACATCAATAAATTTGCCAAAGATTCTGTCTATCAGGTGAGGATTCTTTTTCTGGATATGATTCAACAGCAGGAGGATGTCCATATCGTAGGAATTAGAATTCCTGTTCCAGAAACTGCTTTCAGATTTCTGTTCACGAATTGTTTTTTCAAGGTATTCATAATATTCTTTTTCTTCTTTAGATTTCATTACTGTTCTCCTCTTGGCGGATAACCGCTATCCTTTTTTTGAGAAATATCTTTTTTTTGCTCTGGAGATTTATTTAACCAGGATGCAAAAATCTTTGCCATGTGTTCTTTTGAATCACAACCCATTTCGTACAAAAGCCAGTTGTTAAGTTTCGTTTTATCGTTTTCATCAACTAAAGCTAAAAGTTGCTGACCAAGTTCAAAAGGCGTTTTATTGAAAGCTTTGTCAACTTCTGCAATTTCCTTTAACTTTTCTTCAAAATTCAGGTAATCAACAGGCTTAAGTTTTTCATACTTCAAAGGATTCAAAGAAACATGCTCATTTAGTTTTTGAATAAACTCATTGTCACGGGGAGGCATAAGGCCTTTTTCAATCAAGTCTTTAAGAATGTAAGGTTCATATCTTTTATTCTCAATTACACTGTTTGACTCAAAAGAAACAACAAGTTCCTTTAATTCATCATTTAGCTGGGCGATAATTGAATTGTCAATTACAAAATAACTTTGTGCTGAACCGATACCGTTTTCATCACGACTTAACGTAGCCTGATATACTCCATTTGAAATCTTATATAAATCTGATACTGAATCTTCTCCAATTTTATCACCTAAAGAAAGCTCTTTAATTTTTCCTTTTGAAACCTTCTGAGTTTCAGAAGGTCCAAGAAGTCTTTCCATAAGCTCATTTTTAATATCAGTATCATTTTCTACATGAATGATTTTATCAACAGAAACAAGGAAACTGTTTAAGGATTGAGGATTACTTATTCCGAGAGACTTACAGGTTTCCTCATCACATGCAAGCATTGTAAGCGTTTCCACGAGTGCAGCTCTTTCGCTCCAGTTGTTTGATTTAAGCATTTCACGAACAAACTTCTCCTGCCAGAAACCATCTTTTCCTTCTTTTCCAGCCATAAGAATATAACCGCTTCTATCTGTCTGTTCAAAAGGACGTACATAATAAGATTTTTTAAAGTCTTTGTCTGCTGAAATCTCCCAGCCTCTATAAGAATTACGCTGATATAAAACAGCAGATTCGGTTTGTTCCTGTTTTTTACCAATAAAGGAATCATAGAGACGGTTAATCTTTACATCAATTTCTTCTGCCTGTGTAACACTGGTTTCATAAAGGCTCATAAAAATATCCTGCAAATCTTTCTCAACAACAGGTTCTTTTCCCAGATAATTCTGAAGCATCTGCTTTGATTCGATTACATTATCAAATGATTTTCTCTTTGCAAACTCAAGAATATCAGTAATTTCGATTTTCTCAGTCTTTACCTTTCCATTTTCAGAAGTCAGAATTACAATTTTATCCTTTTCATCAAGACCGACACGAACTTTTCTCTGTTCAACAATACCATCTTTTTCACAACCGATTGCCTTAAGGATAGTTGCAGCCTCTTCTTCTGTTATAGAAGCTTCTTTACTTTTCTTGAAAAGATGGAGATTAGAATTGAAGAAATTTGAAAAATCTTTGGATTCATTATAATTTCTGTCAAAGAAACGGATTCCATCATAAGGAGATTTTTCAGGTCCCAAATCCATAGCTTTATCCATGTTAGTATTTCTGATTTCTGTATATTTTTCCTGCAATCTGTTTGCAAAATCAGAAGCAGTATTTACGGCATTTCCAACAGGATACCACTGTTTTGTTGAAGCAGCATATTTCCAGCCATGAGATTTAAGTTCTTTAAGAATATCACGATTAATTTTAGCAGTATCAAACCTGATATTTACCCTTCCCTTTTCTTTGTTGTCAATAATGCTGAAAGGTAGAATACGTTCTTGCTCAGAATCAACTTCAGAAAGTTTATTTGAAATGTCATTAAGCTTCTGCTCAATTTCTTTATCTTCAAGCTTCTGAGCATTAACTTTGATTACTTCCTCTTCATTTTCAAAACCTTCAAGTTGTTTTAGATACTGTTCGATTGTACCAGACTTATATTTAGTAATAGGATTAAAGTCAACTTTCATTCCGTTAAACTCAATTCCTTCTTCATTAAGGGCATTGAACAGGGAATCCTCTCTCCAGCGGTTTTCTGGATTCTTTGAATCAAACTCAACAAGAAGAGAAATATTACCGTCTTTAGACGGATCTCGATACATCTTTACTCCTACAAGGGTAAGATTTTCTTCTGTTTCTCCAGAGTCATACTGTCTGAAAAGTTCCTCAACATCAGCTTTTAGGCTTTCTTCGATTTCTTTTTCAGAGAATTGTTCCCCATTTATAGACCAAACAAGAGGAACAGATTCTTCCGGCTCATCATCAATATCCATTTCCTGTTCTCTCATTTGAGCTTCATATTCTGCTTCAAGAGCTGCTTCAGACATACCTTTATTTACCTGGATAGATTCAATACCTTTATCAATTACGTCTTCCAGAAGATTTTCCTGTCTAAGTTCATCATCTGTTTTACGAATCCATCGGCCTGAATTGTCTTTTTTGAAAAGTTCATTATAATCTTCTCCGACAGAGCAGAAATTAAGGTTAATGACTCCTGGTTCAGCAAGAGCATCATTTTCATTGAAATCAAGGAGAAGTTCATCATTGTGTTCAGAAAGTGCATCACAAATTTCTTTAATATTTTCTTTTACCCAAGATTCATCTTTACCTGCCATATCAGCAATTTCAGTAAAATCAAAACTATAGTTAAAACCACTTGAAGAAGATTCATAACCCTGCTGGCAGATATTATCTGCAAGTTTTGAGAAGTCATAAGACTGGTCAATATCATTTTCGAGTTTTATTCCCATAGATTTAAAGCTCAGAACTACAGCAGCACATTCACGGTCAGAACTGAATGGGTCATTGCGTTCTTTCACAAGGTTTACTACAGCTTCTTTGAATATTGGATTTGATTTCATGAGCTGGTCAAACAGGTTCATGTTGTAAGATTGAATATTTCCGACAACTTTCCAATCACCATTGTAAAGTTCGTCATAGTGGTTATGGAAATGATTAAAGAATTCTTTATGGTCAAAGTCTTCAAGAGTGTTTTCTGTAACATTTTTATCTTGTGCAATACTCTGTTTAAGTTCTGGCATAATGACAGATTCAGGATTGACAATTCCCATTGCAAGACTCAATTCTTCAACAGAAAGTTTATCATTACCTTTTTCAAGTTCTGATTTATAAAGATTACATAAATCAGAAAGCGTTTCTTCTCCAGTAATATTAACACCAACAGCTTCAAGCTGTTCCTGCATATCGTAAATGTAATAGTCACCGATGTAAGTACCAAGGCGTTCAAATATTTCAGCAGCATTTTCAAAAACATAGGTTTCATTTCCAGAACCTTCAAAATCCAGGCCATTATCTATGTATTCTTTTCTTTGCTGGTCGAAAATTATAAGTTTTCCATTGTCTATATCAGGCCTCATATCCATTACACCAAGGATTTCTTCAAGAGTTACAGGTTTTATTTCAATATTTACTCTTTTTTCCAAAGAAACACTTTCCGAAGCAATAGCAAACTCTTCCGGTGATAAAGAAAAGCTTTCTTCCTGATTTTCATTCTTCAAAATAAAGTTTCCAGACTGAGCAGGACCTTCAAACTTAACAGTTTCACCATCGCAGCAGAGCAAGGTTCCTGCTTTACTGTACAAGTCATAGTGAGAAAGTTCATCATAATGAGTGTATTCTGAATCAACCTGATTATCATCAAATTCAATTGTGCTTCCGTTTGAAAGTTTTACACACATTCTGTCATTAAAGAAAAAAGAACCTTCCTTTTCTTTTATATGTTCATAGAGAGCTTTGAGAGACAACGAAAACACTTTACCTATTTCTGGAGTTTGTATTTTTTGTTCTTTAATAAGGTTTTCTTCTAGTTCAAAGGATTCTTTTTCTTTGTCTGTTTTTGAAAGTCCCATATCTTTTGCAGCTTCTCTGATTTCCTTGTAACTTTTTTCTTCAATCTGTAAACGCTCTGTAAAGTAACTAATATACTCAGAAGCATCCATTACCTTTTCAAGAGACTTTCGCCATAAACCAAAGTCAAAGTCATAACCATGTTCACCATATTTAGCATTGCGTGAATCACCATATTTTACATCCTGGAGCATGTTGCTTATCTGGTGTTCAGCATAATTAATAAACTCATCTTTAAAGGAAAGATTTTTGTTTTCAAGCAGGTAATCTGAAATGTGACTGATACACATTCCGGCATATCGTTCAAACGATGTGGCAGTTGTTTCCTGCTCTTTTTCGACAGATTCTTTAGAAGCTTTTACGCTGCTGGCAGCAACAATCCAGCCACTGTTAACTTTCCTGTCATTTTCAAGGATTGACTTTAATGTATCACAATGTCTTTTGTAAGAATCTTTAAGTTTTTCATAATTTGGAGCAATAATATCTGCAACAAGTTTTTTCTGTTCTTCTGTAATATCTGGAGCATTAACTTTCTGCCACTGTTCTTCATATTTTTCAAGAACTTCAGGATAAGAACAAGTCATGCGGATATAGTCAGAAAGACCTTCTCTTTCATAAGGAACTTCTTTGCCGCTATCACGAGTGATTGTGTCTCCATGAAAATCATAACGGAAATGATATGAGTCAGGCTCTTCTTCTTTTGCATCCGGGAAATATACAGTAACATCACACTTCAAAAATGTATTGAAGCGGCTGTTCAATTCCTTAAGAAGTTCTTCTCCTTCTTTAAGTCCAAGAACTGTTCCGCTCTGCATTCTTGCAGATTTATGGGCGGAGGTAGTACCTTCAGTAAAGTCAACTGTAATATAAGGAAGTTTTGTATCTTTGAATACTTTTTCACGAATTTCATTGATACGCTTAAACTCTTCTTCAGATACAACTTCTGCATCAATCTGTTCATCTTCTGAAAGCCATGCTGCATCAAAACCTGTTGCAAGAAGACCAAGTTCATATTCATAGTCAATTCCACGGTCATTAAGGATAGTCTGAATATAAGCTGTGTCATCAAAATCGCAGTTAAAACGTGCAAAAGAATTGCTTTCATTTTTGTCAAACCAATCAACTTTATAACCGTTGTTAGACAGATGTTCTTTTAATTCTATAATCTTATTATCTTTAATTGAGTTGAAAATAGTGAATACAGGTCTAATTTCTTTTTCTTCAACAGTCTTTTCTTTATTGTATTGTTCAATTTGTTCTCCAATAATATCAAAGGTTTTCTGTTCACGAACAAGATTCCATTGTTCACTTTCAAAAAGTGACGGCTTACCATTTAAAGAAACATCAAGATATTCTATATCTTTATTATGAGGCTCAGAATTGAGACGTTTTACAATGTGTAAATTAATATTAGGATTATTGTCATTCCATGTTGCAACAAGCATTGCAAAGCGTTCATCACTGATTTCTGCTTCCTTAATATAAGCAGCATCTGGAAAAAAAAGGTCTGCGTTATAAATGCCATTTTCATCTTTTGTAATGTTGTTTAATTTGATATTTTTACTGCTGATTAAGTCTGAAGAAATTTCTTTTTCACTAAAAAGTTCCTTTTCTTTTTCATAAAGGAAAGCAGGTTCTACATAGGAAGCTTTCTTAACAAGTTCAGATTCTTTAAATGCAGAGTCAAGGTTCTTGAATGCTGCAATAACACTTTGGGCATGTTCATTATTTTCTTTTAGTTCTTTAACAAAGTTGTCTCCCATATAGAATGAATATTCTTCATTGGTTTTCTGAAAAACGATTGCACCATTACCATCAGGGTCATCAAAAACAAAATCGCCGGGAATATTAATTCCGATTCCTGCATTTAGACCTTTATTATTTTGTTCAATAAGAGTCTTTACAGCTTCTTTTGCTGAAAGATTTACAATAGGTTCAAACTCTGCATACTGTTCAAATTCTGCAGTATCTTTTACAAAGAAATTAAAATTTAAATTTTTATTACTAAGTTCTTTTTCTTTTTTACTAATAATTTCTTCAAATGTAAATATATCAATAAAAGATGAAACACCTTGATTAATTCGATAAGCTGCATCTTTGCCGCGGAAGAATAATTCTGGATGTTTTTGGGTAGTCCATTCATATAGTTTTTTTACTTGTAATAATTTTTCAGTTGAATCAATGGTATCAAAATCAAAACCTAAATTATCAGGTTTAGAAACTGATTTATCAGAAGCATAAAGTTTATTAAGTTCTTTTAAATAACTATTAAATATCAATTCCTTTGGGTTTCCAGTCTGACCAAGGCTATCCCAAATAACACCAACTTTAGGGTCAAGATTTGTAGAAGCTGCATCACCCCTGCCAATTATAGAAGCTCTCAGCAATTCTACAGGTTCAATACTCTGATTTGCAGGATATTTACCATTTGTTGAAATAATTTTGTTATTTAATAATTTAAGACCAAAATCTTCAGAACAAGATTTAAGTACAGCAAAAGCAGATGTGACATCCATAAGAATAAATCTGTCTTTATCAATACTGTTATTGAAAAGTTTTGTATAAATCTCTGGTGTTAATTCTATTTCAGATTTTGTTTTTTTATTCTCATTAAGAGTATATTCAAAATCATGGTCAATTTCATTTTTAATATAATTCAACAGCTCTTCATCTGAAAGACTTTTGAGTTTTTCTTCAGAAACAAAATATGGAACTCTTTCGTCTATGATTCTAGCTTCCTCATCAATATAATTACCATTCTGGTCAATTATAGCATCGTTTAGAGATGAGCTGCCGATATAAATATAATCAGAAATTCCTTCATTTTCAACTTCAAGTTCACGAACAGGATATTCTTTCTCACCGTAGAACCAGCGTTCAAGTTTGATGTTACTGTATTCATAAGAATCATCAATTTTTGGTGATTCTTTTTCTTTATCACCTATTATAAAAAGTTCCTGTTCTGCTTCTTTTTCTTTGATAATATCTTTCTGTTTTGCAAAATCAATTGTATATTCAGGACTTAATGATTTTCCTGTAACAAATATATGCTCTGGATGGGCCATATAATCCTTAAAGCGTTCAAGCCAGAGATTGCAGACAAATTGCTGCAAAGTTGCAACAGACTGACCTTCTTTAAAAATAAAGTCTTTTTTATCAAGATTCTCACCGATTACATCCGTGTAAGTCATTACAGTTGCAAGGATCTGACAGTCTTTCTTATTTTTCGGAAATACATCAGGATTCTGTTTAGAAAGTGCTACTTCAAAGTTTTTCTTATAAATAGCATCAACATCAGCATCAACAAAATCTGAATCTTTTATGAGATTTTTTACAATGTTTTTACAAAGTTCTTCATCTTTTCCAAGGAGTTTAGTCTTAATAAAAATATCATCTTGATAATTTTGAAGAATACCGTCTTTATCAATATACGGGCATTCAGGTTCATTCGATGGCATGACAAGAATTGAAGAACCGTCTGGAGCATCAAATTCAATCGCTCTTGATAAAGGTTTTTCAAGATTAGTTTCATAAACAATCTTTTTTTCTTTTATTTTATCATAACTCCAGAGTTCTCCATTTTCTAAATGTATATTTGTTGGATTTCTTTCTCCAGCAAGCTTCAGTTTTTCAGTAGCTGCTTTTTTTACATAATCTGGAAGTTCATCCAAGGTATAGTATTTATACGCCAGATTATCTTCAGATTTTTCTCCTGCAACTTTATAAAATTTATAAATCTCATAACCTTTTTCATCCAAAACAGGTTCATACTCAATTTTATAATTGTCTTCCTGGAAAACTTTGTTAAAACCTCTGTCTCTTGCAAAAGCTAGTGCAAGCTGTAAACTTCG
The DNA here is from genome assembly GCA_017619795.1 of Treponema sp. GTDB lineage: Bacteria > Spirochaetota > Spirochaetia > Treponematales > Treponemataceae > Treponema_D. Next base: position 45,419 of record JAFZRP010000080.1, read on the forward strand.
GGGATTTACAAAAGTGTTTTCAAACATTACAGGAACAGTACGTTCTGTACGTTTTGTTTTTTCACTAATTGCAATTGCAGCAGTCGATTCTGAAAGATAATTGGAAATGTGTGCAAGACGAGAAGAACGGTCTACCAAACGTTCTTTATCAGGAAATACTCTTTCGTATGCAGGAAACTGTCCATCAATTTCTTTTAAGGTATTCGGGTCAATAATCTTTCCTTCCCATTCAGCAGGATAGTCTTTTTTAAGCTTAATAAGGATTTTGCCATCAGTTGCAACGGCAAATCCCTTTTCATAAAAAATACCTGTCATAAAGTATCTGGTCATGTCTTTACTTGTAAAGTCAGAAACAGATGCTTTTTTACATGCAGCATCAACAGCTTTTTTGTTTCCGTAAGTTTCCAAAAGGAATTTTGAATCCTTTTCGGCTTCTGTAATTTCTTTTTTTACGTCAGTATTTTCCATAAGTTTATTCTCCTCTTCTTTATCTGCATCTATTGAATCAGCCAGTAACGGATTGCTGATTGAAAGCTCGATCTTCTCAAATATTTTCAGCCATTCAGGTGAATTCCAATCAACTGCATCTGGTACCCTTATAAGATAAAGAGCAATGTTGTCCTTCATACTTTCATAGCGTTCTATTTCTGGATGTGATTTTAGGAATTCTTCTGTTTTATCACATATTTCCTTTTCATATTTTTCAATGTAAGAAAGTAATGGCTGCTTGTATTTTTCAGGTAAGTTATAAAACTGATTAGTTTTGACCTCAATTTTATAGTTCCGGTTTTCTTTTTGATTAACCAAAACAGTGATTAAAGCATTCTGACATTCTTCAATATCAGAATAAGTTTTTTCAGATATGACAAGCTTATCAAAACCCTTATAGAATTCAGCATTATGAGGTACCATAAGGTATTTAAAACCAGAATCATCGTTTTTCTTGCAGATAAAACTTTCATAAATAGATTCACCAAGATAACCAACACCTTCGTAAACAAAACGGAAAGGCTTTAAATTTTCTTTATTAAGTGTATCAGTAATTTTATATTCATCCTTTTCTTTCTTCTCACCGTTAACATAATGTTCAAGACCTGCAAGAAACTCAGCACGGTCAACGGCTGAAATAACAGAATCAACAACCGTAAAAGTTCTTTTATTGCTTTCAATTTCAATTTGTTCTTGTATTTTTTCAAATCGTTTTTTCTGTGCATCTGTAATTTCTTTCCAGCGCTGTCCATCAAACTCATCTTCATAAGGAAAATGTTCATGTTTTTCTTTATATTTATTTGCAACATCTAAAAGTAAATCACCGGCAGTAATTTCAGCTTCTGTTGAAAGCTCTGTACCGTCAGGTTCAGTTTTAATAATTAAAAATCTATCGAAATCAGATAAATCATTTTTATAAAGTGAAAGACTGTCTGCAAAATTCTCGACAAGCCCTTCCTTAAGTTCTTTTGCATTATTCTTTCCCCATCGCCAGAAATCTACAGGAACAGTAGAATCATTTGACATAAGTTTTGCAATATATTTCTGCTCAGAAACTTTAGACATAATTTTATCTCCATTCAGTATTTTTGTGTTTTCTTTTACTTTCTTAACATTAGGCTCCTGAAGATTGATTACTGAATATTTATCATGTTCTTTTTCATAATAGATTTCAGCAAAATCACTAATTGCATAAGGAGCCGGGATAATACCTGGAAGAAGTTCTGCAACTTTATTAAAGGTATAGCCGGTAGAAATAACGTTATCAATTAAATAGACCTTATCACCGTTTTTTTTCCATCCAGCCATTGTTGTTTCATCAAACAAATCTGTAAGTTCATCTTCAGTCTTTGCATTTTGAAGATAAAACTCTATATCAGGTTCTTTTCTGTTTTTTTTCTGTTCATAAAGGGTTTCATGAGGTTTACAGTATAAAATGTCTGCAATTGGAGATTTTGTTTTTCTGGAAATTGCAGCTGCTAAAGACCAAGTATATTCTGATTTTCCAGTATGTTGCGGAGCAGGAACAAGGATAGATTTTTCATTAAAAATGCCTTGTTTTATAAAATAGTCAGCCATCTGTTCAATAGCGTTCTTGAATTCTTCTGAATTATTATCAGCTTCTTTTAGGATATGACAGAGTTCTCTTGTACCCTTTGAGTTATAATAGCTTTTTGCAGACAGACCTGAATGTTCATTTTTTATTTCAAGTTCAAGAGAATCATTTAAATAATTGAAGGCAATTTCTTTATCTTTATAAACGCTTTTATCAGCAATGTAAAACAATTTTTTGCCGTCTTGAATATAAGGACGGATTATATAAGAAGGATGTTCTTCTTTACTGTTAGGACAAATTAATTCTTTTAGACTTTCAAAATAAGGCGGTTTGGTATAACCTACTGCAAATAATTTATAACCTTCTGAATCCAGTTTTTTTAAGGTTTCATTGTACAAAGTTTTTGTATTAACACTATATACATCTATAACATTTTTTATCTCTTCTTTTGAAGCAGATTCAAGTCTGAAGTATTTTTTATTTTCTTCCATAAGTTCTTTAATCAGTGGAACAAAATCAGCTTCAAAATTATCTTTTCTTGCATAAGAAATTTCTTCTGACAAATCAATACCCTGCTCCAAGGCATAATACTGTTCCATTGCACGGGCAAAGCATTCACAGGTTCTGAACCAGTATTCTCCAAGATAAATCTCATCAGTTTTTCCAATACGAGCTGCACTTTTATTTGATTTTTCACGAAGCTTAATTTCTTCTTTAAACTTTTCTGCAATCTGATTTTCAAGAGTTCCGTATTTGTCTGAGGCAAAAAAGTTGTGGCTATCTTTTCCCTTCAGATTATCAAGCCAATGAGCAATTTCATGAGCAAGAGTTACATCTGGAAGATGATTATTTCCGGCAACTGTAAGCTGCTTTTCTTCATTGAAAAATGAAATGCCGATTGCATTTTGATATGAAGTGAAAAGGCCGATCGCTTTCCTTGCAAACTGCATACAGTTATCAGCATAGGAAATTTTAAGTTTATATTCACCAGCCATATTAGAGAGGTTTCCATAATGACTATAAACCTTTTCTATTACCTCAGATAATCTAACAATTTCTGTTTTTGTAAAGTTTGAACCGTTCTGTTTTTTTATCTTTACACCAAAATCATTGTATAGGTTATTGAAAGTGTTTGAATCTCCATAAGCAGTTTCTACAGCTTTTGAGTATGAATCAATATAGTCCTGCTTCTGATAGTTCATGTCAAGGCGTTTGCCTTTAATATTTTCCAAAAGAGGCTGCCACTGTTCAAGAAAAACAACATTATTTTGAATGTGATAAAGCTTACCAGGAGATTTACCTTTCAATTCAAAGGCTTTGTCAGTAATGGATTTATCTGTATCTTTGTATTTAAGAGATGGAATTTTACAAAGTAAGCACAACTTTGAAATTTCATTGTAGCGGCTTGTCGGCATGGAGTTCATTCCACGAGGAAGTGAAACTTTTTCCGAACTGCCATCTTTTTTAAGCTCTGCCCTTTTTCGTTTCAAATAATAATCTACTGTAGCGGCAAGTACATCTGAAGACATTTTATAAATCTGATTTTTATAAACAGGTTTTCCTTTTGAATCTTTTTCACCTGTATAAACCTTACTTTGAACAAAGTAGTTTCCGTCTGAAAAATCTTTTACGCAAATAGGAAGAAATCTGTCAAAAGCAAGACCTTTGGAATCCATTTCAGGAATCCAGGAAGGCCGGGGTTTATCCAGAATATCTTTTTTGTTACAAAGAAAAACCTTATCATTTTCAACCTCTGTATAATCAAGTACAGTAATTCCGTTGATAATAATTTCTTTCGGACTAAATGAGTATTCTTTTAATTCTATGTCTTCCGCTTCAAGTTCTTTTGCCATAATTTATCTCTCAATTTCTTTTGCTCTTACAGGATTATCTTTTACAACTTCTGCAAAATGAGCTGCCATACCATAAATATTTTTATACTTATGCCTCATATATGAAAGGAATTCCTTGTCATGGAAAACTTTATTTTTATCCAGTTCATGCTCAAGCCGCTTTGCCATATCTGATTCACGTTTTAATTTGAACAAGTCAGCTTCTTCCTTATTTCTGGCAGGGATATAATCAGAAACATCACGGCTTAATTTCTTTTTCAAAAGCTCTTCAAGCTCTTCAAAAGTTTTTTCTCGTTTCTGAGGTTCTTTACCAGCCTTACGGCAAATCTCATCTACTTCCTTTCCAGAAAGGATTCTTTTAACTTTAATTTTTCCTGTAATTATCCATTCCTCTGTATTAGGGTCAGGATTGGTACGGTAACGGTAGCAACCATTTTCAGGAACTTTTTGAAGACCTGCATAGGAATGTCTGAAACTTCCATTGTCGGTATAGCCGTTTTTCATTGCTTCATTCTGGTAATCAACATCACAGGAATACTCACATTCTGCCCAGACAAACTCACGGGGAAAAAGTTCTTTTTTACCATTTTCAGGATTTACCTTTTCAAACTGCTTTGCAACCGGAACTTCTCCGAGATGCCAGCCGGGCCTGTATGCAAGTTCTCCTTTAGAACAGTGAGTTCCGGGTCCACCCTTTTCAATCTGAGGTCTGCCTGTTTTTGAATAAGAAGAAATATCTCCAGCTGAAGCATCAAGCCAAACATTCATCGGAGTATCGCAACCACCCGGATTCTTAACCATAGGGGGATATAATTTTCCGTCTTTTAAATAAAATACTTTATAACCGATTTTAGTTCTGGAAGGTTCTGAAGCTGAGATTTTTAATCCTTTATCTTCATAAGATTTCAAGAATTCTTTTTTCTTAAGGTTTTCATAATATTTCTTAACTTCAATATAGTCCTCTGATTTTGGTTCATGGTCATAATACTGCCATGGCGTAATGGAATCATCATTAAGTTTCAGCCTGAATTTCCAGCTTTTATATTCCTTTAGCTGGACAGGAAGATTTTCTTTTTTTCTATTTTCCTCATAAGATAACAAAAACTGCCGGTCACTTTTGTTAAAATCATTTTCATTTATAACCATCTGTATAAGTGAAGCCGTAATATCAGATAGAGCAGATTCATCAAGAGTAATATTATCAAAAGCTAAAGAAACGATTTTTTTCAGGATGTCTGAACCAGACATTTTTCCCTGCAGATAATCTTCCTGCAAAGATTTGAAAGGTTCATTAACTTCCTTTTTAACAGATGGTTCTTCAAAAATTATTTCTTTTCCGAGTTTTACAGCTTCTTCATATTCAATATTAGCACCACGGCTTGTCTGCCAGTCATTCAACAAATAGATGGAATCACAGTTTGCAAGGGCCTTGAGGTCAAGCTCCATAAACTGTTCCCAAGTAAACATATCAGGGTGCAAGGCAGGATTAAAAACAAGATGTCCCAGTTCTGTTAATTCTTTTTCTTTTTTGGCAAATTTTTCTTTAAAGTTAGGGTCCCCGGAAATTTTGCCGGAAAGGTAGATTTTTTTCTGCATAGTTTATTCTCCTTTATCTAAACAGCGCCAGTTGGCGCTAATTAAAATCATGTGATAAAGATTGAATCCTGAAGAACGGCATCCCTAAATTCAAGCGGTTCAATATCTTTCTTGGCATTGAAAAGAAGGAATCTTTTTCCGGTATCATTGTCATAAGAGCATCCTTTTATTCCGTGAGAATAAAGAAGTGCTGAAGATTTACTTTTATCATGTGTAATGCACTTGCTGTTTACAAAATTAAAAAGATCCCGGCCGCTTCTGAGATTTAAGATAAGTTCATATTTTTCATGGACAAAATCACTGAGAGCAGAAGTTGATTCGGTTCTGAAAGAAGAACTGCCGGATAGATTCTGCTCAAGCTTCTTGAGAAGAATTCTGGCTTCATGAACAAAAAGGGAACAGATAAAATCCCTGTTCATAAGAGTATTGAGAACATCATCACTCTGTTCTTTTATGGATTTTTCAACATCAAGGAAAAGCTCTTTTCCGGGAATATTTATTAAAAGCCAGTTGTTGTAGCTCATTACTTCCTTTTTTCTCCTGGATTCATGCATGGCTACAGTTTCATCAAGGGTAACGGGAACTCCGACACCAAAATCCATTTCTTCCTTTACGATATATTTTTCAAGCGCAATGTAAGCATTCATAATCAGCACCTGTTCAAGCGATGAGACGGATGGCGTGGCTTTATATCAAATTCACGTTCAGGTATTCTTCCAGTATTCCGGGAGATGGAAACAGACTGCTGTTCAAAGGCAGCTGCTTTCGGAGCTTTAACCGTAATATTTTTGGATAAATCTTCTTTAGTAAAAAGACGGTCTTTTTCAAAACCGTAATGTGTCATGCGCTGTGAATAAAGAAAGCTTTCAGTAAGGGTTTTGGAAAGAACAGAACTGGAATTCTCAGAAAGTATTTCAAGATAACTCAAAAGTTCATCTTTCTGTTCATCAGAAAGTTTTCTGTGCAGATTCAAACCAGTTTCCTGTCTAATGTAATAATCGTTAAGGGCATGAAAAATAAACTTACGTTCTTTTTCGTAACGACCGGCTGAATTACGGTAAGCAGAAGAAAGCTTTTTGAGAAAGTCACGCACTTCTGTATTACGCTTGATATTTTTCCTTTTATTTTCCCTGACAAAAGATTCACTGATACCTGTATCATACTCAGAAGTATTCTTAATCATGTTCTGGGCAAATATTTTTTTCTGCCTGAAGACTGGAGAATTTATTTCTGATGCAATGCCGTTATCTGAACGGGAATACTTTAATGCATGGAAAATGGAAGTTTCTGAAAACTGGTCCAGAAGGTAAACGGTCTGGACTTCGGTTTCGGATTTGCAGGAAACATTTCTTTTTATGTTGGCAAGAAATAATAACGGTTCAGTAGAATCATCCTTTAGCTCAAGTTCCATAAATGCAGCATCAGAACCATTAATCCATCTGAGGGATTTAGAACCCGAACTTCCTGCCTTAAGCTCAAGGAGAACCTTATTGATGTCACCAAGGTGTCTGCCATTGATGACGTTCATATCCTGCGGAAGCGGAAGGTCCTGAACATAAGGAACTGAACCGTTTTCAATGCATTCTTTCATATAGCGGCATATATCATGACTTAAGCTTTCACAGACAACATCTACAGGATATGTCCTGATTTGTGTTTTATTTCCCATAAGATAATCCTTAAAACCTACAGTGTAATATTAGATTTATTTATCTATATTTACACTATAGGTGTTAAAAAAAATATTACATCTCCCTGCCGTATTCCCTTACAGGCGGTTTTTTCTCAATTTTTGGAGAAGCCTTTTTGATTTCAGGAGCAGTTTTTTTCTGTCCTGCACTTATTTCTTCAAGATGCTTAAGATTCTTTTTGTAAAGCGCCTGTGCGCTGTTTGTAAGCTTCTTGATTGCAAGAACATCTTTTTTGCCGGGTTCAATTTCTGCATCGAGCATGGCTAAAGCCTTGTTCTTGAACTGCTCGGCCTGTTGAGGAGAAACATGAAGCTTTCTGTTTGAATGAAGTGCATTAAGCACCTGGGCAAGATACTGGAAAGGCTGCTCTGTCTTTTCATTGAGAGGCATTGCCTTAACGTTATTTTTTGACATATCCCTGCTGGCAGGATTCTTTTTTTCTGCATAGTCTGAATTCGGATGTTTTTCTCTGATAAAAGCGACATCTTTTTCATACTGCTTTGTCATTTCTGAATTACAATATTCAACAAGCTTGTCTGCGTTTTCAATTTGGGAAAGGTTGAACCATGTGTTTTTGAAAGTAATCTTACTCCAGTCAGATTCATCAACAGCAGGAAGGACAATGCCTTTAGAACCTTTAGCTACCTTACAGTCAATACCAGCTTCCTGAGCTTTTTTTACAGTATCGAAAGTAACAAAAGCATTGGAAGGAGCATTTAATTCAGCAGCTTTTGTAAGAAGCATAATCTGAAACATTCCTTCAAGCTTGTCATTGTTCTTTACATTAAAGGCAGGTTGAATGTCTATAAAGCCGTCCTTTCCAGGAAGCAGAGGACTTTTACCAGAAGAGAGGGAATCAGCAAGTTCCCTGCCAAGTTCACTGAAATAATCATAAGATGATTTTTCTTTTTTGTTGTTGTAAAGAGGCATTGGAGAGGCATTTCCAATTACATTTTCAAATTGTGCAACAGATGCAGATTCTTTTTTTGTTTCCATACGAAACTCCTTTTTTTGTAGTGGGAGTTATAGAAAACTACCCTTCTTTGGGAAGGGCATGGCAATCACTTCAGTCTGGAAAACTTCCATTCCGAATGGTTATATTTTCAATAACCCCAAAAAATTTTAAGAAGAATAAACTACCCTCAAAGATATGAGAATAATTATTTATAAACCTGAATGTAGTATAATACATAAGTGTTATTAAAACAAGTAGTATTTTTAATTACACTCTGATAAAATATAAATATGTCAGTTACAATAAAGCTTCCTGCAGGAAAAAACAAGGAAGAACTGTCCCTTTATGTAAAGGGAAAAATTACGTATAAAATTACAGATCCTGAACTCGGAACACTGATTCATATTGAAGGAACAGGAATAGCGTTTTATTCTGCAAGCAATTCAAGAAGGGCTATAATATTTCAGGAAATAACGGAAAAAGATTATGGAATACCACTTGAAGAGGGAAAGATACCTTATGTAAAACAGGATGTACGGATACTATACAAAGCAAAAGGAAGAAAAATAGAATTGCTAAAATTCATGTGTTACAGGCTTGAAAAAAAATACGGACAAAAGATATATGGAATGGGAATAACATACTGGCTTAGCGTGGCATCTTTCATAGAAACATCGGTAAAAAGGAAAAACCAAAGAGATTCAAATTTCAGAAAGATAGAAATCATAACGGACAAATATATGGAACACGGAGGAATAAATGAAAATAAATAAAGACGTACTGAATGCAATGAAAATTGAAACAATATATGTTATAAAGAATGACACGATTCACCAGTGCATGCCTCTGGAAATGGAAGGACAAAACTGGAGTGTTGCAGCTGATTCAGACGGAATATCTGGAAACATAAAACTGAAAGTTAAGTTCAACGGTTCGTTTATATATATGGAAGCAGAAATTGAAAAAAAAGAGCAAGATGAACTTTATTCATTTACTTACGATATAAAAATAAATGAAAAGGAAACTGAAGGAGACGATTTCAAAAAGGCATTCTTTGAAAGGATAAGCGAAATAACGAAGATGTCAGAACAGTGGAACAAAAGAAAGGAAGAAAGGTATGATATAGGACTGGATGAAAAGAAAATTGAAATGATAAGATTCCGAAAACCAGAACAGACAGCAGTGTTTGAAAAAAAACAGCTGCCATGCCTGGTAAACAACATGTCATATTCAGGTGCAAAGGTAACGACAATGAATGCCGATTTTCAGACAGGCAAAAGAATATGTATAATGTATTCATTCAAGAACCCGATTGAACAGATACCTGTTACAGGAATAATAAGAAACTGCATGATAAAGACGATTTCAGAAAAGGTGATTATTTCGATACTGTCAATTGAATATGAAGAATCTCCATTCTCATATAAGGCAAGAATGGACAGTTTTATAGAAGAACTTAAAAAGGCAGAAAAAAAGGCATAAAGACAAACAACAATTGACAAAAAGTGTAAGTAAAAATATAATCAGTTTATATGGAAGACTTGGATATTAATAGCCTGGAACAGGAATTATCTCCTGCAAAAAAGTTCAGCGATGATGACACACATGCCGTAAGGGCATTAAAAACGGCGATGCAGAAAAACCTTTACAGAAAATATCTTAGCATGCTTGGAATACCAGACAGCAGAATTATCAAGGATTACATATATTACTACATAAACGGAACAAACAGCAGCATTGGACCACAGTATGTTTTCATGTGCAGGGAAAAACTGCAGCCTTCAAAATGGTATTATCGCCATGATGAAGAACTTCCAGAAAGAATAGAGTTCAAGCCTAAATATTCATGGGAATGCATGAGAAGCATGGAAACAGAGGGACTAAGAAGGCTTGTAGAACTGAGAAAGGAACATACGGCAAAAGGACTTGAAGAAAAGTTCGGCATAAGCTTTTATCAGGTAAAAAACATACTGTACAAGAGGCTTGACCCTATTTCTGGAAAAGAAATATACAAAATATTTCCGCAGAAAGAACTGATAATCAAACTACGTGGAGTAATAAACCCGGACTACTGGTTTATTTTTCCAGATGAACTGGTTTAGTAAATATTTACAGATAATAGCATGACTAAAAATTATAAAAGTCCAACAATCTACTTCATTTCACTTTTTTAAACAGCAAGCTTCTGTTATTTATTCTATAGATACATTCATTAACCTTTCAATCTTTTCTGAAAGATTTTTCTTTATCATTTCTATCTGTTCATATTTTGCAGCTATTTCCCTTTGTGCTGCCAAGTCAAAACTACCATCTTGTTTTATCGGAATGTCAATTTTTTCCTTCAATTTTTTTATCATATCAGAATTAAGCGTTGTGTATTCATTCTTTCCCAAATCGCCTTGCCGACCTTTTATGTTCTTTCTGAAAATTGGTTCAAGGACATATTTTATATACTTCAAATCAATATCCTTGCATTTTTCTGTCGGCAATAAAATACCGCGATGACCAGTCAGCGAAAATCTTTCGTTGTGATACATCATTAGACCAGCAAGACCGTCTTTAGCCCAAGTAAGATACTCACCGTCATAATCGAAAGTGTCAATTTTTGCATATTCCCCCTGCGTGTTTCCCGAATATACAGGGAAAGAACCTTTATGACTTATACAATAAGATTTAGTGAGTTCACTATCGCCGTTGGTCGGTGTAAACAAATCTGTTATTTTAATGGAAATAATATTTTGCCTTGAAGATAATTCGTTCTTTAAAGCAAGTATAGCCTCTTTGCTGTCCTTTACATCATCAATAATTGAATCAGAAAACATGTTGTATTCATCAATCGTTAAATTATTGCTCGTTTGAACAATCCCCAGTTCTATTTTTTCTTCTTCACTCCAAAATCGTTCTATGTTCCATTGTTCAATTTCATTAAACAGAGAAATATCAAGCAGTTTACAGCGTTTATCGGATTCCACAATTTCAAGGACTTTTCCGTTTGTCTTGGAAAGCCTGTAAAGATTGTAATTATCAACGGCGTTATGCAAATCGTTATCCGAAATATCAAAGCGATAAGAATCCAAAGATTCGCCGATTGACGAACATAAGTAACAGAAAATCGGAAAGTTTTGCTCTTCGCCCTCATTTTCCTTTCGCTTGCGGACTGTCAGGATATAGGTCTTTTTGTTAGTCGTGAAGAAAGCATTTATCGGCAAGGAAATTATGCTCTCAATAAAACAGGAATCTTTTATGAGTTTTTTGAGCTTGTCATTCCCGATGTTTGTAAATATTCCATCAGGAAGAATAATGTTCGCTGTGCCGCCTTTTTTCAAGGATTTAATTATCCATTCAGTAAACAAGGCTTCAATACCACCGCCGTTTGCCGTGTACGCATTTTTGAGCTGATTCTTTACTTTGTATTTTACATTCTTGCTTGCCCTGCTTATATCAGCATTTTGATAATAAGGCGGATTTGCAAGAATCAAATCATATTCTTCATAATCAATATGCTCCAAAGTTCCAAGCATTGTATGTGAAGAAGATATGACTTTGTTCAGCAGCTCGGTTGATATGGTTTTTATTTTGTCTGCTGAATCGCAGTTTTCTTTGAGTAGTTCTGAGTAATAAATAACCATATTTGACTTTGCTAGGATTGTTGTCAGGTCATCATTGTTGTCTTCCATTCTTTTTTCATAGCCAATAAGCTTAATTTTTGATTTAAGCTCATTATTTTCAAAATAGAAAGGCTCAGAGATTTTTGATGCAGCTTCCCACAAAAATTTTCCGACACCACAGGCAGGGTCGCAGATTTTCATGTTTTCTTCCACATCTACCATGCGAACCATTTCTTTTACAACTTTTAGGGGCGTAAAGAATTGCCCCATTCCACTCTTATCGGAGCTATTCTTCATAAAAGTCTCAAAGAGCTTGGACTTGAAATCTTTGTGTATGTATATAAATTTTCCGTTTTCTTTTTCATAATCTTTGAAACAATCAAGCAGTCGTCCGAAACAATCAGCAGCAGTATCAATGATTATTGGGTTTCCCATCTCATCCAGCTGTGTATGAAATATTCTGCCGTTTATGATTGAAGTGTTGTCTTTTGGATTTATTGGGAACAATTCAAGTAGTTTGTCTCGAATTGTCGTAAGGTACTGTCTGAAGGCATCTTTTGCCGATTCTTCTTTGTAGATTTTATAAATTGCTTCAAAGCTGTATGAGCCTTTTAGGATTCCGATGTCCGACAAGAATTTGAAGTTAAACACCTCGACAAAAGTATAAAGCGAGTTTTTTGAAGTTGATAAAGCCATATTCTGCAAGATCCGCGCTGTTTTCTTTGCCAAATCTGTCGGGTCTAAAAATTGCTTTGGAAGTATTTGGTCATTTTCTTCACTCAAACAGTTACATACCTCATCAATAAAATCAGAAAGTTCTTTTTGTTTTGAATCTGACAAGCTTTTGGGATTAATCTGTTTTGTTACAGGAACACCAACTTCATTAAGGATAAGGTTTTCTGTCTTTGGATTAATCCATACAAATTCATTTCCATCCGAAACAATGTATATTTTCGCCTTTATTCTTTTTGCCGAAGGAAGTTCCTGCCAGATAGCCTTATTCTTTTTATCTATCGTAGAAAATTCAGTAGGAGTTTTCATTTCCATAAAAACTACAACTTCTTTGTTTTGATTCAAAATAAGGACATCTGGTTTTTTTGCAGTGACTTTTTCACATTGTTTTAAGGTCAAGTTTGTTATTTCTTTTGATTGAATTAAATCATTTATTGTGGTTGCACCTAAACTTCTGCAAATATATTTTCCAAATACAACTGGATTTGAATACAGTTCTTCTTGTATTGTTTGCTCAGACATATTTGTTTTCCCCTCTTAATATACACGTTCTGTTTCAAAATCCAAAAGTAGCTGTGGATTCTTTATGATTTCTGTCATAATTATACCTTCTGATTTTGGAGTTCTCTTCAATGTCTGATAATTCTTCCGGGCTTCAGAATCGCGTTCTTTATATTTTGTATAATAAGTATTTACAGGTACATCTGAAGCTTCATTAAATATAATGGAGTCAAAGGCTTTTTTTGATTTCAATACATATTGAACACCAAGTTTTCCCAAAGTCATTGCCTGATACAAGGTCTGAAGAGTAATTCCATCATTAATAAAATCTCGTGCAAAAGTAAAATAGGAATCATCAGCTCTGTATCCGATGATTAAATCATATTTATTTGTATGAAGAGTATAATTATTCTTAAGAAATTCTAATGCTTCAAGATTTTCTATATCATCAATTTCACGATTTTGTACTAAAACAGAAAGCCAGTGTAATATTGAAAATTCGGAAGCATTAAGATAAAGAACTTTAAGGCCTTCCATATCCAGCGTATATTTATTCACAATACCAGGTTTTCCAAATTGACAGGCCCATTCTTTTCCAAGCTCAATTTCACAAGTGCAATAAAAACCTCTTCCAAAATCATTATCAATTTTACCATAGTTATAAAGAGGTTTTCTGATTATATGGTCACTGCCATGATATAAAATTAAAGGTTTCATTTTTCCTCTCCAAATATTACTTTATCCATGTATTCAAACATACGTTTTTTGTTGCTTTCGTGAAATGTTGGATATGCCATTTCAAATCTTTCAACAGAAAACCTATCCAAAATAAATTTGTAAGAGAGATTTCTTAACCACTGATAATATGCAATAATCCAACCTGTCCAGAATTCAACACCTGGACAATAAGGAAGTATTCCAAAACTTTTATTGCTTATTTTACAAACAGCTTTAGCTAATTCTATACCACTCACACCGGCTATATAGTGAGGATCACCTTTTTCTATAAGGTGTATATATTCAAAATTGGCAAAAAGTTCTGCATAATCTTTTAAGGTGAAGTTCATTTTATTGACGGCATAATCAAAGGAATGTGCAATGGTTTTCTGTGCATCATTTACATATAGTTCACTGTATGCATTTTTATTTGAAATTTCCATTTATATATCTCCTTTTACCCAAGTAAAGGTAATGCAGGTCTAAGAAATTACTTTTTTATTATACCACAAAAAACAGGGTATAAGAAAAAAATTAAAAGAAAAACTGATTCAAGACAGTTCAAAATAAAAGTTCGTGGCTTATAAAAAAAGGCTGTCCTTTACGAAGTTATAAAGACTTCAGGGACAGCCTGTTGTAATAACTATTGAAAACTAAAGTTCGCTTCTTTTGAAAGTCATTTTATACCGATACGAAAGTTTCTGTTCCTCAGTCATTGATTCATAAGTAGAAATAGTACGAATTGATACATCGTTAAACAAAAAAAATTCAAAGAGACTGTCACAATCATCATCATAGTGGTCCCTATAAACATTTGTAACATAAGTCCAGGTCGAAACATCTCCTTCATTTGAAATGGAAAAAACCTCATAGTGGGTAACACCGTCGTATTCATGGCCCTCCCTGTCATAACATTTTGCCTTACAATGTAATGTAACTTCCGAGCCGGAAACAGTATAGGTTCCCGTATTCCATCGAGGGTCATTCTTAGCCATTCCATTACCCGAATACTTCCATGTACCGTCATCATAAAGCGTAATAGAACTGTTACGACTATTTTCATTTGCTTCAGGTAAATAAGTATAAACTCCTGTAACAACAGTCTTTTTTTCATCGCCGCCGGTCTTTTCTTCTTCACCGCTCGGTTTATTACAGCCTGCAAGCAGTAAAGCCAACATCAAAAAATTTAAAAACAATACGAGTGTCTTTTTCATAAAACAGTCCTTAAAATGTGTGATTGAAATGCCCTGCACCGCAGGAAAGAAACAACCGTAATTAAACGGCGATATGTCAAAAACAGGTATTTCATACCCTGATTAAAATTTACAACATTAAATACGCACTGTCAAGCATAATTTGTAAACAGTGCCTAAAAAGTTACAGGATGCAGGAACGGACAAAACCGCCCCTGCATCATAGCTTTAATTACCTTCCATTACAAACTGATTTACGCCCTGAATGCTTGTCTTTTTCCATTGATTTGAGGAATAAGATTCGCAGTACCTCTTTACCAAGGTAACAGGTATTGAACGTTCAAGAGTCTTTGTATCACCATGACCGTCAACATACTTAACCTTAAGGGTACCTGCAGGAAAAGAATGATTACTGGAATCCTTTGAAACACAAGGCATGATAGAGTCGGCAAATAAAGGATTGAATTTAGGATAACTGTATCTACACCAGGAACCATAGCCATCAAGACTCAAACCACCACAATGTTTTGCAGTAAGAGTTGTAAAAGGAAAAATAACAGGGAATGTGTTTTTTATACAGGTGCTGTCTACAATAAAAGGGTCGCAGCCTTGAGAACCTATTCCCATGTCACTCATAAAGACTGTATCACGTTTTTTCTCATCTGTAGCATTAGAAGGCTTTGTCATTTCTATATTGATATTATAATTCTTGTCATCAGTTACAAATCTGTTTTTTATACCAGTAGATTCACTTAAAATATTAGTATAACTTAAAAAACCAAGCCCCTTAAGAATACGTCCCGGAAAGTCCCTGTCATGAGTATCATTGATGAATGTATAGCAAGATTGGTTAAATCCACCAATACGAAGATAAACTGTAGCATGTGGAATACTGTAATAATAATTATTAGTAAGTTCAACACAACCTTGAGAAAAAGCCATTGAATTAATATGTGGAAGATTATTAAGATTACCATTCTTTGCTTTATAACTAGTTTCATAAAGATACATATCAGAATAATCAGTATATTCAACATCATAACAGGAATAAGAAATATAATAGGAGTTATTCTGATGAGGGAAGAACGTGTATTTATTGCCGCCGTAAGAATAGTAAGGTTCCTTAGTTACGCTCCACCAGTCAACACCCTTATTTTCCAGGTCAGTGATGAAAGAATCGTTACCCCAGGCATTGGCATTTATGTAAGCTTTCCAGCTATCAACCCCGTTTGCAGAAATATCCTCCGGCAAATCCTTGTAATAATCCCAACCGTGAGCAATATGCCAGACTTTTCTGCCGGTTCCAGGTTCTGTGTCCGACCATACGCCCATGACTCCGTTTACAGGTTTAACGGAAGAATCAGGTTCTGTTCTTTTATAGTAACTGCCGGAAGAGTTCCACATCCTCATGAGATCTGAATAGGAGCCGTTTCCGCCAAATATTTTCTTATAAAGTGTCTTTCTGTCCCTCGTTTCACTTGTAAAAAGATTGTTATTCAGGCTGAATTCCTTATTCTGAGGGTCAGAACTTACCCATTCAATGTCAACAATCCTGCCGGAAGCGTTTTCTTCCAGAATAGAGATGACAAAAGGAATATCTTCACCATCTCCAAGACTAATGGAGTCAATTTTTCCATCAGAATCATATTTTATTTCAGAGAAAGAACCTGCCTTGATAAGAGGAGAAATCTGAATGCTGTAATCGTCAGAATAAAAAGCTGAATAGGTAAAAGAATCCTTAACTGAACGGGAGAGAGAATCAGAACCCTTTATAGAACCACTTACACCTAAATTAAGCTGTGTTTCGGCATGAGGAATAAGGGAAACTGTCAGCTTACCCTTTGTACGACCGCCTTCTATAACGGTTGATTTAATTATATTTCCGACAGAAAATTCAGAAACAGGATTTTCCTGATGCCCAGAATTGGCAGAAAGACAGGAAACAGTTGAAGAACGGCATGTAAGGTCTATATCCATGTCAGAAGGGAAATATACAATATTGAAATCTACAGGATGATTAGTATCAGGCTTATTGTTTACAAGCTGAGTAAGTCTAGTACCATTTATGTCATCACACCTTATTTCCATCTCGTAATTTACATAGACAGTAAGGGACGGCATACTTGAAGCGGAAGCTCCGAGCATGGTAGCAGTAACGGTACCAGCAGCACCGGAAGCGCATTCATTAAGCCCGGTAATACGAAGTTGATGTTTTGCAGGGTCATCTTCAACGGAAAAATAACCAGCTGCACCTGAAAGTGAAGAACCAGAAGAAGACATAAGGGTGTACCAATTTACGGTTGCATCCGGCGGAGTCGTTGTATAATTAACAGTCTCGGTATATCCAGGAATTACACGGACACTTCCAACTTCAATATTTATTTCACTGGAAGCCTTAACTATGACGGTACATTCACGGTACTGGCCGGAAGGAAGCCTTGCAATTACTGTAGTCTGTCCGGTATGTTTTGGAACTACCGTACAGGTCTGGCCCTTTGCCTTGCTTACAGAAACGACATTTACACCCTTCTGTTTGACAGCAGACCACTGAATCTTTTTATAATCCTGTTCAGAACTGTTAATCAGCGTTGCAGTAATTGTAAAAGAACCGTCATCCATATAGACAGATTCAAGATATGTACTTAATTCTATGGAAACATCACCCTTCTCTTTTACAATAATATAAAGTTCATCATAAGTACCGGATTCATGTTCACAGACAATGACATACTCACCACCGATGTCAAAATTAACGTAAACTTCAGGACCAGAAACGGTTCTGTCAGGACCTTCATTAAGGAAAGAAATGCCATTTTTATTGTCCTTTATACTCCATTTAAGATTAGAAGCCTCGGAAGAATCAATGTTGTAACCGGAAATACCGGCCTTTATAAGCTGTCCGGTACCGGCTTCAACTGTGATTATGGAATTGGAAAGAGAAATGACCGGTTTTGCCGGATCAGTATAGGTTACGTTAACAAGCATCTGGGCTTCTGCAAGAAGACTATTGCCGTTCATCATACGAGCAGTAACGGAAGATGTTCCGTAGGAGAGTCCGCAAATCCAGGCAACACTATCAGAACCCTTAACAATACAGATGTCTTCATCCGAAGAAGAATAACTTACCGTATAATTATCACTTGTTTGAGGAACATGAAGAGGAATAAAACAGAGCTTTTCAGGCTCTATGGTAATAAAATTACTGCTGAATGCAAAATTATCATAGCTGCTTATTATTACAAGAATTTCAGCCTGTTTTTCTGATTTAACATGACTTACGTGAATTTTGGTAGAACCGCTTCTGCCTAAAGGCATAACAGAACATTGGTCAGCAACAGAATTAAGGGCAATCATGTTATAATCATCAGCCCACCATACAAAATCAGCTCCATCAACAGGATTACCGTTAACAAGTTCTGCAGAAATAATGGAAAGCGAAGTATCATCAGGCCTGAATTTAAGGATGGACTGGGAAGGCTTGATATATAAACCTTCTTCATAACTGTCTTCAATTATTACAAGGACAGTCTTTGCATAGCTTTTTGAATACCTTGTGTTCGTAACTGTAACATAAGTCATTCCTGTATTAAGTGCCTTCAGACTTGCAGCACCGGAAGAAGAAGTAACGAACAGGAGAGTCGGTGTATTTGACGTGAACTTGAAATAATTTGAATCAGAAGCTCCGTTTCCGCTTATTATCTGAGCATTAAGAGTTACTGTTTCTCCTTTCTTCATTGTAATAATGTTCTTGTCGGTTGTAATATAAGGTTTCTTGTTAAGAGATGCAGAAGAAAGAACAACTACAACAATACTGAGGCTGTGTTCACACAGGGCATGTGAAACATGTATCTGTATTGTACCTTCTCCGTTGGCACTTATCATTGCGGTAGTACCGTTTTCTGCAATTACGTCGGCAATTCTTGAATCATCACTTTCCCATTTCCACATAGACTTATCTGCAGAAACAATGTTTTTAAGGGAAACAGAAACTGTTTCATAGCTGCCCTTAACAAGAGTGATTACATTAGTATCTGTAGTAATATATGGAACGGAAGAAGACGAAGAATCCGGCGAATTTACTATTACTATGACTTCCTTGCTGAAACTGCTGTCAGGATGAGTAATATGAATTTTGGTAATACCGTTTCTAAGAGGCTTTACATAGCAGATATTAGAATAATTTACATAAGAAATGGAAGCAATATCAGTATTATCACAGGTAAAGTCAAAACCTTTAAGTACAGAATCATTCTCCGCCCTGTCAATATAATTAAGGGAAGCTGCTATAGAGACTTCTTCCTGACCGGACTTAAGTTCAAGAACATCAGTACTTGAAGTAATATAGCAGACAGCTTCATTCTTGTAAGAATAGCGGTTTCCAGAATGAAGATATATAACAAGTTCGTTTTTAGACTGAGGATGAGTTACTGTAAGTGTTGCGGAAGCATCAGAATGAAGGGAAGTTACTGTAATACTGTTACCGTTTGAAACTACATCAAAGAAGCTGTTTGAAAGCCTGCAGGAAAGCTGACTATAAGAAGTGTCGTCACCGTTATAGAGTGTAACTGAAATATTCTTTGAAATACCAGATTCTTCAAAATAAACAACATTTGAATTAGTTGAAAGATAAGAATCAGTATGGATTGAAGAAGACTGGGACGAAGAAGGAGAAGAAACAGTAATGACGAAATAAACGTCCTGGCAGCCTGAGAGGGATGCCTTAACTACGGCCCTGCCCTCAGCTACTGCAGAAACAGAAGCCGTAAGGTTGGTATCTGAGGTGGAAAGTGACACGGCACTGCTGCCCGAAGTAACGTTCCATGAAGGACGGTCAGAAGAAGAAAGCCCAGAAGATTCAAGTCGGAGAGTGACAGAGCCGCCTACAGTAGCCGAATGGTTTGATGTATAGGTCCAGATGGCCTTGGATGCAGAAGGAGCTGCAGACTGGGACGAGGCATTTTCCGAAACTACGACGAGGAAAGAAACCGGATATTCAGCATCGGGATGAGAAGCCGTAACGGTGAATGACTGCGAACCCTGAACCGAAGACGGAGTCGTAACGAAACAGTCTGTGCCACCCGGAGAAAGTGAAAGGCCCTGCGGCGAAGAGGTCCATGAGATGTCCTGGATGCCCGAACCTGAGAAAGAAACTGAAAGCCTCTGGGTAACGCCGCATCCCATGGAGACGGTTCCCGGAGAAGCAAGGTTCAG
>JAFZRP010000081.1 GCA_017619795.1 Treponema sp.
GTAAAATATTACGACACAGATGATTCTCATATCATCAAGATGGATTTAGTTGAAGGCGACCAGCTGGAAAAATCAGTTCCTAAAGCTCCCGAAGAGGGCTTTAAGCTTCTTGCAAAGGCATTCCGTTTTGTTCATGAAGCAGATGCCGGCGATACAACAATTCCGCCGCTAAGTGAAACGGCAGGTCTTATGCTTTCTGAGGATGAAAAATCAGAAGTGCTTCCGGTGATTGCCCGACTGTCACAAAAATACAAAAGCTGCATCTGCCATCTGGATATGCATTTCCTAAACATCATGATTCCAAATGATACAGCCCTGATCGCAGATAAAATCAATTATACCATTATCGACTGGATGAACACACGACTTGCACCCCCGGTTTTTGATTACGCACGAACCTATGTGATTTTTAATGAGTTTGCAAAAGACGCCCTTGAATTCTACAAAGCTGCAGTCTGGGCGGATATTCAGGCACTTGGTATTTCTGAAGAAGATTTCTTTGAAGCTGTAAAAGTCTGTACCGTTTTGCGTAGTAAAGAATAAAAAAGCGAGATATAAAATGAATGAACTAACACCAATCCAAAAAGAAATAGTTACTGCACTCGAGCAGCTTAAGGAAAAGTCTTTGATTACAGAGGCCGTCCTCGCCAAAAAGGTAAGGGAAAACGCAAAGATTCAGGGAAAGAACAAAGCCGGAATCAGCCTGAAAGATCTGGAAATTTGCATAGAACATCTTGCCCAAACAACCCAGCTCACTTTTGCCCTTCACTTAAACAGCGCCAACTATATTCTCATAAAAAAAGACACCGTCTTTAAACTCCTGGAAAGCGATGCCAAAAAACGCCGTCAGTCCAGCGAAAAATCAATTTCTGTTTTGACCAACGGCGATTTACGAAACAAAAGCTCCGGCGGAAAAGCACCCAAGAAACGCAGTGACAGAAAGAAGGTTGATTTTAGAAAGATTGATGATTTTGATTAAGCGGAGTTGTTTTCCACTTAATTCCCAAACGGATCCTTGCTCTGATCTACGGTCAATAGTTCGTTGACGTGGACGCCGTAGAGTTGTTTCTGGAGGTTTTTGACTACTTCGTCGTAGTTGTAGGAGAGTTTTTCAACCATCTGGTCTTCCAGGGCAGCTTTTACGCGCGGAGATGGATTGTATTTTTCGGCACGGGCAAAAAGGTTGTTTCGGGCAACGGCTTTTGTGGTGACTTTGAGTTGTTCTACGATTTTAAGTACTTCGATATCGTCTTCTTTGGCGCTTGTATTTCCCGGCTTTATAAATCCGCTCTTGACCATTTTTTTGCTGGTATCGTAATAAAAGATATTTTCGGATGCCTGCGGCTGCGCCTCTGCCTCCATCAACGCCTGCTCCTGCGCCTCTGCCTGCAGATTTCTCGCAATAACTGTACCAAATCTTAATTTAGTAAGTCCGTCAGTTTTTGGGGAAAGCAGCTGGGCATCTTCATACAAAGTAGAATCAAAAATAACAACAGCACTGTCAGAAGACAAGGCAATATCACTTTGGGGAATCCAAAAATCCACTGAATCATAAACGGCATGAAGATAAGTTTCATCCTTAATATTTGTTTCCGGCTGGACAGAATCCTTTGCAAGAAGAATTTCTATTATATCGTTGTTTTTTAAGCTGAAAATTGAATGCATATTTTCGTCGCGGCCCTGCAGGTAAAGCTGAGTCGAAGGCGAAAGAACAATGGCAGATACAAAACGGTCAGGTTCAGGAACATTTTCTTGTGCACCTTCCAAATCTAGCTCAACCACAAGTTCCGCATTTTCAATAGCATTTTTATTCTTTTTCGCACAAGAAGCCAAAGCCACAACCAGCACACAAACACATGCCCAAAAAACAACTCGAATCTTCATACTTCAATTTTACAAAATAGAATGTAATAGTTCAATATTTTAGCCGAATAAGGTAAAATACAGGGGAGGGGGCACCCCAGGAGGTCATCCATGTTCCATTTCAAAAGAGGCAAACAGCAGGAGCTTTCCGAAAAAGAAGCAAAACGCGTAAACGAAAAATTCAATTCGTTCAAAAATAAACAGTACTCAGAAGACGACATGAACAAGGTTTTCGATAACGAAGAAACCATTCTCAATAAAATGAACAACAAATATCTGAGCAGCTTTATCGAAGATGTAAAACTTTATTTTTCTATGCTCAAGGATTTTTTTACCAAGAAATATACAAAGGTCCCGGTAGGAACAATTGTGTCTGTTGCGGCAACACTTTTGTATGTGCTGGCCCCTCTGGACCTCATCCCGGACTTTATGCCTTTCGTGGGCTTCCTCGATGATGCCGGAATCGTCACTCTTTGTATAAAAGGCTTTAAGGCCGACCTCGAAACTTACAAGGAATTCAAAGGTCTTAATTAATGTCTGCATATTGGAAAAGGGTAGCCGCAAGACTCTTCAGATTAAGCCGGGCCGTAGTAAACGCAGCAATCCCCCCGGTACTCGAAGCTTCCCTAAATACAGCTTACGACCTCATCGAACAAAAACTCCGCCAAATCTACAAAAAAACAATCCGCAACGCCGCAATAACCCTGGCCATAAATGTAGCAGGAATGCTCATCCTCATTTTCCACCCGTTAGGCACCCATTTCGCAACATGGCTGGGCATGTCCTTTTTTGCAGCAGCATTCATCTTCTGGCTTGTGCGCCTCATCCTTTACTGCAAAAACTACGGCCAGGTAACACTCGCAATCACAAAAAACGTCTTCCGCCAGCGCAGCCTTTCAAAAGGAATCAGCCGCTTCATTACAGATGAATATCCTCTGGTAACCTGGACCTACGCCGGAATAGATCTTGCCGCAACCCAGTTCACAGCCCTCAAAGAAATCCCGCGCCTTGATGAACTGGTAAAACTTTTCATCCAGAACTTCTACAAACGCATTGCCCTGTTCGTAAGTATCCTTGCCTTTTATACAATCACAGTCTATTGGATTATCAAACCAATTCTGATTAATTACGTTCTGAGTGCGTAACTGCTGCAATTATCACTTCATGCACAAAAAATAGAAAAATTTGTGCACGTCTTGACAATATGCACAAAGTGTCGGAAAATATAAAAGATGACAAAACTTCCATATAATTTAGATTTTAATGATATCCAGATTCTCAAAGCTCTTAATAATGCTAATCATAAGCTTGGACAGCTTAATGGTGCTATTAATCTATTGCCAAATCCTTATGTTATATTTAATGCAATTACTTTAGGCGAAGCAAAGGAATCTTCCGAAATAGAAAACATCGTAACAACCTTCGATGAAATCTTCAAAGAAATGTCTTATTCAAAAACAAATCCTGCCTCAAAAGAAGTTTTGAATTATCGTCAGGCCATGCTCAGAGGCTATAATCTTATAAAAGAAAATGGATTTCTGAGCGTAAATCATATAATCGAAATTCACCACATTGTTGAACCTGAAGCAGGAGATTTAAGAAAACTTCCCGGCACAGTTATTATGAACACAAAAACGGGCCAAACCCTTCATACTCCTCCACAAAGCTATGAAGAAATTTCTGATTATCTTACAAATCTTGAAAAATATATGAATAACAATGATCTGGAAGATACAGATGCAATCTTAAAAATGGCAGTAATTCATTTTCAGTTTGAATCTATTCATCCTTTTTATGACGGTAATGGAAGAACCGGCCGCATGATAAACATTCTGTATTTAACTCTTACAAAAAAACTTGATATTCCTATTTTGTATTTGAGTAAGTATATAAATCAGAACCGCAAAAAGTATTATGAATTATTAAATGCCACACAGCAGGATTTGTCTCATATTAAAGATTTCATATTATTCATGATTCAGGGAATCGAACAGATGGCTGAATTTACCCTTAATTTTATTACTTCTTTTATGAAAACTATGGACGATGCGTCTAGCCTTATTAAAGAACGATGTCCAAAGCTTTATTCTCAGGGACTTGTTGAACATCTGTTCTATGATTTTTATACAAAAAACGAATTCCTCTGCGAAAAACTTGGTATCACAAGAAACACTGCAAGCAAGTATCTTCATGAACTTACAGAAGCTGGTATTCTCGTGGAAGAAAAAGTAGGAAAAACCAAGCTCTATAAAAATGCATTCCTGTATAATTTAATCAGGTTATGGTAGCCCACATCTTCCCAACTTCCTCTTTATACATCTTCTTCAGCTCCGGCGGATTCAAAATCTTTACGGCCGACCCAAAATGCAAAACCCAGTACAAAGTTTCCTGCAGCTGGTTCGACTCAAAGCTCAGGTGAACGTTCCCTTCCTTATCCTGGAAGCACTTCTGATTTTTATGCCAGGTCCTTTCCAGAATATAAGTATTAATAGATTTATCAAAAACAAGCTCAAACTTAAACACCGGCAGCTCGTTGTTCCAGATACCAAAATTGGGGTCAATGTGGACCTTGCTTTCATAGTCGGGGTCGGGCGCAAACTCATCAAGCAGCACCAGGTCCTTCATGCGCGAAAGGTTATAGGTGCTGTATTTATTGTGCTTGTGACAGAATCCCACAGCATACCAGTCGCCCTTCTGACAGTAGATTTTGTAAGGGTCAAGCTTGTGCGCCGAATGCGTAGTGCTGCTTATAGAACGATACCCGAACGAAACAGTTTTATGCGTCTTAATGCCCTCAAAGATTTTATTAAAAACATCACTGTCAATCGTCGGCAGCGGATCCGAAATAAACTGAACGTTATTCAAAAGGCTGGACTGCACCTCCACCTGGCTTGGCAGCATCTGCGAAATAGTGTCATAAACCTTTGTAATAGTTTCTTTAAGCGGAGTATTATCATACTGTTCCAAAAGCGGCAGGATTCCGGCCATAGCAACAAGCTCCCCTTCGCTAATCAGAACGTTTTTCACAAAGAAAGTTTCATCAGTGTAGTAGTAGCCCTTGCGCATCCTGTCATATTCAATAGGCGCATTATAAAAAATCTTAAGCTCCTCCAGGTCCCGCAGAATCGTCCTCCTGCTAACCTCCAGCTCCTTCATAAGCCGTTCCACACTAGGGTGGGGGATCGACTGAATAGCCTTTTCCAGCCTCAAAAGCCTGAGCGACTTAACATGACTTTCCCGTTGTTTTTTCTGTTCTTCTTTACTCATGCAAATATTGTAACATCAAAACTAAATTTTACAATGCCTAAGTGTGACACTCTGGGCGTTCCCGCCTGCTAAAGCAGTCGGTCGGCTGTTCCGCACTTCGCTGTCGCTCATCCTCCTCGCTTTGCTGCGGTGGACGCTCCGCGGTGCTCCATAGCCTAACGCACCATTGGAAAAATAATATAGCTGTGATAATATAGAGGAGATGAATAATCCAGACATTTCCAAAGATTTTACAATTGATGACATTCACAAAATCCGCGAATACAATTACGAGAAAACTAAAGAGCTTTCTGTTGCCGAACGGAGCACATATTATAAAACAAAAGCCGAAGCATTCTTAAAGGAAGCAGGAATTACTCCAAAAACAGTGATTACAGAAAACAGAAAGGTTATGTAAAAAAAACAATCATAAACCTCTTCCTAAAAATATTTATACAATTTTTATTTTTTTCTCAAAATAAATTTTACAATGTCATTCGTTGGCACCTTGCCCATATATAATAATTTCCAGAAGATGCAGATTCTGCAAGGAGGAATTATGTTTGAACTTATTATTCTTATTACTTTTGTGTTGTGGTGCCTTTTTGGATTCATTTTGTTAAAGAATACAAGATGGAATTTTAAGCGAATTGTTTTTGGAAAGATTAAAAGCTAGATCAGGGAAGTCTTGCGATTATTGTATTTCATTATTGATTATACAATAGATTTTAAATTAATTTTTTAAGGAGAACTTTTTATACAACAAAAAAAGTCTTAAGGGTAGAAATATTTTATTAGGGTATATAACTCCATATTTATTTTGTATCAAAAAGATCTGGTCCTTTTTTTAAATTCCTGATAAGCTGCAAATATACGATTAAAATGATTCTTAACTTATTAAAGGATTACGGGAATGTTACGACATTTTTCAAAAGAAGATCTTAATAAAAGCCTTGGATATAATTTAATTGATTCAAAAAGTTTTCATAAGACTGATTTTGGACCAGATTTTATTAAAAATAATTCCGCCGCAGGAGAAACTGTTTTGACAGCACTTATAGAAGAGCTGGAAACCTGTTCTTCTTTTGATTTTTCTGTAGCCTTTATTACACAAGGTGGAATTGCGTGTCTTCAGAATACATTAAAGAAATTAAAAGAGCAGAAAACGCTTCGTGGAAGAATTCTCACTTCAGATTATCTGCATTTTACAGATCCTTATGCATTAAAAAAATTACTTGATAATTTTCCTAGTATTGAGTTGAAAATCTATACAAAAGATTCTTTCCATACAAAAGGTTATCTTTTTAATCAAAGTAATTATCATTCTTTATTAATTGGTAGTGCCAATTTAACCGAATCTGCTTTAACTGAAAATCAAGAATGGAATTTAAGAGTTATTTCATCAGAACAAGGCGAATTACTTAATAAAGTAAGATATGAATTTGAGAAGGTTTGGCAAGAAGCAATTCAAGTTACTCCAGAATGGATTGATAAATATATACCTTTACATTATTCAGCTTTAAAGAATAGAAGAAGAGTTCCTCTAGAAATTGTTGAAGAAGATACTGATTCAGAAGAAGAGTTGGCTTTTGAAAATAAAACACCAAAAGCTAATTCTATGCAAATTAAAACGTTAGAAAATCTTAATAGATTTAGAAATGAAGGAAAGGGAAGAGCGCTTTGTGTTGCAGCAACAGGTACTGGTAAAACATATCTAGCAGCAATGGATGTAAAACAAGCAAAACCGAAAAAAGTATTATATCTTGTAAATAGAGAAACTATACTTAAAAAAACGGTTCAAAGCTTTAAGACAATTCTTGGATCTGATATTGAAGTCGGAATTTTAACAGGTAACTCGAAAGACTATATTCAAAAATATTTATTTGCAAGTGTATGGACAATGGTAAAAGAGGAAACATTAAAACTGTTTTCTCCTACAGAATTTGATTATATTATTGTTGATGAAGTTCATCATGATGGCGCAAAAACTTATAAGACTTTAATTGATTATTTTAAACCAAAATTCTTACTTGGATTAACTGCAACACCAGAGAGAACTGATAAGTTTAATATTTTTGAGCATTTTGATTATAATCAGGCATGTAACATTCGATTACATCAAGCCTTAGAAGAAAAACTTTTATGCCCATTTCATTATTATGGAATTCATGATTTAAAAATTGATGGAATAGAAAAAGATGATCACTCTCTTGTTGCACGTCTTACAACGGCGGAACGTGTAAAACATATAATTAAAAATATTCAATTTTATAGAAATACAAGTGAACCTAACCGAGGTTTAATTTTTTGTAGCAGAAAGGAAGAAGCAGATCGTCTAAGCGAAGTCTTAAACAAAAATGGATTACATACAGTTTCTATTCATAGTGATAATTCAGATGAGGAACTTAGAGAACAAAAAATATGTGAATTAGAAGATCCAGATAATCCTCTGGAATATATAATTTCTGTTGATATTCTAAACGAAGGAATAGATATACCTTCTGTTAATCAAATCATTTTTCTTCGTCCTACAAAATCATCAATTGTTTATATTCAACAACTAGGACGAGGTTTGAGAAAAAATGAACATAAGAGTTATCTAACTGTATTGGATTTTATCGGAAATTATGAGCAAAATTATATGATACCAATTGCTCTTTTTGGTGATAACTCTATGAATAAAGATGATTTAAGGAAAAAAATCTTTAAGAGAAGTCTATATATACCAGGAAGCTCAACGATTGATTTTGATAAAATTGCAGAACAAAGAATTTTTAAAGCAATTACAAATACTAATTTTCAGCAACATCAAATACTTGTAGAAAAATATAGATATCTACGAAACCAGTTAAACCGAATTCCAACAATGATGGAATTTGCAGAATCTGATTCTATTGATCCAATAAATTTTATGTTTCATAGTGTATGTAGTAAGGATGGAACAAGGTTTAGTTATAATCAAACTTATGAAGAATTTGTTTGTAAGGTTGAAAAGAAACAAATTGAACTAAATAAAGATGAGCTAACTATTCTTTCTTTTGTTTGTAAAGAGTTGTCTAATGGAATTCGTCTACATGAAAGTCTTTTATTAGAAACAGTAATTGAACAAAAACAATTAACAAAAACAGATTTCTGTGAAAAATTACAACAAGCTGGAATTACAATAAAAGAGGAAGATCTTACTGGATGTATAAATATTTTGAATGGTGATTTTTATAAGCAGGCAGAAAAAAAAGGAAAAGAAAAAAAGAGAATTTATTCTCAATTTGATTTGGTAACAGTAGAAGAGGATGTGTATAAATTAAGTAATGAGTTTGGAAAAATATTAGATAATAATGATAATTTTAAAATAAAACTTATTGATGCAATCAAATATTGTACTTTTAATTGGTATAAGAAATACTCAACTAATATAAGAACTAATAATTTTTGTTTATATGCGAAGTATACAAGGAAAGATGTTTGTCGATTGTTGAATTGGAAAAAGAATGAAGAATCAACAATGTATGGTTACAAAAAGGATAAAGATACAAACTCTTGTCCTATATTTGTTACTTATCAAAAAACCAAAGAGGAAGACTCTTCTACAAATTATAAAGATTTTTTCATTGATAATTATCAATTTGCTTGGCAATCAAAATCTGGTATAACAATGAAGAATGATACTATACAAGCCATTATAAATTCCGAACGAAATGGATTAAAACTTCCTTTATTTATTATGAAAAGTGATAATGAAGGGGGTAATTTCTATTACATGGGCGAGTGTACTGTGTGCGAAGCAAAGGATGCAATACAGATCACAGATAAAGGCAAAAAAAATATTGTAAACATAATATTCAATATGAAAACACCTGTAAAAGATGAAATATTAAATTATTTAAATCAAGATCTTACAAAGGAAGATGAAAATGGAGAATAAAAGAAAACAAGTAACAGTTAGCGGTGCAGTAATACTAAGAACAAACCCAGATACAAATAAAAAAGAAATCTTTACAACTCAGCGCGGTTATGGCGATTACAAAGATGGTTGGGAAATCCCTGGCGGAAAACTTGAACCAGGAGAAACCCCAGAGGCTTGTATTGTCCGCGAGATTCGTGAAGAGCTTGCAACAGAAATCAAAGCAGAAAGAATCCTTGGTGTAGTGGATTACGATTATCCGAACTTCCATCTGACAATGCATTGTATTTTATGCACTATTGTTTCTGGTGAGCTTAAACTTCTTGAACACGAAGCTGCTAAATGGGTAACAAAAGAAACTTTGCGTTCTGTAGACTGGCTTCCGGCAGATCAGTTGATTTTGGATAAGATTGAAGAGATTTTGTAGAGTATCAAAGTCATTTATTATTTTAAATCTCAAATAATCAAAATATCGATGTTCTCATACTTATTGCGCTAAAGCTTATAATTATATCTTAACTTAATTAGATCTTGTTTTTTTAGAATTGATATGATCTAATTAAGTTAAGGAAGGAATTAAATATGGGTTTTCAAAATTATGGAATTAAGACAATAAAAGATTTCTTAAGTGGAGCATATTATATACCAAATTATCAGCGTGAGTATTCTTGGGACAATAATGAACTAGAGGATTTCTGGCTTGATTTAATGCATACAGCAAATTCTGAAGAGAAAAGAGATCATTTCTTTGGACAAATAGTAATTCATAATAATGATGACCTAAAAAAGAAATTTATTATAGATGGTCAGCAGAGAACTATTACTTCGACTATTTTTGTTCGTGTTTTACAAGAATACTTTCAGAATATCAGTTCTAATAGTTCTGATGCTGATATAAGTAATGAGGCAAAGTATAAAGCTCAAGACATTGAAGGTATTTTAGTAGGTCGTTATACAACGAATAATAACGAATTGCATTTGACATTAGATGAAGTTGATGCAGAATATTTTCGAACTAATATTCAACTAAAAAGTCCTTCAAGGGAAAAACCCAAAGGTAAACCAAAGGCTTCTCAAGAAAGACTTCGAAAAGCATATTGGTTCTTTTATGATAAAATAAATGATGCAATAAATAATAATTCTTCTTATGGAAATGCTTTTGAATTATTATTATCACTATACAAAACATTCACTGATAGATTCATCGTTCTATATATGGAAGCCACAAAACTTGATGAAGCTTTTATTGTTTTCGAAACTTTAAATGCACGTGGTAAAGATTTGGAAACTGCAGATTTGTTAAAAAATTATATTTTCAGTCAGGCAAAAAATAATATAGATGCAGCTCAAAAGAATTGGAATAAAATGATCGCTTCGTTAGATAAGTCTGATCCAACAAAGTTTATCAGAACTTACTGGAATTCAAGTCATAGTTTAACAAGAGAAAAGGAGTTGTATAAAGAAATAACAAGAAATGTTGTTTCTCCTCGCGACAGTAACAATTTGCTGGAAGATTTGTCAAAGTTTGCTCCCATATATCATGATATAGTAAATCCAGAAGATTGTTCATATTTTTCTGAAGATAAAATAATTAACAGTTTGGTTGTACTAAAAACATTAAAAGCTAGTACTTTTTATCCAATCATAATTTCTATGAAGCGTTCAGAAGTTGCTTTTACTGATGACGATATAAGTAAAGTTTTAAGTAAGGTAATTGATTACATTTTTAGAAATTTCACAATTTGTGGTAATGTTGCCAATAGTGCCGAAAAAGTTTTTTCAGATATTTCCAAGAAAATATATGATGGCGTTATTACAAATACAGACGAAATATGTAATGAGCTTTCAAAAGAAATAATAACAGATCAGGAGTTTGAAGTGCAATTTAATGTTTGGCGAGGAACAAAATCAACAAAGGAAACTATAAGATATATTCTGAGAAAAATTTATCAGGTAAACCCAAAAAATAAAGAAATTAATATGGATAACAATGCTGTTCATATTGAACATATTATGCCTGAGGTTAAGACTAATTGGCCCCAAATATCTGACGAAGATCACGATGCTTACTTATGGAGATTGGGAAATCTTACATTATTAAATGGTATTGTTAATCAAGCAATGTCAAATAAAACTTTTTCTGAAAAGAAATGTTTATTTCCAGATTCAAAAATTGAAGAGAATTGTGAAATTGCAAAAAATGAGAAGTGGGGTATAAAAGAAATAGAAGCGCGCCAAGAAGCATTATGCAAAATTGCATTAACAATATGGACTAAGTAATTTTTTGCAAATCTTGTATGGTCGACTTTTTATAGAGGTTTATGCAAAATAAAAATTGACAAAAACTAAAAGATCAGTGTATACTTTATTTATTGCAACGCCTTACTTTCTTGTAAGGATATGGCCACTTTTTTATAAGTGGCTTCTTTTTTTTAAAAGGAGATAGTTATTTATGAATAAAGTTACATTCTATATTGACGGATTTAATTTTTACTACGGACTGTCTACTTCTAAGAAACAAGATTCTATGTGGCAAAAATTTTACTGGATTGATATGGTAAAGTTTTGCAGTAGCTTTTTATCAAAAGAACAGTTATTGGAAAAGGTTATTTATTTTACTGCATCTCCATTAGATCCTAAAAAGAGCAGTAGACAGAGTTCATTTCTTAATGCCAATAAATATCTTAATAGCACAACTTTTGAAATTGTAAGAGGAAAATATATTGAAAAACCAATAGTTTGTCCTAATTGTAATAATAGCTTTTTGCGACCAGAAGAAAAGAAAACAGATGTTAATATTTCTGTAAGAATGATGGAAGATTGTATAAATGACAAAACAGATACACTTATATTAGTAAGTGCAGATTCTGATTTAATACCGCCACTTGAATCAATAAAAAGGACTTTTCCAGAAAAGAACCTGAAAGTATATTTTCCACCGTCTAGATACAGTAGAGATATAAAAGACTTCTTGTATTTGCAAAAGAAGAAACCTATTCTTTTAGAGAAAAATATAAAAAGATTTGAAGATGCAATTATGCCAGATGTTGTTGGGAAATATACAATTCCGGATAGTTGGAAAATAAAATAATCATTTCTTATTAGGAGGCCCCCACATGCCAATGATAGAAGCCAAGGTAACCATGCAGTTACCTGCAGAAAAAAGAGATGTATTGAAAGCCGAGTTCGGAAAAGCTATAAGCATTATGGGAAAGCCGGAGTCTTATCTGATGATTAATCTGGTAGACGGACAGGATCTGTACTTTGGCGGAAACAAGCTTGATAAAGGCGCTTACGTAGAAGTAAAAGTTCTTGGCAACGTAGACAGTGGTGCCAGCGACAAAATGACGGCCAAGCTGTGCGAGATTCTACAGAACCAACTTGGAATCCCTGGAAACGCGGTTTATGTTTCCTACTGGGGTACGTCCAACTGGGGCTGGAACGGCGGGAACTTTTAACAGAATAAAATAACTTTCTAAATCTCTCTTCTAAAGAAAATATATAAAACTATTTGATTCTTCTTTTTGACAATAATCACATATTATATTATACTTAGTATATAATGTGGAGGTTATTATGGCTTTAACTGATTTGGGTAGAAATGTCAGAAGGTATATGAAACTTCAACAGCTTTCTATTCCTAAACTGGCAGAAAAAAGCGGATTGGGAACAGCAACTCTTTCTAATATTCTTAATGAAAAGGCGTCTCCAAATTCTTCGACATTAATAAAAATCTCAACAGCACTTGGTGTTTCTTTTCCTGAATTACTGGCAGAAACTCCAAAGTTAAAAACATTAAGATTCAGAACTAATACAAAGCTTACAGCAAGAGAAATCGCAGAAAGAGATCAGCTGGAAATAGATTCTGCTATCTGGCTTAAAAATTATGTTTCTCTTGAAGAATTAACAGGAAAGAAATCAAATTACAAACTCAACAAAGTTGTTACTAAAGATCCAAATGAAGCAGCCAAAGAAGTCAGAAAAATCTTTAATATCAAAGAAGATGCGCCTATATATGATATAGTTTCTCTTATCGAAAATGCCGGGATAAAACTTTATCTGCATGACTTTAACTTCCAGAAAACTTTTGGTCTTTCGGTAAATGAAGAAGATGGTGGTCCTGCAATAATAGTTAATAACAGTGAAAGCATAAGTGTTGAACGTAAAATATTCACTATAGCTCATGAGTTAGGACATCTTATACTTCATAAAACTTCTTTTGATGGTAAGTTTGCAGAAGAAAATGATGCAGAAGAAAAAGAAGCAGACACATTTGCTGCAGAATTTTTGATGCCTGAAAAAGCTTTTTTAAAGCAATGGGAAGCTCATAGCGGAATCTCCTGGGTAGATGCTGTTTTACAGATAAAGCAGTTTTTTGGTGTAAGTTATAAAACAGTTTTGTATCGCCTGAATTCTCTTATAGGTAACCGCTTTGAACCTGGCCATTTATATAAAGAATTTGCAAGACTTTATCGCATAAAATACAACCATGATTTGAAAAATAATTATGAGCCTAAATCTATATCTGAAATAGTTCCTGCTTTGGATGAGCCTGCAGAACTTTCTCCATTCAGTTTTACAGAAGAAAGATTTGAACGACTTGTTCGCCAGGCCTATGAACAGCAAAAAATTACAATAAGTCGTGCAGCTGAAATCTTGAATCTTTCCACAATGCAAATGAGGGAGAGAGTTGCCGAATGGCTGTAATTGCAATTTGTGATGCAAACATACTCATAGATTACTCAAAATCTGATAAATCTATCATAAAGAAAATATCAGAATACTATGAGCAGGTTTGCGTCCCAGATATTATTCTACAGGAAGTTGGTGTTATTTCTGATGAAGAAGCAAAAGGCCTTGGTATTACGATTGTTGAAACTCCTTTGGAATTAGAAGAAGTTCCATCACTTTCTTATCAGGATAGAACATGTTTGTATTATGTTAAACAGAATAAATGGGAATGTCTGACTAATGATGTTGCCCTGCGAAAGCATTGTGAAGCAGCTGGAGGAACTGTAGTCTGGGGATTACAAATGCTTTTGAAACTGGTAGAAGCCGATTTGATTACAGTTACTCACGCCGAAAAGGTTGCTAGAAAGATAAATCAGGTAAATCCAGAAATTAACGATAAAATTTTACAGGATTTCTTAGATAAATTAAGCAGAAACTTTTAGGAAAACTCCCCCCAAATTCCCCTATATTGCAATCCCCCCGATTTTATGCTAATATCCTAAATATCCGGGCCATTAGCTCAGTGGTTAGAGCAGAGGACTCATAATCCTTTGGTCCTAAGTTCAAGTCTAGGGATTAGACGGTTTTAGCACTTGGGGATAGGTGCTAAATACCTATAATACAAGCATTTACACAATCATCTGACCTTCAGAGTTGTAAAATGTTAAGCAAATGTTAAGTGCTTAATAAAAAAACTGGAGGTAAAGATGGACACAAATTATCACATCTTCAAAAAATCAGTAAAATCTAAAGGAAAAACTGTACACAAGTGGTATTTCTATTGGAATGACCCTGTTACAGGAGTTATGCGCCAGAAAGTCTGCAAAGGCTGCAAAACACAGGCCGAAGCATATGCTTTTGTTTCTGCACAACCCTCTTTATTTGTAGAAGAAAAAATCACGATAGAAAAGATTGCCAGATGGATGTATGTTCCAGGGAGTTCTCATATGGAGAGGATGCAGAAGCTGGGGAAAACGTATACGCCGGAAACCCTTCGAACAAAACGATTTATGCTTAATATTTTTGTAGAATGGTTTGGCGATCGTGAATTATCAGAGCTTACTATCCCAATGGTTATAGATTCTCTTTCTGAAGATAAACATTCTGGTAGTTGGAAAAATAATTTCCTTACGGTTGTAAGTGAAGTATATGCAGAGGCTCCGTTTCATGGGTTAGCTTATATTCCTGTTCCTCAGTTCCCTAAATTTCGACGTAACAGCCGCAAAAAAGATATTTTCACTACGGAAGAACTGAATATTTTCTTTGATGAAAGTCTTTGGATGGATATGAGCCGTAAGCATTACTCAAAGCATCCGCAATTTGATGAAGGTCATAAAGCAATTTACCTGATGTTTCTTTGCTGCATAAAATGTGGTTTGCGTATAGGTGAAAGTATCGCAATACAGGCACGGCAATTTCTGTTTGATGAAGGGATTCTCGTTGTTGATGGATTTTATAAATCTAATCAACTTTACAGAACAAATTACAACAAATGTGGTTCAGACGAAGATAAAAAGATTCGTGTTGTTCCCTTACCCGAAGATTTTGCCAGAATTATACAGAATTATATTCTGGAAAAGAATCTTAAGGGAAATGATTACGTGTTTGTGCGTTATGGAAAACCAATTCGAAAATGGCTTGCGGAAGAATGGTTTAGACGGATCCTTTCAATGTCAGGAATTAACGCAGAAAATAGAATCCTTACTCCGCACTCTTTGCGTTACACATACATTACCCGTATGCGCCGTGAAGTTGCCGGAGAAACAGTCCAGAAGATTGCAGGACACAACAGCCTGGCTATGACAGATCATTATACAAGGGCCGCAATTCCAGAGATGGTTGCAGCTGTTAAGCCTGCTGCGGATGCGGCGAACAGGTTGTTTGAGTAGAAATAGTGTTTAAATTTGACAACCCCTATTTTATAGGGTATAGTATGAGAGGCCATAAGTGAAAAGAGAATTTATAGAAACTCCGTCATTTACAAAAAGATGGTATGCTTTAGGATTCGATGATGACGATTTAGCGGAATTGCAGCAATTCTTAATTATGAATCCCGAAGCTGGTGATATTATGGTTGGAACAGGCGGACTTAGAAAGTTACGCTATGCTTTTGAAGGAAGAGGCAAAAGCGGTAGTTCCAGAGTTTGTTATGTAGATTTTGCTTCTTTTGAGAAAAACTATCTTATTCAAGTTTTTTCGAAAGATGAGAAGGCTAATCTTTCTGCTGCTGAAAAGAAGGAAGTAAAGAAAGTGATCGGTGTCCTGAAAGCAGAAGCTGCTGAGAACTGGAGGAAAGAAAATGAGTAAGTTTTATGATGATTTGATGACAGGTTTGAATGAAGCCGTAGCAATTGAGCGAGGAGAACTTAAAGGTCGTAAAACTGTATATGAAATTCAACCAGTAAAGAAATATGATAATATTCAAATAAAACAGATACGCACAGAAGTTGGAATGACACAAGTATTGTTTGCTAATTATATGGGTGTTTCCTGCAAGACTGTAGAAGCTTGGGAAAAAGGTACAAACCATCCGACTGGAACAGCCTGTAGATTGATTAGCATGCTCGAAAATAAAACATTCGAAACTCTGCCCTTTGTGCATAAGGTTGCAACACTGTAAATGCGTTGCAACAATAAAAATTGTATAGTCTGATATACAATATTTAGCAAAACATGTTTATTGGACTATACAAAATGACTTAAGAATAGGAGTTTTTTATGTCAGGTGGATATTTTAATTATAACGATAATAGCACTTTGCAACTTTTTATTGATGGTATTAGAGTGGTGATTCATGACAATTTTACCCAAAAAAAGGTATTAAAGGATTTTTACAACAGAAAAGATGATAGATGGGAAAAGTATGAATCCTGGGGACCTGAACAAACATCAGATAACTTTGGAACTGATAGATGGGTGCGTGATTACAGGCTAACTAAAAATCAAATTAATCTCTTAGAAGATGTTATTTTTGACTGTGAAATACTCAGAAAGAAATTACATTCAATTGATTGGTGTTTTTCAGGTGACACTGGAGCTGAAGATATGGAAAAGGAGTTAAAAGAACTTACGAAAAAACAAATTAAAAAGTATGGGGAATTGCAAAACCTAAAGACAAAGAAGATGTGACAAATTGTCACAGATTGAAATAAAAAGCTTTGTTACCAAAACTGTATAATTTTGGTAACAAATAATACATTACGAAGATGTCACGAAAAATATATATTTTTTGTGACATGAATATAATATCTTGAAAACTTAGCCCTGTTGATTATCAGCAGGGCATTTTTAATGACCGTTGATTTTCAACAGTGGAGAGAGTTGACAATCAACATAGGGGTATGTTCAAAATCAGCATCTACTAAATACTTAATATAAATACTGAACTAAATACTAATTTAGTAGTAGTCAGTTTTATTTCTTAGAAACGTGTTCAAGATGTTCCAGTTCCATAAGCTTATTCAGCATGTCTGAAATAATCTGCTTTTTGTCTTCACTGAGGTTATAAAGGCAGTGAACGCTGTTTGCATTTTCTCTGGCAGCTTTGAAGAGGACAGGATCAAAATCTTTTGGGAGTTTGTCATCCTCGCCTGTAAGAAGGTACTGGATGTTTGTGTTTAATTTGAATGCCATCTGCAGGAAGAAATACATATCCAGACTAATGCGGCCTTTGGCCCAGTTCTTAAGTGCCTGATATGAAATTGGGAATACAATTGTGGCAGTATGAGCAGCTTTCATTTCCTCTTCTGTTAATCCGTCTTTATTTGTAAGGATTTTGTAGAATCTTTCTCTGACAGCTTCTCTTGAGTATTCTCCAAAGGTTTCTTTGTCTACGCCCCATCCAGGATAATCTGCAATAAGCCAGTCGAGAGAAACTTCTAACTGGTCAGCAATTTTTGAGAGAGTATCAGCGGGAGGAAGAATATCTCTTGTTTTCCATGTGGCCATAGTTGCAGGAACAATCTTTAGTTCATCTGCTAACGACTTACGTGTCCTACCCTGTTCTTCGAGAATTTGATCGATTTTTTTTACTAATTTAATTCCACTACACATATTTATAACAAACTAGTTGACAATAACAAACTTTGCTTGTATATTTATCGTAAGTTGTTATTAGCAAATAGTTTGTAAATAACAACTTACGATATTACTAATCAAAACCTGTCAGGTCAGAGATTTGTAATTGCTTGTATTAATTATTATATCACAAAAATCCCAAATAATGAAATATCCCCTTCGATTATTTGGGTATGGGAGGTTTCAATGCAAAACAATTTGGATCTGGAATTGAAGTCTATTCAAATTCAGAATGAACGGCTTTTAAGAGAACTTGCAGAAGTTCATAAAATGTTAGAAAAGCCGGAACAACAGCCTATGTATGCCAAGGAATATTACACAATCGAAGATTGTGCAGGCATGAAAGGAGGCGCCGCACTTAATACTTACAAGACAAATCGTTTTCTTCTTCCAGGCTGTGGAAATCCTAAGTTTTCTGTTTTCATTGCAGGACGTTTGGCTTTTCCACGGGAAGAGGTAATGAAATGGCTTAAAGTAAGTGATGCAGATTATCTTGAATATGCAAAAGAATGCGGGGTAACTGCTATTCCAGAAAAGTATGTTCGGTTGTCTCAAAAGGCAAGACAAAAAGAGGAGATAGCTGTATGACGGGAAAAATAAAAATGCCACTGAGAGGCAACTCAATGGCATGGGCAGGCAGCTTTGTAAATCACACAAAAACTAACCATAGTCATACTTATAACAAAAAAAAGACATTTTTTCTAGTTATCAGGTCTTTCTATGGGAGATGCGGTGGAGGGACTTGTGAGCGAGACAACATGTTATAATGCAGATCCTAACGAAGGTAATTACACTTGCCTTAACAACACTTGCATCAAAGATCCCCGATTGTCATTAAAAGCAAAAGGTTTGCATACTTATTTGATGTCGTTGCCACCAGGCTGGCATCTTTATAAGTCTGAGCTTGTGACACATTTCAGAGATGGAATGGATTCGGTGAACTCTGCAATAAAAGAGCTGGAAGAATATGGTTATGTAGAAATCACAGAGCAAAAGAGAACAGAATCCGGCAAGTTTTCTTCTAAGTCTTATGGATTTCATGCAATACCAAAAGACCAGACGGATCAGACAGATCAATCTAGCCGCAACGGATTTCCCGTAACGGCAAAACCGCTAACGGTTAAACCGTCAACGGAAAACCCCGTACTACTAACTACTAATAAACTAAATATTAATAAACTAATAACTAAACTGACTAACTGTATGGGTGAACAAACTGTACAGAAAGATTCTGAACCACAGTATCAGGAAGAAGTTAGTGAGTCAGTTTTTTCTAATAAAATAAAAGAGTTATTTGGCGGTGAATATCCGTTTGACAAAAACTTTGAGAATGCCGTTCTGTCTAAGCTTTCTGAATATAAAGTTTCAGAAGATGCAGCTGAAGATTTTCTGGATTATGTTTATGAACGAACAAAGCTTGGAAATCCTAAGAAGTCTTTTGAAGGTTTTTACAGAAAGCTGGCACTGGCATCTTCAATCATGAGAGATTTTGTTTATTCAGGATCCTGTAAAAAAGAGCATAAAGAATCTGGAACAAATCAAAGTAGTATTTCCTACGTTGAATGTCCGATTTGTGGAACAAGCTTTGATCGTTATGTTTTCTATTGCCCTGAATGTAATGCAAGTGTTGATGCAATTGAAAAAAATGACGAGCGGGATTTGCGCATAACCAAAGGTCTTTATGAAATGTCACCGGAGCAGCGGGAAAAATATAATGAGGAGAGACGTAAAAGGGAAATGGCTTCGCCAATGCACTTTCTTGTTGGAGAAAAACTTGATCAACTCTATAAGGATTTTGGGTTGATTGACTAACTGGAGGATAAAAATGGAATTGTTAAATAATTTAAAATTGAAAATGAAAAACATGCTTGTTGTGGCAGGCGCAGATAAGGTTACCTGGATTGATGTAAATAAAATCAAAATTGATTCAGAGCTCAAGAATATCTTTATTCAAAAAGAATCAGATATTCAGAATATTACCGCAGATATGAAAATCAATGGTTTTAATCCGGCACATCCTATAATTCTAAATCAGGATGGAGTTTGTGTGGATGGTCATACTCGATATCTGAGTGCAATTAGAAGCGGTATTAAAAAAGTTGCTGTAATCTACAAGCATTATGAAAACCGTGCACAGATGATTGCAAGTGCCTATCAGCAGCAGTTGAACAGACGCAATCTTGATGAAAATGAAATTTACAAAGCTTATGTTGCAATGAAAAGTGTCACAAATGAAAAAGGCAATAAAGCCAGATCGGATCAGTCTATTGCTGATGAACTTTCTGTAAGCCGTCGTCAGATTGCCAAATTCAAAGAGGTGGAACGGAAAGCAGATGCTGCCACATTGGAATCATTCAAATCCGGCAAGTTATCCTTGAACGCTGCTTATCAAAAGATGAAGGCCAAAGAGAAGAGCTGTGCAACAATTCACAAGAAGAAGGCAGTTGCTTCTAAATCCGAGCGAAAAACCTATCAGACAGGGTATTCTGCAGGAATCAGATATGCGATTCAACAGTTAGCAGATGGCAAAACGTCAGAAGAACTGTTGAAGGAACTGGAAATTGGTTAAGCGCCATCTGGCACTCCAAGGGGCACAAAGGGCCCCGCGTGACTGAATAACCCCGTATGTGTTGACGCAGGGCATCAACACGCGGGGAATATTCAGCCACAGTAATCAGGAGTGCCATCTGGCACTCTTTATAACAAGTCTATTTTTTTACAACAAGAGGAACACTATGACTTTTACAGAAACCAAAACAACAGCAAGAGCGCCAAATGGCACTCATGAACCAGCCTGGAAAAATCCTGTAAACGGACATGATTACAGGAATGATCCTTCAAAAGATAATCATCTTTTCGATTTTGAAAAACCTATTTATTCAAAAAAAGAGTTTGCACAGATAAAGCAGATTTTGTATAAGCTCAATAAATACGGTGCAGAGTTCGGTTTTAATCCTGATTTCAAAACTAATCCCAATGGCAAGATGCGCTGCACAATGCATTCCGGCCGTACGCGTAGAAAAGACAGAAGGTCATTTTCAACAAAACATAATGACCGCAATTTTGATTCAGATGCAGATCATATTGCCAAAGACAGGACGGGACAGAATGTCGTATGGTCCTGGTGTGGAACTGACATGAGCTTTGATGAGGGCGAATTGAAATACTATGAAGAAACTTTTGGCGAGCAGCTCAAACAGACAAATATAAATTATATCAAAGCCCGCCACAAAGAACGCTGCAAAACAATGGACGAATGGCGCAGAGAAAAAATGCATGCCCCTGAAGAACAGATTCTTCAGATAGGTCGGATGGAACAGTATCCTGATGTAGAAGTTTCCCTCAAATGTTTTAAGGAATATCTTGCCTGGCTGAACGACTGGAACGAACAACACGGAAATCCTTTTTTCATTATGAACTGGGCAATGCATCAGGACGAAATGGGAGCCCCTCATTTTCACCTGAGGCGAACCTGGCCGTATTTAGATGACAAGACAGGACTTATTACTACAGATCAGACAAAGGCTCTTTTGAACGCCGGTATTCCGTTACCAGATCCTGCCAAACCAATAGGAAAAAGAAACAACCCCAAAATGGTGTTTGATAAAATGTGCCGTGACAAATGGATTTCAATAGCACGTTCTCATGGCTTAGAGATTGAAGGTACCCCAAAACCAAAAAGTGAAGTTGGAAAAGACCTGGTTGCGTATCAGCATGAACAGGACTTGCGTCGTAATGAGATTTTCAGACTTCTGTGCAATCTTACACAATCCAATATTAAAGTTATGGAAAAGATTTCTGAATGGGAAGAACTTGCCCCGAGTATCGAGAACTACAGCCAATGGGCTCGAGAAAGATGCCAGGAGGCGCAGCACACTTACCGTGATGACCAGCTTGATACAATTGTAAATCAGTTCACAGCTGCTTATGCTAATTCCACAAAGACCATCAAAGATGAATATGAAAATCAGATTAAGCAATATGATCAGGCTTTGAATGGTTATAAGAAGCAAACGCCATCTGGCACTAAGCGAGTTTTTGGCGCTGCAGAAGTCAGACAGATGTTTGAAAGTGCCACAGCAGAGGACCTGCAGAAAATTGCCGCCACAATCAAAACCCAGGGGCTTACGGATGTAAAGGAATGGATGCAGACGAACCATTGGTATAGGGAGTTTGAACTGGGAAGAGAAGCGGAGAAGGAACTGAACAGAGATAGGGATTGGGAGAGATAAAATTGCTATATGATTGATTCGTTATATGAAATGTATCATAGTGAAGCTTTGGAAAATGCTTATGCAGATATTGATAAGCTTATTGAATCTAAGTTGAAATAACATTGCTGTGCAGTATTGCACACTCAAAAGTTGTGTGCAATGTTCCCCATTGTTTTCACCCCGTCGAGCAACGTTCAGCCGTTGCATCACTGTTACCGTTTCGCTATTTAGACACGACCAAACTAACTTGGATTAATAAATCTATATTTCAAATTCTGCCTTTCTTATGTTATAATATCCTAATAATAATTATTATCAGAACATTGGGAAATGTTTATGGCAGAATACAAAATAAATCACGAGTACGATCTTGATGGTCTGTTACCTGAGCAAAAGGCTCGTGTTCAAATAGATAAGGCTCTAGAAAATGCTGGTTGGACAGTAGTTGATCGTGATGAATTTGTTCCTACTGCTATAAATGCTCAAGCTGTTCGTGAAAACATCTTAAAGGGGAATAAAGAAGCTGACTATATTTTATATCTCGATGGAAAAGCGATTGGTGTTCTAGAAGCTAAAAGAGAAGAAAATAAACTAGGTCTTGAAGTTGCAGAACAAGCACAGACTTATGGAAATATTCTACCAGATTGGGTTCAAGCTTGGAAAAATCCTCTTCCATTTATATTTCTCTCAAATGGTAATCTTTTACTTTTCAAAGATATGAGAGAGCAAAAACCAAGTTATAAAGTCCTAAAAAAAATGTTTACCCCGAAAGAAATAGTTAATATTGCTGGTGATGATATTCAGTCTGTGTTTGCAAAATTACCTTCCGTGCCTCCAGTTGGACCAAAAGGTTTGCGTGAATGCCAGTTTGAAGCTATCACAAACCTAGAAATATCTTTTAAGCAAGGTCTAAAAAAGGCTCTTATTGTTTTAGCAACAGGAGCGGGAAAAACTTTTACAGCCTGTACGGCTGCTTATCGCCTCTTAAATTATATGGGCGCAAAACGAGTACTCTTCCTCGTAGACCGCAACAATTTGGGAAAACAGGCCGAAGGTGAATTTGGTACTTATAAGTTAACAGAAACAGGAAATGCTTTTTCTGATGAGTATATTGTTCATCGCCTGCGTAGTGTTGAAAAGATTGGTAATGCAAGTGTCGTAATTTCAACAATTCAACGATTATTTGCAGCTCTTACTGGACAAGAATTAGACGAAGCTGATGACGATGAAGAAATGGATCACGATGATGATACACTAGGAAAACAGGTTCAGCTTACTGGTAATGTTCTTTTACCGCCAGATTTCTTTGATGTTATAATCATTGATGAATGTCATCGTTCGATTTATGGAGACTGGCAGCAGGTCCTTACTTATTTTTCTAGTGCAAAAATTATTGGTTTAACAGCAACTCCTACTCCTGAAGCAGAAGCTTTCTTTAATAAGAATCGCGTTGTAAATTATACACTTGAAAAATCTATTGCTGACGGTGTAAATGTTCCTCCACGTGTTTACAGAATAAAAACTGAAATATCTGAAGCAGGAGGAACTCTTAACGAAGGTGAAAAAGTTAAGAAAGTCTCTAACTGGACTGGCCAGGAAATTACTAAAAAACAAAAAGAAGAAAAGCAATTTACAAAGACAGAAATTGACAGAAGTGTTGTTGTTCCTTCTCAAATCGAAACCGTTGTACAGGCATATAAAGATGCAATTTATGAATCATTATATCCAGAACGAAAAAAAGATTGGAACATGATTCCTAAAACGCTTTTCTTTGCAAAGAAAGAAACTCATGCACAGGATATCTTAAATGCAATAGAAAAAGTGTTTGGTAAAGAATTTCCAGATGGAAAATTACCACAGCATTATGCTCAATTAATTACTTGTAAATCTGGTAATACAAACCAGCTTATTAGTGATTTTAGGAACAATAAAGATTTTCGAATTGCAATTACTGTAACTCTTGTTGCAACTGGTACGGATGTGCGTCCTCTTGAGATCCTTGTTTTCATGAGAGATATAAATTCAGAAGTTCTCTATACACAGATGAAGGGCCGTGGATGTCGTACAATTTCTGATGATAAATTAAGAAGTGTTACAACAAATGCTAATTCAAAAGATTGTTACTATCTTGTAGATGCAGTTGGTGTAACAGAACACGAAAAATCAATGCCGACTCCAGGCAAAGGGCCTGGTAAAAAGGTTTTATCGCTAAAGGATTTGCTCGAACATCTTGCACATGGAGAAGTATCTGATGAAAATTTGACTCTTTTGGCAGGATATCTTTCTAATGTAAATAAGAAAGCCGAAG
This sequence comes from Treponema sp., assembly GCA_017619795.1. Lineage (GTDB taxonomy): Bacteria > Spirochaetota > Spirochaetia > Treponematales > Treponemataceae > Treponema_D. The sequence goes on from JAFZRP010000081.1 coordinate 24,341, forward strand.
AGGAAGACTTAATAGAACTCAATGAATTACTTGGAACAATTACGGTAAAACAATTGGCAATTAATATTTTTGATGCCCTCGCACCAGAAACTTATAGTTTGCCGGAATACCTGGAAAACGAATCTAACAACGAACGAATGCTTTTAATATCTCCACTTATTAATAATGTAAAAGCTCGTAAGAAACTCCTTGAGATAAATGCGGGATTTATAAAGATTGCAATTGATAAACCAGATACCTTAATCTCAGCAGGTTTCTCAAAAGAACAGGCAAAATCCTATATTGATATTTTCGAACAATATCTTCAAGAAAACAAAGATGAAATTGAGGCACTTAGAATTCTTTACAACCAGGAAAAAGTTGCTATTACTTATTCTATGCTAAAAGACTTGGAGAAGAAGCTTCTTGCATATAATAATCAATTCAAATCTGAATTCTTATGGACTTGTTACCAGACTTTAGACGGTGAATCTGGAAAAGTAAAACCGTTGAATAAAGAAACAGAACTTGGAGTTTTGACGAACCTTATTCAGCTTGTACGCTATGGTTATAAAATTGAAGACGAACTTGTATCACTTAAACGAAGATTCGGAAGTTACTTCAATCTTTACTGTGGTCAGGCTTGGCGTAAGTTTACACCAGAACAGGTTGAAATTGTACAGCAGATTGCAGAATATATTGTGCAGAATGGCTGTATAACAAACATTGAACTAAACAAAGCAAAACATGATTTATTTGTAAAGGCTATTCCAATCTTTGGAGCTGACAAATTAAATAATGAAATGCAGACAATATCTAAATACTTATTCTATGGAAAGGCAGCATAAAAATGGCAAAAAAAGAAACTACTCAGGCAAAACCTGAACAGACTTTAACTAAAAAAGTTTGGAACATGGCTGATGTTTTAGCAGCAGCAGGCGTTGGATTTACAGATTATATCATTCAGTTAACATATCTTTTGTTTCTCAAGATGGATTCTGAAAAAGAATCTTATGGATTAGGAAGTGCTCTTCCTGAAGGTAGCAAGTGGAAGGATATTGTAGAACTTGATGGACCAGATCAGCTTGCAAAGTATGAAAAGATTCTTGAAACATTGCAGGCAAAAGATGGACTTATTGGAGCTATCTTTACAGAAGCTCAAAATAAGATTTCAAAGCCAGCTCTTCTTAAAAAGTTAATCGGAATGATTGATGAAGAAAACTGGTTCAGTATGGAAGGCGATCTCAAAGGCGCAATCTATGAAAGTATTCTTGAAAAGAACGGACAGGATAAAAAATCTGGAGCTGGCCAATACTTCACTCCAAGACCTTTGATTAATGCGATGGTTGATGTTATTCAGCCACAGATTACAGAAACTGTTGCAGACCCTGCCTGTGGTACTGGCGGTTTCTTGCTTGCAGCTTATGACTTTATGCGTAAGCAGAGCGATGAACAGGATAAAGTTGAATTCTTACAAACAAAAGCTTTACGTGGAAATGATATTACTCCTCTTGTAGTAACACTTGCTTCTATGAACCTTTACCTTCACGATATTGGAACTGATACAACTCCAATTAAATGTGAAGACAGTCTTGAACATGAGCCAGAACATCTTGTAGATGTAATTCTTGCAAATCCACCGTTCGGTGCTCGCCCTGCAGGAAGCGTTGATATTACAACAATGCGTAATGATCTAATTGTTACAACAAGCAACAACCAGCTGAACTTTTTGCAGCACATGATGCTGATGCTAAAAGACGGAGGACGTGCCGGAATCGTTCTTCCTGATAACGTTCTTTTTGCCGATGGAGCTGGTGAAACTCTTAGAAAGAAGCTTTTAAAAGATTTTAATCTTCATACAATTCTTCGTTTGCCTACAGGCATTTTCTATGCAAACGGCGTAAAAGCAAATGTACTGTTCTTTGAAAAAGGAAGTCCAACAAAAGAAACCTGGTATTACGATTATCGCACTGGAATAAAACACACTCTGGCAACAAAGCCTCTCAAAAGAAGTGACCTTGACGATTTTGTAAACTGCTATTGTGCCGGACACATGGAAGACAGAAAAGAGACCTGGAGCGAAGAAAATCCTACAGGCCGCTGGCGCAAATATAATGTAGAAGAATTACTCGAAAGAGATAAGACAAGTCTTGATATTTCATGGATTAAAGACAAAGATGATTTAGAAGATGTAACTCTTAAAGAATTATTCTCTACTATCCAGCAGAAAGGACAGAATATTAACAATGCAATCAATCAGCTTGCGGGTTTACTTTCAGGAATTGAGGAATAATTAGATGAACACAAAAGCATTACGACAAAAAGTTTTAGACCTCGCAATCCACGGAAAACTTGTTCCTCAGAATCCGAATGATGAAAGCGCTGAAGTTCTTCTTAAAAAAATCAGAGAAGAAAAAGCCGAAAAAATCAAAAAAGGTGAACTAAAAGCCGATAAAAAAGATTCTTTTATCTTTGTAGGAAGTGATAAACGGCATTATGAGCAGTTCTTTGATGGAACTGTAAA
>JAFZRP010000082.1 GCA_017619795.1 Treponema sp.
AAGAATCAAGACTTGCAGAACGAAGAGAAAAACTTCATACTGCAGATATCAACAGAAAAGCTTATTGGCTGCAACAGCAGCAGGCTTAAACCACCTTATAAGCTTTCCTAAAAAAGTCCAAGTTCACTTTGGGCAGGACATCTCCATTGTGAAGCTAAATCCATGTTTTTGCAAACCAGGAGACACAACATATTGTCTACGCCTCAAACGAAAGAGGCGATGGCCGTCACCGACCATCGCCTCTTTCGTTTTCGTCTACCCTACCCAGCGGGGACACCCCACAACGCCCCGAAGTGTTTTTAAACTATTGCAATATCATATCCCTTTATTGTTCCACGATATTTGGCCATCACTATTTTTTGTGTATTATTTTGTTTATCTTCTTTCAAGACATCATTAGTTGAAAATAATGGAATTTTATTATTCTCAAACAAATCTAATATTTCCTGGTTTGGATGTGAATCTTTAGCGTTTCCAAATTTACGATTATTATGTGAAACAATTGCAATTTTCGGACTCATATAACCAATTATTTCTTGATCTAGACTATTTTTTGATCCATGATGTGGTACTTTAAGTACATCACATTTTAATGCATTAGCATCTTCAAGATTTATCCTCTCAAATTGTTTTTTGTTAGCATCACCTGTAAATAAATATATAATATTATTATCAGCTTTATATGAGAAAATAATGGAAAGATCATTTGCTTCGTCATTAACGAAACTATTTATTGCTCTGGATAGATTTCCCTGATATGAATAGTAATTATATGCAATTACCTTTAACATTGAAATAACAAACAAATCTCTATTGTAATTTGCTATCGGGGGAATTTCGCTTTCATATTCTAACGAAGCTAATGTATTTTGAATCTCTTCCCTAGATAACCCAATTTCAATAAGAAAACTATTAACCTGGTCATCTGTAACTTTTTCAACCTTTTTCCAATTATTCCATGGCTCAACAGGAGGGTTCAAGATTCGGACTTTGCCATTATATAAAAGCATTCCATCACAAACTAATCTCAGTTTATTAGAACATTTATATGTATTTTTGTTTTTTAATTTAGAAATAATAGTATTACATTCAGGTAAATATGCAGGAACAATTAACTGATTAACATTGTAATTAAATAATTTTATTCCAAATATATGATCATCATGAGAATGCGAAATCATCAGATCTATATTACTAACATTTGGTAAATTATTTGGCTGTTTTTCACCTAAATCTACCAATAAAGATAAATCTTGAATAAAAGCAGAATCGCCTTGTCCACATTCATATACTGTAATCATCAATTTGTTCCATTTATTAATTCATTTAATTGAGAAATACGTTTTTCTTTTGTAAAATTATTCTGATAATACTTCTTTCCATTCTCACCCAATGTTTGTAAGCCACTTTTTTGCATTGCAGACATTTTCTCCACAGCTTTTGCAAAAGCTTCTGCATCCCCGGCATTAACACTTAAACCACAGTTTGCTTCTTTTACTAATTCTGCTCCATCTCCATTAATCATGGCGAGTATTGGCTTACCCTGTGACATATAAAACTGAACTTTTGCTGGAACTGTAAGATTAAAACACAATTCATCTTTTAAGGCGAACATAAGAACATCAGCTGCATTCATAAAAACTGGCATAGTCTGAATCGGGTATCGGCCTATAAAGAAAACAGTTTTTTGCAACTCATTATCTTTTACAAACAACTCAAGACTCTCTTTTCGTCGGCCATCACCAACAAAGACAAACTTAATATTTGTTTTATCTTTTAATAATTTACATGCCTCAAGTACAGCATCCAGATTTTGAGCTTCTCCAATGTTACCGGCAAACAATAAAACAAAATCATCTTTACACCTTGAGGCAAAAGGTCCAATTGTATTAATATCAAAATCGTTAGGGCACTCACCCTTTACATCTTCTGCCCAGTTAGGAAAATATACGAGCTTATCTTTATAATTTCCTTTTTCACAGATTGATTTTTCAAAGCCCTTAGAACTTATAAGAATCTTTGTACATTGATTATAAACTTTTTGAACCATTTTAATTTGAGGTTTAATAATCAAAGGATTTGAAATTCCACCTGCAGAAATAAGAGACTCAGGCCACAAATCTAATACCCAGAATAATAGAGGTATTTGTTGACGCTTTGCTAACTTTCTTGCACAAACACCAACAAAAAAAGGTGAAGTCAGATGAACAAAAACTCTATCATATTTGTATTTAAAAGAATGAAAAAAAGTAAAAATACTAAGACAAAAATAATATGATAAATAATTCAAAACAAGCCTTATAGCCCCACCCTTTCCACGTGGCATTATTGGCAGTCTTATTACATTCACTCCGTTTACAATTTCACGACGACGTTTAAATAAAGAGTATCCGTCATAAAATTTACCCTTAGGATAATCAGGAATTGCTGTCAAAACAGTAACATCATAACCAAGTTTTGCAAGTTCAAAAGCAATATCATTTACTTTAAAATCTTCGGGATAAAAGTGATTTGTAAATATACAAATTTTCATATTCAGTACCTACAAAAAAGACCTTCAGAAAACTGAAGGTCTTAAATATTTTTATTTTTTGATTAATATTTTCTCCAGACCATGCGGTTTACAATTCCAACGTAGCCTTGGATAATCTTTACAACCTTGGCACTAACATTTTCATCAGTATAGTCTGGGACAGGTATTCCGTATTCTCCATTTTTTACAAGCTCAACAGCGGTATCTACGGATTGCAAAAGAGAAACTTCATCAATGCCTGCAAGAACAAAACAAGCTTTATCCAAAGCCTCTGGACGTTCTGTACTTGTTCTAATGCATACAGCAGGGAATGGATGCCCTACACTTGTAAAGAAACTTGATTCTTCCGGCAAAGTTCCACTGTCTGAAACAACTGCAAAAGCATTCATCTGCAGGCAGTTGTAATCATGAAATCCCAAAGGCTCATGCTGAATTACCCGGTTATCAAGTTTAAATCCCGAAGTTTCAAGGCGCTTTTTGCTACGAGGATGACAACTGTAAAGAATTGGCATATCATATTTTTCTGCCATCTTATTAATTGCAGTAAAAAGTGAAGTAAAGTTCTTTTCAGTATCAATGTTTTCTTCACGGTGAGCAGAAAGCAATATATATTTTCCCTTTTCCAAACCAAGTTTTTTATGAACTTCACTTGCCTCAATTTTAGCAAGGTTCTTATGCAAAACTTCAGCCATAGGAGAACCTGTTACATAAGTTCTTTCTTTTGGTAATCCACAATCAGCAAGATAACGGCGTGCATGCTCCGAATAAGCCATATTAACATCACTTATAATATCTACAATGCGGCGGTTTGTTTCTTCCGGAAGACATTCATCTTTGCAACGGTTTCCTGCTTCCATGTGAAAAATTGGAATATGCAGACGCTTTGCACCAATAACAGAAAGACATGAATTAGTATCACCTAAAACTAAAACTGCATCCGGTTTAATCTCCACCATAAGCTGGTAAGATTTTGCAATAATGTTTCCCATAGTTTCGCCAAGGTCTTTTCCTACAGCATCCATGTAAATTTCGGCATCATCAAGTTCAAGATCTTTAAAGAAAATACCGTTCAAATTGTAATCATAATTCTGGCCGGTATGAGCTAATAAAGTATCAAAGTACTTTCTACAAGCCTTGATTACTTCAGAAAGCCGGATAATTTCAGGACGAGTTCCAACTATAATTAAAAGTTTTAATTTTCCATTATTTTTAAAAGTTACATTTGCCATACTATTATACCTTTTCTCCAAATGTATCAGGATGATTCTGATCAAACTGTTCATTAGCCCACATAAGTGTTACAAGATTTTCAGTTCCAGAAAGATTGATTATATTATGAGTATATCCTGGCAACATATGAACAGCCTGAATATTATCACCATTTACATCAAACTCTATTACTTCATCAGTTCCAATTTTTCTTTCCTGAATAAGTGCATGGCCACTAACAACAATAAAAAATTCCCATTTTGTATTATGCCAATGCTGTCCCTTTGTAATTCCAGGCTTTGAAATATTAACACTAAATTGTCCACAGTTAGCAGTTTTAAGAAGTTCTGTAAAACTTCCTCTGTCGTCGCAGTTCATTTTCAAAGGAAAACAAACCTTTTCTTTTGGCAAATACGAAAGATATGTTGAGTAAAGCTTTTTGGCAAAAGAATTACTTGTAATTTCAGGCATTACTAATGTTTGCGGCTGATTCTTAAATGAATTAAGAGTATCAACAATCTCGCCAAGTGTTACTTTGTGTGTTACTGGTACAAAGCAATATTTACCATCAGTTTTTTCAACAGGTGATAATCCATCATATTCACAATGATGTTCTGAACCTGTAAGAGCACACATCATTTCTTCTACAAGATCATCAATGTAAAGCAATTCAAGTTCTGTTTTAGGATCATTTACCTGAATAGGTAAATCATTTGCAATATTATTACAAAATGTTGCTACTGCACTGTTATAGTTTGGTCGGCACCATTTACCAAAAAGATTTGGAAAACGATATACAAAAACCTTAGCACCAGTTTCCTTTGAATAATCAAAGAACAAATTCTCTCCAGCAAGTTTTGATTTTCCATAATCAGATTCACCATAACGACCAATCAAAGTTGCCTGAATTGACGAAGATAACATTACAGGACATTTGTTATTATGTTTTTTCAAAGTATCTAAGAGCGTAGAAGCAAAACCAAAATTTCCAGACATAAACTCTGAATTATCTTTTGGTCTATTTACACCCGCCAGATTAAAAACAAAGTCTGCTTTACTGCACCACTCTTCAAGTTCTGTTGGAGTTGAGTCTATATCATATTCAAAAATATTCTCAACAGAAAAAGAACGAGTTCTATCTTTTCCATCACGAACATTTTTTAAATTTTCGCAAAGATTTTTTCCAACAAAACCTTTGGCACCGGTAACAAGTATATTCATTTATTTTCCTTGTTTCCAAGCTTCAAGAGCTTCATTTACATAATCTGTAGTGAGAATCTTTTGAACTGTACCATCCACATCAAGACGTTTTGTATTATGACTTGTATAAGCTTCATCAGCCATTGTATGGACATCACCTTTTACTACAAATTTATCATAGTTCAAATCACGGCTATCTGCAGCAACACGGAAGTAGTTTCCCATATCTTCACTACGCAGACGTTCCTCTCTAGTCATAAGAGTTTCATATAATTTTTCACCATGCCTTGTACCAATAATGTTTGTTCCTGTATCACCAAAGAGTTTTTGTACAGCCTTTGCCAAATCTCCTATCGTTGAAGCATCAGATTTTTGAATAAATAAATCACCAGGATTTGCATGTTCAAATGCAAATTGAACCAAGTCGACGGCTTCATCAAGATTCATCAAAAAGCGAGTCATATTTGGATCTGTAATAGTAATAGGATTTCCAGCTTTTATCTGATCAATAAAAAGAGGAATTACTGAACCGCGACTACACATAACATTTCCGTATCTTGTACAACAAATAACAGTATCTCCACGTTCTGCAGCAACACGGGCATTTGCATATATTACGTGTTCCATCATTGCTTTACTTATACCCATTGCATTAATAGGATAAGCCGCTTTATCTGTAGAAAGGCAAACTATACGTTTAACACCTGCATCTATTGCAGCATGAAGCATATTATCAGTACCAATTATATTTGTTCGTACTGCTTCCATCGGGAAAAACTCACAGCTTGGAACTTGTTTAAGTGCAGCGGCGTGGAATATGTAATCTACTCCTAGCATTGCATCACGAATACTTTGTGGATTACGTACATCACCAATATAGAATTTTACTTTCTTTGCAAGCTCAGGATGTTTTGCCTGTAAGTCATGACGCATGTCATCCTGTTTCTTTTCGTCGCGGCTGAATATTCGGATTTCACCGATGTCAGATTTTAAAAAATGTTTAAGTACAGTATTTCCAAAAGAACCTGTACCGCCTGTAATGAGCAAGGTTGCTCCGTTGAATTTGGACATTTTAACTCCATAGGTATATAAATTTATATTTTCTATATTTATATAAATAATATCATTGTATTAAAGAGTATATCAAATATTTTCAATAAATACACACATAAAAAGTTTAATTATATAATTTATGACATAATTGTTCTTGTGTACATCCTACAAGAACAAAAATACACTTCTGGTCTACCATTTTTTCTGCAAGTTTGAGAACCCATTCTCCACCTTTTCTTTCATTCATTATATCGGGAGCTACAGATAAAACGACTTTGTAATCATAAGGTATTTCTAGTTCTTTTCTTAATTCTGTTGATTCTATAGGATGAAAAATATCATTATCAATACCATTATGTATTACTGTAATAGGTTTTTCATTCAAAAAAGAATTTCTAACTCTTTTGGCAAGCCATTCAGATGGAGTAACAATACTTGTATCTAAATCCGACAATAGCTTTTTTTTCATAAAAAACATTTGTTTGGATTTATCAAATATCATGCTTTTAGGATAATCGTGTATAGAGGGACATTTGCAACAATACTTTTCGAATTTGTTACAGTCATAAGCATATCCACATTTACCAGTGTACATATATTCACAATGTAAGGTTGAAACGACTTTAATACCTTTACTTTTAATATAATTAATAAGTGGTTTTATATTAACAAAATATGCATGTAATTCATGGAGATGTATTACATCCGGTTTAAACTCATTAATATAATTAATCAATTTAATGGTAGATAAAGGAGAAAAAATACCATTCCAACCTGTTATTCTTGCAAGCCCGGCATGAATTAATGTTTCGATATCTAAACCAAATTTATAAATGCCATCTTCTTTAATTTTTTTTCCTCGTCCATAACAAACAGCAGCTTCTCTTCCGTTATCTTTGAGATATTTAAATAGGTCATATACAATTTTACCTGTAGAAGAAAACTTGCAATTAACGTCAATTAATAAAATTCTTTGCTTTTTTCCATCTTTGTCATATTCTTTAAGATAATTCCTTGCCATAGTTTCTTTAGAATACATTTCCAATGCTTTAGATGAAACATCAGATGTATCTCTATTTAAAATACTTTGAAGTTTCGTTTTCAAAGAATCAATATCACCATAGGCTACAAAATCATTTTCAGTGTATACAGATGTTTCTTTTGTTCCTCCTGTATCAAATCCTACAACTGGTGTTCCACAACATTGAGCTTCTATACAAGTAGTAGGAAAGTTTTCACGTTTTGAACAAATAACAAAAGCATCAGCCATCGAGTAATATTTTGCAAGTAAATTTTGATCCGTAATTTTCGGAAGGATAATTGTATTATTTTTCATGGTTTTATTATCTTCTAATTCTTTTCTCAATTCCAAGTTTTTCATACAATCTAATACCAAAAGTATACAGTTTTTCCTGACTTTTGAATTTAATCGTACATTCTGGCATATCATGATATGACATAAGTTCATTTTCAGAAATCTCTAATTTTTTAGCAACCTCAGTAAACAACTGTTTACATTCCATCTCAGTCAAAGGAGGTTCCTCAAGAATTTTTAATGCCTCGTCACGTGTCATTTGATTTGTGATGACTAAACTAGACAACTGCGCTCTCCTTATATCATGACCGAAACGTGTAGGAGCCCAGTATCCCTCAAGAAATTTGGTTAATAAATCTTCAAAATGTTTTTGTCCATACGGCTCATAATTATATTCACTAACAAGCACATCAATCATTTGCTTTTTGGTTATTGGAACAAGATTAAGAGGTTTGAGTGTTTTAACTCCAATTACATAAGGTATCCAAAATTTATGCTTAAATCCAGTTGTAAATGTATAATTCTTTATAGGAATTCTAGAAAACTTATGAATTACATCTTTTAAGAAAGTTGCATCACCAGAAGGGCCTCCACCTTTATTCCATGACATAGGATTTGCTACAATTTCAGTTGAGATATTATAACCATTTAAAATATATTTTACTCCCAATTCTCGTGAAAACCGGTCAATTAATGCTATAAATGCATGGTCTTGTGGAACATCCAAGGCTTCAAGTCCTGTCTTAAACCAAGCCAACTGCATTTCTCTTAATTCATTCCAATCCATTTTTTCAACATGTAATTCTATCCCAAGTTTATCTGTAACTTTTCTTATATTAGATTCTGCGACAGGTAAATTCCATCCTGCATCAATATGAAAAACGAAAGGTTTTAATCCCCATTCTTTTACCGCAAGATGCAGCATATATGTACTATCCAAACCACCGCTTAATCCAAGAATACAGTTATATTTTTTTCCCTCGCCTTTTCGTTTTATTTCCGACAATAAATTATTAAGTTCTTCTTCATGTCCTTTGCCATAATTCCATATTGGTAAAATACGCTGTTCATATTCCCTACATCGCTCACATACACCGTTCTCATCAAAAAGAATATCTTCATCACTCGTATCCATAACACACTTAGTACATATTTGATAATCCCTTTTTTGCATTTCACATATCTCCTTTTATTTAGTTATTTTAGTAACAAAAAATTCTTTTATAAACGATTTAACATGAGGATAGAATCTTATAAATTGCCATAACTTCATGAAATCTAAAGTCTTTCCACTTATATAGTATTCTTTTCTTGCCAATAACCATAATTCAGCTTTAGACAAAAGGTTTTTCCTATTTTCCGGAAAAGCAGCATCTTCCTCCATTCTTTTTTGAAGCAAATGTAATACATCAAAATAATAGTTCAAATCATCTCTACTTTGAGTGAATGATTTTGGATTTCCAGCATTATGATCATGAACTCGATGAATAATTAAATTGGAATTAATTATATAAAGAGAATCATCTACAATTGCATTTCTATATAAAAAGGCATCATGTGGTAGAAAATCCCTCCACCACTGTTTCATTTCATCGAAATAGGATTTTCGAAAACAATATGCACAACCCGGATATTGTACCCACATAAAAGTTGATGCAAAATTATGTTTTCTTATTGATTTTCTTATATTACATTTATAATCTAAATTTAAATTCTTAGATTTTTCTATATATTTGCTAGTTAATACATTTATTTTAGAATCATTAAAACATGGTATCATTAATTCTAGTTTTCTTTTATTCCATACATCATCCTGATCTGCTAAAAAAACCAAATCTCCTTTACAACCATCTATAAGATTATAGAAATTCTTTTTCCAACCAAGATTATTCTTATTAATTGTAAAACACCAGTTTGTTAATGAATGTTTTGAAATATATTCCTGTATAATTTTAGGTGTTGAATCAGTAGAACAGTCATCACAGATAATAACCTCATCAGGAGAAATAGTTTGCAAACGAATACTTTCCATTTGCTCCAATATATATTTTTCTCCATTATATGTAGACATAACTATTGAAACTATCATATTTCAACCTTTACTATTTGATGACGATTTTCTCTTTGGTCTTCAGGAGGAAGTTGCATATAATTGCCATAAACAGATTCCAAATATAAATTATAATCTTTCGGAACAGAAAAAACTGTATCTTCAAATAATAATCTATCATAAGTATTAAAAGCATCTGCCGGAACTAACCATTTACCACAAGGATTACTTCCTTGTGGATACATAAGTTTACTCGTTTTGTCATTAAACCTAATATGACATTCTTTAGCTCTTTCAAGAAGAATACTTCTTGGAATGAAACATGATATAAATCGATATGGTAAATATCCAAAATAACAGATGATTTTTTTAATAATTGTTTCTTTTATAACCCAAGGCTTTATACCTGATTTTACGTATAAAACTCTTCGAAAAAAAGTAATTCTTCGTCTTAATTCTTTTTGTTGTTTTTCTGCATCTGGATATTTATCGTATGGAAAAACATCGACCCAAATTTCATTATGGGCTTTTGACCTTTCTGATGCTTTTTCAATAAAAATAGTTCCTATTTTCCTAATTTTAGCATAGTACAAACCATAATTATTATCTGTATAAGGTGTTTGAAGAAAAAACTTTTTATCTAGAACATTAGGTGCGATAGATAGGAATCGTTCATAATCTTCTCGAAACATACCTATATCTAAATCATCATCCCAGGGAATAAAACCTTTATGTCTAACAGCTCCAAGAAGTGTACCACTGTCTAAGAAATAAGAAATATTATTTTCTTCACAAATACGCTTTATTTCTTTGGCTATCTCTAATTGAACTAATTGAACTTTTCGTAGAATTTCTTTATCCATCTATCCATTCCCTTAACACTTTTTTTTCTCATCTAAAACATTTTTTAATTCCGGCTTCGATAATTTAAAGGCAATATTATATCTAATTCTATTTAAATAATATTTCAAGTTACTTTCTTTCTTATCATTATATACATTAACAGGAAGATATTTCATCTTCATCTTATTTTTCGCAACATACAAATTCAATAATCTTTCAGCAATATAACCCCAAATTCTTGCTTGAACCGGATTATATTTTGAGATATCGATCCTTTCTTCAAGTTTAAATAAAATTCCAAAAAGCCATTCACAGTATTTTTCAAAATCGTCATATTTCCAAATAAACATGTTAAAATGAGATAAAGCATTATTGCAATAAAAAATATCGATAAAATCATTAAAATATTCCGGATAGTCTTGTTTTATTAAATTCTCCAGAACTCTAAAGTCTTCACTTAAATGCACAACAGAATAATCCACAACAAGACTATATGGATATATTTTCTTTTTAGCAATTATTCCATAGTTATTCTTTAAGTATTGAAACAACTTGGAATAATTTATTTTATAGTTCTTAACATCATTAATTGGTCTTAAATTCCAATCATGAGCAAGCATTTCATCAAAATTAAAAAAACGACGGTAATGATTTAAACCTATATACTCTATTTTAGGAAAAATAGTTTTAATATTTTTCCATGCCCAATATAAAGCTGTAAGTTCACAATAAGATTTATTTTTATTACTTATATTATCACATACATCTAGATTATTTTTATCATCTCTCTGTATTCCCAGCATCTCACTTGATAATGCAGCACCAACATGAATCGGCAAAAAAACAGAATCGTTGTTATCTGGTAATTCACTCTTCTTATGGCAACATACAAGAATCTTTATTTTTTGTTTCATCGTATTATCATTATATTTCATTTGCGCTTCTCTCTATATAAATTAGGTTTATAATAATTTCTTTCTTCAAGAAAGAAATATACTACAAAAAACAGTATTATATATTTTAATTCACTGACAATTCCAAAAAAGGAATGTCTAGGCAAGAACAACACATATTGATAAATAAAGAAATCCACTATGAATGTTGTTCTATTCTTGTTATTATATCGTTTTTTATCCAAATATTTAATAATTAATGCTAAAATAAATGACCACAAAACAACACCAATAAATCCAAAGAAATCATATGCCTCTGTTAGAAAATTTAGTCCTAAACCTCCCCCAGTTTCAACTGCATATGGATTAAGCATATATAATGTAATAAGACCATAATTATTTGAAACCTTCATATAATCTATAGGATTCAAATTAATACTTCTAAAATGAAATTGTATAGGCCGAATAATATTAGTCAGAATAAATGGATAATGTCTATATGGTATATCCCCATTATTATTTATATATACATAAGGGACACCCATTGTTGTTGTTTGACCATAAAGAAAATTTAGCAGTTCTCCTTTCTTTACCTGCATAGATAAATTTGATCGAAAATTCCCTAAGAAAATAGCACCCCCACATAAGACGAAAAACAGAATTACTATTTGCATTCTAGATAAAGTCTTACGATAGAGTTTTTTCATAATCAGAGGAATACATAACAAATATGTAAAAAAGAATGCTCTTCCCCCTTTCAATGCCGTAGTCAGCATCATAATAAAATATAAGAAGTATCCAAACTTTACTTTTTTACTAGAGGGGAAAGAGTATAAAAATAATAAAAAACCTATATAAAAGAAAGTTCCTGAGCCTTTTGTCCACCATGGAAAGCTAACTTTTCTGTTATGTTGAGTAAAGTTTGCAATAGCATAATCACTAAATGCTTTTTGATTTTGTATTTGTAAGATTATTTTATAAACAAGTGGTATGATAAATATATACATTATTACCATACCTATTTTATAATAAAATGTATTTGTAAATACAGTATTATCCTTTTTATAAATCAGTTCTGTATTATTTTTTTCTAATACTATTTCTTTTTTTATTTTACAATTATAAACAATCTCTATAACTGTTATAGAAATTGCAGCTATAAAGACAAACTTTTCTGCAACCCAATCGGGAAAACTATAAGTACCCAAAAAGTTAATAGACAAAACACCTTTACCCAATAATGGTCCTAAAATAAATTTATCATACATAAAGAAAGTAGATGTTAATAAATAAAAACAATACAGAGTATAAAAATTTCCTATCAACATCTGTCGCAATATTATAAAAAAATAACCACATATAAAAAAGGATGTCAGCCACAAAATGTTGTCAGTATGTATGTATAATAAATCTCCTAATAATACTGTAAGCAAAAAAGAAGAAAGCGTAATATAAAAATATTCATTATAATATTTTATTCTCATATTCTATAAGATTATAATATATATCAATGTATTTACTAAGAAATTAAAAAACTTGACTATCTTGCATTGCTTTTTCTATCACATCATCCATATCATAATACTTATACTCTGCCAATCTTCCTCCAAAAAGAACTTTTTTCTGGTTATCAGCTAGAGCTTTATATTTCTGATATAGTAAACTATTTTTTTCATCATTTACAGGATAGAAAGGTTCCATACCGTCTTTCCATTCTGTTGAATATTCACGACTTATTACCGTTACTGCATTTGAATACACCGGATTTTCTGGTTCAAAATGCTTATGTTCAATTATTCTAGTATAAGGTATTTCTGCTTCGGTATAGTTGATTACCGCATTTCCTTGGAAATTCTGTTCTTCAATTCTTTCAGTTTCAAACCTAACAGTTCTATATTCTAACTTTCCAAATTTATAGTTATAGAATTCATCAATTTTTCCAGTAAATACTATTTTATTTGCCAAAGATTCCCAATATTCTCTATTATCAAAAAAATCAACATTTGTTTGAGTTTCAATTCCATCAAACAATGCCTCAATAAGTTTATTATACCCTCCGATAGGAATCCCCTGATATAAATCATTAAAATAATTATTGTCAAACGTAAAACGAACAGGAATACGCTTTATTATAAAAGAAGGAAGTTCTGTGCATTTTCGTCCCCATTGTTTTTCGGTATAACCTTTAATCAGTTTTTCATAAATATCACGACCAACAAGAGACAAAGCTTGTTCTTCGAGATTAGAAGGTTCCTTTCCACCCAACGATCTAACCGCATCTTGTTTTTGTCCTTCAATTTTAGCTATTGCATCTTTTGGATTTGTTACTCCCCACATTTCATAAAAAGTATTCATATTAAAAGGCAAATTATATAGGCAGCCTTTATAGTTAGCAACAGGAGAATTTGTATAACGATTAAATTGAACTAAAGAATTTACAAAATCCCATACAGGCTTATTGGATGTATGGAAAATATGTGCGCCATATTTATGGACATTGATACCTTCAATATTATCACAATAAATATTCCCGCCTAGATGAGACCTTTTATCAATAACTAGACATTTCTTTCCTTTTTTATTTGCAAGATATGCAAAAGTTGCTCCATAGAGGCCTGACCCAATTATAAGATAATCATATAACATTTTTATTTACCCTTATTTTATGAATTATAAATCTTGTACAATACAAACTAACTTACAACTTTTCCTTTATTTGTGTTGAAGAAATCCCCTTCGTGTAAGGTAAATACTCTATTGAAACGCCTAACTTAGCAAAATCTTTTTCGGTTTTATTATATCGTTCGGACCCCTTCCAATCATCACCAGAGAACAGAACATCAAAATGAAACTTTTCTAAAGCAATCATCTTATCATTTGTTGTCTCGATATCAACTAAATATGCTTTATCGACAATTCCAATTGAATTAAGAATTCTTAACCTATCATTTTCAGGAAAAACCGGTTCTTTCTTTTTTATATTACGAACATAATCGTCGTTACAAATACCAACTATGAGAATATCACACATGGATTTACATCTTTCTAATAGATTTAAGTGTCCTACATGAAATAGATCAAAAACTCCACAGGTATATCCTACCTTGTATTTTTTTTTAGAATTCATAAAGAAGCCTCCTTTATTGTTTCTTTGTATGATTTATTCGTATCTAGAATAATTTCCTCATGTAAACTTGTACCTTTTACAAATGTTTTATAATTTCCATACATCTCAGTTAATGAATGATCGAAACCAGTTCCAACAGGTATACTCATAAATTCGAAATTCATTTCACAAACATTATCAAAATCCGTTCTATATCTTAAATTCGATTTTAATCGAAAATTTAATCCCAATGGTGAAACTTTTTCCGTCTTAATAGAATTATATTTTTTACAAAGTTTCTCAAATCTAGTATAAAAAAAGATTTCTAAAAATTCAAATAATCCTCTAAATAAGAAATGAAGTATTCGTTTAATTAGAACTTTTATTCTATTACCATTTTCATGATATCTTGTTGACACTGTTGAGCATAATGATGATATTCTTCTAAAAAATAGTGCTTTTTTTCTCTGCTTTTGGAATTGTTTCTCGTTATCAATTACACTATCTAATGGAAAAATATCAAGAAAAATTCCCTGATTAAATGTTAATTTATTTTTAAATTCAGAAGAAAGTATTCCTGTAGTTTCTGAGTTTCTTAATTGTGCATGCCCCCGCAAGCTACCTTTATCAGTATATTCTGTTTGAAAAAAATAAGGATACATAAATTCTTTAGATGCAACTTCGCACAATTTATTATAATCATCACGAAACATAGCCATATCAATATCATCATCCCAAGGTATAAAACCTTTATGGCGTACAGCACCTAACATTGTACCACCAGAAGCAAAAATTTTGATATTATGCTTTTTACAAACTCGCAATAATTCGGCTAACAAATCTAATTCAACGGCCCAAACCTCTTTCATCTCATGAGTAACCAGATAGTCACAACGTACTTCTTCATCTAAAAAATGATCAGGTAATTGAATCTTTAAATCAACCATTTTTAGAATTCCTCTTTTTATTTGATATACGTTTTTGTAATAATGTAATTACAAAGTCATCTTTAAGAATTAACAAACTTAAGAAATAAATTAATATACCAAGTATTATCTGCAGGACTAACAGCATCAAAGCATTTATTGTTATATGACCAAAAATAATTATACTAAAAAACATTATTAACGATGCTATTACTTTTTTCCAACTGCAAAATAATATTTGTTTAAACGTAAAATATCCATTACAAAAAATAAGATACAAAATTGTTATTACACTTTCTGCAATAAGTGTACCTATTGCAGCACCAATACTTG
Organism: Treponema sp.; assembly: GCA_017619795.1. GTDB lineage: Bacteria > Spirochaetota > Spirochaetia > Treponematales > Treponemataceae > Treponema_D. The sequence continues at coordinate 15,462 of JAFZRP010000082.1, forward strand.
CATATTTTGGAATAAATATAATATTACAAATTATGTTTACAACAGATCCAGTTATTATATAGATTGAACTTTTCCCTCTTAATCCTGCAGGAGTGTAATATTGACTACCCAAACAACCACTTACTCCAATTATTATTATAACAGGACTTAGTAATTGAAGTAATCCAACAACAGGCTCATAACCCGCACCAAAAAAAATAGGTACAAAATTTGGTGCTACTGCAATTACACCAAAACAACACCCAAACCCCATTAAAAATATGAAATTCATCGATTGTTCTATTCTTAACTTTATTTCATCAATTTTCTTTTCTTCAAAAAGATATGAAATTCTGGATCCTAGTACTGTATTTAATGAAGTAAATACGAGAGCCTTTATAATTCCTAATATTTTATTTGCCTGCTCATAATATCCATTTTGGTTTTCATCTTGAGTAATCACGCCAATTAAAGTTTTATCAAGAATTGTATATAAGGATGTAGCAATGGTTGGTATAAAATATATTAAAGTCTCCTTAAAATGATGAGCCAGACGAAATTCTTTTACCGGAACTTTCACTAAAAATGCAGAAAGACTTAGCCATATACTTATTGAACCAAGAAGCGTTGCCCCTGACATAATAATAATATAGAGAATCAAATCATCTTTTTGTTTTATAAATAAAAAGATTAAAATAATTTCTAAAATTTTAATTATTGTATTTCGCGTTACTGTATATTTGAATTGTTCCATTCCATTAAAGAACCATGTAACATCAAACATCGTACTCAAAAGGTTCATAGTCAGAACAATATATATTATTTTATATTTTGTATTTAAATAAACAAATATTCCCCATCCAATCAAACTTAGTAAAGATGTAAGAAATTTTAATATTTGAATTTCCCAAAAAGCTTTACTTCGTTCATATTCATTATTACGTTTTCTTGCAATTTCTCTTGTACCATAACTGGCGATACCAAGAGCAGCAATTAATGAAAAATACATTTGGTAAGAGCTTGTATAACTATATACACCAATCCCATCCGAACCTAAAACTCTTGATATATATGGGGCTGTTATAAAAGGTGTAATAACAGTAAGTATCTGATAAAGAGTATTTATGATAATATTTGTCTTAATACTTGGAGCTTTGTATTGATTTTCAGGCATTTTCATATCTTTAATTTATTATTTAAGATATTATATTGCACGGTTTAAGGACAAATAAGGTAAATATCAAAATTTTCCACAAAGCAACCCCTACACCTCTCCCTTCCGCAGTTAAAACCGCAGTTTTTGGGGGAGAAAAGCAGACATTGCACTTATTTATGGACCAAACGTCCGCCGTAAACAGTTACAATTGATATATTTTATCTATTATATATCGAGAAAAAAGGGGTGTCAACGATGCCCTTCGACAAGCTCAGGGACCGCAGATTCAGACTCAGGGAACACACTGCAAGGAAAATTTGCCACACGGATTGGGGGCTGTCCAAAAAGAAAGGACAGCCCTAATTATTTTTAAAGACAAAAGAAATTTTCTGTGCTAAAATTTAAGCATGAGCAGAGGCGTAAGTGATAAGATAACTTTCAAACCGTACAGTCAGAGTGAGCAGTGGCTGTTG
>JAFZRP010000083.1 GCA_017619795.1 Treponema sp.
GCTTCCCGAACCGCATGCGGAGATGAGCGTCGAAATGCCGGTCGAAGGAGAAACCGAAACTTTCGTGTCGTCCGAGGTTGACCATTCTACCCTGTTTTCATCTCCGGGGTCTGCATTCCTGAGTATTGCAGAGACAACTTTCGTCCGGCCGTTGAGAAGGTATATTATGCTGTCAACAGAAGTGACAGTCTTTGAAGGATTTACAATTCCAGGATAAACCTTTACAAGGATTTCCGTTTCATAAAGGCATTTCGGGTGAGTTACGGCAATCGTAACCTCACCTTCAGCTATAGGATTTATTACAAGCTGTGCAGTACAGAAGCTGCCAGAAACAGAAGCAGATCTTTCATCAGAATCCTTGAGAAATCCAGTTATCTGTCTGATTTCTACAACACCATTATTCCTGCCTCCCTTTACATACCAGCTGAAGTTTGAGGTTTCGTCACCGATATTGTCGATGCCGTCTTCACCGCCTACAAGACGAACAGTTACGGTCGTAGGAGCTTTACCGACCTGCGTAGAAACATAATTTTGTTCCGTCGTAATGTAGGCAGATGAATCAACGGCAGATTCTGCCTGATTTTTCAGAATTACAAGAAGTGTTCTTGGATAAGATGAAAGCGGATGTGATACTGAGATTTTAAGATAACCGTTTTTCTTACCGACAAGATTCAATGAATTGCCGGAAGAAATACATTCTACATATTCATCATATTTTTCAGGGAATGTCCATTTATAGAGTTCAGGATTTACATATTCATCACAATTTTCAATTCCAGCATATACGTTAAAAGATTTATCTGTCCTGTCAATTATAACAGTTGGTTCAGAAAGGGAAATATATACGTTATTTACTATGGTATAAACCCTTACAGTAATGTTAAGAGGATACTCTGCATTTTCATGGGTGACGGTAATATTTGCAATACCGTCTTCAAGGGGAAATATTTCTGCAGAATTAAGATTTGAAACAAAATTTATTATTTTTTTAGAATCCTCATCAGCATAATTCCAGGTAAAACCGTTTTTATAGAATTCATTTAAAGGATTAATAAGGTCAACGCTGATTCGTGATGGTTCAGACTGAAGTTTGTTAATGGAAATAATGTTGTTTCCTGTAGTAATATAGGGCTGAGAAAGTTTGTCTGCATAAACATAAATAACAAATGAATAGTCATAATCGGCCTTTGGATGAGAACACGTAAGTTTTGTGCTGCCTGTATTAATGGCTGTTATGATGCAGTTATTTCTTGAAAACTCTACAGTTGCAACAGATTCATCAGCAACTGTAAAGGTAAAATCTTCCATATCCGTAATACTGCCACCATAAAGGGAAACAGTAACAGAAGTTGAATCATAAGGCTTAAGCTGTATTACTGAATAATTTGAATAAATATACGGATTGTCAGCAATTTCTTCGCCGTTTGCAATAACGGAAATAAGGCATGTAGAAACAATTCCGTTACAGGAAGCTTTTATGTAGGTTGAACCGGGTTTTACTCCGGTAATGATTGCACCGTAATTATCTGAATTGACAGATACATATTCTTCTTCATATTCCCACTTTATGCTGCATTTTCCCTGAATATCCGAAGGACTGACAGAAAGCTTAAGGTATTCACTTTCTCCGTTAGTAATATTCAGAAAACTGTGATTGAATAATAAAGAACCGACTTCATCATTATAAGTCCTTTCCTTAACCGGTTCTTCTTCATGACTGAAAGAACTGAAAAACCTGCAGCCAAAAAAAAGGGAAAGAATACAGAATAAAAGAAACGATTTTAGACCTTTCATAAAAGCTCCTTAAAAAATAAAGTGTAATCTTCTTTTTATTTATTTCTTTTTACACTAATCAAATAAAAAGAAAAGAAACAATCCTACACAAATGATTGCAAGAACTGCAATCAGTATACTGAAATTAATCCTGTGTTCACCTGAATCACAAAAATCCTTTGAAAAACATTTTTTTAACTTCTGAAGCAGATTAGTTTTTTCCATCATGCTACTCCTTAATTATTTTTATACAGCATTATTAAATAATGCTGATTTATAAACTATTTCTGGCGCATATATCTCTGCGTAACTTCTATTTCTTCACAAGGAGGAAGAAACAGGTTCTGGTTTACAACAATATTAATTTTAGTACCTGACTTAATCTTGATTGTAGGCTGAACATCCATTGCCCTGTCTATAAGCTTGTCACCAAGCCTAGTAGTAACGTCCTGAGCATTAGCAAGCATATTCTGAAGATATTCATTCTCATTATCTTTCATAGTTGCCGCAAATTCTATGTTAGCTATGGAGAATACAGACATAAGTGCAATAGCTTTAACGTATGCAAGAGGATGGTCGTTTACAATTCCCTTAAGGCCTGCAGCACCTTTTGCATCAGTAGCACTCATATTACCAAGCTGAATCTGATAACCGTCCGGGCGGATAAGTGTATGCCATGCAACCTGAACACGCCTCTGGGAATAAGAGATGCTTGAATTATAGGTTCCATACAGAATTGAATTCTGTGGAATAAGAAGGAAACGTCCGTCTTGAGAACTGTAAATGTTTTTTGCAATTCTGGCAGTAATTTCACCGGGAAGATCTGTATTCAATTCAGAAGTTAAGACAGCTTCAAATATTGTTCCCTGCCAGAGGGAATTAAGTTCAAGCCATTCTCCCCTGCTTCTTCCTGTAAGCCTACCTTCACTGAAAAACTTGTTTTTTCCACTCTGGTCATTCTGAGAAAAGTAGGAATTCTGGTTTTGTGACCCGGCAGCCTGACCATAAGCATTAAGAATGGAATTGATATATTCTTCCTTTGAAGGAATGGAATTGTTATTCTGATAACCGGCAGTATTTTTAAGCAAAGTATCCTCATAATCAGTAGAATAACTAGATTGTGTAGAAGAAAGACCTTTAATACCGCTGATTCTCTTTGACTGAAGACTGTCATTCCTTGTATCAGGAATTTCAACAGAAGTTCCGCCATTACCGGCTGTACTTCCTGCTGTTTCCTGTACATACGGTTTTTTCTGCTCTCCAGGATAAGGAAGAGGTGGAATCTCAACTTCAGAATCATCTTTTGATTGAGGCTTTTCAATATCTGAATAATGTTCAGAATTATCATTGTAAGAATCAACTGAAATACCGTCATCAGAAGGCTGTGACTGTTTTTTTGCAAAAGCTGAATAATCAGTTATATTATTTGAATAAGCTACTGGTTTTTCTTTACCGTTTTTATTTTTCTTACCGGAAGGCATAAGAAAAGCTGCAACAAAAATGCCACCGATAACTATTATCAGGGAAGCAAGAAGAAATTTTTTATTAAGGACTTTTGGTTTACGACCTTTATGACCTTCTGCTTCTTCGGCAGAGATTTTTTTTGTAAAACTAATTTCTTTTTCAGTTTCAGAAGTATCACCGGATAATACTTTATTTTCTGAATCATTACTGCTTTCAACGGAAGAAGAAGGTCCTGTTTTTTCAGACTCGTCTGAATTACTATTTTCAATTTCAACTGAAGAAGGACTGAAGGGCTTTTCGGTATTACCAGAAAATTCATCTGAATCAATCTGTTCCCGGACATAATCATTGCCATGAACATCAGAAAGAGGTTCATCTGATAAATTGTCAGAATGACTGACGGAAGGAACAAATTCATCATTTAATGGAATGCTTGAATTATTTGAAATGTTTTTTTCAAAGTCAGAAACATTTACGGAAGAATTGAGAAAGTCGGGAAGAACAATGTCATCTTCAGAAGTAAATGAAGAATCAGAAGCTTCATTTCCTTCATCAGAAAGAAAGGAGTCATAGGGATTTGAGTCATCTGGCGAAAATTCAGATACCTTTGAATCATCAATATCTTCATCGTTTGTATTCATAAAAAACTCCTTAAAAATTAGTCATCCGAGAGGAGGTTATTTTCCTCAAGGAATTTAAAATATTCTGAACCGTCATTTTCATAGGAAGGTTCTGGTTCTGAAAAAGTCTGATTTGTATTATTAACACGTATTTGTCTTTTTGAAGGATTGAAACCGAATATTTCACAAGCCATATAGATATAAAGAAGGATACTGCACCAAAGGGCAATGAGAGGCATAAGGAAACAGTTAGGATATTTTATAAATTTTGGTTTTAACTTACAGACAATGAAACATACAAAAGAAAATACAGCTTCGCAAAAAAGGACAATCAATTCAACATTATGTCTGAAACCAAAAAAAAGAAGTACTGCAAAAAGAAAAAGAAAAAAAGCAAAGATAATTTTAAAAAGCTTTACCTGAACCTTGTGTTCATACGGTGTATTTCTCTCCCATTCTTCCTTTTCAGCTTTCCTTCGCTCGGAATCAATAATACATTGCTGTTTGAAAGCCTTGCCCTCTTCTGTATCTTCCCATTTTATATTACCGTAATACTTGTTACGGTTAAAAAGGCTGAAAAAACTCATATCTATTTCTCCAATTTATCAGTATTCCATTCAAGATTTATATCTTCATTTTTGAGTTCGACTTCTTTTTTCAATTTTGAATTGAGGGAAGAACTGAAAGAATTAGTTTTATCAGGCGGAGGAAGTTCCATGTTAGTATCTTCAAGCTCAATATCTGTAACGGCATCCCCGGAAGTTACAGGTTCAGGTTCCTTGTAGTATTTTTTCTTTACAGTTACTTTCTGACGACCTACCCTCATTGTCATTTTCTCAACAAGTTCATTTATGATAATCAGATTTCTGGAAACAGAATAATTTATTCTTTCATTGCGGTTATTGAAAAGGACAGGTGTAGTCATGTGAAGAACTGTTTCATTCATGACGATATAAGTATGCTTACCGTCATCATATATACGTTCTGGAAGCCAGTATGGTTTCTTGAAAGCAGAATAACTCATCTTATAATCAAAGGAAAGAAAAGCAGGATTAACTCCGACAGTTTCTTCCTTAAGCTTATTAACCTGCATTGCATCAGACTTGATGTTGAAAGGCATTGTATTAGGATAGTTCCATCTTACCTGAGTCATATAGCAGTCCTTAAAAGATTTCAACAGTATGTGATATACCCTTCTGTCAGTGATGATTATGAAAGATGTTGTCAAGCCAGAGTAAGCAGGTTTTAGGAAAAAATGCTGAGTATCTGTACTGTTACTGCGGCTGACACCGGCACCTATTTCCCATACTTTTTCTTCAGAAAGGAAAGGCATTTCAATAACCTGTTCACCAGGCTGGAGGATAAGATCTGTAATTCTGTAAGGCTGGCAGTATATTTCGTAGGTAAAGTCAGAGTCATAGTCATAATACATTGTACCGCCGTTCCATTTTTCAATTTTCTGAGTAGCTTCTTCCGTACTCTTCCTTGCAGCAGCAGTTCCCTTGAGTTCCGGTCTGTCAGACTGTGCAGAACTACCTGCAGGATAATAAACAGGCTTCTCCACATAAACAACAGTCTTTGGAATATCAATTTCCTTTATTCTTTCCTGAATAAGAAAATCCTGCATCTCGTCATAATTGGCCTTTTCTTCTTCTTCAAGATTTGAATAAACGTCCTTGTCTTCCGGTTCTGATTCAGAACCAAGATTTTCAAAATCAGTTGTCTTGCAAGAAAAAAGGACAATGGCCAGGGACAGGGAAAAAAACAGTTTTAATTTCATATATAACTCCTTAATTGAAAACCTGCTGTATATCAAAAGATGTAATATATACACCAAGAGGATTCAGATTTTTTGTTTCTTCAGTTACCTCAAAATAACCGAGTGTAATAAGAGCTGAAAAACGACGGGTACTCAGGCGGCTTCCGTGCTGGTAGGTAATGACATCATAATAAATGACGTATGTATTTGAAGTCTGCTTCAAAGGAAAATCCATCTTAACAGACTGAGTAATACTGCCGATTTTATCAAACGGATTATTTTCGCGGAAAAAGGAATCAAGCTGTGTCAGGGCGGTTCCCTGGCAGATATAATTACATTCCCTTATATATGACTGCTGTGCATCTGGGTCAATTACCCATGTATACATATTATTGATGAGTTTCTGGACCTGATAAGTCTTGTGATGTTCGGGAATGCTTGATGTACCCCAGTTAGATTTGTCAACTTTTCCTACATAAGTAGCACTTCCATTACTATCAACGGTAACAATTACAGGAACAGTTTTAGGAAGTCTTACTGCATATATGCAGATAAAAAGTGAAATGAAAAAAGAAGAAAGGGAAACAAGTGCTATAATCTGCCACATCCGTGCATTTTTCTGAGCGATACCCTGTATGGTATCGGCAGCAGCAACCATTTCATAATTGCAGTCTCCGCTGCTATTTTTCTTGTTTTTTGTTTTTGCTTCATTGAAAGGTGTCGGCGAAGCATCACCGTCAGAAAAAAATGTCTTAATACCAGCCATATAAACTCCTATATACCCGGAGGCACATTAAGCCTTAATAGTGGTCCTGTAATAGATTTCATTTTTTCCGGGTTGTGTGGGTGTTTGGAAAAAACAAAAAAAAGAACCGATTCCGAGCAAATAAAAATAATACAACTGGAGAGGATAAGTTGTTATAAATAAGTGTAATATAAAATAATAATATTGTAAAGTGTCATTATATCAAGAAAAATTCTGATTTGATTGACTGGGATATGGAAAAGCCTGTCATTCGTAAAAAATATATTCCGCCATTTGACAGCATCTGGCGTATTACAAATGCGAATTTATTCAAAAAACAGACCTATTTTTTTAAGTCTGTTATGGACAAAATCGCTTACGAATGACAGTGTCATTATATCAAGAAAAAATATATTTAAGAAAGCGAAACCAGTGTGTTCTATTTACAACAAAAAAATCCTAACAAAAAAAGAATTTGGATTTCTAAAATAATCCAACGTTTGTCTGTGCAAACGTTTCAATCTGGCTGTTGCTCTTTCAACACTAGCTTTATGTTTTATTTCAGAATCTAATATTGGATATTCTAAAAGATATTCATAAACTGTCATATTATATCTTAAAAAGTATAATAGATTTACTAATCTTCTCATATTTTCAGTTTTTTCATGTTCAGTATTTTTATCAAAATATAATAGAGGCATAACATTATCATGCATTTCGTCTATATTATTTTCTAATTCATCTTTTTTCTTTTGAGACAATGAGTTTATAAAGGTTTCATTCAAAACCATATCAACATCAAACCATAAATACATATCAAATTCGTCTAATCCGTCTATAGACCTTTCAATTTTGGGTATATAATCAATCCAAAACCATGGAGTTAAAACTAACTCTTTTGGTAAGTTAAATTGTTTCTTTATATCCAACACTAACGTTTCTATTTCTGGTATAATATCAATCCAAAAATCGGTATTTTTTAAACCAAAAGTCATATAAATTCTATTCCACACAGAATCCTCGCCTACATCTTCTGAAACATCAACATCAAGGCTTTTGAAATCAATGTTTTCCATATCAGAAAGAATTTCAAAAAACCTTTTGTACTTAACTAAATAACTCATAATTTCCAACTCCTATATAAATTAGATTTAATTTATAGTCAGTTTAAACCAAGTAAAGTTACTTGTCATTAAACTTAAAATTTAAAAAATCATTCAGAATCTTCTTACCATTGTTCAAGTTTTATACTGAATTACTTGACATGTACTACAAATGTAGTACAATGCATTATAAAGATTGTTCTAAGGAGTTATATATGGCAAGTACAATACTGCAAGTCAGGATTGATGATAAATTACGGGCTAGAACTAATGAAATCTTTCATAATCTGGGGCTTGATATGTCTTCTGCTGTAAGGCTGTTTTTAAATCGTGTTGTAATAGAACAGGGAATCCCATTTCCCATGACAATAAATACTGATAAGAATACGGATAATTCAGGCTTTAATCTTCTTGAATATCTGGACGAAAAGGAGGCAGAAGCGCCAGCATTCGATCCAGTAGATTTTATGAACAAATATATTAAAGAAAAAGAGGAGAGATAATGAAATATATATTATATCATAAAAACATTAAGGTTTTGAATTTTGAAATCATAAATGATGAAGTATACAATATTAACGAAATCTATAATGAGGAACACCTTCCATTATTTTTACAATCTGAACATATAACCAATAAAGTAAGGGCATTCAGGGAATGGTGGAAAAACAGATGTATACCTGCATCAAGACAAAATCTTGAAAGCTTTTTGCAAAAACTCAATGGAGAGAATTTAAATACATTAATAATAAAATCAATGGGGCTAAGTCTTTCTGACCAATACTGGTTTAAACCCGAAATCAGTCAATTAAAATGGGAAGATGTAAACTTCTATGAAAATGATTTTTCAGAAGATATAGGAAACCTCTTTTTTGGAATTAAACTAAATAAAGATATAGATTTTGTTTCACCAGATAATACATCAGATGGATGCCTATTAAAAAAATGGATTATAAAAGACAATGAAAGATTCTTGTTAAAAGGCGGCAGTTCTCCTTATGAGCAGGAACCATTTAATGAAGTATTAGCAACAAAAATATGTGAATGTTTATCTATTCCACATGCAGAATATAACTTAGTTGAAATAAAAGATAAATACTATTGCAGTTGCAACAATATAACAACAAAAAATACTGAGCTTGTAAGTGCCTGGTATATTATAAATACCAGAAAAAAAGATAAAAACATAAATGCTATCGAACACCTGATAAATTGCTGCAAAGAAATGAATATTGAAAATGAAGAAAACTTAAAAAACAGTTTGGGAAAAATGATATTGCTTGATTATATCATTGCAAATACAGACCGGCACTATAAAAACTTTTCGTTTTTACGTAATTCAAATACTCTTGAATGGATTGGATTTGCTCCAGTATTTGATACAGGAACTTCTATGTTTAATAAAAAGTCAACAGAAGAACTCAAGTTGCCATACTTCACAGATTCAAGCAATATAGAAGCAAAGCCTTTTTATTCAAAACAATTAAAGCAGCTGGAATATTTCTCTACAATTATTGCTTTACAAGATATTAATTTTACTACTTTAAAAGATATTCCAGATTATTATTCAGAATTGTTATCAACAAATAAAAAAATATCAAAAGAAAGAAGAGAGCTTTTAGTATCGCAGTTAAAACGCAGAATAGAACATTCTCAATCTGTTATTTATAGAAAGAATGATATTACTAAAGAGTTTTTGTTTTTCATATTCAATGACAAATCAAAAAATAATATTCTTGATAAAATATCTAATGCTATGATTCAAATATCAACAAAAGGTTCTGGGTATAAAAAAATTATAGAAAATTATTTAAAAGTATTAAAACCTGTAGATGAAAAAGATATGATAGAAAAAATACAAAAAGATATTAATTATTTTTTTATGAAAAAAAGAAAAATTACGCCCAGAAATCAAAGTAAGTCTTAATAGTTATTGTCAAATTGCTGATACGGTTATATAATAAAACTAAGAATAAGCCACCGCCCTTAAACAGGTGCGGGCGATAAACAAAGAACTTAAGAAAAATACTGGAGGAATAAAAATGCAAGACAACGGCATTACCCAGTGGGAATATAAAACACTCGATACTTGGTCTGGTGATAAAGATATAGATAAAAAATTACAGCAATTAGGTGAAAACGGATGGGAACAATCAGGTCAAATTAATTCTGGTCAAGGGGCAACTGATAAATTGTTATTTAAACGACCAAAACGTAATAATAATCAACAAATGAAAAATGATTATGACCCTATCTATTCAAGATAAATAAAAGAGGCTTCCGGTTCTGGAAGCCTTTTTTTATGCCTGATGTTTTTTTGTTTACCAGCTGCCCGGATCTCTAGGGTTAGGAATATCCGGTTTCCTAGGTTTTGGCTTGAGGTAATCAGTTACGGCAGAATCAAAATAATCAAAACTGTTTTTCTTGTTCAGTTCGTTTTCAATGTTTTTAGTAGTGTTTATCATGTTCCTGTTAAGAACGCTGTCCGCAGCATTTCCGCCAAGCCTTTCGGTAACTTCCCTGTTGTGCCGCATGACATCTTCTGCAGTAGCAACACGCTGTCGTCCACCAACCATAACCTGCTGGCCAACTTTCCAGAATGCATCTGTATTATCACCCTTTTCATCTAAATGATGTCTTTCTGAACCGAATACAGCCTTATGAGCCTTATCTGCAGCCTTCTGACCGATGGCACTGCCGATAGAAGAGAAGAATGCACCTGCCTGAGCGTTTCTTACATCGCCGCTGGAAACTGAATGCTGACCGTCTCCCATAGCACTTTTTACCCTGTTTCCGGCAAAGCTTGCTGCATGCTGAGCTGTATCGAGTACCGAGGCTGCTCCTGCCACGCCTCTTGCCGCGGCCTGACCGACATGAGAAGCGCCTTTTGCGAAGTTCTGAACATCATGAGACATACGCGAAGCTGAATGCATTGCATGACCAAGTGAATGACCGATTCTTGCAATATCCCCAACACCCATAGAAGCCTGCCCTGAAATAACTGTTCCTGCAATCTGCGGAGCCTTATTAGCGAGTATAATACCGAGCATCATTGAAGTTATATATGTAACCATTGTAATGGAGCTTTCAATATCCAGGGCATTGAGGGTAAGGTTTATTGTATCCATAAAAAGGCCTATTGCAAAGAAACAACAGATTACTGTAACAAGTATTTTCATGAAGAAACTGAGAAAAAGTCTTATAAGGTTCTGGGCAAACTGTTTTGTGGAATCCAGGAAAAAAAGAGGAATAAGAAGTACTGCGATAGCCCTTACAATGTAAAATTCAAGAATCGTGATAGAATATTCAGCCATAATAATACAGCAACCTATAAGCATACCGAACTTGTAGAGTATATTAAAAATACCCTTTATAATTCCATTTGTTGTCCAAACTCCTGCTTTTTTTGTAAGTTCAATATCATCCCAGTTGCCGGACATATCATCTAAATCCATTGAATTAGCATAATAAAGTGCATCACTGAGAGTAGTACAGGTTTTAATTATGGCATTTGGTGAAAGAAAAAAAGTATTAGCATTTGTACTGTCTTTTAGCCATGGAGAATAAAAAACTTCATGAAGGATTTCTGCAGGACTCTGGTTCTGACTGTTTTCTGCATCAGCATCTTCAGGAGTCAAATCTTTTTCAGTAAGAACCATCATAAGGGCATTAAGCTTTGCAACAAGCTGTTTTTGTTCCTTAGTATTTTTCTTTAGTTTTTTATTCAATTTTCTATCATTATTCACAAGATTAGGAATTGTAGAAGTATAGGAAAACCAGTTAGATTTTTTACCAGGTTTAGTCAGCTCATTACCGTATTCATCAACCCATTTATTATATCCAGTCTTTTCCCCGGAAACAGAATCAATACCAGTCTCAACATATTCCTGATGAGTAATGAGGAGGTTTTCCTGCTTTGCCCAGTTTTCAATTTCTTCTTTTGTCATACCATAAGACGAAAGGCTGTTCATCATATCTTCAGTAACATAGGCATAATCACCATCATAAGCCTTGAATGCATTTTCCTTTATACCCTGCTTAATAGGTTCAAGCCCTACACTAATTTTATCCTTAAGGGATTTATAAGCTTCTGTATAAACATGGTTTATTTTTTCATAACCGCCACACTCACAGCCGATAGCATTAGCAAGTTTAAGACATGAATTTGTCACAGGCCTATAAACTAATGAAAGTCCCATAACAATTAAACATTTGTAAACAATTTCAACAAAAGCCTTTTTTATCTCTATTGTTCCAAACCAGAGTTTAAAGGATGTAAAAATAAGCATAAGAAAAGCAAAAAGAACAGTAAGAATATTAAAATATTTAACAAAACTATCAAGCAGTGTTGCAAACTGTACGATACCGCCGACAAGAGGTATGTCAAGAACAGCCTTGTTATCTGCTAAAGTAGGCATACCTTCAGCATCACTGAAGTATTCAGAAAGGAAATTATTTTTATACTTACTGTCCAAAGCCGGAGACATAAAACAACATAAAAAAATAAGAATAAAAGCAGAAAATAATTTTTTTTTCATAAAAGACCCTATTTAAAAAGCGGATTTGTAACGCCTGAAGAAGAGGTAGTATTCTTCTTGTAACGACTTTCGTGATACATTTCCAATTCATTTGTTAAATCTTCATAAGCCTGTTCTGCAGTAATATTCTGGGAAATGATGCCACAAAGCCTCTCACTGGACTGCCATAAATGCCCCATATCCTTTACCAATATTGCAAGGGATGAATTGGTAACTTGAGTTGCAGCAGCTAAAGAAGCCTGTCCGTTGTTACCAATCTGCTGATTTAAAGAATTTATTACATTCTGGTCATTAACAATTTCTTTTACAAGGTCAGTTATACCCTCTTCAGTAGACCTAAGGTTTGATTCGACAATAATATTATTAAGAAGCATTTTACTGTAAGCCATAGTTGCATAGTTCTCAGGTGACATACCGTATTTTTTCATTATTGCACGTTTTTCATCATAAGAAAGACCTTCAACATAACCTTTTGCAAGCTTTCTGGCAGATTTATCCGTATGAATAGCTGCATTACCCATAAAACTGACAAAATCCTTATCCTTATCCCCAGCCCCACATAAATCTGCGACAGAAACATCCATGCCGCCGAAGGATATGGATTTTTTCCTAAGCTGAGCCTGAACGTTATTTACAGTATTCATCTGCTTATCAACAGCTGACATTATATCGTTTGCAGAAGTATGAACGGCTGTAATAACTTCAAAAGGATTATCCTTAAAATTTCCTTCTTCAAAATTTTTTCCGAGTTTTTCACCGACTTCATTCCAGTCAACACTCTTGACCTGTTCTGCTGCCATCTTAATCTGCTCATAAGAATTCTTTACCTGCTCAATGGTATTTTGAATTTCCTGATAATAGGCATAGGTAGATTCGATTGCCTGAAGAAGGTTCGGAATATCAAGTACATTGAGAAGGCCAGCCTGTGCCCAGATTCCAGAAGAAAGCGAAAGAAATGATGCAAACATAAAAACCTTAAATCTTTTTTTCATAATAACCTCCAATTTTATTTATATTCCTTAAGATATTTTGCAGGATTGATTCCCTGCGATGTAAGAATATCCACGGCAAGTTCTTTTTTGCTGTTTCTACCGAATCTGTATTCCAAACCGTCAAGCACAGATTTTGGCGGAGCCAGAAGAGCAAGCTGAAAATCATCAAGCTCCAGCTGGAAAAGCCTAGAACCGGAAGGAGACTTGTAAAAATAGTCATTTTTCATTCTTGCACCGGCAATGCAGGAAATTTCAGAATCACTAAGTCCGAAAGTCCTGTAGGATTCACAAAGCATGTCACTAAGAGCATTAGGGTCTGCAAGATAAAATCTAGTAAAACATTGGGAAAGAATAGTTGAAGCAATACTGGACTTTGCAACAGAAGGAACATCCTGAGTCGCAAAAACAACAGCAACATGTTTTTTTCGCAGAGTTCTGAGCCAGGTGTCAATTCTTTGTTCAAAATAAGGATTATCAAGAAAAACCCAGGCTTCATCAAGAACAAGAAGAGTCGGATGTCCCATGTCATCATTTTCAGCTGCAAATTTAGATTCAATAAACTTGAAGATAAACATAAGGGCAGGAGTAATACAGGCCTTTCCCATCTGCATGAGCCGCCCCATTTCAATCATGGTAAACTGTGAATCTTCAAGATTCGTATCACGGGCATCAAAGATTGAACCGTACTGACCGTCAAGGGTATATGGTTCTATTCCAACTTTTATTACATCATCCTGTACATACTGCTGGAAAGAAGTAATGGTTCGCTTGTCCGGGGATTTTGTCTCCCGCAGTTGAATAAGTGCATTTCTTATAATTTCAGATTTTTCAGCATCACAAGATATATGCTGTTCTGAAAGACAAAGTTCAATAAACTCACATGCCCAGGTAAGTTCAAGTTCTGTTTCCAAATCTTTGAGAGGCTGGAATGCAAAGTCATCGGCACCGGGTTCAACATAAAGTCCTCCAGCTGCAATACATACTCCTCTTGCAGTCTTATCCTTGTCAAGAATTATAACCTGATAATCCCTGTACCTTGTAAAAAGGGATTCAAGGAGGCAAAGGAAAGTAGATTTACCGGAACCCGAAGGTCCGAAAATGAAGGAATGAAAAACATCACCGACATTAAGATTCAGAAAGAAAGGAGAACGGTAACTGGTAGCAGTAAGAAGCGGAGCACCGCAGCCAAGATGAACATCAGTCCATCCATTATAAAAATCCCCGGTCCAGAGTGAAGAAAGCGGGATGACATGTGAACAGTTAGCACTGGAAAGAAGGGTTTTATGAACATCGGCATAATTATTTCCGGGCAGCATTCCGAGCCATGCCTGAAAACTGTTAGTCTTTTCAACTTTTGCGCCAAATCCGCAGGAATTGATGAGTTCAGCTATATAACGTGCCTTGTCAAGGGCTGTATCATAATCCTTGTCCCAGACTTCTACACAGGATGTATAGTATCCGAAATTTACGGCATCATTTGAAAGGGCTACCTTTGCTTCATTTGTATCCTGCTCAAATGCAATGGCTGCAGGGTCTTCCCTGTCCGTATAAACATTGGTAGAAGCTTCAGCAATTACCTGACCCCAGCTCTTTCTTGAATTATTGAAACGTTTCTGATATTTTGCAATGAGCTTGGAAGATTTGTCCTTGTTCATTCCTATCCATCTTGTAGTCCATCTGTAGTCAACATCGGCCTTGTTCAGAAGGTCAAAAACGGCTGGATATGTTTCTGAAGGAAAGTCCCGTACAGCAACAACAGGACAGTACATGTCACCTATTTTCATGCATGTACCGGTTTCAATATCTTCTTCCGTAATAAAGGAATCAAAAAATGCAGGGGAAGTCGGAGCAATCCTGTTCTTCCATTTTGTAGAAAGGCTTGAAGCAATGTACGAAACTACTTCATCATTATTAAGAGGAGTAAGTTCAATACGTGATTTTATGAAGGAAAGGAGTTCTTCAGATTTATCACGGAAGAACTGAAGTTCCTTTGATATATTCTGTTTATTGTAATAATCCTCACCTTCACTCTCATCTTTTTTATAAATAAGACCAGAACCTTTATTTACAAGGTCGCTTTTAACCTGATAAGTAAGGGTAAGAAAAAAGTAATTGACATAATGTGAGTTTTTATTTTTAAAATTATCTCGTCGTCTTGAATCAATAAGGTAGCCAAGCATATTATTCCAGGAGCATCCCGGATATTTATCAGTAAGCTGTCGCCTTGATTCAAAGTGACAGGCCCATCCATCTCCAAATCTTTTAATTGCAGAATTAAAATAAGAAGAAGTTGCGGCAATGTTTTCAGCACTGGCAGAACCAAGATCAGGACATGTAAAGGAATAACACCTCATCAATGCTCCGGGTTTAAGAAAAACTATCCCTTCGTTTTTTCTTCCAATTAAGAAACTGTACGGAAGGTAATAGCAGAGTTTGTCCATCTTGTGTTTTTTTGAAAGCTTGAAATCTGCACCTATAAAATCTACACCGAGCATCTATCCCTCCAGACTGTCAGGTTCTATAAGGGAACTGAGGGCTATGGTAAGCATATAAGGGTCAATTTTTGTAAGTATAAAGCAGGGAATGTAAAGTACTACTGCTGTTGCAAGCCCAAGCCATATTCCAAATAGGTATCCTATGATTATAAGTACAAGGGCAAGAATAAGAAGTATTGCTTTAGGAACGCCTAAAAGAAGGTCTGCCTGATGGAAACTTTTATGTACAGGCATGGAAAAATCATTAAGGTTCATTTATTCCTCCAAAAATCCCCGGCGCATTCATGCACCGGGGATAGAAAAAATAGTTAATTAGAGGTAGTAGTACCCAAATCAGATGAAAAGTTAATTGTAGAGTTACCGAATACAAGGGTAACGATTTTTCCAGCACACATGAAAAGTACGGTACCGATGATGAAAGGCAGGAATTTCTTGAAAATCTGCGGATTCTGACCGCCGGCAACAAGAAGACCGAGACATTCACCGATTAACATTATGCATGCAATGCCCTTAACCCAGCCGTTGCCGAAAAAATTAACGATGTTGTTTACTGATGATGTCATTCCAGTAGCAGCTGCATTACTATCAGCAAAAGTAAAGGCACTGCAAAGTACCATTAAAAGAACCGTGATGAACATTTTTTTGTTCATCCCCAAAAAAACATGTTTTGTTTTGTGTTTCATTTATTCCTCCTAGAAACAAAATATGTGTAAATTCAAGTTTTGATATTTTAATTTACACTTCTATCATAAAACCAAAAAATTATTTTTATTTTTATCAGTAAAATATTTACGATTAAGTAAAAATAATATTAGTTTTATTTACACTTTAACCCCAAAAGGCTGTATTATGCAAGGTTATTTTCACGAAGCATATTGATGAAAGATTTTGTCCCCTCTTTAATTGGCATAACTTCATCAATTATGGGGTTTTTACCGGGTCTTTTTTTAAGGTGAACGCAAAGGTGAATCACCTGGGTAAGGTCAGGTAATACCCCGGTAATAACTTCTGCAAGCATATCCTGCAGCCTTAAAAGCATGCTGCCAGCCGTATCAGCATGAATGGTGGTCACATTACCAGTGTGACCGGTATTCCAAGATTTAATCAGTTCATCTGCTACCTCCCCGTATCTTACTTCTCCGAAAATAATCCTGTCTGGCGACCACCTGAGGGCAGTCCTTACGGCCTCAGCCGCACATTTTCTGTTGACTGTTACAAAAGTCTTGTCATGTGCCGGACACTGAAGTTCGGGAACATCCTCGACGATGTAAAAGGAATCATCAGGAGTATATTCAGTCATTTTCCTGAGTATGGCGTTGGTAAAGGTTGTCTTACCGCTGCCCGTACTGCCACCTACAAGTATATTCCTCCGTTCCTTTATAAATGAACAGACAAGTTCATATTCATCTTTCTGGAGTTGACCATTAGCAAGGTATTCCTCCAGTGTAAAAATTTTAGAAGCAGGCCTTCTCATTGCAATCTCAGCATTGGGTACTGCCGGAGGCAGAAGCCCTGTAAAGCGAAGGTTATAAGGCTTGGGAAGTACGCATTCAAGTTTTGGAAGTCCGGTCGAATAGTCTATTTCCTGGTCAAGAAGGTGGGATGCACTGAGGATTATGCCCTTAACCTGTGCAGGAGAAACATAATCTCCGGTAAATACCTTACCTACAATGAATTTTTCTATGATTATTTCACCTGTCCCGATAATCTTTATATCAGTCACAGAAGGGTCCTCAAAATATTTCTTGACGATACCTAAATCTTCGAGAAAATTGTCATATATTCGCCGGGATTTTTCTTCCCTGGCATTAATTGCCTGTACTTCGTTCAAAAGAATCCTCGCTTGCGGCATTAATATGAGTCATATTAAGGCTTTCCTGCATGTCAGCCCATACATTCTGCATGAACGAAATCTTATGAGACTTCATCTGGTTCCTGTAGTTGATTATGAGCTTGGAAAAGATTTCATTTCCCTTATCCAGCGCAGGATTATATTTCTTACCGTTACTGTCCGTTTCATTTTTAGGAAGCGGCGGAATTACGCCCAGAATATAGGGCATGGTATAATAAAAAACCCCGGCCAGAGTCTCAAGCTTTCTGTCAATTGCTGTAAGCTGAGACTGAATCTGATTCATCCTTCCCATAAGGATATGTTCAGGCATTACATCTTTCTGGTAATAAAAATTTACACAGTGCCTTATAATTTCTGTCTGACTGCACCCTTCTTCATTTGAAAGAGTAATTATTTTGTTACAAATATCATCATCAAGACGAAATTTTTTAACATTAGTTTCCATTATTTCCTCCGTTTGTATAAATTACATCACCTTCAGAATCAAAATCATCAACTTCAAAACTGGCTACATGAGGAGGCGGCTCACCTTCATCAAGCTGGATGAATGACATAGGTGCATCCCACTCTTCTACAATGCCGTCGTCGCCTTCAGACGTATAGTTTTCAAGAAAATCTACGGGAGAAAAAACTTCTTCCTCACTTTCTACAGATTCTTCCGTTTCATCCAAAGTCCCTTCATCAGTTTCAGCTTTTTTTTCTTCCCTGAGCTTAATCTGGGAAGGAAGTCCTGCTGTTTCTAAATTGATTTCATCCTGCCTATACGGTGCAGCAAAACCTGTTTCGACCTTACCGGTATCAACATTTTCGTTGAAAACCTTCCAGCTGAAGCGGTCATCTGCATAAAAAACGTTCTTTTTACCCATATACGGCGGCATGTTATGACCGAGGATTATACAGTCTTCGTAAGGCATTTTCATAAGTTCGTCAGGATTTATAAGGTCAACCGAAACTTCCTGTGAAGATGAATTGAGGTTATTTAAGGCAAGCGAATAACGGCTGCCGCTTACTGACATATTTTCCTTTATGACGGACTTCTTTCCTATCATCTTAGAAAACTTTTCTGCATCCTGAGGATTGTTTGGTGCATATATGAGTATATAACGGCAGTTATCAATAAAAGTATTTTCCTGACCGTAAATCTTGACAAGCTGCTGGTATGCCTGAACTACAAGGTAGAACCTTAGTCCGTATCCTGCCAATATTCCAAGTGAAGTAGCAAGGAATTTCATATTTCCGAGAACAGGGAATTCATCTATGAGGAAAAGAATCGGATGTTTAAGTGTCTTCTCTTTTTCACCGGCTCTAAGTTCACCAGAAGAAAAACGTCTTACTATGAAGTCGATGATAAGCTGGAAGACAGGCATAATACGGTCAACATCTCCAAAAGGAAGTGTAAGATAAAGGCTTATAGGCTCCTTGCTTTCATAAAAATCAGAAAGTTTGAAATCTGAATGGCTTGTGACGTTTCTGATAAAAGGATCACGGAAAAGATTAAGTTTTGACTGGACAGTCTGCATAATGTCACTTCTGACCTTTTCGTGCTGCTGCTTTGCAGACATGGCAACATCAAGAATAATGCCGTGAATATAATCAGATACGTTTCCATTTTTATCTAAATGCCTTGAATTAATCATCTCGTCAAGAAGAGCTTCACCGGCAGGAAGAGGATTTCCTTCTTCATCAGTACCGCTTGCAGCCCTGGCAAAAATACGGAGGATTCCGGCAATACACCGTTCTTCCCTCTTATAAAGAAGCTTACCGCTGTCATCAACAGCTGAAAGAACGTGAAAGATTACTCCCGTCAAAAGGTCTCTTGCATTATTATCAAAAAAGTCTGCATTAGAATCACTACCCTTATCGTTCTTCTGGAAAATATTTGTAAGGATAGTTCCGATGTCACGGAAGGCATTCTCATCAAGCTCTACTTCTTCAAGAGGATTGAAGCATGCAGTTTCAAGCTGGACTGGAGAAAATTTTATGACTCTGGAAAACTTTTTCCTGTAACCAGCAGTCATATTGTAAAGTTCTCCCTTAGGGTCAAATATAATCATGCTTTCCCTGTAAGAAGTACATGTCGGAACTACAGTTCCAACGCCTTTACCGCTGCGGGTCGGAGCAATGACAAGAGTATGGCTTGTACCGGCATGGCAGATTAATTGGGCCGGTTTTATAAGCTTAAGTCCAAAATTACCTTTCTTATTGATGATGGCTTCAGACTTTGCAGAATACTGTTGTGCAAGTACTACACCGTGTTTCTCGCAGAGGCCGAACTTTTTCAGGTCCTTTTCGGTACCCCATCTTGCAGTGCCATAAAGCCTGTCATTCTTGTTATATCCATTACTTCTTATCATTGAGACTGCAATGAAAGTAAAGACGGAAATAACTGCACATATAATACCTGGAAGTGATGAATCTCCTATAGCACCGGAAACTTTTTCATCAAAGGGATTAGTAAACATGGTAATAAGAATTGTAAGGGGATTAAAAACAGGATAACCTGCAGGATATTTTCCGATATTATGATGAAAGACAAAGACAGGATTACCGCAGTAACGCTGGTTGTAATCTACAAGCTCTGCAAATTTCTGTGTAAAAAGAACCAGACCGAGCATAAGGATACAGAATGGTATTATGAGGTTTGTCAAATCATAAATAAGCTTGCGGCTTTTTGATTTCGGGTCTTTCCTGAGGAATTCATTTCTGTCCGGCATAAACACAATGCCTCCTTTATCAAGAAAAAGGAATACGACAGGTTTCAGAGAAATTAATGTTTTACTGACAGAAGTTAGGCTTCTGTATATAAATTATGTGGGAAAAAAGCCTTGTTAAAATATGAACCAATTAAAACTAAAAGTCAATATAAATTATAACTATTTTTTTTTACACCTTGCACAAATGAAATATTTATGATATAAAGAAATTGCATTTTTGTTTTTGAGTGGTATCATTAACAAACTGCTAGTGCTATCGAGTTGCCGCTCGATAGCACATTTTTATTTGTCAATAAATATGAGCGGTCTGAGTTTTCCTTTTTTATTCATTTCAGCTTTTACAGTAATAAATTTACCGACATCATCATTTTTAAGCTTGGTTCTTAAAGGAACATACCAGGCCCTGTCCTCGGCTCTGTTTTCAATAACGACGGCATTGTTCCAGATATTTTCATCATCCATATTATAAATCTGAGTAATTACACCGTTGATTTTACCCATGCTGCCGTCGTAAATCTCAAGCTTATAGCCGGGCATATAGGTAAGCTTCTTCCTTGCATCAAGATATGTATTATATCTACCGACAGCCTTAAGCTTTTCTTTCCAGCCTTTTTCAAGATAATACTTCAGCGGTTTAGATTTTTTATAGACAAGGGCAAGGCCAATGCTGACAAGAAAATTGAGCCGCTGTATTTCAAGTTCATCTGCAGTAACTTTGGAAGCTTCATATTCGCTGTTACCGACAATCCTGTCATTGGAAAATTCTTCATAACCATAATATTCTGTAATATGTTCGTCAATTTTGGTCCAGCGCCTGGCATAAGGAAGATTCTGTCTTGAAGCCTCAATCTGCTGTTCAGAACGATAGCCGTTAAGCTGTGTACAGATTTCACTCGCATATCTTCTTGCAAGATTACGGACAATACTGGGGTCAAAATATATTTCTTCTCCACTTTTTTTATCAATACCGTTTACAAGAAGATGCGTATGAACATGTTCCGTATCAGTATGGGTAGCAGCAAGCCATGAAAGCTTAAAACCAGTTATGTGTTCAAGCTCACAGACAAGCTGCCTTACAAGGCATTTCATGTCAATATTCTGGGACTCTGGACTTATAATAAATTTAAAACCTTTATCCGATGCAATTCTCTCATAATCAAGGATTACGGATTCGGGAACAGAATCATAGTTTTCATTGAACAGTTCAGGCTTATCCTTAACTTCTTTTTTGTTCATCTGAGGCATATAATTCCTTAGGAATTTTAGATGCTGTTCTTTGCTTTCAGTATAATACATCTTAACAACACAGGGCTGTTTCTGGGGAGAATTTCCCCTACCCGTTCTGAAATACATTTCAGAATCCTTCTTTTTGGAAGGATAATGAAGGCGGTCAAGTTCCCTGAACATGGCCTCGATTTCCCTGCCTGTATCAGTAACGTTAAGTTTTTTGGGAGGAAAAAGTTTGGTACCCCAAAAATCATAGTCAATGATTTCTTGACCTGTAAGGGAATCTTTATGCATCTCATGCCTCCTTAATTAGCGCCAACTGGCGCTGATTACCAGAACAAATAACGGTCTGTTAAAGCCCTGTCAACAAGAAATCTGCTGACAGACTTATTTTCCTGTTTTGCCAGAGCCTTGATCTGCTTAAGCTCATACTTTGTAAGGGAAATGGTATAGGCATGACATATCCTGCCTGAAGGTTTTCGCCCTGAATTATACCTGAATCCGCCCCAGCTGCCTTTTTTCTTTCCGGCTGAAACAGCCGATTCTGATTTTTTTTTCCTTCCTGCTCCAGGACGTTTTCCGCCCCAGTTTGGATTTCTGTAACCTGTAATCATAACAGTCTCCTGCTAATTTTAAATCATAAATAAAAATACTTATTGTAGTTAAATAAATTATTAGCGCCAATTGGCGCTAATTAAAAACTTGAAGGCAGAACTTCACGCAGTTTTTTCTTTTATCTCCGAGACAATTTCCTTAAGCTCATTCTGGATTGCCATGAAATTCTTGTCAGAAATATCAGGCATAATGTAAGGCAGAAACAGCGAAGTAATTCTTCCGATTAAATCCTCTGCCGAATCATCCTTATGTACATATTTATTTTTTTCATTCTCAGAATGAGAAACAGCTGATATGCTTCCGTTCATTCTGATTATATTTCCCAGATAATGGTCTTCCATTTCAAACTCCATGAAAAATTAATCAAGGCTGTTCATGCCAAGCTTTTGACAAATCTCTGAAAGCAGGATTTTAAGTCTGTCGATACTTCTAAGTTTTTTCTTGCAGGGACAGTCACATTGTAAAGGCGAAACATACATATCCGTTTCCCTGCAGTAGTTTGTAAAGGAATTAAAATTCTCAGTATAAAATACCTTGCAGTCACTGCATCCATTCATAACAGTCCTTCCTGTTTTTGCAAAATATATAAGTGTTATTAACACTACACTTAGTTTATTTTACTTTTTCAAATAAATCAAGATGAAAAAAATAATAAAAAAAATCAAGAAAAAATATCAAGAAAGAGGGCCACAAAATGCGGCCTGTATGGGTCTAAAATGTGGCCCTGCAAAACAAAAAGGTACACACGTAAGTATATATAAAATAAAGAAATATATAATGTTGTGTACCACTCCTTTATCTTGCCTACCGGATAACTGATAGGTCACACTTTGGGACCCTGTTTTTTCATGCATTATCAGGCATAAACAGCACTTTTCAGCGCCAAATGGCGCTAAAAAGAAGGGAGTTGAATAATTAACGAAAAAAAAAGAAAACATCTGCAATTTAAAAAAAATAAAAACTGAAATCATAAGGTCCAAAAAAACTTAAAAGCTGAGAAAATAACAGAAAAAAAATTTGTGCATGCAACTTAAAAAAGGACGGCTTTGCTGTTCAAATAATTGGACATGAAAGAAATGAACGCATAAACTAATCAGCGCCAAATGGCGCTGATTGAAGATTACGTAATTTTTCAAGAATAGACTGAAGAAGCATGGCCCTGATTTTGTTACCTGCCCCCTGTTCATTCTGATATGCTTCTTCAATGCAGTAACGGATTATATTTATTTCCTCAGCCGTAAGTTCAGCTTTTTTCAGAAAGTTCATACAGTAATCATCGGAAAAAGCAGTACCGTAACATAAGTGTTAATTAAACTATAAACATTGACTTTTACTTTTTATTGATGTATAAATTAATTACCCACACAAAGGAAAATCATTGCTCATTATTACGGAAAAACCGTCAGTAGCACAGGCTTTCGGTACTGCCCTGTCGATACCATACAACAAGGAACTGGGCTATTATGAAAAAGACGACACGGTAATAACAAACTGCATAGGTCATCTTTATGAACTTGCAAAACCTGAAGAATACGATGAAGCATACAAAAGATGGTCCTTTGAAATGCTTCCGATTATACCTCAAAGTTATATTTACAAAAAAAGTGAAGACACAGTTAAGCAGCTGAACAAAGTTACAGCCCTACTAAAGAAGCACAGAAATGACAGGATAGTAATAGCTACGGATGCAGACAGAGAAGGAGAAGTAATAGCCAGAACAGTTTTTCAGCAAGCAGGTTTCACAGACACAACAAGATGCGTAAGATTCTGGGTATCAGAAGCACTTACTCCACAGGTTATAAAAAAAGGACTAACAGAAGCAAAACCCTGGAAAGAATATGACCGACTTGCAAAACAAGGATTTGCAAGGCAGCATGCAGACTGGCTTGTAGGAATGAACCTGTCACCATACGAAACATTACTTGCAGGACACAAAATAACGCTTCCGGTTGGAAGAGTACAGACAGCGATACTGGCCGCAATAGCACAGAGAAACAAAGATGTAAAAAACTTTAAGGCTGAACCTTATTACCAGTGCGTAGCACACCTGAAGGATAATGCCGGAAACAAGGCAGATGCATACCTTACAAACCCTGAAACAAAAAAGAATATATTTTGGGAAATGAACTATTACATAAACAAGGCGCATCAGTTCAGTGAAACAAACAAGGGAATAAAAGTTGAAACTGAAACAAAAAGAAAGAAATTAAATCCACCTAAACTTTTCAGCCTTACGGAGCTGCAGAAAACAGCAGCAAAGGAATTTGACTATTCATCAAGCAGAACACTGGAAATTGCACAGTCACTTTATGAAAAGCATAAATGCCTTTCATATCCAAGAACTCCTTCAAATGTACTCGGAGACGATGACGTAGAACTGTTCAGGGAAAAGTATATTCTGTTAAAAAATAAATATGAAATAGCAAGATATTGTAATGAAAAATTAATTTCAAAAGAAAACAAAAACATATTTAATTCTGCAAAGCTCGATTCACACCATGCACTTATTCCACTTGATGTACTGCCATCAGATACAACTCAGGCTGAGAAAAACATATACAGTCTGGTTACAGAACGATTTTTCATGTCATGCATGAATCCATGCATATATGATGAGAAAAATCTTTTAATAAAAAATGGAGAATACGAATACAAAACTGTTGTCAGAACAATTGTTGAACAGGGATGGAAAGAAGCCGAAAAGAAATCAGCGCCAGATGGCGCCAATAAGGATGAAGAAGAACCCCTTCAGTTTTTTGATGAAAAAACATGCATGCTAAAAAATACGGAAATTGTCAAAAAAATGACGTTGCCAAAAAAAGAATTTACAGAAACAAGTTTACTAGCATTCATGGAAAATCCGACAATGGAAAACACAGATGAAAAACTGATTGGGCTTGGAACTCCAGCTACCCGCGGAAGTATTCTTTCAAAGCTCGAAGAACACAAGTATGTAGAAAAAAGAAGCAAGAAGTATTATGCAACAGACAAGGCATATTTCCTTTTAAAACTTCTTTTCAAGAACACAGAAACTTCAAAAGTAGCAAGCATTTCACAGACCACACAATGGGAAAAGCAGATAGAAGAATCACCGGAAAACTTTGAAAGTTACATAATAAACTACATAAAAGATTGCGTAAAAATAAGGCCTGAAATTGAAAACTATGTAAAGCCAGCTGCAGGTATATGTCCTTTATGCAAGAATAAAATTCTGGAAAGTCAGAAATCATTTTTCTGTACCAACATTAAAAATGAACCAAAATGCCGGTTCATAATAAACAAAAATGCTTTCGGTGCAGGATTCGACTTAGATGATCTCCAGATGATGATTAGCGGAAAGAAAACAAAAACAAAATCAATTAAAAGCAAGAATGGAAAAACTTATCATGCAAAGTTTTTCATGGATTTAAAAACAATGGAGATTAAACAGGAATTTGTGAACGATTACAAAAAATATAAGCAAAAAAAATAACAGAATCTAATCAGCGCCAAATGGCGCTAAATATATAAAAACAGGAGAAATAGTATGAAAGAACAGCATCAGTTATCAAAACTGAACCCTGCAATGAAAACAGAAGAAATGGAAAACATACTCTGGGAGGTACTGAATAAAATATTTACGGGTGCCGACAGAAGCAAATTCAAGCTGTATTCAGTCGAAGAGAAATCTTATGCATACGCAAGAGATTTTGATTTTTGCTACAACGTACATTATGGCCAGAACACAATAAAGTACACAATGCTGCTAAAAGACAGGTTCTGGAAAATAGAATGTGAAAACTTCGCCAAAACAGCATCACTGCAAATGAATACAAAATACTACCGTTCAGGATATTATCTATATTCACTGAAGGAAGACAGGATTGCACCATTAAAAAGGACGACAGAATTAAAGGAAGAAATCCTGACAGATAAAGGATTCAGAATCGAAGAAAACGGAAATACAAATTATTTTGAAATAGAAGAAAGGATAAACAGGGAAAAAGAGGAACAGAAAAAATCTTCTGAAGAGAATTATTTTTCATCGCTAAAAGAGTCAAAAATAAAGGAACAACAGGAAGAAAAAGAAAGGAAAGAAAAGAGAACTGTAACGGACAGTGTTCAAATAGAGTGTGAACTAATACCGGAACAGAATGCAGATGTGAGTACAGAAAGGTTTATAAAAGAACTTTTGAAAAATTATAAAGTATATTATTACGAAGAAATACACACTTCTAAAAATACAGCAATTGTATATATTGGAATACAGCTCCCTGCAGAAGCTGTATGGCCGGGAGAGAAAACGAAAAACTTCTGCAAAACCGTAAAGGAAATGCTGGAATCAGTGTTCGGTGGAAAAGCAGAATACACGCTGGATGGAAGGAGTTTTCCGACAGAAGAAGAAGCAAAAAAATATGCAGAGTCAAGAATAGAAGGAGAAAAAAAGAAAGAGGAAATAAGGCAGAGCATACTTGAATACAATGAGAGCAACATACAGCAGGACTTAGATGAAAAAGAAGAAGAAGATTTTAAAATAGATGAATATGAGCGGGAAACAAAAACAACTTATGAAAAAAGGAAAATAACGTTGAATACAGAAAAGTTTAAGGGCGTAGCTAAGAAAATTGAACGTCTGTACGATTTCTTGCATGAAAACGGTCTGGAAATAAGAAAAGGTACTGAAATAATACCAGACAATGATTATAACGGAAATTTAAATGCCCTCAAATTTGAAGTGATGAAGAATGGTATGGATAATGTCCTGCCGTTACTGGAGCTTTTTGAATCGGCAGGAATAAAAATAAGAAGTGTGTATGAAAATAGCTTTGGAGATTCAGCACACTACAGCTTTAATATATTGTACAAGTCACGATTTTTCGGAAATGAAGAAGAAGATGTAGAATCTGAAATCGAAATAATTAACAGCAAGAAAGATACATTGCAAGAAAACATAATTTTACCAGCACAAGCTGAAAATGATAAAAAAGAAGATGAACCGTTTTTCTATAGTTTACCAGAAGATGAAAATACAAACGAAGATAAGGAAGATTTTCTGGAAAACAATAATGAAAAGAAGAAAAGTCAATATAACAGTAAAAGCATAAACAGAAGAATAATATGTTCGATAATAGCTGCATCATTAATAATTTCTATAATTATTATAAGAATAAGGGAAGAGATTAAAAAACCGGACATTTCAACAGAAACAGCTTTTAGAATTAATTCAGCTGATGATATTACAAAAGACTTCCGTTCAGAAATTGAAGAGCATAAACAGCAAAAGGCAGATGATTACAGGGAAGAAGAAGCAGCTAAGATTATACCAGAAAATATGGATGGTGATGAATTGTTTGAGGATAAAAAATGAACCATACAGTATTATGCAGGATTGCGGCTGAAAAAAGTTGTCAAGAATCTTGTCTTGTGCAAACTTTGAAGAAAGAAGCTGCAGAAAACTGGAGGAAAGAAAATGAGTGAGTTTTTTGATGATTTAAAGACAGGCCTCAATGAAGCTGTTGCTATTGAACGTGGTGAATTAAAAGGCCGTAAAACTGTATATGAAATTCAGCCTGTCAAGACTTACAACAATAATCAGATTCACGCAATACGTAATTCCGTTGGAATGACACACGAAGAATTATGTGAAGCAACCGCAAAGAAATATGTTCAGACTTTTGCTCTATGGGAAGTAAAAGGTAAGTGGGAAAATCCAGATGTCATAACTTGGAACAGTTCGGGTAGAAGTACAGTTTATGAAATCAAAATGAGCCGTTCTGATTTTCTTGCAGATTTCAAAAAGAAATGCAGACAGGCAGAACGCAAAAAAGCCGGTTGTAAGTTTTATTATGTTTGTTACGGCGACTTTATCAAGAAAGAAGAAGTACCGGAGAATTGGGGATTGATTCATTACATCAATGGAAAGTTCAAGGAAATAAAATGTTCACCTAATAATTGGGGAAACTGGGATAAAATAGACCAAAAAAGAGATTTAGAGGGAGAAATTATAATGCTTGTAAATTATATTCTGTGCAACAAGTATTTTAACCAGCAGCGGTATTGTTTTAATAAAAGATATTGTCCTAATTCATCAATGTAATTAATAAATAATCAAAACAGGAAGGGAAATAATGAGTTACTGTCGTTACTGCGGAACAGAAATAAGTTATACAAGAACCGCAAATAATAAATGGCTGCCTTATGATGTTACAGGCCAGCCACATTTCTGTCAGGAAAACGAAAAATCAAAACCTACTACAAAAAAAACAGGCCTAAAGGTATGCGAGAAATGCGGAAAACCAATATTCATGATAAAAAGAAAAAAAATAGACTATACGACACTAAACGAACATAAATGTAAAAACGGAGACATAACAAGGTATCAGAAATATTTAGAAAAGGAGAAAAAACTAAAAAAATGATTAAAAAAGAAAAGAATGGCACGTTATGGTACAAAAGTATAATCAGGAAAGTAAGTAAAGTTTTTACTGCAATATATGAAGTTCTTTATCTGGAAGCAAAGGTCCGTGCTAATCAGGAAAAAAATCAGGAATATAAAAATGAATGATATTGGATGTGTTTTTGAAATAGGAGATTATGTTAAAAATCCAAACGGGGGAAGGCAGGAAAGCCCTGACAGATACCTTGTCGTAGAAGACGCTGAAGGAAAAACAGCAGCATACAGGCTGCCAAAAAAAGCAGAAACAGAAGAAAGTACAAACGAAAAAAAAGAAAAAACAGCCGGATTATGCGGTTCTTGTACATTTTTCAGCAGCGACCAATACATAAGAAGCAGTGTATGTTCGATAAGGAAAATACAGCATCCGACAGAACCTGGGATATATCTGAAAAAGCCGAATGAAAAAGGTTGCAAAAACTATACGGAAAGAAAAACAGGAGGAACAGAAAATGGATAACAGCCGTAATAAAAAAGAGAACGAAGAATACTTCTGGGGTGATTATAACCCGGAACACAAAGCGATAAACATTTATACAAGAGAAGATTATATAAGGAAGTTCGGAGTTCAGCCGGAAGAATCACAGAAAGTACTGGAATAAAAGGAATAGGATATGAATCTTTACAAAATAATTTTCATAGACAAGAACTGCGCATACGTTATTTCGGAACACAAAACCATGAAAGAAGCAGAAAAAAAAAGAGAAACTCTTTCTTTTGAAACCAATGAGTATAATTATGATGATCTGAAAATTGTAAGAATGGAGGAAGACAGAAAATGAATACAGGAAACATAATATTCTGGAGTATTTTCTGCATCATATTTATGACGGTAAACGGAATTGCAATATTCAATAAACTAAAACATATAGACTATATAAGGTCTGCAAATAAAGTATACCGTACAATAAACAACATAAGAAATTACAATGAAGGCTGGCTTATAGCATACCTAAGAAAAATTGACCCGTTTGTATTTGAAGAACTGATACTACTTGCATTCAGAAAAAAAGGTTACAGAATAAAGAGAAATAAAAAATATACACATGACGGGGGCATAGACGGAAAGGTTTTTAAAGGCCGTGAAAAATATCTTATTCAGGCAAAAAGATACGCAAGTTACATACGCCCAGAACATGTAAAACAGTTTTCAGAAGTCTGCAGAAAAAACAGATGCTATGGATATTTCATACATACAGGAAAAACAGGAAGTAATTTAAAAAATGAAATGCCTGAAAACATAAGGATTATAAGTGGAAAAAAACTGTATGAACTGTTTATTGAAAAAGGAGATGATGTACCATAATTCGGGAGAACATAATGAAATTATCGGATAAAGAAAGAAAACAGATAGAAGAACTGTATATGAAAAACCGAAGCATCTCATATATTACCGAACAGACATTACTGCATTACAAGGTAATAAAGAACTGCATAGCTGAAAATCAATTAAAAGAAAAAAGATATAACGATAATAAAAAACAACTGACCGAAATGGTAGCCAGAAAATGTACGCGAAAAGAAATGGCTGAAATATTGAAAATAAAGGAAAAGTCTGTAAATCAAGTATTAAAAAGATATGGAATTAAAGCAGATTTTAGAAACCTGGCAAGAAAAAAAACAGAAGAAATGGTAAAAAAAGCATATATGCAAAAACCTGTATCAATAAACGAAATGTCTAAACAACTTAAACTTTCATATAAATCGGTTAAGACTGTATATGAGAAATACAATCTTGAGAACCTCAAATACAGCAGGTACTACAACTTAAAAAAACTTGACATAAACGATTATAAAAATATAGTAAAGGAGCTTAAAGAAACAACCATGTCTCTTGCAAAGATTGCAGAAAAGTACGGCATAACACGGCAGAGAGTCCATCAGATACAAAAGAGATTCAATATAAAAAGGAAAATTCAAGTACAGCATTATTGAAAACAAGATTGTTCAGGTCTATATTGAAAAATAAGGACTGAACAAATGAAAAAAAATCTCACAAAAAAACAGAAGTACAGGAAAAAATCTGTACAGAAAATCATCTCGAAGAAGATGACGACTAGGCAGCTGGCTATGGAAACCGGATTAACGATAAGGACAATTCAGAAGTGGGTAAAAGCTTACAAGGAAAAAGGGGACTTGTCACTGGTTCACGGAAACACAGGAAAAAAAAGGGTAAGCACTGAAAGGGAAAAATTGAAAAAAAGAATAATAGACATTTTCCTTAATACAAGAATTGAAAACAAGAATCCATTTGAAGACGTGACATATACATTTTTCAAAATAATACTTGAAGAAAAATACGGCATAAAGGCAAGCGTAACATGGGTAAAGAAAATCCTGAACGAAATGGGATACGTTACACCGATCAAACACAGGGTAAAGAAGAATACGGAAGTTCACCTTATGCGGCCGAGAAAAGAAAGCGAAGGAGAACTTGTTCAGGCAGATGGTACACCTTATGACTGGTTTAAGGACGGACACAATTACTGCATACAGGGATTTATTGACGATGCTACAGGTCTGCCTATTGGCCTTTACATGACAAAGAATGAATGTACTCTTGGTTATGTTGAAGCGTTCAGAAACATGGCATCAAAAAAAGGACTGCCTCAGGCGATATATCCAGATAAGGCTGGAATATTTTTCGTAAATCAAAAAACAAAGACAGAAGAAAAACACCTTACTCAGTTCGGGCTGATGATGGAAAATATCGGAATAGACATGTTTCCGGCCCATTCTCCTCAGGCAAAAGGAAGAATAGAACGATTTTGGGAAACGATACAGCACAGACTTCCAAATTTATTCATTCTTTTAGGCATAAACAATATTGAAGATGCAAATGTTTTTCTGAGGGACAAATTTCCAAAAATCTATAAAAAATGGTTTTATGTAAAACCCAAAAATAATAAGACTGCATTTGTAAAAGCAGATATGAAAGAAGTCAATTCAATACTGAAAGCAACATTTCCAGGAACCGTAGACAGGGGTGGTATTTTTGTATTCAAAGGGTACAGATTTTTCTGTCCAGAGCTTGCAAACAAAAAAATACTGATTAATCTTAATGAAAAAGAAGGCATGTGGGTAACAGAAATAAATAGCGAAAAAAGACATTATGTGCAACTTGTTGAAACAGATACAACAGGAACCATGCCGGAAGTGACAAAGCTACTGATAGAAAGGGTTTTCCTGAAAAATGCAAAACCTAAATTCAGGGAAGTATACATAGATATTGATGATGTAGTTTTGTCAGAAATCAAACCGAAAAGAACAGCATAAAAAAAATGAAAAGAAAAATACTCATAAAAAAGTCCCCTAAAAAAGGGGACTAAAAGCATTTATATTTTATGTAATTAAAAAAGCATAATCTCAGTAAATTAAACAATAAAAAACTTATGAAATCATAAAAAAATGAATATTTTAACAAAAAAAACAAATATTTGAAAAAAAATTAAATAAAAACGTCACGAACAATTAAAAAACTATTGACACTAGCGAAATTGAGGTGAAAATCAGTCTATTTAATCAATTGTGTTAGAGCTTCGTTGAGTTTGCGTGTTGTGGAGTCATTAGGATTTATGGCAACTACCTGGCGCAGATAATACTGAGCCTTGCGGTAATCTTCTTTAGA
>JAFZRP010000012.1 GCA_017619795.1 Treponema sp.
TAAAATGCGCTATTTAGTCAACACAAATTTTTTACAGGTTTAAGGTGTAAAAATTTATGCAGCCTGTTTCCTTTCCAGTTCATTATACTGGAAGCATTTATACATTTCATCAGGTACGTTGTAGTCCAGCGACTGATGAAACCTCGCCGTGTTGTAGAAGTTGAAGTAGGCATCAATGCCGGCCTTCAAGTCCTTCATCGTTTCGTAGCGTTTAAGGTAGATGTCCTCGTACTTGAGGCTTCTCCAAAGACGCTCAATTCTGATGTTATCCAGAGCCCTGTCTTTTCCATCCATGCTGATCTGGATGTCGTAATCGACAAGAACTTTGATGAACACATCCGATGTAAACTGGCTTCCCTGATCTGTGTTGAAGATTGCCGGGCAGCCGTATTCTTCGATTGTTTCCCGAAGCAGGTTTGCGTACTGCAGCGCATCCATCGTGTTGAATACGCGCCAACTCAAGACCTTTCTTGAGAACCAGTCGATTATTACCATCAGGTAAACGTTACCTGTCGGCAGTTTTATGTAAGTGATATCTGTTGACCATACCTGATTCGGATATCTGATTACCTTGTTCCTGAGAAGATACGGATACTTCTTGTGATATTTACAGGCCTTTGAAAGGTTCTGACCAGGAAATATCGCTCTGACCCCAAATCTTCGCATTACACGGCGTACAGTGGCTTCTGTAGTGTCTCCGCCGTCTTTATTTATTTCTCTCCAGACTCTGCGATAACCGTAGAAAGGATACTTAATCTGGATTTCTTTGATTTTCACAAGCAGATTGAAATCTTTTTCATCCTGCTCTGAACTCGGTTCGTAGTAATACTGGCTTCGAGAAATCCCAAGCAGCTTGCATTGTTGTGAAATGCTTAAGACTTTGTAAGCCGAATCTATTTTATCCACGAAGGAGGCTCGACTCCGTAAAGTTGCTTGTACTTTTTTTTTAAGTAATCAAGCTCAACTTTCTGTTCTCCGATTGTCTTCAGGTATTCGTTTTCCTTTTCTTCCTGCTGACGGACTTCTTCAGATTTCTTGTTCGGCCGCTCAAAAAGATCTGCCATACCGGCAATTGCCTGTGCCTTCCATTGCGAAATCTGATTCGGATGAACACCGTGTTTTACAGCAATTTCCTGAATCGTCGATTCTTCACGTAAAGCTTCAAGTGCTACTTTAGCCTTGAATTCCTTGCTGAATGTCTGTCGTTTTCTTCCCATGAGTAAACCGCCTTGTTTTTTTATCGGCTGTTTACACCTTAAATCTGCTCCTTTTTCTGTGCTGTTTTACGCGCTCATTTTATACAATATTACAAAAAGAATATATTTAACGAAAATAATCTTTCAGAAAATGAAAAACTTTTTTATGAGGTTTTTGTTTATTAATTTGTAAGATAATTAATAAGCAATTATAATAAAAAATCGTATAACAAAGGTTCGTAGCCGACAGCGGGTCAAGCCCGCTGCGGTACAACCAGTTGTTAAGCGGACGCCCTCATTGGGGCGCTTATAGTTTATAAGAAAAATCCTCTGACATTTTTTTCATAGTGAAAATAAAATCGAAGGAGGATTTTATTATGGGATTTGCAATTTTTCTTATTTGGATTATTTTTGCATTTGCCGTTGCTGCCGGTGCTAAAAATAGAGGAAGATCGTTTGGAGCATACCTTGCACTATCCATTTTTCTTTCACCATTAATTGGTGGAATAATTCTTTTAGCTTTAGGAGAAGATAAAGAAGGAATTGAAAAGAATGCACTAAATGATGGAGGTTCAAAAAAATGTCCATATTGTGCTGAAATAATTAAACAGGAAGCTGTAATTTGCAGATATTGTGGTAAGAAGTTACCAAAACAAAAAAAAGAAGAAAAACCAGAAACAGAAGTTTTAGATAATTCTGACTGGATATGTCCTTCCTGCGGTATAAAAAATCCAGCTATGGATAAACATTGCAACTGTGGTTATACTCGTTAAAGATTAGAAGCATATTTTTTCACAGTGTCAAGCTCTGTAAAAAAATATGAAATTAAACTTTTGGGCAAAGCAAGGTAGCGGTTGTACAAAAGCGGTATATTTCTAAAATCTGTTCGGGCCAGATTTTAGAAATTAAATTGAACGTGCATTCCAAGCACAAAAAAAGTGTCCATTTCCCCCTCACCTGCTTTTTTTCACAAAATAAAAGAAATTTTTGTTGCAAGATTCAGCATTATAATCAATAATTAACAGTATATTTTAGTGGCCGCATAACAACGGTTTCAAATCGGACAAAACCTTTGTCACAAAAGTTGCAGTTTGCTTTACGCAGCAACTTTTGCGCCAATTTTGCGAGTTTCGCAAACGCGGTTTTGCTGTTTAAACCTGATGTTAGGCGGACGGGCCACTGGCCCGCTTATTGTTAATAAGAAAAATCCTCCAACATTTTTTCTCGTACAAAAAATAAAATCTTAGGAGGATTTTATGAAAAAATTTAGTTTTGTAGCAATTATTGCCACATTAATTGTTTCATTAAGTTTGTTCACAAGTTGTGTATCGCGACTTGGAGCTTTTACAGTAATTTCGACAAAAAACATTGATTGGAGTCGAGCTGCAGAGTATCAGAGAAACAATAAAAGAGTAGATGGAGAAGATATTTGTCATATAATTATTTTTATTCCGACAAAGATGAATATAACTATCGAAGATGCAGTTGATCAAGCTTTGGAAAAAGTACCAGGAGCAGTTGCTCTAGTTGATGCTGTTTTACGCTCAAAATTTTTTTACATTCCATATATTTACGGACAACAGGCATACATTGTTGAAGGAAGCGTATTGATTGATCCAAAATTGGCTTCAATTGATGATGCTGAAGAAACAATTTATTATCAAGGTTATTACGACAAAAATAGAGAGTTTAAAATTTCAAAAATTGATCAAAATGTTTATGCTAA
>JAFZRP010000084.1 GCA_017619795.1 Treponema sp.
AATCATAAGCTCAAGAGTTTCACCATCAATTGTTGCAACATAAGTGAATACATTGTTTACTTTTTCGTATGAAACAGATACTGATGGATTGCTGAGGGCATTATTGAATCTTTCAATGAAGCCAAATCTATCTGTGCGCTCATCAGGATCAAAGATGTTGTCTTCTGTTAAACCAGTTATGTCACTTGAACCAGAATGCTTCTGATGAATAATTTTAACCATTGCATCGTGTTCTTCTTCCCATTCATCTTGTGTAATTTGTTTGGTTGCATCTATTATTATATCAGTAGTTTTTGTTGTAAGATTAACGTTTTCAGCCTTAAAATAAGGTTTGTTTTCATCGTTATATTTAAGGTTTGTGAGGGCTCCTGGAGTAGTCCATTTATTATCATCTTTGAGCCAAACAAACTCAACGTAAATAAAAAACTCACCTTTTTCTACATCATCAACATTCTCTTTATAGAAGAATTTTCCTCGGTATACAGGTTCACCATCTTTTTGGAGGTAAGAAGTGAATTGTCCTCTAAGTCCAATAGTTGGATCCAATTCAATATAAGCACATTTAATATTATTGTAGGTAAGCGTACCTGAAGCTGTCATAAAATGTGGAATACCACAGGCTAATTCAGCTGCTTCAACGGCAGGATCTCCCCACCACTTACTAAAATCATCTTTTAGACTATCTTTCATGCCTGCCAGAATATCACAGGAAGTAAAAGAAAGTACAATTGCGCTTGCAATAAGCAATGTAAAAATTGTTCTGATTTTTTTCATAAATAAATCTCCTCAAAATAATATATGTATTTAACAATTTTATAATGAGAAAGATATACTGTCAAATAAATATAATTTACTAGTTATTTCGGCCAAGCATAAAGGCTTTTTTGTTTACTTCGAGGAAAGCTGGCTTTACAAGCTTTTCGATTGCTTTGAGCCAGGATTCTTCAGGGAAATCCATATATTTTGAAAGGCGGCCTAAAAGAACAATGTTTACTGCCTTTGAAGTACCAGCCTGCTCTGCAAGAGAAAGACAATCAAGTGCATCTACCTCTATGCCGGCATCTTTCATTTTACCAACAAGGTCTTCCGGATATTCTGCGGCACCTGTAATAACAGGCATTGGCTCAATCTGCTGGGTGTTTACAACAATTTTACCGTCTTTTTTGAGGAACTCTGTGTAGCGGGCAGCTTCCAGAAGCTCAAAAGATACAATAAAATCGGCTTCGCCCTTATCTATAATAGGAGAATAAACTTTATCTCCATAGCGTACATAAGTAACAACACTTCCACCGCGCTGGCTCATTCCGTGAACTTCAGAAACCTTTATATCATAACCGGCATCAAGAAGAACCTGACCAAGTGTTTTACTTGCCAAAAGGGCTCCCTGTCCGCCAACGCCAACTATCATTATATTCTTATTCATAAATTACCTCACATTTTTTATCAAAAGCTTCATCATACACTTCAACGTCGGCAGGAATCTTTACCGATTCAAGGCTCTGACACTGTTCAAAAGCGAGCGGTGCAATTTTAGCTGTACTATCTTTATCAAGCAATACTGTAGTAAGGGCAACACAGCCGGAAAAAGCTCCGCAATCAATTACTTTTACACCTTTAGGAATAAATATGCGTTTAAGCGATGCACAGAACGAAAAAGCACCTCTTCCAATGTATTCAAGCGTTTCCGGTAAGCTTATGCCGCTTAGTGAGTGGCAATAGGAAAAGGCGTTTGATGCTACGTATTTTGTTCCGTCTAAAAGCTTCATTTCGGAAGAGTCGCTGTCCAGGCTGAACAAAGCTGATTTTGTTTTTTTGTTGTACATTACACCGTCAATTTCTTCAAAATCAGGATTTGATTCCAGCATAGAGAGTGTGTCTTCGAAAGAGTCTAACTGGAGCTCAATAATTGAAGATGGAATCTTAAGCTCTGGAAGGGCAGTGCACTCAGAAAAAGCTTCCGGTCCGATTATCTTAAGTGTTTCCGGTAAATTGATTGTCTTAAGGCGGCGGCAGTTGGAAAAGGCTTCCATTCCAATTTCCACGATTGTAGAAGGCAGAGTTACTGATTTAAGCATTTCGCAGTCGCAGAAGGCCTGGTCGCTGATTACAACAACTCCTTCTTCAATAATCAACTCTTCAACATCTACACACTCGTCAAAAACAAAATCACCGATAATTTTGATTTCGCCCGGAATGGTAACTTTTTTTTCTGTTCCATTATATTTTACAAGGCATTTTCGGCCGTTGTCGTCTTCTTCAATTTCAAAACGTTCATCTATCATAGCAAACACCTATAAAGCCCCGAACTTACACATCTGAGAGCAGACACCGCAGCCCATACAAAGGGTTGTGTCTATTTTTGCCTTGCCATTTTTCATGCTGATTGCAGGACAGCCGATTTTCATACACATTTTGCAGGACTTACATTTTGCTTCATCAACCTTAAGTGGTGGATTATGCTTTACTTCTTTTAAAAGTATACAAGGTCGGCGGCTGATAATGAGGCTTGGTTCTTTTGCTTCAAGTTCTTCGCGAACAGCCTTTTCACAGTCAGCAATATTATAAGGATCTACAACTCTAACTCGGTTTATTCCCATTGCGCGGGCAAGTGCTTCCAGATCTATGCGGCCGGCAGGTTCTCCGTACAGGTTCTTTCCTGTTGTAGGATTCTGCTGGTGGCCTGTCATACCGGTGATAGAGTTATCAAGTACGATTACAGTTGAGTTAGACTGATTATAAGCAATCTGAGCAAGACCTGTCATTCCTGAGTGAACAAAGGTTGAATCTCCGATTACAGCTACAGATTTCTTTTCGTTTTCTTCGCCGCCAGCTTTGTTCCAGCCGTGAAGTCCGCTGAAGGAAGCACCCATACAAAGTGTAACATCCATTGCCGAAAGTGGAGCAACCGAACCAAGTGTATAACAGCCGATATCGCCGAAAACGGTAACCTTAAGCTTGTTCAAAGCGTAGAACATTCCGCGGTGAGGACATCCGGCACACATAATTGGTGGGCGTTTAGGCAGGTCACAGTCGAGTGTTTTAAGCTCACTTGCAGAAATGCTTCCGGAAATAAGGCTCTTAACATTATCAAGCTTAGAAAGACATTCGCGCAGCAGATTCTGAGAAAACTCTCCGCAGATTGGGAAAATATCCTTTCCGTGGATTTCTGTTTTAAGATTAAGTGAGCGGACAAAGCTTTCAATAATAGGATCGAGTTCTTCTATTATAATGAGGGTTTTTAAGTTTTCTGCAAACTGGCGGATAAGCTTTTCTGGAAGAGGGTTTACCATTCCAAGCTTAAGGATGCTTACTTTATCGCCAAGAACTTCTTTTGTGTACTGGTATGAGGTTGATGATGTGATAATTCCAATTTCTGAACTGTTACCGGTTGCCTTGCCTGCGGCAGCTTCTATTCTGTTTATGCCGCTTGTGCAGGACCATTCTTCAATATCCTTCATTCTCTGTTCAACAAAAGGATGGCGTTTGATTGCGTTTGCCGGAGCCATTACGTATTTAGTGATGTCTTTTTTGTAAGGCTTGTGGTCCGGCTGCTTGCGCTCTTGGGTTTCTACAATGCTCTGACTGTGAGAAACTCGAGTGCACATTTTATATAGAATTGGGGTGTCAAACTTTTCGCTTAATTCAAAGGCAAGGGCTGCAAACTGACGTGCTTCTTCTGAATCGCTTGGCTCAAGCATTGGTACTTTAGAAGCAATTGCGTGATGTCGGCTGTCCTGCTCGTTCTGAGAAGAATGCATTGCCGGATCGTCTGCTACGCCAAGAACAAGGCCGGCGTTTACTCCACAGTAGCTGGCGGTATAGAGTGGGTCTGCTGCAACGTTTAAGCCAACATGCTTCATTCCGCAGAAGGCTCTTCTTCCAGCCAGACAGGCACCAAAAGCTGACTCAAAGGCTACCTTTTCGTTTGGTGCCCATTCACAATATATTTCCTTGTATTTTGCTGCTTCTTCTGTAATCTCCGTACTTGGGGTTCCAGGATAACTGGAAACAAACTCGCAGCCAGCTTCGTATAAGCCTCTTGCGCTCGCTGCATTACCTAACATCAACTGTTTCATTGTAAGTCCTTTTCTTTAATATAGCTTTAATTTTACAGTTTTATGAAAGTAACTTCAAGTTATTGACTTTTAATTCAATTTGACATATTGTGTAATTATGTCAAAATAAAATGTTACTTCAGATTGTTAGGCTTGAAAATATATATTTAGGAGAATATGCAGATGCATAAGTTTAGAATTGATACGACTTTACCGGATAACCTGCCGCTCATGTTAAGACAGCGGGTTTTGGAATATGGAAACCTGTACTTGCAGGCAGCTAAGAATGAAAAGGGCGAATATGTTTATTATACTTATTCTGAGTTTTACCAGACAATGCTTGGTCTTGCCGCTGCCTTCAAAGAGATTGGTGTTCAGAGAGAATCAAAGGTTGCCATAATTTCGGATAACCGCCGCGAATGGCTTCTTTCTGACTTTGCTATTCAGTCGCTTGGTGCCTGCGATGTTCCACGTGGCTGCGATTCACTTGGAAACGAAATCCGCTACATCATCTCTTTTGCTGACTGTTATTATGCAATCTTTGAAAACTTCCGTCAGCTTGAAAAGGTTCTTGAAAACGAAAAAGAAGTTCCACTGCTCAAAACTGCAATCCTTTTTGACCGTCCAACAGGAGACGATGCTCAGAAGGCTGCAGCTGCTTTAAGCTGTTCAGATATAAAAGTAATTTACTTTGACGAGCTTTTGGAAAAAGGTAAAAAGTTGTACGACGCAGATCCAGAAGGTGTGAAAATTGAAATTGAAGCTGAAATGGAAAAAACTGGCCGCGAGGATGTTGCTACAATCATCTTTACTTCCGGTACAACAGGAACTCCAAAGGGCGTAATGCTTACTCAGGGAAATTACATGACACAGCTTTCTGTAATCCCAGACTTTATGCCTTGTAAGCCAGGCGAGTGGTGGATGTCTATTCTTCCTGTTTGGCACACTTTTGAAAGACTTATCCAATACGCTGCACCATTCTTCAAGTGTGGTATTGCTTATTCAAAGCCTGTTGCTTCAATCTTGCTTGCAGATATGGCTGTAATCAGACCTCAGTGGATTTGTGGTGTTCCTAGACTTTGGGAAGCTCTTGCTAACGGTGTAAACAAGGCTATGAACAAGAAGGGCGGCATTACCTTAAAGCTTTACAAGTTCTTTGTTGGCGCTGGTAAAAAATATGCTGACGCAAGAGATAAGGTTCTTGCTCATGTTTGCCGTATTCAGAAGAGAAACCGCTTCCTTGATTTCCTTGCTGGAATTATCCCTTGTATTCTTTTGTGGCCTCTTCATAAGCTTGGTGATTTACTTGTTTTCAGAAAGATCCGTGCTAAGTTTGGTGGTCGCCTTGGAATTGCGATTTCTGGTGGTGGTGCTTTACAGAAGGATGTTGATGACTTTTACCGAGCAGTTGGACTTAATCTTCTTGAAGGCTACGGCCTTACAGAAACAGCTCCAGTTATTTCGTTCAGATATTACAAGGAGCCTCGTCCTGGTTGTGTAGGTGCAATCTTCCCTTCAATGGAAGTAAAGATTCTTCCGGAAGAAAACGGTGTAGTTACTTCTCAGACTCCACTTGGACCAGGTCAGAAAGGAATTATCTTTGTACGCGGTGGTCAGGTTATGAAGGGTTATTACAAGCGTCCAGATCTTACCGAAAAGATTATAGATAAAGACGGATGGCTCAACACCGGTGATATTGGTATTCTTACCTGGGATAATGAGCTTAAGATTACAGGCCGTGCAAAAGACACAATCGTTCTTCTTGGCGGCGAAAATATTGAGCCTGCTGTTATTGAAAGCGAGCTTTGTACAAGTGAATATATTGAAAGCGCAATCGTTCTTGGTCAGGATAAAAAATATCTTGCTTCGCTTATTGTTCCTTCAAAAGATGCTGTTGTTAATTATGCTCACGAAAACGGCATTGACTTTACAGATTATGAGCAGCTTATCCAGACAGAAGCAATTAAAAAGCTTATCTTCTCTGAGGTTTGCAAAAAAGACTGTACAGACAACGGCTTTAGAATCTGTGAACGAATCAACAAAATCACTCTTATTCCAAACAGTTTTAAGGTTGGCGTAGAGCTTTCTGCAAAGCAGGAGATGATTCGTCACCGCATTTCTGAAAAGTACGCAGAGCAGATTGCTGCAATGTTTTAGTAATTCATAACGCATAAATAATACGAAAAACTTTTTTTTTTGTAAGTCCTTCCAACTTGCAGGGGTGTCTGATGTTATTAGACGCCCCTGTTTTTTTATATCATTTCTATAGTTGTTTTTACGTTAAAACGCTCCTATAATATAAGTTATGGAAATAAGTGACAAAATACGACTCTTCAACGGTGTTGGAAGCTGGAAAACTTATACGGCTAAAGGCACCGTTCCTCAAATAACAATGAGCGATGGTCCGCACGGACTAAGAAAACAGGAAGTTGAAAACTATGCCGACTTAAACAAAAGTAATGTGGCAACCTGTTTTCCAACAGCTTCCTGCATCGCTTCCTCCTGGAACAGAAGCTCCCTGAACAAGCTTGGAAAAGAAATTGCCCGAGAGGCACTTGCAGAAAATGTTCATCTTGTACTGGGCTGCGGAATGAACATAAAGCGTTCTCCCTTGTGCGGACGTAATTTTGAATATTTTTCCGAAGACCCTTATCTTTCCGGCGAGCTTGCAACAAGCTATGTAAACGGAATGCAGAACGAAGGAGTAGGGGCTTGCATCAAGCATTTTGCCTGTAACAATCAGGAAAAAAGGCGGCAGACATCATCTTCAAACGTAGACGAGCGGGCCTTAAGGGAAATCTATCTTCGCGGTTTTGAAATTGCTGTAAAAAAATCAAAGCCTGTTTCAATCATGTGCTCCTACAATAAAGTAAATGGAGTTTACGCTGCACATAATAAACATCTGCTCACAGAGATTCTTAGAGACGACTGGGGCTTTGACGGAGCTGTAATTTCCGACTGGGGCGCCTGTATAGATGCACCAAAATGTCTTAAAGCTGGAATGGATCTGGCAATGCCCGATTCAAACGGTTATTTTGATATGCAGTTAAAATGTGCTTTAGATAACGGTGTGTTAACAGAACAGGAGCTTGATACTGCTAATAACAGAATAATTGAAATGGCTGCCAAGCTTACAAAAATGCGAGAAAAGCGTCTTGCTCCAACACCAGACAAGGCAATCTATCCAAATCTTGCGGAACAATATCAAAAGGCACTGGAGCTTGCGTGCGATTCAGCTGTACTTCTTAAAAATGATGGTGTATTGCCATTATCACAAGAAAAAAACAAGGAATTGTGCGTGATTGGCCAGCTTGCTGTGAACATGAAGTTTCAGGCGGGCGGGTCGAGTCATATTACGGTTTCTGAATACCCGGATGCTGTCCAACTCTTGCAGGAAGATGGATTTTCTGTGACTTATTCTGCCGGCTATTATTCTGGTTTCTGCAAAAGAAAAAAGGTTGCTAAGAAAAATGCACCGCTTCATAAAAAGGCAATGGAAGTTGTTCGTGCCGCGGCTGAAAAGAATGTTCCGATTTTATTTTTCTGTGGACTTACAGAGGCTTTTGAAGGCGAGGGCTTTGACCGAAAGGATATGGAGCTTCCACCGGAGCAGCTTGAGCTTTTGGAAAATATCTTAAAGCTTACAGATAATGTTGTTGTAATTTCTTTTAGTGGTGCGCCTGTAGATTTAGTTCCTGTACAGAAGGCAAAGGCTGTGCTTCATATGTATTTGTGCGGTGAAGCGTGCGGTCGGGCTGTTGTTGATTTGCTGACTGGAAAGGTAAATCCGAGCGGTAAGCTTGCAGAAACGTGGCCGCTAAAAATTGAAGATACTCCTTGTCATGGAAACTTTGCGCCGGATCATGATGAGGTTGATTATGATGAGGGCCTTCTTGTAGGT
Source organism: Treponema sp. (assembly GCA_017619795.1). GTDB lineage: Bacteria > Spirochaetota > Spirochaetia > Treponematales > Treponemataceae > Treponema_D. Next base: position 7,957 of record JAFZRP010000084.1, read on the forward strand.
TACCGCTGGTACGAGGAAAGAAAGCTGCCTGTTCAATATCCGTTTGGATTTGGATTGAGTTATACAAAGTTTGAATATTCGGATTTGAAGGTAACTGTTGCGGAGAACTTGGATGGTGCAGGGAAATTGGATCGTGCGGGGCAGACAAAAGTAAGTCTCAAAGTAAAAAATACTGGTTCTGTGACCGGTGCAGAAATTGTGCAGCTTTACGTTACTAGGGTCGGACACGCTTACAAGGAGTTACGCGGTTTTGAAAAGGTTTTCCTTGAAGCTGGAGAAGAAAAGTCTGTAGAGATAGTTTTGGACGACAATGCCTTTAAGATTTTCAGTGAAGTAAAGAATCATTTTGTGCAGATTAAGGGTGATTATGTTATTGAAGCTGGCGCGAACATAAAGGACATAAGGCTTTCAGCAAGTGTTACGGTTGATGGAGAAGAACTGACGGATAATGTAGTTGCGAAAGGTGAAGGTTCAAAAAGTGCCAGCAGCGAGACTGAAACAGTGTGCAGTTTTGCGAATGCAAAACTGCAAGCAAAGGCAGAAAAAGTTGGCGACAACCAACAAGCAGAAGCCTTTGCTATATGTGATAGTCTCGGTGATATGTCTGCTCATTCTCTGCGCATTAGACTGCTTATCAAAATCTTTACACTTGTGCTCGTAATTATGAATAAGGGAAAATCGCGAGAGGATCCGGTAATTAAGATTGCGGTTGCGGCGCTTACAGAAAATCCGCTGGAAAGTTTGATTAGTACGAGCGGTGGTGTTATTTCGTATAAGTTTGCAAAACGAATAGTAAAATGGGCGAACGGAGGTAGAACAAAATGTTAGATAAACGAACAAAATGGTGTTACACGGCTGGTGCAACTGGAAGAGATGCAGCGTATGCAATGGTGAGCTTGTACCTGATTACTTACATTCAGTACACGATGAAGCTTACGGTTGCTCAGTTTGCGGCAATCTCTGCAATAATGATTGTGTGCCTTATCTGGGATGCAATCAATGACCCGATGATGGGAATTATTATTGAAAACAGTCACATGAAAATGGGTAAGTTCCGTCCGTGGATATTGATGGGATGTCTGCTGAATGCTGTGGTGATTGTACTTTTGTTTACGGTACGACCTACAGGTTGGGCTTTTGTCGGCTTCTTTGGACTTTCGTATCTGCTGTGGGGAATGACGTATACTATGAACGACATTTCGTACTGGGGAATGCTGCCGAGTCTTTCAAGTGACCCTAAGGAACGCAACATTCTTGTTACAATGATGAGCATTTTTATTTGCGTGGGACAGTTCTCGGTTGCCGGTGTAGTACCGATGGTTATTGCGGGAAATGCTGTGAACGCTTACCGAGGGGCTGCAACAGTTGTAGCCTTGAGCTTTATTGTCTTCCAGCTGCTCACCTTCTTCGGGGCAAAGGAACGCCCTCACAATGAGGTTGCCGAAGCTACCGAAAAGCTTTCCCTAAAAGATATGTTCCACATCTTTGTAAGAAATGACCAGCTTATTGCGGCTGGAATTGCAATCTTCCTGTTCCAGGTTGGAAGCGGTCTTTTGATTATGTTTGGAATGAACTTCTTCTATTTTGAGTTCGGCTATTCTGCTGGCGGCGGGTTGGTATTTATCTTTACAGTTATGTACGGTTTGGGAACTCTCCTTTCGCAGTGTGCTTTTCCTATTCTCACAAAACATTTTACCCGCCGAAAGCTCCTTTCCTTCTTTACAATTCTGATAGTGATTTTCTATGTCTGCTTCTTCCTGATTGGAATTGTGATTCCTAAAAATCCGGTAATTATCAATATCATAGGTTTCTGTATTTTCTTCAGCCAGGGGGTATTCAATATGATTTTGATAGTGATGTTGAACAACACAATTGAGTACGATGAATACAAGTTCCATGAACGACACGACAGCATTATTTCTGCAGTCCGCTCTTTTGCAACAAAGTTTGCCGGTGCTGTAAATCAGGGAATTACAAATCTTGTTCTTATAATTTCCGGCATTTACGTAATAAGCCAGAATGTTTCCAGCCTGGAAGTTGCAGCCGGAACCGGCGAGATGACAAGCAGCGAGGTTCTTGTTCAGGCAGATAACTTTATTAAAACTGCCACCCGCGGTCAGCTTATAGGCTTGCGCACCGGTATGACCTTGATTCCGATTCTTGCAATTGGAATAGCCCTTTTACTTCTGCGTGCAAAATATAAGATTGACGAAAAGGAATACGACAGGATTGTTTTCGAGATACAGTCCAGATAGTGAACATAAAAAAAAGCCTGATTGGAACACTCCAAATCAGGCTTTGTCATTTTCGGGCTTGTCCCGAAAAACAAATGAATCTATTCAGATTTTATTCTATGATGAAAACGTCTTTTCCAGCACCACATTCAGGACATTTGTAATCAGCTGGTACATCTGCCCAAGCTGTTCCTGGAGGGATGTTGTTTTTTGGATCGCCTTCATCTTTATCATAAACATAACCGCAATTATCGCACTGCATTCTTTCCATAGATAACACCTCACATTTGGTAAGATTTTCTTATTGATAGTTAATATTATTATATCACCAATATATTAAATAACAACTAAAAAAGAAGATTTATTGAAAACTAATTACGTATTATTAAAAAATTGACTGATAAGATAAACTATGTTATATTAAAGGCAAGGAAATGCCCGATTCATCGGGTCTTCTCCACCTATGGTGTACAAAAGCCGCCACAAGTGTGTTGGACTAGGGCGGCTTTTTTTATCTACTCATTTCTATTTCTAAAATATGAGAGGACTGCTATAACTGTACCTATTACTGTAGCAACACAAGTTACTAAAGCTATAATATGTTCACAAGTCATACGCAAGCCTCCTTTCCAATTATTTCGGTCGAAACCGATTGAGTTTGGTGGAGGCACCGCCAGAATCGAGCATTTCCAATATCATTATAACACACTATTTGTATAGTGTATAGTATAATATTTTATCGGTGCAATGGCTTGTTATTAATCTTCGCGCATAGAAGCGAACGGGTCAACTGTTCTGTATTTTTCGCGAAGCTTTGGTTTTTCAATTTTTCCTGTAGGATTTCTTGGAACCGGTGCAAAAATAAGTTTGCGTGGACGCTTGTAACGTGGCAGCTCAAGACAGAACTCGTTTACTTCATCTTCTGTAAGAGTAAAGCCTTCCTTAACTTCAATAACGGCAGCGGCAATTTCACCAAGTCGCTGATCTGCAAGACCAATTACAGCAACATCCTTAATCTGATTCATCTTGCGGAGGAAGTCTTCAATCTGAACTGGATAAAGGTTTTCACCACCAGAAATAATAACGTCCTTTTTGCGGTCAACAAGCCAGATAAAGCCGTCTTCATCCTGCATAGCAACGTCTCCGGTGTAGAGCCAGCCTTCATCATCAAGAACTTCTGCTGTAGCTTCCGGATTCTTGTAATATTTAACCATAACGCCAGGACCAAATACTGCAAGTTCACCAACTTCGCCCTGCTTTACATCCTTGCGCTTTTCATCAACAATGCGGGTTTTCCAACCGTAACCAGGAATACCGATTGCACCAACCTTGTGAATGTTTCCAACACCAAGGTGTACACAACCTGGTCCAATAGATTCAGAAAGACCGTAGTTTGTATCATAATCATGCTTAGGGAAATATTTGAGCCAGTCTTCAACAAGCTTTTTAGGAATTGGCTGGGCACCCATATGAGTGAGGCGCCACTGATCCAGCTTGTAATCTGCAATCTTAACATCGCCGCGGTCAAGAGCATTAAGAATATCCTGAGCCCAAGGTACAAGCAGCCAGACGATTGTACAGCCTTCATCGCTAACGGCCTTGAGAACGTGTTCTGGCTTTGTACCGCGTAAAAGAACAGCCTTTCCGCCGCTGATGAGTGAACCAAACCAGTGCATTTTTGCACCTGTATGGTAAAGCGGTGGAATACAAAGGAAGCAGTCATCCTTTTTCTGTCCATGGTGATTCTGTTCACAGGCAGCTGAGTGCATAAGTGCGCGGTGCTTGTGAAGGATAGCCTTAGGGAAACCTGTAGTTCCAGAGCTGAAGTAAATGGCAGCGTCATCATCATCAGTAATATCAAACTCTGGATTCTCAGAAGAATAGTTCATTGCAGACATAAAATAGTCTTCTGCAAAAGACGGGCATTCACCTTCGCCAACGTAAATCAAAAGGCGGTGAGCAATAATCTTGTCGTAAATAGCTTCAATTCGGCCAATAAACTTTGGACCAAACATCAAAACAGAAACATCGGCAAGGTTTACGCAGTATTCAATTTCATCGCTTGCATAACGGAAATTAAGAGGAACTGCAAGCGCACCAATCTTTAAGATACCAAAATAAATCGGAAGCCATTCAAGGCAGTTCATAAGCAGGATTCCGACCTTATCGCCTTTTCGTACACCACGCTCCAGAAGATAGTGTGCACAGCGGTTTGCTTTTTCATTAAAGATTTTCCAGGTAATTTCTCTTCGATATGGAAGATGTGGTTCCGACTGTGTTAAATCGTATTCCTTCCAGATTTTGCGGAAAGAATCTTTTTCTTCCGGGTTTAATTCAACAAGTGCGCAGTCTTTTCCGTAAAGCTCCGCATTGCGTTCAAGGTATTGTGTAATAGGCATTTTGTTTTCCTTTAAAATATGATTAAGTGAGATTATAATGGAAAAAAAATGCACTAGCAAGGGATTGTATATTGAATCCATGGAAATCAATTTTTCAACAGATGCACAAAGAAAATTGCTTCCAGTCGAGTTACTGATTTCTTTGAACACATTTTTATAAAATTGATTTCCATAAGCTATCAATAATAATCCCTTGCACTGGAGTTTTTTATGACTGAAAAAAAATTCAACGAAAACGCAATGGGGCTAGACCAAACTAAAGCAATCCTGGGGATTTTTTCTATTGGAATAATACTGCATCATGTGGCGTTGAAGACAATGGGTGACGGTGGGGCGGCAAAGGTATTTTCGCCGTTTCTGGGAATTGGTTATCTTTTTGTTGCTTATTTCTTTTTTTGCTCCGGGTACGGACTTTATAAAAGCTTTCTTGCTAAAGAGGATTATTTAAAAGGATTTTTGGGAAAAAGAATTATCCCGCTGTTAATAAGTTTTTTTGCGGCAGATACACTTTTTCAGCTTGCAAGACTTTCCAGAGTAGATCCTGCTTTTCCTGCTAATACGTACAGCTGGTTTATTTTTGTGATAAT
>JAFZRP010000085.1 GCA_017619795.1 Treponema sp.
ATTGATAATGAAAATAAAACTGTAATTGCAGATATTAATAATGCACAGAGCGTAATGGATGCTTCCGGTTCATATGCAGTTCTTGGCGGTAGAGGATATACGTTTCAATTAAGAGAAGGGAATAAAGTTGTACATACATTTACTGATGAAAAGACAGTTAAGAATTATGTAAGAACGATCGATGTCTCCGAGGGCAATTTATCTTGTGTAACTGAAGTTTTAGGAAATATAAGTACAGCAACTGGTGTTGCAAATAAAGCATTAGATTATGCTGTTGATTATATAGATGATATATCTAAAGTAACAAGACTTACTTCTTTATCAACGAAACTATCAAAAATATCTTCAAGTTCAGGAATCGTTACTGTTATTGCAGATATATATAATGTGAGTAAAGAACGAAATTTTGATACTGTATCTAATCTCGTTATAGATGGCATAGGTTTGTTTTCAAAAGGATTTGTTTGGAGTATCGGTTTAGATATAGCAAAAACCGGTGCAGAAAAAATTGGAGAAGAGATAGAAAAAGGCGTGCAGTATTATAAAGATTACAAGATAAATGAAATGTATTCAGCCTTTTTACCTGATAATGGAAGAACTCAAAACATATTCGAACCGAATAATATGTTTATGAAAATGACTGAAACCGGAGTAAAACAACTCTTTACTAGGAATTAATTATGAAAAAAATCCATCCGAGGGATGCTTCAGCTATTTTTACTTTATCATATTGTTTTATAGGACTGTTAATATCTATATTTTTTAAAAAAAATATTTTTGGAAATGAAGTATATATAATAATAGGTGTAATAAGCGTATTAATAGTACATACAATTTTTGAAAAAGATTACTATGATAAAAAATAATTATTATGAAGAATAAATATCCTGTATTCGAAACTTATGATTTCTCAGACTGCCGTGAAATAACGGGAGATGAATTATATTTGATTAATGGTGGCGAGCGTGTAGAAAATTCCAACGAAGCAGTTGCAGGTGCACAAGTTGGAGATACGCTCATAAGAGATGATGGTACAGAAGTAACGATTACGCAGGGAGACATAGACTGGGCTCAAGCACATACAGGGACAGGAGGAACTGATCCGTCTCAAGCAACACCTGCTACTAGCGAATCGACCCCAGAATCACAACCGTCTACACCAACAAATAGCAGTTCTACAACAGGGGCAACTTCATCAGCTAATACAACAAACTCTTCTTCATCTCCATCACAATCTTCAACGATAACTAAATCTAGTAATCTTACAGACCGAGGATATCCGAGCAGTACGGAAGGATATTCAAATTCATCAGCGCAAAATTCTCAAGCACAGTCTGTGGTCGTTAAGAAGAGAGCTGAAACAGAAGTTGACACTTCATCGTCAACAACTGTTTCATTTATGATTGACCCCCATGATCCTAATAGAGTAATTGTAGATTTAGATGATAAACAATCAATGCAATATGCAGCAAATCTTTTATCAGATCCTTTTTTAGAATATAAGGTTACTGCTTATGGAAGTAAATCCGGAGAAACAAGAACATTTAAAAACTATAGTGAAATTAATTCATATTTAAACAAAGGAAACATTAAAACTATAGGTGATAAATTAATAGATAAAATAACTTATTTTCATTTTGAAGGACGAGATTCCAAGAACACTATTACGGAATCTTTTGAAGATATCTCTAAATCAGCAAATACTAAAGATGGAGACTGGATTTTATTATCAAAAGAAATGTCAAAATATCATCAAAATGGATTTGGTGCCGATGAATTAAAGTTTGTTTGTAAAGATGGAAGAGAAGCAGTATTTACAAAAGATTTTTCTCCTGATGGAAGTTATGTATTGTATACAGATCCTCAATATAAAGGAACCTATAACTATTGCAATCCAACAACTAATCCTATAGGTCATTTTTTTGCTGATATGCTTCCCTACTATTTGACTGGAAATAGAAATGAAAGAAATCAATAAATATTTTATAATTATTTTGATAGGGTTTTGTACAATGGTTCTTTTTTCATGCAGATCAGGGAAGCTTGTTAATTTCGAGAGTGATTCTTTTGAAAAATTTAAGAATCAAGAATTTGAAGAGTCTGAATTCTCAAGAGAATTATATTTTTCCAGGATAACTACAGCAGTATGGGTGGATTTAGTAATTGTAAAATATTCAAAAGATAAAACAAATGAAGAAATTATTGTAAATAATATTATGATTTTAGATGATAAAGGTAACGTGCTGTATCAGTCAAATTCTGTTGCTTTTGATTCTTATTCTCAAACAGATACTGATATGCTTAATAACTACTATTACAAAGTCTATTCACATAAGATGGATGATGAAGAATTGAGAACAAAGTTTAGAAAACATAAAACAAAATACCTGATTATAAATTTTGAAATAGATGGAAAAGTTTACACCGATAAACTAAATAGGGTTGTTGAAAGATATCCGATACTGAGAACATAAGCATGAAAAAGAAAGATTTTGATTCAAAAACCTACAATTTCTCAGACTGCCGTGAAATAACAGGAGAAGAGCTGTATCAGATTAACGGAGGCGAGCGTGTAGAAAATTCTAACGAGGCAGTTGCAAATGCACAGGTTGGAGATACAGTCGAAAGGAATGATGGTACAGTATGGACGATTACACAAGGGGACATCGACTGGGCAAAAGAACATACAGGGACAGGGGGAGATAACCCTTCACCAGCAACCCCAGATGTTATTGAAACAACACCAGAATCCGAGCCATCTAAACCGGCAGAAAGTAATTCTTCAACAGGTTCACCCCCATCAACAAATAAAACTAGTTCTTCTTCATCCCAACCACAAACTTCGATGACAAATAATGCTGGTAATCTTTCAGACAGAGGATATCCAAGTAGTACAGAAGGATATACCAGTCCTAGTAGAAATACTTCCGCTGGAAATGATATTAATTCTGTGAGAAAGACAAATAAACAAAATGAAAATTCATTAATTGATAAAGTAGTTAATAAGTTAGTATCCTTTATTGCACCAGATGGAATTAATGTGGATATGAATCCTGAAAATAATAAAAAGAATCTGTTTTTGCAACGGCCTGAAAAAAAATGTATGTATAAACAAGAATCGTATAATAAACAATTATTTCAAGCTTCTATTGGAAAAAGAGAAGCTCTTGGAATAGGATATACTGTTTCAGGAGGAATAGTTATTGATAAAAATAATATTTGGGATTCTGGAATAACTGTGTCAGCAGGGATAGGAATTGGAGTTGAAAAAAATATTAATATAACAGTTACAAAACCAATAAATGAATTAATTAATATTGTTCCAGGTTCTGTAGATTTTACAAAACCTGTTTCAACAAGAGATATAGAAGGAACTTCTTTTAATATATATTCTAGTGCCGGAATCGGAATATCATATGATATGAATAAAGGCAAGATAAAAGGATTGCAAGCAGGCTCTATTGGAGGAGGAGTTTATTATGAAGAATCTATAGCAATAACAGCAGGTGAAGTTGCAGAGTTTGCATATAATACTCCGATTTTTATGATGAATCAAATATTCAGTAATTCAGGGATGAATAAATTTGTTAAATTTGATTATATAGAGTTAGATGGCCAATAATGAAAATATCAATACATATACTGAATATTTTAGATATAGTATTACTTTTTATATTAGCGATACAAACTGATTCTTTAAGCGACATAATTATATGGACTATTTGTTCTGGTATTTTTTTTGTATTGGTATGGAATATAATTGTTGAAAAACAAGAATCAATGAAAAACTTGAGATGGTTTGCTTTTGTTATTTCAATTATTACATTAATAGGGCTTATTATTGTTTTTATTACAAAACGCTTTATAGAAGTTTCTAATTTTTCATTACAGATTCCGATGTATATTGCATATTTGGCAATGTTAGTGAAAGTCAAAAGAGAAGGATATGATGAATAATTTCTGGAGTAAAAAAACTGTTTAAGAAGTATTGATTATGAGAAAAATACACCCATATTTTATGAGCTGTTTTTGAAAGATTTGCATCATCAATCAAATACCATAAAAGGGTATGTGTGTCTAATAAATATCCCATTACATATATTCCTTAAAATCTTCAAGAGGTGCATCAAAATCTGGAGACATATAAAAATTTGGATCTTTACCAATACCAGCCTTTCGAACAAATTCTGGATTATGAATTTCTTCTCTTTTTTTATTATTTAAAACATTTGCAATATATGCTAATAAATAAAGCTGTTCTTCAGTAGAAAAAGAAAGAATTTTGTTTTGTACATTCAGAACATCATCACTCATTTTATACCTCCAATATTTTTATATTATAACACAAAACTGAAAGTTTTACAGTTTTTTATGAGACGGATTGTTTATGGACACTTTAATCCGCCCTAGGCTTATGGCAGTTGGAACAGCCGATGATGTGAACATGCTTTTTGCCAACGGCCTTGTTAAAAAGGCGGGCGGTCAAAGCCTGGTCCGGGGCTATGGATTTATGACATACAGGACACACTCGCGCAACG
>JAFZRP010000086.1 GCA_017619795.1 Treponema sp.
TAGTAAATCCAGAGGAAGGTACAGATTTTCATTTCTTTGCCAGGCTGCTGAAGAACCTTGTAGCCGTCTGCATCCATAAAGACAATTTCTGCAGGACCAAGCTCGTGACAGTCGGTGTAACCAAGATTTACATAAGCAAAGTTCTCAAAAGAAACACAGTAAGCACCTTCTTTTTTGCCAATCTGCAGCGGGGTTCTTCCAAGCTTATCACGTGCTGCGTAGATTCCTTTTGGAGTCATAATCAGCATTGTGATTGAGCCTTTTATTTTTTCCTGAACGTACTGAATACCTTCAAGGATAGTTTTTTTCTGGTCAATGAGCGTAACGATTAATTCAGTCTGATTGATTTCTCCGCCGGTCATTTCAAGAAAGTGAGTAGAGCTGTTTTCGCGAACTTCTTTGATAAGTTCTTCTTTATTTGTAACAATACCAACAGTTGTAATTGCGAAGCTTCCAAGGTGAGAGTTTACGAGCAGAGGCTGTGGTTCATAATCACTTATACAGCCAATTCCAATTTTACCGCGAAGCTCTTCAAGATCATTTTCGAACTTTGTACGGAAAGGAGAGTTTTTTATATCGTGGATTGACTGCTCGAATCTACCCTGGTTGCTGTAAACGGCCATACCGCCACGGCTTGTTCCCAGGTGTGAATGATAATCAACTCCAAAAAACAAATCTAAAGTGCAGTCTTCTTTTGATGCAACTCCAAATAAACCACCCATAGTAATCTCCTGAGTTTAAAGAAACGCGAGCAATGGCGCAGCGTTTCATTGAATTGCAAAATAGCAGATTTGTAATGCATACGCATTACAAATCTTCATTTCTCTATTTTCTTTCCATCAAAGGAACAAACTCTCGTTCCTTTGAAATATTTTTGTATGCAGGACGATAGATTCTTCCGCCGCTTACAATTTCCTCAATTCTGTGTGCTGACCAACCCGCAATTCGTGAAATAGCGAAAATCGGAGTGAAAAGCTCACGAGGAATATTGAGCATAGAGTAAACAAAACCGGAATAGAAGTCAACATTTGCACAGATATTTTTTTCTGTAGCGTGAATGTGTGTAGACTGAATTACCTCTGGAGAAAGTCGTTCAATCAAATCATATAACTCAAACTCTTCCATGCAGCCCTTTGCTTTTGCAAGCTCTCTAGCCTTTGCCTTAAGAAGAACTTCACGTGGATCGCTGATTGTATAAATTGCGTGTCCCATTCCGTAGATTTTGCCGGTATGGTCAAAAGCTTCTTTCTTAGAAATCTTTGTAAGATAATCACGGACTTCTTTTTCGTTAGACCAGTCTTTTACGTTAGCCTTAATTTCATCCATCATCTCTGAAACACGGATATTTGCACCACCATGACGACGTCCTTTAAGAGAACCAACAGCAGCTGCAATTGCGGAGTAAGTATCTGTGTCGGCAGAAGAAACTACGTGGACGGTCAAAGAAGAGTTATTACCGCCACCATGTTCTGCGTGAAGGATAAGTGCAAGATCCAGGATTTCGGCTTCGAGCCTTGTGTACTGGTTGTCTGCGCGGATAAGGCGCAGGAAGTTTTCTGCAGTAGAAAGCTCCGGCTGAGGATTATGGATGAACATACTCTTGTTATCGTAGTAGCGGCTCTTTGCCTGATAACCATAAGCAGCAAGAGTAGAGAAGCGTGCAATCAGCTGAATACACTGGCGAACAACATTGCTTACTTCGCGTCCTTCAGGATTTTCATCGTAAGAATAGCTTGCAAGAACGCCACGCGCCATTTTATTCATAATATCATTTGACGGTGCCTTCATAATCATATCTTCTGTAAAGTTTGGAGGAAGCACACGGCATTCACCAAGATAAGAAGTGAAAACCTGAAGCTGCTTAGCGTTTGGCAACTCACCAAAAAGCAGAAGATAAGCGCACTGTTCATAACCGAACTGATTGTTTTTTTCGGCATCCTTTATAAGCTCTTCAACATTGTATCCGCGGTAAATAAGCTTTCCAGGAATTGCAATTTTCTGTCCGTCTTTAATGTCGTAACCAACTACATCACCAATTCGGGTAAGACCAACAAGAACACCAGTTCCGTTTGCATTTCGCAGACCGCGTTTTACATCATATTTTGTATATAAATCAGGATTGATGGGGTCGTTATGAACAGCAAGTCGTTCAAGCTTCTTTAAAATGTTTTGTTTTTCTTTTTCTGTAAACATAAGGACCTCCTTCATTGCAGGGCAAATCTTTTATAAGACTTTTTTTGTTAAACTGTATAAATATGCAGTTTTTTGTTTGAATTATTAAATAATTATACAAAAAAGAGAGGATGTGTGCAATAACGAAAGGTTCTGAAAATAAGCTACTTATCCACCACAATTCCCAATGCTGTAGGAACTTTTCTTTGCAGGAAAGGCTTTTCAATATCTTTTGTGTAGACGAGCAGGGCGGAGGAGTGGCCGCCGTCGAATTGCATGGCTTTGGTGCAGCCGAGTTTTTTTAGGATCATTGAGCATTCTTCGTAATTGAGGCCGTTGCGGTCGGTGAGGTGGAAGAACGGGGTGGTGGCGAAGATGTAGAGATAGCGGCCATTACCGGAAGTACCGCAGCCGATTCGGGAACGCTTGTTGTGCTGGAACTTTCTGTATTCGCCGTTTTCGTAGGTGGTGTAAAAGCCCCCGAAAGCATAAGTGTATTTTGAATCAAGCGCCTCTTCCTGGTTGTTCAGGATTTCGGCACGTAAGGTTCTGGTTTTACTTTCAGCTTCGGGCGCTTCATCATCATCACAAAAATAAAAAGCAAGTGCGCAGTTTTGCTGGTTTGGGGCAGAAATAATTTTACCGTGGTCCTTCAAAATCCCCACAGGATAATTAGTTGTTTCTATTAAAAAAGGAGAAGAGTTTATTGCGACAACAGTGTGATAGTGTTTAGCAAAATCTTTTACTTTAAAAAGCTGACCGAGGGTTTCTGAATGAGGGGCGTAAACTATTGAAAGGCCCGGTGTATTAAGGTCGATTCTAACGCAATGCCAGCTTACGCGTTGTTTTTTTACGGTGTCGCCGGTAAGCTCAAAGCCGTCCTGAATTTTTGTCCACACAACAGGATTTGGGGACAGCTCTTCGATTGGCAGAACTTCCGGGTAGGAGTAGGTTTCTTTAAGAAGCTTTGTGGTGCTGCAGCTTGGGAGGAGTAATATAATGACGAAGAAAAATAATGATGTAAGAGATTGTCGGATCAAGTCCGACAATGACAAAGGTTTGTTCATAATCATTACTTTACGAATCTTTGTGCCGGAGTAACAACCCAGATAGCCTGCAATTCACAGTCGCCGATATTTTCGAGTACATGAGGAACGGCGGCAGAGAACGAAGCACTGTCTCCCTCTTCCAAGAAATATTCTTTGTTTTCGTACGTAAGCTTTGCTTTGCCCTTTGTGATAATTCCAAGCTCGCGACCTAAATGTCCATAAGAGCCTCTGTGGGTGTGGGAGCCGGCAGGAATCTTGAGCACGTATGCTTCCATTGAGTTTTCTTTGTCTGTTGAACCCGGCTTGGCAAGCTCTTCGTAAACAATATCTTCCTCTTCAAGAGTTGCGCGTTCATCGGCTCTAGTAATGCGGACAGGGCGTTCCTTACGGTATTCTTCAAAAAGAAACTCCAGGTTGATGTCGAGTACATCGGCAAGAGCGAGCAGTGTATCTATTGCAGGCGAAACGTGATTTCGTTCAATTTGAGAAACAAGACTCTCGCTCACCCCCGCGCGCTGAGCAACAACCTTAAGTGTAAAGCCCTTATGCTCGCGAACCTGTCTGAGTTTTTCGCCAAAATGGTATGGGATGCGTTTCTGTTTATCATCATCAGGATTTTGCGAAGGTGTCATTTATCTGTTTCTCCTTGTTTTGTTCTGTAACGAATTGAATAAAGTAATCTTCCAGGGTCTTGTGAGGACCTTCAAGATTTAGTCTTGCCCTTGAGCGGGCGTTATCACGGCGGATAGTATATAGAGAATAAAAGTCTCGGTAGTCGAGTCCTGCATCCGATTTTACGTGTTCACCAAGGAACTTTGAAACCTCATCACGACCGATTGCAGGAATACCCTTTGTTTTCAAGTTAGCACGGAGCGAAAGAATCTGCTCGTAGGAAATACCAAAAAGGAACTCCTCCATCGCCTGCGAAACTCCCTGGTTACTGAGCTTCTGCTTTATAAAGCTGATCCACTGGTCGTCCATCTGCATGGAAATTAACAAAAGCTCACTTGTACCCATCATCGTTCCAAAAGCAGGCGCAAGTTTACGGCGGGCTGTCCAAACAGACTGAAGAACGGGCGCAACGGTTTCAATTGTCTGATCGTTCCAGTGCTCCCAAAGCAGCAGTAATGACAAAGCCCATTCGCGGCGGAAGTCAATCGGCTGGGTTGTGTCGCGGATTAAGTTCAGGTAAACGTCTTCAACGAGCAGCGAGAACATAGAAAGAATTGTCTCCGATTCAAGAGCTCGTGCAACATATTCATATTCTGCGCCCATATGAGAAACATATTTTTGCAGCGTAGAAAGAGTGTGAGTTTTTGCAACAAGCAGACCTTTTCCAAGAACAGCCTTTGACGGTAGCTGCAAGGTTGAGTCGCCGGCATCCTGGTGGTCAATAAGTGAATCTATAAGAGAGGTTGGAGTTCGCTCGCCACCAATAAGATTGTGACGTTCCAGAAGAGATGGGAAGTTGGCAACTGCCTTAGCAAGCGTTTCCAGATCCTTAACTCTTTCCTGAAAGTTTTCTGCCTTGTCTTTATCGATTGTTTTTATAACTTCAAGTATTCCGTTAACCAACTTCTTTTGGTTTTCCGTGAACACTTCTGCGTTTTGCGCAGATTGAGGAACTTCTGATTCTTGATCGAAAAAGGTCGAAATATCAACCTGTTCAAAATCTAGTGTACTTTCCATAATGCTAACTTAATAAATATTTAAGAAATATTAAGTATTATTTAATTATATAGCATAATTCGAATTTTTCAATGAATTTTTTCTTTTTATTACCGATAAGTGAAGTATGAAAAAGTCTGTAATGATGATGATGTCGAAAAAGGTTTTGGTTTGCTCACTTTTTGTGATGCTTGGCAGCTTTGTTTTTGCACAGAGTGCTGGTGCAGGTAGTGATGATGATGGAGCAAATGGAAGTCAGAAAATTGTTTATACCGAAAAACAAAATGCAATGCGCATAAAGGCCTCAGACTTAAGGCTTGTGCCGGAAAAGGATGGTGTCTTTGGTGAGGGTGGCTATCATCTTTATGTTCGTAAGCTACCGCTTGTTAATTCAATCCTTCTTACAGAAACAACAAAGGATCCGGAAGGAAAATCAGACAGTTATGCGTACAGGGCTGCTGAATATAATTCTATAAATGGTGATGAAATCCGCTATCTTGACGGTAAGCCGCTTGTTTCCGAGGGGGCAAAATATAGTCTTGTTGACTCCACTACAGAAAAAACTGACTTTTTTGGAGAAGCCTTCCATATATATATCCCTGCGAAGCTGATTTATGGTTATCCTTGGTCTAGAAACGGTGAAATTGAAATTGGAAAAGGCACCTTTATCAATATCAGAACCTTTGAAAAGCCTTATGCAGACTATAACGGCGACTATATGGACAGTCCGTTTATGTTCAATCTGGAAACCCGCAAAAAGCCAAAGCCAAAGAAAAATCCACCGGAACCAGAGCCTGAACCTCCTGTCGTTCTTACCGACGATTATAATCCTGTAGCGAGCGAAAAGTTTAAAGAGATTTCCGAGGAGATTACGTATTCGAAGGGACCGGACACTATCGTTGAGGATATAAATAAGATTCTTGAGGATATTGCTGATAAAGACAACCTTGATGTTGTTTTTGCAATTGATGCTACCGGAAGTATGAAAAACGATCTTATCGTTCTAAAAAAGGATTTAATGCCTTCTCTGCTCGATTCTTTTAAGGATGCTCCAAATGCACGGTTCGGACTTCTCTTCTATAGAGATTATGGCGATTCCTTCTCTTTCCGCGAGCTCCCGGTAAAGATGTTTGATTTTACAACTAATCTGAATACATTCACAAAAAATCTGAACTCCATAAAAATTATCGGTAAAGAAGGCGGCGATATCCCCGAAGCCGTTTACGAAGCAATTTACGCTTCTTCTGAGTTCTATAAATGGCGACCTGGTGTTTCCAAGCTCATAATTCTTATTGGTGATGCAGAACCGCATCCGACACCACGCGGTACCAAAAAGTATTCTAAAGATTATGTTATGTTGGTTGCATCGCAAAGAGGAATACAGTTAAAGACAATTCTTCTGCCTAACGACTAATCTTGCACGGAAATCAATTTTGTAAAAATGATTTCAAAAAAATAGCGCGAGGGAAAGGAACGGCTTTCAAAAACACTCTGCTGTGCTGCCGCTTTTGCGGCAACGTATATAATTACAAGGCACAGCAGCGTGTAGCAGGCGAGCCTGCGATTTTGAAAGACGTAACTTGACCGGGAGCTATTTTTTTTGTGTATAGGTGTTTACAAAATTGATTTCCATGCTGGTTATTGCCGAAGATTAGTTATTACTGTAAACTTAACACACTATGAAAAAGAATTATATCATCATTACTATATCACTTATATTTACTGCAGTTTTGGCACTTAGTTCATGCCGCTCATTGCCGGAGATTCCAACAGATTTGACTCAGGCACAGCTGATTCAGAAGGGGCAGAATGCATTTAGTGCCGGGGACTATAAGCTGGCAGAGCATTACTATCAGACTTCTATTCAGCGATACGGTAACAATACAGAAAATTATATTGAATCAAAATACGAGCTTGGTCATCTTTATATAAAAACAAAGGATTATGATAAGGCGCAGGAAGCTTTTGAAGAAATCCTTGAGCTTTATGAATATGCCGCTATCGGCGATTTGCCGGCTTCTTACAAAAAGCTTGCAGAAATAGGAATGAGCAAAATCCCAGCTAAAAAAGAAGCACAGAAGTAGAACCACTTTTAGCTTCAAAATCCTAAAAAAATACAAAAAAATCAAACTTTTTTCTCAAATCATTGCAGTTTTTCTCTAAGTTTTGACTATATTATTTATGCGGTCCAATAAGCGGCCCAGTGATTAGATGTGAGGAGAAAAAATGAGGGTTTTCAGGTTTCTGATTATTAATGTTCTGATGCTGTGGCTTTGTTCCTGTATTTCTGGTTGTGCTCTGTCGGTGAAAAAAGAAGTGTCTGGGAAGGATAGTGTTTCGCTTGTTTCCTGGAATGTTCAAACTTTTTTTGATGGTGAAAAAGATGGGTGTGAATATGACGAGTTCAAAAAGGCTGGGATTTGGAATAGAGATAAGTATTCAGTAAGACTTGAGCGCTTGTGCGATTCGATTGCGGCCTTGAATGCGGATATTTTTGTCTTGATTGAGATTGAGAATGAAAGTGTTCTGCAGGATATCAGTAATTGTTTTGCCGGTGGATCCTGGAAGAACAAGGATTTCTGGAAGTATTCGTGTTTTGCTAAACCGGAGGATTCAGGGATTGGAATTGGGATTCTGTCTAAGCTTGAGCTTTGTGATTTTACTACACATTATCTGGATGTTCGTACTCAGAGAAGTGAAGAGCCGAGTTTGCGTTATTTGATTCAGGTGATTGTCGATGTGGGCGAAAGGGATTTTGTGCTTTTTGCGAATCATTGGAAGTCGATGTCCGGAGGTGAGACTGATACTGAGATTTGGCGTGATTGGCAGGAGTCGGTGCTTGCTTGTAGGATGGCTGAACTAAATAACGGGGGATCTTTACCGTCGGTTGTTATTTGCGGAGATTTTAACAGGGATGTCGGTAAGTTTGCTTTAACTGATGGCGGCATTTTGTTAAGAGGTGCGGGGTTTGGAGAAGAGAATACCGTAAAGGTTTATTCTCCGTGGCTGACTGAAAATGGAGCTTATTCCACTGATATCGGCAGCTACTATTATAAGGAAAAGTGGGAACGTATAGATAACATTTTTGTTTGCGGAAACATCAGCCTTACTTACTTTGAACCTGCGGCCCGTACTCCGTGGGCAACTGATGGCAAGATTCCTTTTGCGTATAAGATTTACAGTGGAGAAGGGTACTCTGACCATTTGCCGTTGATGTGCAGATTTACTTTGCAATAAAGGAGTTTAACTTTTGAAGCTTTTAAAAGATGAAAAACAAGATATAGAGTTTAAACAATCCTGGCGTGATGAATATCTCAAGTGGATTTGTGCGTTTTCAAATACATCTGGGGGAATGCTTTATATTGGTGTTAGGAATGATGGAGAGGTAATCGGTGTAAATAACAGCCACAAACTATCAGAAGATCTTCCAAATAAGATTTTGAATACAATGGGATTGATATGTGAAGTAAACTTGTTTGCAGATGGAGATAAAAAGTATTTTCAGATAGTTGTTGAAAAATATCCTTTCCCTGTGAGCTATCATGGAAAGTATTACAGAAGAAGTGGTTCTACAACACAGGAAGTTAATGGGTATGAACTTGATAAAATGATCTTTTCTGTACAGGGAAGAACATGGGATAGTGTGCCAGTTCCTAATGTTAATTCAGAAGAGCTTGAAGAAACAGCATTTAAGATTTTTAAGAAAAAAGCATTGCAAAGGCATCGTCTTACAGAAGAAGATTTAGCAGTTAGCAGAGAAGATTTGCTTCATAATTTGCATTGTTATGAATCAGAATATTTAACACGAGCAGCAGTGCTTGCTTTTCATCCAGATCCGGAAAAATGGTTTACAAATGCTTATATCAAAATTGCTTATTTTGAAAATGAAGCTGATATTCTTTATCAGGATGAAGTTCATGGTTCTCTTTTGGAACAGGTCGAAAAAGCTATGGAGATTATTTACTTAAAATATATGAAAGCTCTTATAAGCTACGAAGGAATTACAAGACGAGAAACATATTTCTTTCCACCTGAAGCATTTCGGGAATTACTTTTAAATGCTGTAATTCATAAGGATTATATGCAACCAACTCCAATTCAGATTCAAGTTTTCCGAGACAGAATAAATATCTGGAACTTTGGAGAAATGCCTGCTTCAATACCAGTTTCGTCACTTTATAAGTTCCACCGATCTGTACCGAGAAATCCAAATCTTGCAAGTATTTTCTTTAGATGTGGTTATATAGAAAGCTGGGGGCGTGGATATAGTAAAATAAAAAGAATCTGTGATGAATGGGGTGCTAATGTTCCAGTACCAGAATCAAACTCGGGTGGCCTAGCAGTTGATTGTACGGCAAGTGATTCTTATATAAATCTTGCAAGAGAGCTTAAAGTAGACGGTTTTTATGTCGCTCAAAATGTCGTTCAAGATGTCGCTCAAAATGACGCTCAAGATAATTTAGACTATTTTATTATACGTTGTATTAAAGAAAATAATAAAATTACACGTGATGAAATTGCAAGAAGGGCTGGAAAAAACAAAAAAACTATAGAAAGACATCTTGCTGCAATGAGGGATAAGGTTGTGTTTTATGGAAGTGGGTACAGTGGTTATTGGAAAATTGTTGAGGATACAGGAGATTGAAGTTTTAGATTCTATCCAATAAATCGGCCGTTTTGGAAAAGGGTGCTACAGGAATGAAGGGATTTTATTAAAGGTAAGTCTTTGTTTGTGCTGGCGGCAAAAAGAAGGGTGGGAGTTGGGAGCGAAGAAAGCTTGTCGGTGAGGTTTTGGAAGTCAGATTTAAACGAGGAGTTTTCTGGTTCCTGGTCGGGGAAAAGAATTATTAGAACCTTTGGGAAAGATGATTCGAATTGTTGTGAAAAAGATTTTTCCTGTGGGTTTGCTTCTGAAAGGGGGCGTGCTGTGATTTTAATACCGTTTTCTGTAAGGTGACTGATTATATCTGAACAGAGGGTGAGGGCAGAGGCTTCGAACCAGATGGAGCATTCGGAATAATCGGTAATGCACTTTGCATAGCAGAGCATTTGGAGAAGATTCAGAATGTTGTCTTTAAGAGAGTCCGGAGTGCCGCTTATTGCTGTTCTGCTTATAATCATATTGATAAGTTTAAGATAAAAAACAATTGACATCTAGTGAGTGTCATATAGTTTTTAGTATGAATTAAAATTTCCTTGAGAATTGACGGCTGAATTATAAGCGGTCGATGAATCCCAGGGAATACGATGTATAAGAACAGAAACGGCGACAGAAATAATATAGCAGGGCTTAATGTAAAAAGGCTTAGATTACAGCAGAATCCGGTATGGTCGCAAAGAGAGCTGGCAGACAAGATGCAGCTTTTGAATCATGATTTAGGGAAGAATGCTATCCAGCAAATGGAAGCTGGAACAAGGTTTATCACAGACATCGAACTGAAAGCCTTGTCGGAAGTGTTTAAGGTTTCCGTGGAAGAATTACTTACCGTGCCAGCTCCTGCCTCGGAAGCAGCTGAGTATTCTAAGGAAGAACAGTCTGGAGAAAGGCTGATTGCAGAAGATTCGGAGTATAAGTAAAAGTTTTGAAGAAATGCACTTTTTTAGGGCTTAAAATCTTGAAGAATTGCAGTATTTTGACTTAAAAAGTTTTGAAGAAATGCATTATTTTGCGTTTTAAAATCTTGAAGAATTTATGTGGGCAATCGGTAATAACACATATGATCTTATTCGGGAGCTTTATAACCAGAAAAAGCCGCTTGGACAGGCAGTTAACAGAAAACTTATGCGGGATTTCAGGCTTTATATGGCTGTGGGGGGAATGTCTCAATCAGTAATGGCATATGTCGAAGGAAGAAACTTTACGGAAATCGATAATATAAAACGTTCCATTATTAGTCTTTATGAAGATGATTTTAAAAAAATCGATTCTTCTGGAAGAATTTTTGCAATGTATAAGGCAATTCCTGCACAGCTTTCAAAAGGTATAAAACGCTATAGCATTTCTAAAGCCAAAGGTTTCAGGAAAACTCAGAAGGATGATGAACTTCTTTTTGATTTACTTGATTCAAAAACAGTTCTTGCATCGTATAATACAACAGATTCGAGGGTGACCCTTTCTCAAAAAGATATTACTCGAACTTCAGATGGATATCTGAATCTTCCTGTTTTTATGATTTCTTTTTTAGCTGAGGGAATAAAATAGTCTGGTTGTTTTTGAACTGTTCCGTATACTGTATTAATAAATCAATTCATCAAGAACGAAAGCAACTCCAGTTTCTGAAACTGTTGCTGTATAATATAATCCCCATTTATACCATTCTTCTGTAAGTTTTTCTGGCTGCATTGTTCCATGATAAATATCACTATCTTTTTGATTGTCTTTAAAATCCAGCCAGCCTAGATTCTGCTGGATTATATCAAACTCAAGTTCATTACCATCCAAATCTTTACATGTCTTTTCAGAAAAACCGGTATATGCCTTGCCATCTATTACAAGAACAAAAGATGTGTCATATTCACTTAAATAATAACCATTTACTGTTACAGTCAGATTTTTTTGAATTGAGCTGTCAATATTTTCTGTAACTATGCACTCATCATTAGATACTTTTCTCCGCAAACACCAGACATGTTTATCATCAGAGCGTTCAAAATAATATAATTTTACATCTACAGGCTTATCTTTTTCATTAATAATATTTAAGCTAACTGTTATCTCTTGTGGTGCAGGGTCAACAGAAACCTCAACATCGGGAAAACATGAAACAAAAAGTGTTAACGAGGCTGCAACTGCTACCAATGTCAGTACAATTTGCTTAATATGACTAATCATTATATTCTCCTTGGATTATTCATCCACCTTGAAATTGCTGATAACTACATGATAGTTAGAATGTGCTGGTCCAAGTGCAATTTCTCCGTTTTTGTAATTTTTTTTCTGAGATTCTTTTGTCTCACAACGTAAATATACA
Source organism: Treponema sp. (assembly GCA_017619795.1). GTDB lineage: Bacteria > Spirochaetota > Spirochaetia > Treponematales > Treponemataceae > Treponema_D. Next base: position 11,861 of record JAFZRP010000086.1, read on the forward strand.
TATTCAGGAAAACTATATTCAAAATTGTAGTTAACATCAATTTTTACATAAATGTATTTACCACTTTCAAAATCCTGCTTTCCTGTTTTATAAATAGTGTCTACGCGGTCAAATAAATCTTCAATACTACTTATATAGTACAATTGATTTTCGATTAGATTTTCACTATAAGGATATTCATCAAGATTAATACTTCCAACCCCATCAACAACAGTAACGTGAAATGTCCCGCTTGGAATTCCAACGTCACCTTCTACTAATCCATAATCAAAACTGTAATTCTTTATGCCAAGCTTTTCCCATTCTGTTTTCTGTGTGGTGTATTTTTCTTCCTCAAAGAAAAGTCCTTCATTATAAGGTGATTCACTTGAACAGGACATCAAAAATATGGAAGCTATGATAATGATTATAATCTTTCTCATATAGTAATCTCCCTTAGTAATTTGGTTTTATATTTGGTATTAATTCTAACTTATATTGGAAGTAATTAGCAATGTTTTTTTCATAATTCCGTTACAATGGCAGGAAATACGTTACTCCTGCATAAATCTTAAGATCATTCAAAGGACTATTTTTAGGTTCAGATGATGATGAATAAGCACCAGAATATCCCCATTCAATTTCTTCAGATGTCATCCAGAACTCTGCTCCAAA
>JAFZRP010000087.1 GCA_017619795.1 Treponema sp.
AATTGCAGGCTTTTGTTTAAGCTCTGCCGGTATTCTTGTAGGATTGCTTTGTTATACTCCTTCAATAAAGGTGCCGGAAACTATAATGACTTATCGCGGAAGATTTGCTCTTTGTGTTTACGATACTCAGACAAAAAAGCTAATAAAACGGGAAATAATAGATTTAGAACAGGAAGAAACTTTTATGGGCTCTTTTGAAAGCGATCAAACAGAGCAGTCAATTGTCTATGAGTATTTTGGAAAGCTTATTGCTAACAGGCTTTTGCAGGAATACGAGAGGTTATAGCTTAGCCTTAAGCTGATCCAAAAAGCCGCTTAATATTTCATGTGATTCTTCCTGTGTAAACTCTTTTGGCTCGTGGTATTCCACAAGGTTTGCAGGAATCTCATCGAGGAAGCGGCTAGGTTCACAATCGGCAACCATAGTCATTTTGCGGCGTTTAAGGCACGAGGTTATAAAAAGCTTGTCGCGGGCGCGGGTAATTGCAACGTAGAAAAGACGCCTTTCTTCTTCAACATCTCCACCGTTTTCTTCTACAGAGCGGGCATGTGGAATAAGGCCTTCTTCTGCACCGGCAATAAAAACTACAGGGAATTCCAGCCCCTTCGAAGCGTGAATCGTCATCAGATTGACCTTTCCTTTGTTGCTTTCATCATCATTGTTATCCTGCGAAACAAGCGTAATTCTGTTCAGATAATTAAATAAGCTTGGATTATCATTGTCTGGATCGTTTTCCCAAACTTCCATAGAGTTAAAAAGGCTTTCAATGTTCATAAGCTTGAAGCGCACAGCCTTTTCGTTCTTTGGATACTCGGTTATAAGATGATCTTTATAGTTTACGTCTTCTACAAGCTGACGAACTTTACCGGAAAGGCCTCGTCCGCTCAAAAGTTTCTGTCGGTTCCGTTCAATAAGGTCTGTAAACTCCTTCAAATCGTCCTTTAGGGCATCGCTTGCAGCAGAAGCCGGATCATTTATAAGTGAATTGATTGCACTCCAGAGCGTACAGTTGTATTTTTCTGCTTCATCGTTTAAAAGCTGGATTGCAGCTCGTCCTATACCGCGGCGAGGTGTATTTATAATTCTAAGCAGGTTTATATCATCATCATGATTAGAAATTACCCTTAAGTAGCTGACAATATCCTTAATTTCCTTGCGGTCAAAAAACGAAGTTCCGCCGCTCATTGTATAGGGGATGTTGTTCTGCAAAAAGGCTTCTTCAAGCGCTCGACCCTGTGTATTTGCCCTGATTAAAACGCCAAACTCATCATACTTTCGTCTTTCTTCGGCGGCAATTCCAAGGATACTTTCTGCAATAAAGTCTGCTTCGTCTGTTTCGTTTTGAGGCATAAAGATTTCAATTGGTTTTCCGCTGCCGTTTCCGCTCCAAAGCTTTTTATCCTTGCGGTTTTTGTTGTGCGAAATTACACCGTTTGCTGCTTCAAGAATTGTTTCTGTAGAACGGTAATTCTGTTCAAGACGGATTTCTGTAACGTCAAAATCGTGCTCAAAGTTTACGATATTCTGATAGTCAGCACCTCGCCAGCTGTAAATGCTCTGATCATCATCACCAACAACAGCAACGTTTTTGTCTGCAAGAAGATGCATCATTTCATACTGCTGATGGCTTGTGTCCTGAAACTCGTCTACCATTATGTATTTATAACGGTCACGGTAACGGGCAAGTACCTCTGGATTTTCGCGGAAAAGCTTTATCGGCAGAACAATGAGATCATCAAAATCAACGGCATTGTAAAGCTTTAAGCCTTCCTGGTAGCTTTCGTAAAGCGGGCGGTACATTGAAGTTTTAGCATCCCAATCTTTGCGGCCTGTTTTTATGTTGGAAATAAGGTTTCCGAGCATATAAATATCCATTGAATCTGGAGAAAACTTAAGCTCGCGTCCACATTCCTTTATAAGCGCAACACGGTCTGTTTCGTCGTAAATGGAAAAGTTCTCTCTGTAGCCAAGCTTATCAATATCCTGACGAAGAATCTTAACGCCAAAGGCGTGGAATGTAGAAACCGTAAGATTCTGAAGCTTTCTCTGGGTAAGGTCCTTAATTCGGTCGGACATTTCCTTTGCAGCTTTGTTTGTAAAGGTGAGGGCAAGAATCTGACTCTGCGGAATGCCCTTATCCAGCATATGCGCTATTCTGAACGTAATAACGCGCGTTTTTCCGCTTCCTGCGCCAGCGATAATGAGAATTGCACCGTCTGTTGTAGTTACCGCCCTGAACTGCTCAGGGTTTAACTCGTTTTTTAAATCAGAGAGATTTAACATAGCTTAAGAGTATATAGGATTTTGAGATAAAATGTCAGTATTAATATTTTGATGCTGCGAAGCCAACCCAGCCGTCTTTTTCAATTAAAGCCTTTTCAAAATCATCAAGCTTGAAAGGGTAGCTTTTTGAAAGAGAACCGGCAATAAGCTTTGCTTTTGCAGTGCCATCATCATTTATTACAATCTTGCATTCAGTATCTTTGTCTGCAAAAGTTCGGAACATATCGTCAACAGATTTGCGGTCAATTTCTATAGCCATCATTCCGTTATTAAACATATTCTGTCTGAAAATGCGTGCAAAATTAGGAGCCAAAACTGTATAAATACCGTTTACTTCCAAAGCCCAAGGTGCATGCTCTCTTGAAGAACCGCAGCCAAAGTTTTCCCTTGTAATGATTACTTTTTTTCCTGCCACATCTGTTTTAGGATTAAAGCCCTCAATTTTGAGGTCTTCCAGTAAGTAAGGTTTTAATTCCTGTTTTGAATTTTCTGAAAGGTATTTTGCAGGTATGATTTCGTCAGTATTGATGTCTGAACGATCCAAAAAAAGTACTGAACCGCCAAATTGTTTCATTTTAAGAACTCCAAAAAATGTTTTTATGTTTCTACAAATAGTATAACACTTTTTCAAAGTTTTGTGTTAAAAATGTAGGAAAAATACGAAAAATCAAATTTTCAATAAGTTTACCACTTTTCCAGCATAAGTCCGCAGTTATTTGTAAAAATCTCAAAATCTTTTGTATTCTTTGTCACAAGAATTAAATTATTCGCAATTGCAACTGAGGCTATCTGTGTATCTAGAATTGGAGTAGGTTTTCCTATTGGAATGAGCCGACTTGTTATGTCAGCATTAATTTTAGCAGCGTGAGCATCATAGTCAATAATCGGGAAAGAAGGCTGTACATAGTCAATTAAAAAGGAACGAAGCCTGTCTTTTTTTGAACTTTCAGAAAGAAGCTCTACGCCGTTTAAAAGCTCATACCAGGTTATGCTGCTTATAGCACAGGTTCCATTGTGATATTCCAGATTTGTTATAATGCTCTCAGAAGGTTCCTGCTTTGTTGTTTCGGAGATAATATTGGTATCAAGAAGGTAAATTGTTTTCAAAATACAGCCTCGCTTGTGGAATAAGTTTCTTTGTTTCTGGTTAGAGATTTTGAAAAGTTTTCGTATTCTTCTTCTGTGAGTCCGCCATTATTTTTTCGCCATTCCTTGAGTTTTTCCACAAAAGAAGGTCTGTAATTTTCTTTAAGCTTTTTATAATCGTCTATACTTATAATGACGGCAGTTGTCCTGCCATATTTTGTAATTTCTACAACTTCGCCGTTTTCCGCCATGGTTACATATTCGCTGAATCTGGATTTTACATTAAATAAAGGTGCGGTCATAGTTGCCTCCTTTGTGAGATATAGTCATTATATGGTCATAATATTATTGGTGTCAAGAATAAAAAAAACAGCCTGATAACAAAATCAGACTGTTTTTATAAAGAGTATAGTTCTTAAACTAAGAATCTATTACAATGTTGCTCCAGGGATTTCCTTTTCAAACTCAGGATTTCCGTGTGTATAGCGTGGAAGAACTTTTGGAGAAACAGCGTTGCCCTTAATCTTGGCAGCTGAGCGTTCCTTTTCAAAATCCTTAACGTGCTGGAGAGAAAGCTCTTTAGAAAGCTTAATCTTCTTGAACATTTTTCCTGCTTCAATTCCAGCTTCACGTCCGAATACAACTACATCAAGCAAAGAGTTACCCATCAAACGGTTTGTTCCGTGTACACCACCAGAAGCTTCACCGGCTACGAGCAGGTTAGCAATGTTTGTGTGACAGGTCTTGTCAATTTCAACACCACCGTTCTGATAATGGAGTGTAGGGTAAACAAGAATTGGTTCCTTGCGGATATCGATTCCGTACTTGATGAACATGTTGTACATAGCAGGAATTGACTTAAGGATTGTTCCTTCACCGTGAATGATATCAATCATTGGAGTGTCGAGCCATACAGCATCCTGTACGTCATTCTTAACGCCGCGTCCTTCGCGAACTTCACGGATAATACCGGAAGCGTTTACGTCACGAGTCTCAAGAGGATGAATGTAAACTTCACCGTCTTTGTTTATAAGCTTAGCTCCAAGAGAGCGAACCTTTTCTGTTACGAGTTTACCAAGGATTTGTGTAGGATAAGCAGCTCCTGTTGGGTGATACTGCAAAGAATCCTGATAGAGAAGCTTAGCACCAGCACGGTAAGCGATTACAAGACCGTCAGCTGTTGCACCGTAGTGGTTAGAGGTTGGGAAGCCCTGATAGTGCATACGTCCGGCACCACCAGTTGCAATGATTACAACCTTAGCCTTAGCAATGCGGATTTCTCCAGTTTCAATGTTCAAAAGAACAGCACCGGCTGCTTCGCCTTTTTCGTTTTTGATGATTTCGATAGCAGCTGTGAAGTCAACTACAGTAATGCGGTCTGCGCGGTTAAAGGTTTCGTCGCGGAGTGTACGCATAATTTCTGCACCAGAATAGTCCTTGCAGGCATGCATTCTCTTGCGGCTTGTTCCACCACCGTGAGTTGTTACCATAGTTCCGTCCGGCATCTTGTCGAACTCTACACCAAGGTCGTTGAGCCATTTAATTACGCTTGGAGCCTTGTTTACAAGTGTGTATACAAGCTCTGGTTTTCCGTCAAAGTGTCCGCCACCAAAAGCGTCAAGATAGTGCTGAGCAGGTGAATCATTTGGCTTATCTGCAGCCTGGATTCCACCTTCAGCCATCATTGTGTTAGCATCGCCAACACGGAGCTTTGTCACGAGCAAAACCTTTGCACCAGCTTCACTTGCCATAATAGCAGCAGAAGTACCAGCTCCGCCACCACCAATTACAAGTACATCAGCTTCGTAATCAATATGATTAAGATCAATTTTTTCTGGTTCAAGACGAGGCTTTGCCTGGAGCATTTCTGCAAGCTCGATTGGAGCTTTCTGTCCTTTGTTAGGACCAATCTTTAATTCTGTGAACTGATTTTTAATGCGGTCCGGATGGAACTTCAAAAGTAAATCGTCCTTCTGTTCTGCAGTAAGACGAGCATGTTCAAACTTAATATTTTCTTCGCGTTTTTCAGCTACGATTTTCGCAGCATCATCTAAGTAATTACCGTACATATTCGTCTTTCTCCTTATTTTTCAATGTCTCTGTTATTGTACAAGTTCTTGATCTGCTCTTTGTCGCCTGTTGACATCTTTACAAACTTTTTGATTGCAGCTTCGCATTCGCCTGCGTCAATTTCTGCAACACGGTCAAGAAGGTGCTGTGCCTGTGGCTGTAAATACTTACCGTTGATTCGGCGTGCAAGCTCTGCAACCTGTGGATGACTGATTCCAGCAGGACAGCGTGAAGAACAACAACCGCACATTACGCAGTCAAAGGAAAGGTCAGCACATTTTTCAAAATCACCGCGCTGAGCATAAGCAATGTACTGCATTGTTTTAAGGCTCTGTGGACAAGCACGAGTACAAGCATTACAGCCTACGCAAGAGTAAATCTCAGGGTAAAGCTGCATCATAATCTGCTGCTCTGGTTTGATTTTGTTTATATCGTAAATCTGTTTTACGAGTGGGAAGAAAGGAAGGGTTGCGATATACATATCGTTTTCAACTTTCTTTGAGCAGGCAAGACAAGTCTGCAACTGATTCTGTCCCTTTATTCGATAGATTGTTGCACATGCTCCGCAAAAGCCGTTACGACATCCGCATCCACGTTTCAGCTGGTAGCCAGCATATTCCATGGCGTTCATAATTGTTAATTCAGCCGGTACATCATATTTTTTTCCAAAAATATAAATGGTAGCCATTTCTTTATCAGCCATACTATTTATTGCTCCTAAAATATATAAATATACAAAATAATTATAGTGTTTTTTAAGCATTTAGGGAAGTGGCGTATTTTTCAGCAAATATTAAGATAATAATCAATTATTTTTACAAAATTATAAATATGTACTATAATACTTGTATGAAAAAACAGTCATTCATAATCGTTTTTATTGCATTTTTATCATGTTTTTCTCTCTTTGCTCAGGAATATTTTTTTGATAATTACGTATATCAATCCTGGAATGCTTTCGGCACATTAAACGGTACCTCTGCCACAGATATAATTCAGACAAGTGACGGCTATATCAATATCGGAACTTACGAAGGTCTTGCCCGCTTTGATGGAATGAACTTTACCACTCATAAACGAAGCTCAGATAACGATTTGACCTTTGTTTCTGTACGTGCAATTCTTGAAGATTCGCAGGGCAACTTATGGATAGGCTCCAACGATGAAGGTTTACAAAGAATCTCGCCGGAAGGAAAAAAGACATATACAACAAAAAATGGACTTCCTAATAACTCAATAAGATGTTTAGCAGAAGACCAGAGTGGAAACGTCTGGGTTGGAACTGCCGCCGGAGTAGTTTACATAACGCCAAAGGGGCATTTGATTACGGTTCAGTTTGAAGCCGGTACAATTGCAAAAGGAATAATTGCCGTTTCTTTATATTGCGATATGGTTGGAAGAATGTGGCTGCTTACTGCAAACGAAAATGGCCTTTTCTTATACACAGGAGATATTTTCCGTACAAGATCTGAGCTTCAAAAATACGAGCCGTTCTTCGCAACCTCAATCTGCCAGGACACAGAAGGTCAGTTCTGGATTGGACTTGGTGAAGAAGGTATTTTACGCATGAAAAACGGAAGAGAGGTTGAAAAAGTAAAGACAAATACCTTCCTTGATAACATCACAACCTCTTCAATTTATTCTACACCAAATGGAAATATGTGGTTTGGTACAGAAAAAGGACTTGTAGTTTATGATAAAGGACAGTTCATTGAATATAACGGCGAGGTTCTTAATTCTGCAAAAATAAACAAAATCATATCAGATAGAGAGAATAATATCTGGTTTTCTACAGACAGAAACGGTATTGGCAAGCTTACAAAAGGCAAGTTCAAAATCAAAAAGCTTGGAGTCGCCGTTAATAGCGTTACAGAAGACCGCACCGGTAAAATATGGGTTGGAACAGATACAGGTGTGCGCTGTTATGAAAATGAAGTTGAAGTTACAAACAAGCTTACTGAATACACAAAGAATATCAGAATCCGCGATATTCAGGCGACAAAAAGCGGTGATATTCTTGTAAGCTGTTATACAAAGCCCGGACAGCTTCGTTACGATGGAAAAAATATTCAAAGCTGGACAACAGATGACGGACTTGCCGGAAACAAGGTAAGGGTTGCCATAGAAACAGCCCCTAATGAGCTTTATGTAGGAACAACGACTGGTCTTAGTATTATCCATGCGGACGGTTCTATAAAAAACTATAAGCAGAATAATGGTCTTGATAATGAATATGTAATGGCAATTTATCAGGATACGAATGATGTTGTCTGGATTGGAACAGATGGTGACGGCGTTTATCTTATGCGCGAGGAAGCAATTATTTCGCATATTACTTCTGATGATGGACTTGCCGGTAACGTAATCTTCAAAATCACTCAGGATATAGACGGTGCGTACTGGATTTGCAGTGGAAGCGGAATTACCCGATGCCCGGATTTTGACAGCAGACTTGCAGTTCCAGATGTTTTCCAGAATATTAATTCAGAGAATGGAATTGGTACGGACTCTGTTTTCCAGGTTATTGCAGATACTACAAATACGCTCTGGATGACGAGCAATCACGGAATCTCTTCAATTGGTTATAACGATTTTATAGATTTGGCAGTAAGGAATACAAATAAGCAATCGGTTCAGTTTTATACAAAAAATGATGGTCTTGATTCAAATGGACCTACGTCAACAGCAAAAAGCATAATAGACCGCTACGGTAGAATCTGGTTTGCTATGGTAGACGGAATTGCAATCTATGACCCGGAAAAGGTTCATGAAAACCCGATTATGCCGCTCGTACAGATAGAGACAGTTGTTGTAGACAATAAAGTTGTGCTTGATAACACCCTTTACACAAATGATGCAGTCGATATTACCTTAAAGCCTGGTACAAAGCGAGTAGTGTTAAACTTTACAGGTTTAAGCTTTGATGCTCCGGAAAGAATTACTTTTACCTATAAGCTCACCGGCTTTGAAGATGAGTTCTGTTCTCCAACAAACGTAAGGTCAATGTCTTATACAAACTTAAAGCCTGGTAAACACGTTTTCTATCTTAATTCCATAAATGCCGACGGACTTTATTCAAAGCAGGCAGAAACCGTATTGTTTGTCCAAAAGCCGTATCTTTATCAGATGACGTCGTTCTGGGTAATTTTAGTATTTGTTATTATTGGTACAATTATTTTCCTGTTCTATCACAATCAGAAACGAATGATGCGTGAAAATATACGGCTCGAAAAAATCGTTCAGGAAAGAACAGCCGAGGTTATTCAGGAAAAGGCTAAATCAGACAACCTTTTGCGTGCCATTCTTCCTAATGAAATTGCAGACGAGCTTAAGGACGGCATCCATTCTATTGGTCGTGATTACGAAAATGTTACAATTCTTTTCTCTGATATTGTTGAGTTTACTAAAACTTCAAGCGGACACAGTGCTTCCGAAATTGTAGATGCACTTAACGAATTATTCACTAAGTTTGATGAACGCGCAGTAAAGCTTGGAATTGAAAAAATCAAGACAATTGGAGATGCCTATATGGCAGCCTGTGGTGTTCCAACTCATAACGAAAACCATGTTAGCTTAATGGTTGAGTTTGCAAAAGGAATGCTTGAAGATTTGGCAGAATACAATAAAGCTGCTAAGATAAAGTTCAATATCAGAATTGGCTTAAACTGTGGTCCTGTAACAGCGGGTGTAATTGGTAAGACAAAGTTCATTTACGATGTATGGGGAAACACTGTAAACGTTGCAAGCCGAATGGAAACTGCCGCTGATCCAGGCGGAATAAGAGTTTCTTCTGATGTATATGAACAGCTTAAAAATACAGATATCAAGTTCAGCGAACCGATTGAATGTAATGTAAAAGGTAAAGGAATGATGATTACCTATAATATCTTATAGTTTGTAAATAATCCGGGAGGAAAAAATAATGAAAAAATCAAAATTAATGACTATGCTTTTATTTACTGGACTCATGCTGCTTTTAGGTAGCTGTAAAGAAAAGGAAGATCAGTATGTAAAAGTAGGTCTGCTTCATTCTTTAAGCGGTACTATGGCAATAAGCGAAACCCCAGTAAGAGATTCAGAGCTGCTTGCTATAAAAGAAATAAACGAAGCCGGTGGTGTACTTGGAAAGAAAATTAAGGCTGTTCAAGAAGACGGCCAGAGCGATCCTTCTACGTTTGCAGAAAAAGCACGAAAACTTCTTACAGAAGACAAAGTAGTTACTATTTTTGGCTGCTGGACCTCTGCTTCCAGAAAAGCTGTAAAACCTGTAGTAGAAAACTTATTTGGGCTTTTGTGGTATCCTGTTCAGTACGAAGGTATGGAAGCAAGTCCAAATATTATGTATATGGGGGCTTCTCCAAACCAGCAGGTTGTTCCGGCAGTTGATTATTGTGCACAGAAGTATGGAAAAAGAATGTACCTTATTGGTAGTGATTACGTTTTCCCAAGGACTGCAAACAGAATCATAAAGGCACAGCTTGCACAATTAAAGGGTGAGTGTGTTGGAGAAGCTTATACTCCTATGGGAAATAAGGATTTTCAAGACGAAATAGCTGAGATTTTAAGAGAAAAGCCGGACGTAATCATTAATTCCCTTAATGGTGATTCAAATATTTATTTTTTCAAGCAGCTTGTAGAAGCCGGAATTACTTCAGATGTAATTCCTGTAATGAGTTTTTCTATTGCTGAGGAAGAGGTTGTACAGATTGGTATAGCTAACCTTAGAGGTCATCTTGTTGCCTGGAACTATTACGAAACTACAGAAACTCCTCGCAATGCTAAGTTTGTTTCTGATTATAAATCTGAATACGGAAAAGAGCGCGTTACTGGTGACCCAATTGAAGCCGGTTACATTGCAGTTTATATGTGGGCTGCTGCCTGTGAAAAAGCCGGTAGCTTTGATGTTGAAGATGTACGTATGGCTGCAAAGGGCTTAAGCTTTACAGCTCCAGAAGGTACTGTAACTATAGATGGTGCAAATCAGCATCTTTACAAGCAGGTACGAATTGGAAAAATCAGGGATAATGGTTTGATTGACGAAATCTGGGCAACTTCCGGGGCAATTAAGCCGGACCCTTATTTGAGCACTTACGATTGGGCTAAGGGCTTGCAGGATTAAATGACCACTAAAGAAAAGGTTCTCGAGCTTCTTTTAAAAGCTTTTTATTCTGAGTCTGATGAAAAAATTGTTTCGGGAGAAAAGCTTGCAATTGCTTGCGGTGTAAGCCGGGCTGCCGTGTGGAAGGCTGTAAATGCACTTCGTTCAGAAGGTTATGCTATTGAAGGTACAACAAACGGCGGCTATTGTTTTTCTGATGATGATGTTTTTACAAAAGATTTTTTTCAGCGAACTTTAGATCAAGATTTTCCTGAGCTTGCTGGTTTTCATTCAGAGATTTTTAAAGAGATTGATTCTACAAATACTTATGCAAAAAAACTTTTATCACAAGCTGGAAACCTCCGTTTACCAGATGGGACTTTAACAAAAGCTGGAAAAAATTATCATAACGCAATTATATGTGCAGAAAGCCAGACAGCCGGGCGGGGACGGTTGGGGAGAACTTTCATTTCTCCTGCAAAAACAGGTATTTATCTTTCAATAATTTATGCTCCCAAAGGCGGCATAAAAGATCCTGCGAAAATTACTGCATTTAGTGCTGTGGCCGTTTGCAGGGCAGTAAAAGAACTTTATGGAATTGAATGTAAGATTAAGTGGATAAATGATATTTACCTGAACGGTAAAAAAATCTGCGGTATTCTAACAGAAGGCTTTACCGATTTTGAAACAGGTATAATAGAATCTGCCATAATCGGAATAGGAATAAACATAAGGGATAATCCTGATTTTTTACAAAACAACGTTTCTCAAATTGCCGGTTCAATTGAATCTGTCATTTCTGAAAAGGCTCCTGTCATTCCCGTGCTTGACACGGGAATCTCTCCCAAAATATCACGCTGTAAACTCGCTGCCCACATTTATGCAAACGTCTTGAAAATCCTTGAAGAAGATCCGGCAAGTATAATCAGCGAATATAAAAACGCTTCCTTCTTGATTGGGAAAACGCTTACTGTGCATCCGCTTGCCGGCAGTAATAAAGATGAATATTCCGCGGTTGCAGTAGATATAGATGATAATGCAGGACTAGTAGTAGAGCTGGAAGATGGTACAAAAAAAGTGCTTTCTTCTGGGGAAGTAACCTTGCATAATACACAAATCAATTAAACACTTTGCGTTCTAACTTGAACAGCTCGGGACAGGTTCCAGGCTTTTTTCATGCCGGTGCTGAATAAAACTGGTAGCAAAACCAGGTACATTTTGATGCTTTTTTTTCCGCCGCGCGCGAACCAGGCTTTTTTGGTTTGGGTCCAGAGGCGGCTTGTAATTGGAATAAAACTTATAAACATAGAAAGAGCGTCAAGGCCTTTAAAGCATTCGCGAATCTGTAGGGCAGTGGTTGTTTTGAACATAATTGAGGTTATCTGCATAAGGCAGAAAATCTTCATCAATAAAAAAATTGTTGCTTTCTCGGTTTCCCAGGAAAAATTAGAAAGCAGAAAAGACTTTATTGAAAAAGACTCGGAATTAAAAAGAAGCATAATTAGTTGCGAGCCGACTGAAAGGATTTTTACAAAAAGCAGGATTAGTGCGTAGTAAAATACAGGCATCAAATCTTTTAAAATCTCTGAGAAGGAAAAGCCTAGAAAAAGTGCAAGTAATAACTGGACAAAAATCAATCCTGCACATACATACGGAGGAAAGCAAAAAACAATAATGCTTATAACTGGTATAAAAATCAGCTTACACCAGGCAGGGCAGCGGTGAAGAAAAGTGTTGCCATATTTATAATTGAATAATGAATCGGTTACCATACTAAGTCTTGCGCATTTTTATAGGAAACTAAAGGATTTCTTATCCCCCACGTTTCCAGTGGTTGCAAAAGTCCTTGTTCTGGACTTCCATTAAACATAATCTGACCTTGAAAAAGAACTATAAAATTATCTGCAAGAGCCAGACACTTTTCAATTTCGTGCGTAAGGATAATGACTGTTTTTCCATCTGCTTTCAGCTGTTTTATAAGAGTGTTTACCTGTTTTACACCGGTATAATCAAGGTTTGCATACGGTTCATCAAGAATAATTACAGGAAACTCCATTGCAAGCATACACGCAACTGCAAGCCTCCTTTTTTCACCGCCAGAAAGAAAATGTGCAGGGAAATCTGCTTTAGAGGATAATCCTGTTTTTTCAAGGGCTTTATTTACAGCAGCTTCAACCTGTTCTTTTTTCCAGCCAAGATTTTTTGGACCAAAAGAAATATCTTCGTTTGGAGTTTCTCCTAAAATCTGAGTTTCTGCTTCCTGAAAAACAAGCCCGACTTTTCCATCAACCTTAACTGTGCCTGAATCTGCTTTTTCAAGTCCTGCTATAATGGACATAAGAAGACTTTTTCCCGAACCGTTTTCTCCGGCAAGTACAGTACAGGAGCCGTCTTTAAGCTCAAAAGAAAGATCTTTTAATACGTGTAGTATGCCTTGAGTTGTTTTAAACGATTTATTAAGCTTGTTCACTTGAATCATTTTTAGTGTCCGTTGGAGTTGAAGTGGTAAAAGCATCAGTCGAAATATCATTATATAAATACTGTGCCAAAACAGGTCTTAGCTTTAAGGCAACGGCAACTGCAATTACAATTTTTACAATATCACCTGGAATATACGGAATTACACAGGCAAGCATCGTATAAGTAAAAGCAGATTTATCTGCCGGAACTCTATTTGCTGCAACTGCCCAGCGTGAAAAATGAATAACACCGGGAATATATAACACAAACATTCCGGCTGTAACTGCTAAACAAAGTCGAAGAAATAATTTCCAGGAAAACTTTTTTTCTTCTACAGAAGGCTTTTTTGCAATAAGACCTGAAATAAATGCACCCAAAAGGTAACCTGGAAGGAATCCTCCGGTAGGTCCAAGCCAAACTGCAATTCCACTAGTTCCACCAGAATAAACAGGAATGCCTATAAGACCTGCTACAAGAAAAAGAGCAGTGGGAAGACAGCCGTAAAAGCCTCCTAAAAGAACTGCGGTTAAAATACAAAGCATATTCTGCAAGACAATAGGAACGGGTCCCAAAGGAATACGCATAACACAGCCAATACAAATTACAGCAGCAAAAAAAGCAATAAAAGAGGATAACAATAGTTTTTGGTTTTTCATATGTGAGAGTTTAGCAAAAAAAAATGAAAATGTAAACTTAATAAAAGATGTAAGGTTTACAATAAAAATGCTTCCGTAAAGAATTATATTATGTTCTTCTCATGGAAGAATTTATGTTAGCAGATAATAGTTCCAAAATTATGGATTATAGATTATTGCTATGTAATATTTTGATTATCCAAGCTTGGGATATTCTCTCTTGTTCTAAACGGTTTCTTTGTTTATCCTTTTTTAGTTCACTAAATACACACATTTCATCATCGGTTAAATTTGTGGGTACATTTCCTTTAAGAGATTCTCCTTTTACACGGAACCTATCAAATTCATTAAAAGTTGACATGTCCATACAAAATGATTTTGTGCGTGGAAATGAAGTTCTGAAAATAGAAAGTATTTCATAACCATGTTCATCCAAATCACCAAAATAATATAAATTATAGTCATTTAGCCATGTAAAACGAGTGAATTGGCTTGCTGTAAATCCATGTCCCCAAATACAAATGGCATTCTTAATCTGTGGAAATGTTAGATAAACCATTTCATTTTCGATTACATAAATTGAACTAATATTTCTCATAAATAAGGCTGAGGGTAATTCTAAGAAATTACTAGTAGTAAGTTGCAGTTCTTCTGGAGAAAAACCTTTTATACATTCAATCTCATCTAAGAATCGTATTCTTATAAAATCAGGTTTTTCTAATAAACCATGTTGTTTTATGAAGTTGTTATCTTTTGTAAGTTTTTCTGCAGATATCAAACTATGAATTATACTAAGGTTTGATTCAATAAATTTAGAATGTACTTCAAGTGGTATTGTTCTTAAATACAGATGACTTTGATTATTCTTATATAACCAGTTAGCACATAAACAAATATTTTTCCAATAAAAAGAAATACCATCTTCAACATTACTATTACTAATTATTTCGTGATTCTTTACAAACCATCGAATTAAACAATCTCTTGATAAAGATGTGTGCAAATCTGAAAAAATAATGTTGCTTACCTCTACAAGAACTTCAAATTCTTTCTTTTTATTTATAAAACTCAGATAATCTAATTTATCCTCAAAATATATTCTTGTGATTATTGTTTGTTTTCCATTCCTTGTAGAAACTATATCTGTATCATATTTATATGATCTCTTTCCATTATTTTTCGAATTTTGATGTATTATCTTTAACTCTTCACTACGTTTTTCAAAGTCATCGTTAGGATTGCCTTTATTACAAGGAATGATATATGGGAAAAAATCTAAAAATGAATCGTTATAATAACTAAGAAGAAAATCAGGATATTTTGTTAAAGCTTTCTTTTTTAATTCTTCAATAGTTATCATATTGCTTTTTCCTTATATTCTTCAATACTCATATAAATAAGTCGAGAGTCATTTGAATTAGATTTATCTACAATATGGATAGAAGAGATATAATCCTCTACAACATTGATTTTATCATTAGGAGTAACAACCATTACTTGAATATCCAAATCATTAAAGATTGCCATTACCTGCTCAGAATTCTTTGTATCAATTTTACTGAAGGCTTCATCAATAATTACAAATCGGAATGAAGAATTGTTTTCAGTATTTGCTGCTATTCCAAATTGATAAGATATTGCAGCTGCAAGAATTGTATAAGTCAGTTTTGTTTTCTGGCCGCCACTCAAACTTGAGCTATCAGAATAATATTGTTTCTGAGTTTTATCCTGAGAATAAAGTTCCTGCGCACCATATTGAAACCAATTTCTTACGTCAAGAACTTTCTTTTTAAATCGTTCATCGTCATTTAATGTCTTCAAAAGGTTTTGAATTTTTATGAACTGGTCTTCCTCTTTCTGAGGATTATTTTCAGCAAATAACATTGCATCTGGTTTAGCTTCATCTAAAAGTTTTTTGAAATCTTTTATATCTGTATCATTTTTCGTTCGCCATTCTAGCTGAAGATATGTATCGGGATTCTTATTATAGGCAATTCTTTGCAAATCTTGATTTAATGATGTTATTGCCTGTTTTATTTCTTGTTGTTGATTTTGAATACTTCTCTGAAATCCTGTGAAATCTTCATTTAACGAAGTATGCAAATAATCATGGAATCTTTTTGTATATTTTGGTAAATCATCATTCTCAAGTTTTTTATAAGTAGCAATAAAATCATCAAGATATTCAAGAGTTGATCTTAAATCTGGAAATTCCAATGACCAGTCTCCATACTTATCAAGAATTGATTTTGCTTTTGGATGCAAGGCTTCTTCCATCGCATTTTTCACCTGTGATTCATAACCACCTAATGAACGACCCGATCCTGCATCCTTTGATTTTAATTCAGCTTCGATAGTATTTCGATTTTTCTTTAATTCATCAAAATCTTTAGGTTTCGAAAGACGTGGATATGTTTCTTGTAAATTATTTATCTTTTCGTCAAACAAAGAAAAATCAAATTCTTGTTTTAACACATTTAACTGTGATGTATTTGAATCAAGTTCTGTCTTTGTTTCAGAAATTTTCGTTTCAATTCTACCTATATTCTTATTTAGACTTTGGGCAAAATCCTCTTTTTGAGTTTTGATTATCTTTTTTTCATCAAGTTCGTTCTCAAGCCTTGCTAAGGATGAGTTTTCCGATAAAAGAATATCTCTATCTTTTTGTAACTTATCTAGTTTTTGTATTATTGCTCCTACATCTATTTTTTCCCATTTATCAATTAATTGTGCATCTCGACATAGATTTTGTATATTTCTTAAATCCTTTTTATCTTCCTGAGATTTATTTTCTTCCCTCAATAGTTGATTATATTCTTCATTCAATTCCTCATATTCTTTTGAAAGAAGTGCCTTTTTATCTTTGTTATTCCAGCCTAAAACCCAATTTGATTTCAGATTCTTTTCAGGACGATCATCTTTTTCATTCTTCAATTCGGATTTAATAAGACCTTTGCTTGTAACTGCTTTTCTTGAGGATGCATATTTATCAATGTCATCTGTACATTGATAATCAAAATGCTGTTTTACATATTTTTGAATCAATCTTTTTTGAGAATGATTATTTTTAAAAAGCAGTTTATTACCCAATGAATTCTGCTCAAATTCTATTTCATCATTTTCTATATCAAAGACATCTTCTTCTGCCTTTATAAAAACTATACGACCTTTCAAATCGTTATCGTTTACATAATGGCTGACAGATTTAAATAACTGTTCAGGAACAATCAATGTCAGAGCAAAATTATGAAGCACCTTTTCTATCGCATGATTCCAATGTTGCTCGTTTTCTTTTACACATATCAATTCTCCTGCAAAAGGAATTTTGTCTTCATCAACATTTAAAGATTCGCAAAGTTTCTTTCTAATTATAATATTCGGTTTTGGAATATTGTTATCACGATCGTTGAGAGATTCAAGTTCTGCTTTTATCTCAATTAAGCGAGCAGAAATATCATCTTGTTCATTCTTTATATGGCGTATTTTTTCTTCTATGTCATTTTCATTATTTATGGCTTTTTGTTGTTTCTCATGTATTATTTTTCTTGTATCAATGAATTGCTTTTCTGAATCTGGGAATGGAATTGTGAGTTGCATTAAATAATTGTTAAAATGATTGTAATTTTCTTTCAGTAATCCTTTCTTGTTATTTAATTCTTTTATACTATTATCAATCTCAATTAATCTAATTTTATTAGAATCCTGTGCTATAGAATGATTAATAGATTCTATTTCTTGTTCCAAAGATTTGATTTCTTGTATGGTTCTATTAAGTTCATTATTAGCTTGTTTATCTTTTTCTGTATAATCATTCAACATATTTGTTAAAAACGCATCTGCATTTTTCATATACCAATATGGAATAGTCTCCAGCATTGCTTTTATTTGCTCTCTTCGTTTTTGTTCTTCTTTGTATTTTATTCCGTTCTCATAAACAAACTGGAATTTTTCGATCTGAACTCGAGTCTTTTGTATTTCATTATATGAATGAACTAAATTTGCATAATTATCTTGGAGTTTATCAAATTCAGAAATTATATTTCCTTCTTCAAGCATGTTATATTTAATAAAAGAATTAATATCTCCTAAAACCTTAAGCCCGACAATTTGAGAAAAGAGTGTCAAAGCCTTATCTGATCTCAACCCAAATACTCGTGAATATGCACTTACATACTGTTTAAAACTAGGATAAAACAAAGTCCCTTTCAACGAAGTTAATGCTTCTTTCCATTTCTTATTTCTAATGATTTCAATATTCTGAGCTTTTAAAAGTTTATCTATTTCTTCAATAGAAAGTTTACCTTCTGTAATTGCAAATACCTGTTGAAGATTTGAATTTGTAAAATATCTTATTTGAAGCAAAGATAAAGATTTTTGAGAAAAAGGATTTGTAAAACATCCGTTAAGAATTGAAATAGTGTTCTCTCTTTTTCTTAAATATTGTACTGAAGAATATTCAGCATTCTCATCATCTGCAAGTTTTGTCCCATATGCACCAAGAACATATGATTCTTCACTACGGTCTCGTTTTTTTGCTTCTCCTGAAGATTGATTGTAAAAACGTTTATCATTAGGTACTAGAAGCGTAAGTAATGCATCAACAAGAGTCGTTTTTCCACTTCCATTTTCACCAGTAAGCAATGAAGCTTTATTGTTTGATTTTAAAGTATATATTTTTCCATTGAATGTACCCCAATTATATACTTGAAAATATTCTAGATTATATCCGCCAGTAGAAAATAATTCGTTACTCATTACTTTCTCCTTCTGAAGACTGATTTATTAACTCATTTCTTTCTACAAGTTTATTTCTAAATTCTGTAAGAAACTCGGGAGATACAATTGCCCGAATGATTTTATTAATTTTATAAATATAATCAGTTTCTGTTTGAACTTCATCGTTCTCCTTTTTTGATAAGTTTTCCACATACCCTAATTCTTCGAGTTTGTTCATATATGTAGTAATCTTTGATTTGAACTTTAACTCGTCTGTATACTCTTGAGAATATGCTTTAAGACGCTCCATAATTTCACTTTCTTTCATTGTGAAAATCTCTGAAACATCATCTGAAGTTTCAAAGTAATCCAGAGCCTCACGTAAAATAACACATAAAAAACTTTCTTCAATTGACAACCTATATCTTCTTATAAGTCTTGGAAGCTGTTCAAAATCTTCGTCTATATTTTCATTCTTTTGTCTAAGAAATGCATATCCATCCGATTCTTCAACAAGTAAAGTAATTCCAATAGTTGAAAAATAACTATCTATGTAAGAACGATTACGTAGCAATAAATTCCAAATTTTATCTTGTTCTGACCGTTTTATAATTGGTCCCTGGAGAAGTTTAATACATACTATTGCCCATTCTGACACATCATTATTCATAAAATATAATCCTTGGTACTTTTACGATAAAAGTTTTATTGTCTTTAATAAATTTTATTTCTTCAGATATAGTTTCATCTATTGCTGTTTTTATGCTACCGTTAATACCATAATACGCTACAATTTCACTTAATCCATGTGTTATAGGTTTTTCTAAGATATATTCTCCTAGAGAAAATTGTCTATTTTTTTTCTTAAAGAAAAGTTCAAGATTCTCTTCCAGTTGTTTTATATCAATATGAAATTGTGAAACTAGATTTTCAATAGCATCTTTGTCTATCGTTTGTGAGTCGTATGTATCAATTGTTCCAAAAGATAAATCGAATTCTGGAAGCACAGGAATTCTTGCTTGTGGAAAATACAAATTCGGTCTTGTTTCAATTTCCATCTCAATTGGTGTTTTATTAATTTTTCTTTCATTAATTGATTTATTATATATAAGAATATTGTCTTTTATTTCTTTTGTAATATTCCGAATCATACTAGCATCTCCTGATTCGCGAAATGAAAGCATTTTGTTAATTCGAGAAGTTAGTAATCTATTTTGTGCAACAATCTGGTTACCGGAATCAAAGAAATACTTACTCAAATTAAAAAGAAATCTATCATTCCATTCTAGACCTCTTTCATGTGCTTTTGTCATAATTGAATCCACTAAAGTATTGATTTCATTTTCTGTATCTGCTGAAATAAAATTCCAAAAACTTGTAAAAGAGCGTCCTTGAGGAGATTTTCTTAAATCATCATTAGTATCAAGAGTGTATCCTAAAATATCGCCTCTAGATGATTGCTTTTCACTCTGGCGATTATATATATCATTTATTACATTTTGAAAGTTTGTTCGTATTTGGTTAAAATCTCCTAATAAATCTTTGGAACTTTGTGTTATTACTGACAATCTTTCCTGTATCTGATATTTATCATATGTATTACTAACGACACCGGTTTCTTTGATTTTTGCAATTTCAGTTTCAATTTCTTTTTTTTGTTTCTCAAGATCTGCAATTCTTGAATCTGTATCTTGATTAGTTTTTTGATTCAAATCACGTAGCTGAGCTAAGATATTATTAAATCTTGATTCTGCACCAACAGTTTGTGTTTCCTGACATTTTTCCAACCAAGAAAACATACGATCCACAGCAGGATCAAGTAATAATACAACTCCACGATTAGTAACAATTCTTCTTAGATACTTTTTTTGCGAAGAACACCAAGAATCTATGTATTTTTTTGCACGTCTTTTATTATCAAGATTTTGAATTATCTCATTTTCCTCAGCATCTAAATCTTCTTCTAATTCTGACTCTGCATTGATATGGTTCTGAATATAATCTACTAATCTGTCTTCTAATTCTGCACCATCTATCTGCTGTCTAACCTTAACTTTAAAATTTTCAAATAAGAATGGAATTACAACAGAAGCAGAACGACTACGAAGGAGGTTAATACCTATATCAGAGGAAAGAACGTTTTGAAATGAAGTAGATGAGAAAGCCATTTCTGTACCTAATCAAATTATATCATAAAATAACTTTTTTGTAACTATTCAGCACTAAAAAAAACTTAACAAGTACTTTTAACTTTTTTAACGATGTGATAGAATTCCCCATGGTGGGGAAAATGACAGATTCAGAAATCATAGAGATGCTGAAACAGCAGAACGAATTTCTTCAAAAAAC
>JAFZRP010000088.1 GCA_017619795.1 Treponema sp.
ACTAGTTTTTCTTATAAGTCCAGACTCCTGTTTTTTTAGGACCTAGGCGTTCACTAAGATTTAATTCTTTTGATAATTTTTTTACAGCTCGTTCAACAGTAGCATGAGAGAATCCTGTAGTTTCTATAAGCTTCTTGGAAGAAATCTGTTTCTCACTTATAATCATTTCAAGAATTGTTCTTTCTTTATCCGAAAGATTTAATCCCTCATTTAATCCCTCATTTAATCCCTCATTTAATCCCTCATTTTGAGGGTCATTTGAGTTATTAGCATTGTTTGATCCAAGATTATACTTTTCTTCCAATTCCAAATACTGCTTGCTTGCATTACAAACAACAGAAATACCACCACAAAGATTTTCAGGTTCTGGAAGATTTGCATTTACCTGTTTGCACAATTCCTGAATCTTAAAATAACCACGTCCCCAACTTTCAACATATCCGCAGCGAAAGAATACATTGGCAATATTCGGATTACGAGGTTCTGAGCGATGAGTAACAAACAAATCTTCGATCTTCATATCATCCGGCATTTTGCCAATATTCCAAATATCAATTTTGTCTTTGAAAATCTGAATTTGAATAGGAGTAGTATTCATGTAATCTCTATGAATCAATGCATTAAGCAGAAGCTCTCGAAATGCATCATGCGGAAAGAAGTAAGTTTCACGGCGTGCAATTCCATCATAATCTATAAGAGCTTTCATGTATTTTGAGTAGATGATTTCCATAGTTCGTTCAACCTGTTCCATCAACGAACCATGGACTTCATCTTGATAAAGGATATTCGCCTCATCTAAAAAATAAGCAATCTTAACATAAGCTCCTGTGAACCATTTTTCAGGATCTGGATGAAAAGACAAAACTGCTGCTCTCGTCAGATAATCATTTTCAAACCCGTGAAGATTTTTTATTAAATCCTCATTACTTACATTCAACTGTTCTTCTGTAAGACGGTGTGTAAAAAGAGCTCTCTTTTTAAAAATCTGGAATGCACGTTCATCAAGATCAGAAACTTTTACATGAGGAACAGGAATACTATCCCAAGTTCGTCCCTGTACAGAAAGAATCATTTTATCAAGTTCAACACCAATAACTTCCTGTGTAGTCGAACCAACTCGTTTATAATACTTTCCATGATAACTAACTGGAAACGGATATTTCTCTACACTTATTTTGAGGTATTTTATATTTTCGTCATCATCACTGGTTAACACCTGCAAATCCACAAGAAGTCCCATAGTCTGACGAATCTTAAGAGGAATTGCTTCACTAAGTTGATGATAATTTTTAAGCTCTTGAACTTCTCCTTTATCATTAACGCCAATAAAAAGAGTTCCGCCATTTGTATTTGCAAAGGCACAAATCCATTTGAGATATTCATCCTGCCAGCTTTGTTTGAACTCAACATCCTGATTCTCAGGTTTCTTTATTGTCATTCAGCAATTCTCCTCATCACTTGATTATACTATATACTCGATTAAATAAATTTTCTATTACTTATTCCTATATAAAAATCCTCGGGGGAGCGCGCGCAGCGGACAAAAGTAGTTCAAAAAAGTTTCATTTATGTAAAGGAAATTCAACAGTGCATATCATAAGTTTTCATATAATTTGTAAGACTTGTATATAGTTCATATAAAATTCATTTTAATTTTTCATAAGAATGTGAACTAATAAGAAATTTTAAAACTAAAGCAAACTCAAAACAAGTGTATACAATCCAGTATCACCTAATACTACTCAAACAAAAGTGCAAATGATTCAAAAATGTGCTTTTTTATATGCACTACAGAGCACATCATCCGCACTTTTTTGAATTTTCGGAAAAACCTTATGCTGGCATCAAAACTTAAGATTTTCAAAAAAGTGCATTTCTACGCAATAGGAACTTTAAGGGGCATGGGGAAAATTTGCAACATATAATCACTCCTATTTCTTCAAATTCAGCTAATCTAAAAACATGTTTTTCGCTAATACATATTAAGGATATCCAACACAAGAACCTTCATTCTTTCTTTTGCTCAAGCAGAATAAACCATATAGCTACTCCAAATTTCTCAGAATAGATATCTGCCGAAATCCTCGTTATTTGTTTTAATAAAATTTTGTATCGTCATTATTATAATTAATCTATAAAAAAATGTGATAAACATTTTTTTGATATGTCTATATTACATGAAGTTATATTTTCAGGACCTTCATCGAACTTTATTCGTTTTATTACATAATTAACATTATTATAATCTTCTTCAAAATATCCAATGAATAAATCATTTTCAATCTTGGAAATAAATGGATAAGATTGATTAATGAATTGCTCATTATAACATGGATACTGAGTTAATTTTTGTTTGAATCTTTCTACTTCTTCTGGCTCGAATATAATATCAATGAAAAATCGTATATTTTTAAAATCCTCGATAAGTTGTATGAAAAATAATAATTCTTCATAATTTTCATTTATTGTACTAAAATCAATATAATTATAAAAATCATTTTTATAAAGTAATTCTTTAGCGTCATTATTTTGATAATCAATATTTTCTCTTTGTGATAAAACATGTATCATTCTTGATATTGCATAACTGTTTTTTGAATCAAACACAAATTGGCTTCTAATAACTTTGTTGTTATCTTTTAGTTTTACAGAATAAGCATTTAAAATATCTTCTATATCAACTCTATCAAGAACTTGTTTTAGTTTCTTATATTTTTCACTACCATTTAACTTTTGCAAACTTAATATGAAATTTGCTTTGTTTTCTTCAGTGTTAATTCCATCTAATTCACCGATAAAAGCTAAAATATGATGTTTTATTTTTCCTAAAAAACTTAAACAATATAGATATGTAGGTTTTACTTCTTCAAGTTCTAAAATTTCATTATAGTCAATAATACAATATTTCTTATCAATAAGTTCTTTTGTAAAAAGCTTTGATTGAAAAGAAAAACATACTGAATAAAAATTTTCATCTATTGTAAGATTTTGTTTTTGTAAAATTTTGGCATATAATTTTAATCTGCTATCAAATATTTCAATAAGTTTATCTTTTTTGTAAGTAAAATTCCAATCACCACAATCGAATAGAAATTTATTTATTTCATCATAAAAATTTCTACGCTCTTTTTCACTTTTATTTTTTTCTACGAAAATAAAATCTGTTAAAAAATATAGAAATATATAGAATTCTAAATATGCAATTTGTTTAAGTGGTGGAAATGAAGATCTTTTATATTTTGGATCATCTATGAATGGTATATTATTAAGAATTTTTTTTGTAAATTCTTTTATTTTTTTTAATTCATAAGAATCATTTTTTATAGAATTAAAATTTTCAGTTCCTCGTCCATCAGGACTTGCAATACAATATCCAAAATAATACATAATAATCACCTAATATACCCAGTTTCTTTGTAATCCTTTATACTTTACAAAAGTTGCTCTTCCTCTGATTAATTGTTGACTTTCTCCTTGAAAAAATTGAACACCAGCGAAATATCCATCATGTTCTTTTAATACATCATTAGTATTCTGTAAACCTTGCCATTTATGATAATCATCTTCAGTATCATCTTTTAAATATTTTACTAAAATCCAACAATTTCTTCCTGTCTCATCTTCAAACCATATTTGTGGTTCTATTCCAGGTAAATCACAATAAGAACATATTTTAAAACCCTTTTTTCTTAAATCATCTAAAACAATCTGGATTGCAAAGTTATTAATTTCCCATGAAGACATTATAGTATCTTCAGTTGAAGCTATTTCTAAAGGATTACAAATTTGATTTGTTATTGAATTAATTAAATTCATATTTGGATTAACACTTGTAAATGTATTTAAATCAATACAAAATTTACATGGTATTAAATTATATCTTTCACATTCATTTATTTGTCTATTAATCAGATCATCTTTTAGTTTACTAAAGAATTTGGTCTGCCACATAGAGTTAACTTCATTTTTGCCAAAATCTAATAAGATTGAAAATACACTTTGCTTGAACCGAAAAGATAAATGATGGAAACTTGGATATAGTGGAATTGTATTAATCCATGAAAAATCATCAATATGATTATTTTTAATTTCATTAGTTATAGTTTTTCCTACAAGCTCAATTCCTTTATAAAAATATTCTGGTATTTTTTTGGGAGGTATTTCATACATTTCAGATAAAAATCTATCCATCATTCTCTCTTCTATCCTTAATTCTTTATATACATAATATTTTTCCCATCAAGATATATGAAATCGTCGCTGAGAAATTGCCCCTTAAAATCTTGATTATTAATTATTAAATGTGTAATTGTTTTATTATCATGTTCTTCAGTATAAGTTAAGATGTTATATGTATAAAAAGGATATGAATTATTTCTTTTTCCATCAATTAATTTACCATCATAGAAAAATAAATCTGAATAAAGAGAATAACACAATGTATGTAATCCATTTTTTGAAAAAACTATTGTAAAAGAATCTCTTTCGTCTATCGTTCCAATAACTTTTCCATCAACTAAAAGATCATGGGCTAAACTTCCAGGATTTTTTTTGAATGTTGCTATATGTTTTCCATCATCCGAAAAAGTTATATCTCCTTCTATAAAGAAATAAGGACCATATTTTTGGTCTTTATAAACCAGGAAATATTCATCATTATTTTCATAGGCATAAGCAAGTGTATTATCTGGAGAAATTGCAATATCAGTTATCCAGTCAAATGGTCCTAATTTTTTAATTCCATCAAAGATAAAATTTTTTCCATTAATTTTTACTACATATGCAATTTTAGTTCCATCTTTTGAAATAGAAATATCAGTTATTGAATCATAAGGACCAGCTTTCTCTTTACCTGTTGAAAGCCAGTATTTCCCATTAGAATCTTTAATTTGATAAAAACAAACATTTGCATTTTCAGAGAATATTGGATAAATCATTTGTGTTGATGTATCAATTATTTTTCCGTCTTTATATAAATAATATTTATTGTTTTTTTCTACATTGTAATAAAGACTATTTGTTCCTTTCTCTAAATAAAAGTTATTAAATCTTTCATCTGTATAAGGTCCGTAAATTGTTTTGAAATTTTTAATGATATATGTTTGATTATCTTTTTTGCCTTTTAGTATTGTTATGTCAGAATGTTCAAAGAAGGTACTGAGATATACATAATCTAATTCATCATAACTTTCAGTACGTTGATTTCCTGTTTGATAATAGAATCCCTCTGAATCTTTTAAGAAATCAGAAGGCGCAAACCATTCTTCATTGAAATCATTTTTGGCATAAAGTTTTCCATTAAATAATACATAATCATCATCGTATTCATCTTCAACTTTTATGTAATATTCACCATTTTCATTAAATTCAAATCTGTCATAATCTGAATATGGACCAAAAGTTTCGTTTCCAACTTTTACAAATATTTCAGGATAATCTTGATCTATTTCTTCAGCATAACAGTAGCAAAGTGTATTATTAGCATTATAGGAATTCTCGTCTATGTAAGCTTTTTTGTCTATTACTTTTCCATTTTCAATTAAATAATAAACATGATCTTCTGAATAAACAAAAGAAAATTTGGTTCCATCATTATTGTAAATTACTTTATCCAGGTCTTCATAAGGTCCAAATACAGTATTATTAATAATGTAACCATATTTATCATCAATGCAGAACTCTATGTAAAAAGCATTTATATTTTTTTTAATTATTGGCTGCTTTGAAAATGGTCCGTATTTTTTCCCATTTATATTGCAATAAAACTCTTGTAGTATGGAAATAACACCTGCTTTTTCTTCAACGTATGTATAACATAGGTTATTGTTTTGCTTAAATAATTCTAGAATATTTTCAGAATTAATTGTTCCAATTTTTGTTTGTGAAAAACAAAGATGCCATGTAAATAATAAAATTACGATAATAAAACTCTTCTTCATAATTGTAGCCCGTTGTTAATTATTATAAAAATCCATATAAATTTGTTTGTTTTTTTCAAGAGCTGCTTTTATATTTTCAAAGTTATTATCACCGATTTCGTTTCGTATATCTTTTTCATGTAACATTAAAGGGCTAACTTTGAAATTAGAAATTTTATTATTCTGTATCGAATTGATTAACACAGTTTGATATGTAAATATATGCTCGAAAAAAACATCAGTAATTCCATATCTTTCAAAGAAATCACAATAAACATCACTTCTGTCTTGTGCAAATTTTAGAAGATCATCGGATTTTTCATTAAAAACAGTTTTGAATACTCCTTGAATTGTATTCAATAGGCAAGGAAAGATTTCTCCAGAGATGTCTTCGGGAGTTTTTTTTATGGCATTTTGAACACTATTAATAAAATGTAAGAAAATAATTTGTTCAAGTAGAATAGCTGGATTTTTTATGTTCAATTCAGAACATAAATTTTCAGATGTTTGTTTTGAGCATTCAATGATTTTGTTTACTTCATTAAGAACTTTGTCAGCAAATTCTTTTGCTTCTTTTGAAACTGGCATTTCTTCTTTTTTTATAGTTGTTATAGGAAGTTTTGTTTTATTTTTTTTACTAAATAAAATAATTAATGGCCTAATTATAATATATGCAAGTCCTATTGCAATGAGAAAATACATCATAAATTAACTCCTAATTTAATAATATATTTTATCATGGTTCTATGAATAATTAAAGTTAAACCTATTTATATGTAAATCAGCCTCCAAAGCTCTCTCCGATGTCCTGATTTTTAGGCTATCCAACCTGGCTTGATTGCAAGACCCAACCAGACTCTCTGACCGTTTGTGGCTTTTCGTTTGTAACCTTTTTCGAAAATACGCATACTAAGCCATTTTTGACTCATAATCTTTTCGTTGTTTTTATTGCACCATTTGATGTAAGTATTATAAAGAGTTGTAGTTGGCAGTCTCCAGGAAAGAGTGGCATCAAGATCTAAGCATTCCATAATGAAAGTTCCGACGACATCCATATCCATGCGGTATTCTTCATTTGCATTCTTTACAGCAGGTGGTTCATCAGAAAGACCTTCTTTTTTCCAATTGACATAACCTTGTAATAGCCAATTTAAAATACCGGAATTCTCTGCAAGCAGTTTTTCTGTCAAATGCTTATCTCTCTTTTCAGGTGGAATAGTTACATTAAATGGAATCATTTTTACACGTCGCCAGATACCATTGTCACCGCCTCTAATCTTTGGCATATGGTTTGTAGCCATAAAAATCTTAAATGTTGGTTTGAAAGAAAAGTATTCTCCATACAAAAATCTTGCTGTAATTTCATCTTCACCTGTCGTGACTTTGATAAGGCTTTCGCTTATTGCCTGACCTTGTTCAACTTCACTTGTCGTTACAAGTCGCATTCCTTTTAGACGGGCAAGGTCATTACTGTGGTCATTTCGTTTTTTCATAAAAGTTTCTATGCTTGCTGTGCATGCATAATCCCCCATAAGTTGCTGTATTGTATTCAGGAATGTAGATTTTCCGTTTGCACCGCACCCCCAGAGAATAAACATACATTGTTCACTCGTGTCTCCTGACAGAGCATAGCCCATAACTTTTTGAATATAATGTATAAGAGAAATATCATTATTAAAAATCTGCATTAAAAACATGTTCCAGACAGGACATTTTGCTTCTTTGTCAAAAATAAATCGGCTTTGTTTTGTGATTAACTGTCTAGAATCCGGCAGTTTACCTTTTCCTGTTTTTAGATTCAGAGTAAGATCTTTGACATTTAAAAGAAAAACATCCTTGTCCAATTCATCTTCGGTAGTAATTATTTCTTCAGAAATCTTTAAGGTACCAACAAGAGATTGTATCCGCCTGAAGGATTCACTTTTTATAAGATGTCGTTCAAATGACCTTCTAAGTTGTGGATCATCAATCACTCTAAGTCCCCGATACATTTTATGAACAAATTTTAAACACATTGATTCAACCTGGCCTCGGGAATCGACAATCCAATTAGAACCATCCCAAATCAAAAACTTTTTCCACGAATAACAATAGCGTATAATATCGCCATAAGCTCTTAAGAAATAAACAGCATTTGTAATATCTGTAAACTGCATTTCTCCTTTTACAAATTTGTTTGTTTTAAGATCTCGGCTAAGCTCTTCTATAGCAAAATTTTCTTTTACATGTAATTCTTTTTTATCCATTCATACCTCCCGATTTTTTCTTTAATACTTCAATATTTTATACCAGAATCTGTTTCCTATTAGGAAATAATTGTCACCTAATGGGAAATCATTTATAAACTTCATCTATGCACTCAAAATCTCCTCCCATGTAATCTGCATTATATTTTTCATATTCTGCAGCTTTTCCTGGCTATCATGATCAGAATAATGCTTACTCATTGCCTCTGTTCTGTGTCCCATAAAGGCTTGAACAGTTTTCATATCAGCACGTTGAGCAAGAACCGTTGCACAAAAATGCCGTAAACTATGAAAAACAATATTGCGTTCTCTTCGCTGTTCTTCACTTATTCCAATTGCTTCAAGAGCTTCGCACAAACCGTCAATGTAGCAGCATCTACCGTAAGGCTGTTCAGGTTTTACATTCGACCAGAAAACAAAGCTCAAATCTCCAAAAAGCGGATTTTGTTTTGCCTGAGCCATAAGCTCCAGAATAATAGAATGATGAAGAGGAAGATCTCGGACATCAGAATTCTTTGGACACTTCAAACCATCCGTATCACTCCAGCTGTGACGGATATGAATAATATCTGCATCTAAATCCAAATCACAAACACGAAGCCCGCTCACTTCTCCAGCTCTAAGGCCACAGAAAACACCAAGTTTGAATGCAAGTTTGTAAGCAGGAGTGGACCATTCAAGATTAAGAAGTTGACGAACTTCGGTTTCAGTAGGAATACCACGCTCCAGTTGATTCGGATTAAAGCGTTCAACACCAGCCATTGGATTTTCAGAAATCTTATGATTTTCATAAAGGTATCGCATAGCCCGACTACCACAGTTAATGGCCTTATTAACAGTGCCGCCTTTCAATCCTTTTTCGCGATAGAGGTAGAAGAAAAAATCATCCAGCATTGTTTTATCAAGTTCGTCAACAAAAGCTTCTTCCCCAAAGTATGGCAGCCAGTAGTTTCGAACAAGGCTTTGCATGTTTTTTGCATGGCCTTTAGTCATGTTGTTTCCATGTGCAATATAACGCTGGATGAATTCAGAATTATCGTAATCCCAAAAGTTCAGCATAAACTCATAAAGCTTAATCCGAGTCGTTGAAATTCTTTTCGTAATGGTTTTGATTGTCGAATCTGAACTGGTACTAAGAGTAGTTTCAGAAAGATTTAGTTTTGATTTGAGAAGAGAATACAGTTCAAAAGCTTCTTTATCGGTAAGACGCGCTACAAGATTTTTAAGATTCAGACCTGAAGATTGATTTTGAATAAAAGGTGTTCGCGAATTAGTTGTTCCCTTTGGCACACCATTTTTGTACCAGTCGGTAGCAATCATCATCGCTTCTGTTTTGTTTTTAGTGTGAGTGCTTTTTGCGACTGTAACAACACCAGTCTGTTGATTTACAAAGCAAGCTCTGTAATACCCATGTTCATTCTTAGTTAAATAAAACGGACTCATAAAAACCTCCATGAAAAAGCAACAGGTAAATAACTTTTACAGGAAGTCTCCCGTACTACCATACGGGTTAACATACTCCTTTTTATCAGCCTTTTGCTTTTTCGGGTTTTTATAACGCCCGTTCCAACCAGAGGGGAAGTTACAAAACCTTCGTAATTTTGATTATAAACCCACTTAAATCATTATGCAATAACAATTTAAGCATAAAAAAACTCGTCTTGACGACGAGTTATATTTTTGAGACTGACACGATTCGAACGTGCGACCCCCACCTCCGCAGGGTGGTGCTCTAATCCAGCTGAGCTACAATCTCAGATGTAAAATCTTGTGCAGTAGAACTGCTTTCTCGGAAGCGACAGGAGTTGAACCTGCCCACCCCTTACGGAAGTGACGGATTAGCAATCCGTTGTATTACCGCTCTACCACGCTTCCATTAATCGGAGCGAGAGGGATTCGAACCCCCGGACCCGTGAAGATCAACGGTTTTCAAGACCGCCCCAGTACGACCGCTTTGGTATCGCTCCAATAAGTTTTAATAGAATATAGGTTTTTTGGGAAAATGTCAATAGTAAGAATTAGATTGTCGGGTCAAGCCCGACAATGACATATGGGATGGCCCGACAATGACATATGGGATGGTCCGACAATGACATATGGGATGGTCCGACAATGACATATTTACCAATAAGTGGTACACTATATTCATGAATATTCAAACCGCCCTCTACCTAATCCCTGTCCCTCTCGGCGAAACTGAAATTGATCAGGTTCTGCCTTCTTATAATCACGACGTAATCGTAAATATAAAACATTTTATTGTAGAGAATATCCGTTCAGCGCGCCGCTTTCTTAAAAAAGTGGAAAAGTCAATCGATATTGACGAGCTTACTTTTTATGAACTCAATCGCCATACAGACCGTAAGTTTATTGCTCAGTATCTGGAGCCGCTTTCCAAGGGCCATTCTGTAGGCATCATTTCTGAAGCTGGTTGTCCTGCCATTGCAGACCCTGGTGCAGACGTGGTTGCCATTGCACAGAGCCGTAACTTTCGCGTAATTCCTCTGGTGGGGCCTTCTTCCATTCTTATGGCAATTATGGCAAGCGGGTTTAACGGGCAGTCGTTTGCTTTTAACGGGTATCTGCCGCCGGACGGGCCGGGACGTGTAAAGGCGCTCAAAAAACTGGAAAATAAAGTTTATAACGAAGACCAGACTCAGGCGTTTATAGAAACTCCCTACCGCAATGCCAAAATGATAGAAACGATTCTTGCAAGCCTGCGGCCAAATACTAAGCTTTGTATTGCGGCCGGAATTACCTGTGCCGAAGAGTTTATTCACACTAAAACTATTGCACAATGGAAGAAAGAAAAATTACCTGACTTGGGAAAGATACCTAGTATTTTTCTATTGTATAAATAAATGCTTCTAGGCCCTTCGAGAGCCTCAGGGACCCCAGGGAGACATGCATTACTTATAAGGTTTAATACCTTCCGGCTTGTATTCTCCGTTTACGGCGGCCAGCATGGCTCTTAGGGAGTATTCGCATCTCCAGCTGTAGCCTAACAGAATTGAATCGCACCACGAAAGCTTTTTGGTAAACTCCGGCGACATTGTAGAAAGTATGATTACCTTTTTGCCTGTATCCTTAAAATAGTTTGCAATCTTTACGTGGTTTTCGCTTGAGACGCAGATTATTATCGTATCAAAATTTGCAGAAACGGTTGGCAGCTGGTCTATAATCCACTGGGTTTCGTTAGGGCCTGTTTCGTAATTAAAGTAAACCTGTCCTGCTTCAGGGTAGCGTGCGAGCGCATCATTAAAGAAAACTGTGAGTGAACCAAGCAGCAGAATGCGACCGGCCTTGGATTTGTCCAGCGGGAGCGAGCCCTGTTTTTCTACCGTGATGGAACGGCAGGCCTGCTCTATAAAAAACTTTTCTCCGTCGCGGTCGGGAATTAAATCATCAATTTTATCCGGGTCGGGGTAGAGTGGTGCTGTTTCTGTGCCGCCTTTAAAATAGTCAAGCTTGGCTTTTATAACCTTGTAGGCTGCATCCTTAATTCTTGCGCGGAATGTGGCATCTTCGGACATGAGTGCCAGATTACGGTACCACAAGGCTTCGTTCAACTGTGCAGTGCGTGAAGAAAGGATGATGTCGTTACCGGCTTCTATGGCAAGCTTAAATGCGTTGGAAATGGTTCCGGCATAAATTGTAGCACCAACCATTTCCATGTCATCTGTAATTATAAGGCCCTGGTAGCCAAGCTGGTTTTTAAGAAGGTCTGTCAAAAAATATTTTGAAAGCGAGGCAGGCGCCCCGGACGAATCAATCTTTGGAAAGCTCAAGTGTCCCGACATAAGTGCCGGGGTGTTATCTTTGATGATGTAAAGGTATGGTACGAGCTCGCGGTTTTTAAAGGTTTCAAAATCTATGTCGATAACCGGGAGCCGGCCGTGTGAATCTATATCAGTATCTCCGTGGCCGGGGAAATGCTTAACCGTAGGAATTACTCCCGCAGCGAGCGAGCCCGAAACAAAAGCGGCTCCAAGTATGCCTGCCTTATCCGGATCGTCTCCAAAAGACCTTGTTCCGATAATCGAAGAATCGTGGTTAGAAAATAAATCTACCGTAGGTGCAAAGTTCATGTTTATGCCCAGGGCCTTTATTTCGCGGCTTATATAGTATGCGCTGTACCACGAATCTGCAGGATAACCGGCAGCACCGATTGCCATGTTGCCCGGAGTGATGAGGGTGTCGCCCTTTACGTGGCGGATTGAACCTCCCTCCTGGTCTGTTGCAACAAAAAGCGGAATTTTAAATCTGTTGTTCTGCGAAGTTTTTTGCAGCGAAGAAATGGATTTGGCTACAAGATGAATGTCGTTTGTATTCCAGCCAAATACCTTGATGTTTCCAAGTCCTCGTTCTACCCAGTCGTATAAAAGTGTTTCGGGTTCTGCGCCTGCCCAGCCGAACATAAGAATCTGTGAATACAGCTCTGTGTCTGTCATGCTGTCTACAATACTCTTTGCAAGCTGGTCGTTAGGTACGTTATCCCAGAAGGTAACTGTCTGGCTGAATAAAGAGGTTTTAAGAAGAAAAACTGCCGCTAAAAGAATTACAGATTTTTTCATTTACTTTATCAATTCTTTTACTGCGTTGGCAGCAATTGCTCCGTCACTGGCTGCTGTAACTATCTGTCTGAAAGATTTGGATCTTACGTCTCCGGCTGCAAAAAGCCCCGGTACAGAAGTCTGCATATTTTCGTCTGTAATGATGTATCCTGTTTCATCCCGGCGAAGCATTTCTACAAGCTGTGTGCGTGGAACCATGCCTGCAAATATAAATACTACATCGCAGTCTACGGTTGTCTGTTCACCGGTTTTTACGTTTTCCAGAGTGAGTGATTTTACCTTTACATCTCCGTTGATTGATTTTACAACGGTGTCATAAACAGGCTTTACTCCGGCTGCAAGCATTTTGTCTACCACTGCTTTTTGTGCACGGAAGGTGTCGCGTCTGTGAATTATGCTTACATCAGCGGAAATTGTAGAAAGATAAATTGCTTCGGAACAGGCAGAGTCTCCGCCGCCTACTACAAAGATTTTTTTATTCTTAAAGAAAGGTCCGTCGCAAACGGCACAGTAAGAAACTCCGCGTCCTGTAAATTCCTTTTCTCCGGGAACTCCAAGGTCCTTGTGTTCGGCTCCGGTTGCAATGCAAATGGCAGGGGCAGAATAAACTGCATCCTTTGTTGTAATTACAAAATCTTTTCCTTTCTTATCTATAGAAGAAACCATAACCTGTTCTATCTGGGCACCAAATGCAAGCGCCTGAGTTCGCATGGTTTCTATAAAATCATATCCGTTTACTGCCGGAAAAACTCCGGGGTAATTTTCCAGGTCTGCAATCTGAGTTACCTGACCGCCGGCTCCGGCACCTTCTAATACTACTGTCTTTAAACCGCTGCGGGCGGCATACTGTGCAGAGCTCAACCCTGCCGGTCCTGCACCAATGATTATGTAATCGTACGTTTTGTTTTCCATGATTATTTTATTGTATCAGATTTTCCGGATAAAATGAAGTCCGGAATTGTCTTGAGCTTGTTGTATTTTGCATCGTAGTCGTGAGAATTAGTTCTTATGCCAAGTATGCGTTCGTTTTCTGCGGTAAGCTGGAGCTTTATCATTGCCTTAAAAACATCCATAAGCGGTTCGGGGTCAAGCTCACGCGGCGCAAGGTCTGCCTGCTGAAATTCCTTGATGATGTAATAGCAGCATTCAATCGTAGAAACGCATTCAGGCGACGGCTCCCTTTTGAACGTAAAAATTGAACGGTAGCTGCCAGAAAAACTGAGCTTTGGTAACTTCATCAAAAACTGATTGTGCTGAATCATCTTGCGCGAGCAAAACCAGGTGGCGTCCAGTATGATTATAAGCGGTATTTTCCCTTGCGGCAAAAAGCCCGGAACAGAAGTATTTTTTGCATCTTCCCCAGGGTACATGAGCATGGGGTAATATTTGTCGTCATTCAACAGCTGCATGAGGCGTTCGTTTTTTTCAAAGTCCAGACCCACAATCACTTCGGAATCTACAAGGCAGGTGTGTGCAAGATAACCGGTGCCTGTGCGCTGCCTGCGGAATTCCTTGGGGTGCATGAGGAAAATAAACTTGATGCCGGTTTTGAGCTCCTTAGTGTATTTACAAAGGCAAACGGATTTGGGCTTGAAACATTTAAAACAACGTTCACTCATAAATTGAATAATAACACTTTTTCGTTTATATTTATATATATGAGGTTAAAAATCTGTGGTATCATTCTGCTTGTTCTCACCGCTACGGGCTGTACTTTAAAATATGATGAGACCGTTCATGCAGAAGAAACAAATCCCGAATTTTCTTTTTCCAATGCGCGGATCGTACGCTACAAAAAGGGCGATGAAAATGTGCGGGTTCAGGCAGATAATATAGAACAGTATAAAAATTCCTCTAAGACCTACGGCAAGAATGTTGTTTTTACAACCTTTAATGATAAACACGAGCTTGAGACCGAAGGCTCCTGCGGCTATCTTTATGCAGACGCTGATGCTGAAATCTACGAGCTGTATGACGGTATAAAGCTTTTCAGCCGCATGCAGAATACAAACTTTTATGCAGATATCCTCAAATGGAACGGAAAAGCTGAGCAGCTTACAGGCGGCAGGGGAGACACCGTTAAAATTGAAAAGGACGGAACCATTATTTACGGCACAGGCTTTTCGGCAAGCGGTGTAAGCAAAAAGTATGGATTTTCGGGTACAGTTTCTGGGCAGATAGAAGCCAAGGATAAGGAAGACTCCCAGGCACAGGATGAAATGACGGAGGAAGCTGAATGATGAAAAAGTTCCTTTCGTTTTTGATTTGTGCGGTTTTATTTGCGAGTCTTGCTTTTGCCGAAAAAATTACCTTTACTGCGGGCAGCATGTCCGGTCAGGCGGGAGATTCTTCTTCTACAACAGTGCTTTCGGACGGAGCTTATATTCAGACTTCTTCTATAGAAATATCTGCACAGAATATTGAGCTTTCAGGCGATGATTACCGTTTTATTAAGGCAAGCGGCGGCATTTCGGGCAAAAACCTGGAAACCAATATGGAGTTTACCTGCGATTATATGAGCTACGACAGGCAGACCAAGATAGCCCTGCTGCAGGGTAATGTAAGCCTTATTGATGAAGAAAATGACGTAAAGGCAAACGCTCAGGTAATTGAATATAATCAGGATACAAATATTGCGGTGCTGCAGATTGGCATAAACCTTACTCAGAAAAAAAATGTGTGTACGGGAGCCTATGCGGTTTACCAGAAAAACGAACAGCTGCTTGAAATTAGCGGAAACGCACAGGTTAAGCAGGAAGAAGATGTTTTCCGTGCCCAGCAGATAACCCTTAATCTGGAAACTCAGAAAATCACTCTGTCGGGTAACGTAAAGGGTTCTGTTACTGAGTCTGCAAAAACTGAAGAAGCACCTGCCACAGAAGCAGCAGCTGAAGAAGACTCGGCTCAAGAGCAGGCTTTGGAAGAACAGACTGAACAGCCGGATGGGGAGGAGTAGTTATGGAAGGACCTTTGCTTCGTGTAAACAGCCTTTATAAATCCTTTGGAAGAAAAGAAGTTGTGCGCGGAATTGATTTTTCCATGCATACCGGAGAGGTTCTGGGGCTTTTGGGACCAAACGGGGCCGGTAAAACCACTACTTTTTATATGGTTGTAGGTTTTTACAAGCCAACTGCCGGCGAAGTTTTCCTTGATGATCAGTGCATTACAAGACTCCCTATGTACAAGCGTGCAAGACTTGGCATTTCTTATCTTCCGCAGGAGCCTTCGGTTTTCAGAAAGTTTACTGTAGAAGAAAATATCTGGGCTGTACTTGAAACAAGGCAGGATCTGACCATGGCTCAGAAAAAACAGCGCCTGGATGATTTAATTGAGGAGTTCTCCATTGGCCGTATCCGTCATCAAAAGGCTTATACACTGTCCGGAGGAGAGCGCCGACGTACAGAAATTGCCCGTTCTCTTGCTACAGAGCCAAAATTCCTGCTTTTGGACGAGCCTTTTGCCGGAATTGACCCTATTGCTGTTGCAGACATCAAAAGTGTAATCAAACTGCTTGCTTCACGCGGCATTGGAATCCTTATTACTGACCATAATGTACGCGATACCCTTGAAATTACCGACCGCGCCATCATCATAAACGATGGAACCATCATGCTGCAGGGTTCAAAAGAAGAAATTCTTGCCAGTGAGCTTGCCCGCGAAGTATATCTTGGTAAAAATTTCAGCATGTAATTTACTATAACAATGCAGGCAAATGCATAATAAATATTTATTCTAAAAGGCTGGCTCCCGGTCACAAAATGGGGGCCAAAAGCGCGGGCTAGCCCGCTTGACGCTGACTGTTGTAGTGGAACTATTAAATGCCGCTCTCGCGGCATCAACAGTCAGAGTCATTTTGTCCTCCGTTTTGTTCCCTCTCGCCAGAGTTTTATATTAGTATTTATTATCCATTTGCCAGTATATGTATACAAGGGGCTTGTGCATTATAAATCCTAAAGTATAAATATTGGCGCGAGGGAGCGAGGGCGGGGGCAAAAAGACTCTATTTGTGGCTGCCGCATTTTGCGGCAGGACAATAGTTCCTTTGCCACAAATAGCGTCTAGCGCATTAATGCGCGATTTTGACCCCGTCCTCGCGACCGGGAGCCACTTTATAATATTAATTATTTATAATGCACAAGCCCATAATATAATGGTGTTTTTTTTAGTTTGACATATGCTCCTTTTTGCTTTACAATTAAGAGTGAACTATTCTAAATGTTTATAATAGGAGTGAAGTATATGCCAACATGGATTTGGTTTATAATTCTCCCTGTTGTTGGAATTGTTCTTGGATGGATTATTCGCTGGCTTTATGCCAGATTTCAATTATCTGCTTCAGAGCAAAAGGCAGAACGTGTAAAACAGGACGCAATCAGAGAAGCTGAAGCA
>JAFZRP010000089.1 GCA_017619795.1 Treponema sp.
ACTAACGTACCATTTTCCGGTTTTGTAAATCCGTCAGCTTTATCAGTTTTATAATCCTTTTTATAGAACGCCAGCATTTTATCTATTTCTTCGCGCGCAATTCTCTGTTTTCCATTTTCATCGCGTACACAAGGATCTGGAACAGGAACATCAATCACCTTAGAAGACCAGTTTCCGTCTGCAAGGATTTCTGCTTCATCATCATTTACCTTTGTTAGTTTCAACTGACTGAAACAAACTCCATAACCTTTCTTACACCAGCGCTCTTTATTTTTTGCAGTGAATACAAAACGAATGTACACTTCCCCGTCGGCATAATCAGACAAATCAGGAAAATCCGGCAAAGAAACAACAGTATGAGAAAGAGGCTTTAAAGATGGCAGAACGAGTTTTTTATTCTGAACAATAAAATCTCCATCAGCAATTATTTCATAAGAACAGTCAAGCTTTTCGGAAGCATCTGTAAAAGCAAGAAGATTCCAGAAATCAAAAACACCCCTAAAGGAATTATTTGTAGACGAACCTTTTTTACCTGCAGTGTCTTTTACCTTCATCACTCTGACAGGACGATAAACCTGTTTTGCTTCCAGAAGGCCTGTATGCGGCACACGGTCCGGATAAACAAGACCATCACAGCAGAAATTACCGTCATTATGCCGTTCCCCCCAGTCACCGCCATAACCATATTTTTCGTTGCCCTTATCATCCTTACCAAGAGAAACAGAATGATCACACCACTCCCAGATAAAGCCACCCGCAAAACGTTCGCTTGAATGGAACACCTTATGGTAATCTTCCAAATCTCCGGGACCATTACCCATTGCATGGCAATACTCACAAAGAATGAACGGCCTCTTTTCTTTTTTATCATTCAAGAACCAGTCGTGGAAATCTACAGACGGATACATTCTTGAAACTACATCATAGATTTTATCGCTTGTATCATCCTGCTTATGAACGCTTTCGTAATGTAAAAGCCGGGTGTTATCAAAAGACTTAATCCATTCAGCCGCCTTTACAAAGTTCGTTCCGTTTCCGCTTTCGTTACCCATAGACCAGAACACAATACACGGACGATTTATATTGCGGATAACAAGCAGCTGCTCTCTGTCAAGAACGGCTTTTTCAAAAAGAGGATTTGAAGCCATAAGTGCAATGCCCGAATAATCAGACCAGTCCCAGCGGAAATGATTGTTTACATCTACCGAACCGTGCATTTCTATATCAGCTTCGGCAATTACATAAAATCCGTAACGGTCGCAGAGCTTATAAAACAAAGGCGAGTTAGGATAATGAGAAGTGCGGATTCCGTTAACGTTGTGCATTTTCATCAGCTGCAAATCTTTTTCCATCTGCTCCAGAGTTACTGCAGAACCTGTATCAGGCCAGCTGTCATGACGGTTTACTCCACGGAACTTTATTGCTGCACCATTTATTTTTATCACACCCTTTTCAATATATATTTTTCTGATTCCAACTTCTTCGCCAATCACTTCATCATCGCTGGCAATTGTTAGTTTATACAAACAAGGATTTTCTGCAGACCAGAGCAAAGGCTTTTTTACATTAAAAGTTACTGTTTCACTATCTGCTGCTAATTTCTTTTCAAGCAGAAGTCCGTCTGGTGTAAACAGAGAAACTTCAGCAGGAGCGCCTTCTATAAAAACTTTTACCTTTGCAGAATCAAAAGCTTTATTCAAATCTGTACGCACTGTAAAATTATTTACACGATGCTTAGGTCTGGAAAGAACATAAACATCACGGAAAACACCTGAAAGTCTGAGTTTATCCTGGTCTTCAAGATAAGTACCAAAGCCCCATTTTAGCACGGCAACTGTAATTTTATTTTTTCCTTTAACCAGAAGTGGTGTTATATCAAACTCGGAAGTATTATGCGAAACTTCTGAATAGCCGGCAAAATCTCCATTTATGTAAATATAGAAGCAGCAGTCAACACCTTCGAAGCAAAGAATTTTTTTATCAACTCCACCTGCATACGAATAATCTCGTGAATA
Source organism: Treponema sp. (assembly GCA_017619795.1). GTDB lineage: Bacteria > Spirochaetota > Spirochaetia > Treponematales > Treponemataceae > Treponema_D. The sequence continues at coordinate 2,016 of JAFZRP010000089.1, forward strand.
AACTCCAACCGGAATATCGTCCGGTGCAAAAGGAGGATTATAAGGAATCGGATAAGAAACATTTGTATACTGAATCTTATCGTTGTCACTCGTAAAGCCCTGAAGCTGCCAGTTAGAAGGAACCTGGATTTTACTGCGTGGTTTTACAGAAACAAAATCATCTTCCAAATCGATTATGCTTGAATAATGCGTAAAGCCCCATTCACCGTTGAGCGATTCAAAGCGTGAAGATTTTTCGCGGCTTTCAAAAGGATTCTGCACTTTATCAAAAGGAATAAAATAACTGTGCGGCGGTAAAGTCCCTTTATGGAAAACCTCCGGATTTTCGTGATATATCATATAAGATTTAGGCGATTTTTTAGGTAATTTTTTAGTTAATTTTTGCTGATTCTGCATAAAAACTCCTTTACTATATTTATAAAAGAAAATAGAATCTATGTAAACTGTATTTTATGGAGATAAGAATGATTACATTCAACGAACAGCAGAAATTATTCAAACTGGAAACCCCGGATTCAACATACGCAATCCTCATTTCGGAAAAAGGATATTTAGCTCACGCTTATTATGGGCCTAAAATTGGTGATGATGATGTGAGTTATCTTACACGCCAGTTTGAGTATGGATTCAGCGGCAACAAGATTTTCCGGGAAAAGCATTCGCTTCTGGACTTTTTGCCACAGGAGCTGCCGACGGAAGGAATCGGAGATTTCAGGGAAGCAGCACTCTCCATAACAGATTCACAGAATCACAATGCGGTGGAACTTCATTATGAGTCTCACAAAATATATGAGGGGGCTGTTGCAATTGAAGGATTACCATGTGTTTTTGATGATGCAAAAGGTGGCAAAAAAAATTGCAGTACTCTGGAAATTACAACGGGTGATAAGGTTCTTGGAATAAATGTGATTTTGAAATATACAGTTTTTGATGACTGCAATGCAATCGTACGCTCCACAAAGATAGTTAACACTAACAAGGTAACCGGCTCTGAGGCTGGAGATAAGGAAAAAACTGTATTCATAAAAAAAGCGCTCTCATCATCCTTTGATATGGATAACGACAACTTTGATGTAATTACCCTGCACGGCAGCTGGGCACGAGAACGCCACATTGAACGCTACCCTGTTCACAAGGGAATGCAGGGTGTTCAGAGTATAAGGGGAGTTTCTTCACATCAGGAGCATCCGTTTATTGCAGTGCTTGATCACAATGCCGACGAAAACAATGGACGCGTTTACGGCTTAAGCTTTATCTACTCCGGTAACTTTATTGCAGAGGTTCAGTGCAACCAGTTCGACTCACTCAGAATTACAATGGGAATAACCCCGGATAATTTCTGCTGGAAGCTTGAGCCGGGAAAAGCTTTTGAAACTCCACAGGCAGTACTTACCTTCTCGGACAAAGGTCTTAACGGAATGAGTAACGCATTCCACGATTTGTACCGCGAGCATTTAATCAGAAGTCCGTACAAAAAAGCGCTGCGCCCAATTCTTATAAACAACTGGGAAGCAACGTATTTTGATTTTAATACACAAAAGCTGCTCGACATTGCAAAGGAAGCTGCAAAATGCGGAATTGAAATGTTAGTTATGGATGACGGCTGGTTTGGAAAACGGAGCTTTGATGATTCAAGTCTTGGTGACTGGGTTGTTAACGAAAACAAAATACAGGGCGGATTGAAGAATCTTGTTGATGAAGTAAACAAGCTCGGTCTTAAGTTTGGCATCTGGTTTGAACCGGAAATGATTTCGCCTGATTCTGATTTGTACCGCGCTCATCCTGACTGGGCAATTCAGATTCCGGGACGTGAGCCTGGTATGAGCCGCCAGCAGCTTGTCCTTGATATTGTAAATAAAGATGCACGCAATTACGCTTACGAATCGGTGGCAAAGATTTTACGGAGTGCAAACATTGAATACGTTAAGTGGGATATGAACAGACAGCTTTCCGATCTTGGAACTCCTTCTCTTCCTGCCGACCAGCTTGGCGAATATTTCCACCGCTACGTTCTTGCCCTTTACGAAATGCAGGAAAGACTTGTTACCGAGTTCCCTAACCTTCTTCTTGAAAACTGCAGCGGCGGTGGTGCACGCTTTGACCCGGGCATGTTCTACTACAGTCCGCAAATCTGGTGTTCTGATGATACAGATGCAATTGAACGCCTTTCCATTCAGGAGGGAACGGCTCTTGTTTATCCGTTGTCTACAATGGGAGCTCATGTTTCTGTTTGTCCTAATCACGCCTGCGGAAGAGTTACTCCGTTTAAGACTCGCGGCTATACTGCTCTTGCGGGCACCTTCGGCTATGAGCTGGACATTACAAAGTTGAGTGATGATGACAGGGCTGAAATTAAAAATCAGGTTGCCTTGTATAAAAAGTACAGCTACCTTGTCCGCGAAGGAGACTATTACAGGATTGCTTCTTACAGCCAGAACAATGAGTTCGACAGCTGGATGTGTGTTTCTAAAGATAAGTCAAAGGCTCTTCTTACTTTTGTACAGGTTCTGAATCATCCGAATTGCAAGACAAGAATGCTTAAACTCAGCGGTCTCTTACCGGAGAAAAAATATAAGATTTCTTACCCGGATGACGACCAGGAAAAGTATCCGCCGATGGAACTTTCCGGTCTTACGCTTATGAACGCCGGCCTCCCAATCAGACGCGAATGGGGTGACTTCCAGGGAAAACTTATTTTTATAGAAAGGATTTAGCTGAACCTTGTCATTGCCGTGCCTGACACGGCAATCTCTTAATCATTTTCTTCTATAACTCTCTTAATCATCTTGTACGCAAACCCGGCTTTCAAAAGTGCCTCAATAAGCTTATCCTCTGATTTGCCTTTTTTTACAAAGCGCTCGTATGCCTTTTTACAGATTTCCTCTTCATCATTCTCAGTAAAAAACTCCTTTACTGCATCTGCGGCAATTGCTTTATCAATACCGCGCGCCTGGAGCTCAAGAAGCAGCTTAGTCTGTCCTTCATAATGATTTATCCTACGGTCATTAAGCCACGCAGCGGCATAACGTTCATCACTCAAATAATTCTTGCTTTCCAAAAATGAAAGAGCCTTATCTATGTATTCTGCCTTATACTGTTTTGCAAGAAGCTTTCGTTTTAGTCCAAACTTACATTGCTCAGATCTTGCAAGATAAGAAACAGCTTTTATTTCTACCGCACAAATTAACCCCGCATCAATCAAGGCTTCTTCATCATTATCCTTAAACTCTGAACCCGGCTGAACAGCATCCAGCGTTATTCCAGGAAGATACTCTTGCCTTGCATAAAACACAACGCCTTGTTCCGGGGTGAGCTTATACATTCCTTCGTATGATGTTGGTTCGATAGCTTTAATCTTCAAAATCTCCTCCAGACTGTCTAAAAAAGAGCAACACTACTACCTACTTTAAAATCAAAGCGACTTTGTTTTTCTGCCGGACAAGGTCTGAACATAAAGGATGAAACAAGAGTAACAGCAAAATTAGATTGAGCAAGTCCGCCGATATTCGGAGTAAGCTTAAACGAAAGATTAAGCGCAATTTCATCATTATAAATACACTTCTGATTTTTCAAATAATCCAAATAATCCTTTGCCTGTATTACAGCCCAGGATTTTGTCTTCTCATTATCAACCCCTATTTTTGCTGTATACGAAGCAGAAACTGCTAAACGGTTAAAATATAAATACGGGAACTTTATTGCCGCGTATTGAATATTTGTAGAAAACAGGAGAAGCGAAACCCCAGCCTGTAAAAAATAATCCTCGTTAGTAAAAAGCGAACTTTCAAAAGTCAGCGGAAGATTATACGTCATCCAGTTTGTGTCGTCGCGGACAGGAAGAATACGAGGGATAGTGACAGAACCATACAGTCCGATATTTTCAAACTTTGGTTGTCTTATATATTGAAGCTGAAGCTTAAAGCCGGCATTTTCGTAAGTGCCTGAATTGTTAGAATGAAGATTTGTAAAACCAGCTGAAGCATATATTGTCGGAAGAAATCCAGGTTCTCCGCCTTCAAGTAAAGTGGGATTAACCGGAACTGAAGTTTCATCATCATCTCCGGAAGTCGCACCACTATCATCATCAATATCACCAGACTCTTCCACAGGAATAAGATTTAATCTTCCATAATAAAGGCTGGCATTTCCGCTCATCGTAAAATTAAACAACCCGCCGATTGGCAGCGAAGAAGAACAATCTAGTTCACCGAATGCATTTTTAAAACCCTCAAAGTCCCCTTCTGCCTGAGCCGTAATTGAATAATTAAAGGCATTTGTGTCTGTAGAACCATTCATCAAAAACATTCCGCCAAAGTTATTATCAAGCAGACCGTAGCCTCCAGAAATCATATACAGCGGATAAGTCCACGGAGAAGCACTCACATAAGTCAAACCTAAGATCATAGCAGAATCTAGCAGAGAATTATTTTTTTCATCAGGAGTTTTGCCAGTAACAAGGCTGACCGGAACAAAGGTTCCTTTTCTGATTAAATCTGCAGCAGTAACATCGCGTGAACCTTCAAGTACAGTCAAGTCTGGATTTATTTTGGCAGGATTTTCAATTTCGTATCGTACATGGTCTTCGGACTCTCCAGGATATTGAATGCAGCTGAACCGCGCAGAAGAAGCTTTTACTTTCGTCTCCTCACACTCCATCTGATTAAGAGCAAGCTTAAAGACCTGATTTCCACGATAGAACTTTCCTATATAAGCGAGTGAGTTTTCATTTGGAAACAAGGTTGGACAATAGACTCCGCCGCTTAAATCTTGGGACATCAACTTTATTTTATAGCAACAGACTTCATCATCATTTCCAGCAACAACTTCGCGGTTAACTTCATCATCACCAGCAACAGTATCATCGCGCTCGGCAATTCCAAAACGCATAAGAGTGTCTTTATCCGTGTAAGAAAAAATGATTTTTCCATTGCGTACACTTATACCGTTCAATCGACGTTTGATTGAAGTCTGCCCGTCAAAATCTATTTCTACTCGAAGTTCCGCCTTCAGCTCCCCTCCCGCACAATCAATTCCCAGCGAACAGATATAATCCTTCAAACCATTTTTATACAAAAAGTACGCACGACCATCTCCGCCATCGCAAATAGAAAAAACATTATTTCCAAAACCAAGCGGAAGCTGTACCGTCTGCAACTCTTGAGAAAATGTATCAGACACAGTACCAGCAGCATCAGTTCTCAATGGCGCAATCACAATCGAACCATTACGAGGTCCGTTTTCTCCTTCATACTTAAAATATACAACAAAATAGCCGTTCTCATTTTTTACAACCGTACCGTCAGAAACACCATAATCTTCAAAAACAACACTTGAATTTTCCTGTAAATCGTAAATTCTGATTATTGTCCGAAGCACTCTTGTAGAATAATCATAACCTTCAGTAACAAGGTAGCGCCCGTCAGAAGAAACACTCATATTAAAAAGCGTATCATCATCAATCACCTGTGCTTGCTTTTCATAAGAAAACACGCCGCTTTTGTAAGGATCATAATAATATATTCCCTGGTCGCTGGAGCACAACGCCGTATAACGGGAGATATTGTGCTCATTAAGAAGATAATCGCAAAAATCATTATCAGCAGGATTTGCGGTAACCTGAGGAACAGTTATTTCATCATAAAAATTATTCCAGGCATCTGCAAAAGTGATTCCGAAAACCTTCTTAAAATATCGGGCATAAAAAATTGATTTCAAATTATTGCAGCCCTTTATATATTCCGTAAACTTTTCGTTTCCATATTTTTCCGTTAGCCACTGCCAGAAATAACCGCCGAAAACATAGCTTGCGGTAAGACCGGGAAATGCATCCATGGCACCCTGAACCTGTGCAAAGTTAGGAAACACACCTTCGATTTTTGCCTGGCGAATAAGCTGCAGTGTTTCTTCATCATTTGCACGACCTTCTCCACTAAGGCTTTCTGTTCTAACAGCAAGGCCTTCGTAGATAAAAGGAGTGTTGGCAAACAATCCACCGGTGTAAGAGTCGCCTAATACAGCAGAAAGATTGTGCCAGAACTTATTTTTCAGATTATAATTGAAAGCGTGCGTAAGCTCATGCTTAAAAATCCACAGGTACTCATTTGTAAAAACATCCATGCTTGTTTCCGGCTGGTTTGCAAAAAGGACGATGTGATTAAAAGGCGCCGGTGAAAAATAAGCATTCATTCCCTGATACGTTGTACTTATTGAAACCGGAAGACGGAAATCATAATCAAGACCATATAATTCAGAAAGCTCGGTATAAAAGGCTTCACAATTTGCAGCAATAATGGCGGCACAGTCTTTTCCTCGCTCCGGGTAGATAATATCAAAATGCTCTGTTTTGATGATTTTCAAATCCTTTTCGCCTGCCATAACACCATCGTAGGCAAAAAAATGAGTTGAACAAAAAAGGATTATACTTAGAAGTAAAAATAGTTTTTTCATCATAAATTGAATTATAGAAAAAAAAACGCGACCGGTAAACAACCAGTCGCGCTTTCCAGTTTGCAGCTCCAGAGGAACCGCAAAAGAAAACTAACGTTTAGAGAACTGGAATCTTCTACGAGCACCACGCTGACCAAACTTCTTACGCTCAACCATACGAGAGTCTCGTGTAAGATATCCGTTAGCCTTAAGTGCTGTGTGTGCATCCTGATCAATCTGAACTAATGCACGTGAGATACCATGAAGACAAGCAGCAGCCTGACCATTAAGACCACCACCCTGTACGTTTATAAGGATATCGTATTTGTTATCCATTGATGTAACAAGCAAAGGCTGTCTTACAACCTGAACCTGTGAATCAGTAGCGAAATAATCTTTTACATCCTTACCATTTACTACAATTTTTCCTGAACCGTCGCGAACAAATACGCGTGCTACAGCAGTCTTTCTTCTTCCTGTTCCAATAGCAATATTCTTAACCATTACTCTATACTCCTAACTTATACTTCAAGTGGCTGTGGGTTCTGAGCAACATGTGGATGATCTGAACCAACATAAATCTTTACATTATCAAGTAAAGCACGTCCTAAACGACCATTAGGAAGCATTCCAGCAACAGCTTTCTTCAAAGGATCTGTTGGGTGCTTTTCAATCAACTTTTCATAAGTCTGAGCGCGAAGACCACCAACAAAACCTGTGTGATGATAATAAATCTTCTTTGTTTCTTTACCACCAGTAAGAGCAACTTTGTCTGCATTGATAATTACAACATAATCACCCATATTCTGATTCTTAGTAAATGTTACCTTGTTCTTACCGCGAACGATAGCTGCGGCTTTAGCTGCAACACGACCAAGTGGCTTTCCTGCAGCATCAATAACATACCACTTGCGTGGCTGTTCGTATTCTTTTACGAAAATAGTTTCCATGATATACCTTTCTATACAAAAAATTAAAAGTTTATCTTGCAGATTTTCGGCATTTGCATCCTGCCAAAAACTGCTTAAGGCTTCAGATGAGCGGTCTGAAAACCTTTCACGGGGTAAATTATAATATCAGAAATTACACGTTATAGTCAATATGTATAAAGCACAAGTTAGTCGTTCTGCGACTCTTCCTGGGCAGCCATTGCAGCTTCTTCCTGTTTTGCTTCTTTCTTATCTTTTATATCAGCAGCTCCAATGAAAAAGCAGATAAGTCCTAAGAAAACAGAAACAACAGGTGCAAAACCTTTCAAAAACGAAATTATATCGGCCCCCCAGTTCAACGGCCCCATAGGCAAACAAGCAAAAACAGTAAATCCAATAAACAGTACACCAAGAATAATACTAATCATTTTTCACCTCAAATCTCTCCGTGATATATTAAGCATAATGCAAATAAAAATGAACTTCAATAACCGTTTCTTCGTTTGATGAAGTTAAATAAAAAAAGCCCGTGGTAAAACCACAGGCTTTGATTGGGCAGTGAGAGGATCGAACTCCCGACATACCCATATAGCAAATCCGTTAAGAAAAACTGCGCCAGCAGTTTTTCAGGATTTACCATTACCCGGTTCCGAACGAGCGGCAGCGAGTGAGGTCTGCAGAATGGCGGGAGTTCCAACATACAGAAGACTCTAAATAAAAAAAGCCTTCCGTTACAACGAAAGGCTTTCTATGGGCAGTGAGAGGATCGAACTCCCGACATTCTGGGTGTAAACCAGACGCTCGTACCAGCTGAGCTAACTGCCCGAATCACTCACAAGTGATACAAATAATATAACAAAAATCTAAATTAGTGTCAATACATTCACTTGTTTAT
>JAFZRP010000090.1 GCA_017619795.1 Treponema sp.
AGCTTTTTTGTCTGAGTATCGTAAACACAAAGAGCAAATCTTCCGCGATAAGTCATTATAGTTTCCGGCACCTTTATTGAAGGAGTATAACAAAGCAATCCTACAAGAATACCGGCAGAGCTTAAACAAAAGCCTGCAATTTCTTCAGAAGACATCTTAGAATAATCAAAATCATAATCAATCGCTGTACAGACAGATGAAATAAGTCCTGCACCACCAGCAATTATAAGTGCACTACCGGCAGTTGACCACGCTCTTTGGAAATTACCTTTGTCGAGCCAGGAAAGATTTGATTCCAATACATCTACAAAAGTAACATAACGGTTTTTGCCGTCATAAACAGCAAGATCCTGCGGCGTAAAATCTCCAAAATAAAGTTCACTTTGATCTGTTACTACTCCGCTCTCTTCCAGCGAATCTAAGAATTGCTCCATTGATTTTGTATTCCGTACATCACGCCAATATTCGTAACCAGAGGTATACATTGGATTATCGTGCATAGAACCACCGGCTAAATCCAAAAGAAAAGAATCCTTTGTACTGGTAGAGGCAGCAACTGAAAGCAGGCTTATGTTCGATTTATAGCCGATAAAATCCATTTGACCGATTTGTTCGGCCCCCTCTGTTTCCGGCAGTATTATTTTATATTCTTCCTGTTCATCAGTTTCAGTGATTGGAGTTGATGCACAGGACAACAAAGCAAATGTAAAAATTGCTGCTAAAAGAATTAAAGGTAATTTATATTTAGTTTTCATTTTTTAGTTTCTCCATCAAAGTCGTCTGACTCAAAATACTTTCCAAGCTTTTCTTCAAGATAGTCGCCGTGTGCTCTTACAACTTTTTCATCCTCTGGATTGATGTTGGCATCAAACTCCTTTTTAATCATTTTCACAATGCCAGACTGTAGAAAAAATGGGGCATCAGCAAGCTCTTTTTCAATTTTCATTTTTGAAAAACAAAGCATTATCATCGTAAACTTTTCAAAACCATATGGTTCTGGAAATCCGTTTTTCTCAAGGATATCGTTTCTTATAGCTTCTTCATCAGAATTATTATTTTCTTCTGCAGCTTTAAAATCCGCCATAATATCAGGAAACTTTTCTGCAAAAAGAAGTACATCTTCATCAGTAATATTTGCAGAAGTCGGAACAGTTATATTTGAGGTATTCTTTGGAGATTTCTTTGCCGATAAAATCCCTACAGTCATAATAAAGACGGTCAGAGTCATTATTATTTTTCTTTGCATTTTGGTAACTCCATAACGAACGCTTTAGTAAAAGCCGGATAATTAAAATCTATATAAAGCTTACCATCGTGGTGTTTTACAGCTGCCTTTGAAATTGCCAACCCAAGTCCGGAACTCTTTCCTGAAGTACGGGCTTCGTTTCCGGAAACAAACGGATTAAATAACGCCTCAGCATTTTCCGGTGCAATTTTATTTCCTGTATCAGCGATGTAAAGCAGAACATTATTTTTTTCTTCCGCCACTTTTATAAGAACTTCAATCCCCTGTGGATTATGAATCCAGACATTTGCCAGAAGATTTCCAACCGCACGTGAAAGCTCCTTTTGGTCGACCATTGCAAATATTGGATTCGTTGGGATTTCAACTTTTACATTGATTTTGTGCGCTTCAAAATCGTTGTATGTTGCTGCAGCAAGGTTCTTAACAAAAAGACAAAAATCAGTTCTTTCTTTGTTAAGCTCATAGCTTTCGGAATTAAGCTTTGAATAAGAAAGCATTGCTTCTAAAAGACCATTCATCTGAACTGCCTTATCGTGGATTGTGTGAGTTATATCCACCTGCTTTTCAGGCGGAATCTTTTTATCTAAAAGTGATGATGAAAAACCGATTACACTTGTGAGCGGAGTTTTAAGGTCGTGTGCCAGACTTGCATACATAAGCCGCTGTTCTTCTGCCTGACGTTCAGATTCCTTTTGAACAGCTTTTTTTACAAGAAGAAAAAAGATAATTGCTGCAGCAATAAAAAATAAAATCTGAAGAATAATAAATAAAACTAAAAAAACAGAAAAACGTCCAGCAGTAAGACCTTCTATTGCTTCCTCTGTAGTATGCGAATCTACATAAGCTCCAACAGTGCTGTCTATTACAGAAAGTGCAACCTGAAGAAAAAAAGCACAGAGAATAAAATAACCGACTATTTTTTTTCGTAAAGTTTTCATCAAATTACCCCTGCTATACTTCCAGCCTGTATCCAAGCCCACGTATGTTTGTAATTTTTGCGTTTCCAATTTTTTCGCGAAGATGACTTATTGTTACGCGGATTGTATTGTCATCTACAACTTCAAGTCCAGCCCAACCACGGTCGTGAATCTGTTCCACTGTAAAAATGCGGCGCGGTTGTTCCATAAACATTTCCAGTACGGCAAGCTCCACCTTTGTCAAATCAAAGCATTTTTCTCCGTCTGAAATTGTGCATTCATTTTTACTAAGAACAAGATTTCCAGCACGAATAAAGGCAGAATCATCATCATTTTTACAACACTGCCCTGTGCTTCCACTTTCAACAGTTCCCCTACCTGTACCACAAGAACTCAGGCTCTCCATTCTCCTTAAGTGCGCCTTAACCTTTGCCACAACCTCAAGCGGTTCAAATGGCTTTGTGATATAGTCATCGGCACCAATTTCCAGCCCTAAAATCCTGTCGGAAACAAGAGTTTTTGCAGAAATTACAAGAACAGGAACATTCTTTTTTGCGTCATTCTTACTGCGGACAAGCTTTATCACTTCGTAACCGTTCATATCTGGCATCATAATATCCACGATTATGAGGTCAATCTGTTCAGCTTCGAAGATTCGGGCTGCCTGTTTACCATCGTACGCTTCATAAACTGTATAGCCCTCCGGTTCAAGATAAAACTTCAAAAGAGAAACAATTTCTTTTTCATCATCTGCAATAAGAATAGCTGCCATTAAAAGCTCCAGAAATTACATAATTGAAAAAATCCGATAAAGAATGATGAGAACAACCCTATGAACGCACCAAACCATCGTTTTTTTGTAATTAAGTATACACCATTTGCCGCGCAGAATAAACAAACTATTCCTGCAAGCACAGCCGAAATAATTCCAAACGGCTTAATCATTCTTGTGTGTTCTGCTAAAAGAAGACAATAAATCATGATGGTGATTACTGGCGGAACAACAAGCTGAACGTTTGTGAGGATAGATTGTCGGGTAAAAACTCTTTTACGGACAATCACGAGCTTTACCCCTTTTACAATCAAAATCACAACACACGCTATGGCAAGAAGGAACATAAAAATTATCATTGCAAAAACAGGTACAAACAGAGGCTCACGGATATAATCTGTAGTTTCCATTTCTAGTACCGGGCGGCCTTTTGAATTATGGTTTAAATACATCATCACAGACATTCCATTTCCGTTGTCCATGAGATAACATTTATTTCCAAGATATTGAACTTTACCACCGTATGGCAGCCGGTAATTATTTGTATCACCCTTAGTTTTTGAACGGAATATAGGCATAAAATACATATATGTTGACATTTTAAATGGACCTTTTATGAATGTACGGCTGGAAGTATAAAATCCGCTGATATCTGGGGAAACATCATCTTCAGATATAGATACTTTAGTTGAAGGACTTCCAAAAACAAGCTCTGCAAGACCGTAATTAAATGCAGTTTCGCCACACTCATTTGCCATTACAACAATTCCGTCCGAGGTTTCAGGATTAAAAAGAAGGTTTGCCGTACAGCCAAAAGTATTGCCTGCGTGACCAATCATCTTTGTCCCATAATAAGTAGTCCATAAACCGTGGCAGCATTTTGAATAAGTTGAATCACTGTAATACGAAGTTGCAGAATGAAAGATTTTTGCAGTATCTGGATTCTTAAACAAGGGAGAAGTTCCGTCATTATTTGCAACAGCTTTTGCAAAAGTCAGAAAATCTTCCAGCGTACTGATTACAGCTCCAGCAGGATAAAGCTCTACATAAGCAACTCGGGTTCCTAAATCTTTGCGGCCTTCTGAATTGATTTCGTAGCACTGTAATTCTTCGCGTTTATTTTTTGCCCACAGATTATCATTATGAGTTGCAGAAACGGCAGTATGAGTCATACCAAGCGGTTCAAGTATGTTTTTATGAAGATAGTCTGTATAATCCATCCCACTTATACACTCAACTACATAAGCCGCAAGAGCATTTCCCCAGTTTGAATAAGCGGTAGTTTCGCCAGGCTCATAAACCTGAAGTGGTTCAAATGCAAGAAGAATTTGAGCAAGAGGCTTTATATCTGATTCCTTAGCCCAGTTGTTTTCGTACATGCATTCCTGAAAACCTGCTGTATGATTCATAAGGTGAGTCATTGTTACAGGTTTTTTGTATTTAAGGTGTTTTACAAAATCAGCTGGCAGATATTCTTTGATATCGCGGTTAAAATCAAGTTTTCCCTGCTCCCAAAGCTGCATTACACTTACCCACACCATAATCTTCGAAGCAGAACCCCATTCATAAACGGTTTCTTTGTTTGCAACAAGATTCTTGTCGATATCGGCATAGCCAAAATAATTTTCGTAAACAGTATCTTTCCCACTGAAAACTGCAACTGCCACAGAAGCAAGTCCGGCTTCACGTTCTTTTATGTATTGTTCAATTTTCTGAGAGAGTTCTGATGTGTTGTGAAGATTAAGCGGTGTATAAGTTTGCGGTGGAATCGGTGCTGGTGTGGATTTTGCAAAGGCTGCGGTGCCCAGAAAAAGAATGATTGTGATGAAAATAGATTGTCTGATAAAAGCCTTCATTATTTCAACTCCTGTTTTTTCAAAATTATATAAGTAACTCCATAAATAACCGCTAAACTGACAGCCGCAATTCCAAATGACTTGAAAAGCTCAAATCCAGAAAGATTACCTGCGCACATCAAAAAAACTTGTCCAAAAGCTGTGAACGAAAACAAAGTTTCTACAGCTGGTTCATTTGCTACAAGTTCAAACAAAGCCTGTACACCGCTCCAGCAGGCAATAAGAATCAAAAGGTTTACAATACAGGAAGAACCTTCGCTTTTTACGATAAATGAAAACGGAATTACTAGACCAAAAGCTGCCACACAGATAAGGGCATAAACACCGGCAGAAAAAATTGCGTTCAATATCATTCCGACAACAGCACCAATAACAATACCTTCTCCTAACCCAAAAAGTGCAAGTCCTATAATATAAACTGTAAGTGAAGGTACAAAAACTGCAGCAAAAACTGTACAGCCAAAACCAAGAAACTCAGAAATCAAAATTGAAGAAAGCGCATTCCCTGTCATTACAGCTGCAGATACAAATCTGTTTTGTAGATCGTGGGTAATACAAAGCGCTGCAAATAGTCCTGCAAGAAGATCGAGCATAGAAGCAATATTACTTTGAGTCATACAAAGAAGGCTTGCGGCACTATCTGCACCATCGTTTATTTCTGATCGAATCAAAATGAGTGCAAGCAACAAAGGGATTCCGAGCATTAAATAAAACGGAACAGTCTTAACCAGACGACGAAGTTTCCAGGAAATAACATTACGCATTATTATCCTCCTTGTGAGAATTAGTTTGTGTGGAGTCCTTAAAAAGCGAAATATAATACTGTTCGAGAGACATTTCACCAGAAAGCACTTCCTGTGCAGAAACTGTATTAAGAATCTTTCCACCGCTTATAAAAATGTAATCTGTTGCAAGCTCCTGAAGCTCAGAAAGAATGTGACTTGAAAGAAGGATTGTTATTCCATTATCTTTATTAAGTGATGTGAGAAGCTTTCGAACAGCAATCATTCCAAGTGGATCAAGACCGTTCACCGGCTCATCAAGAATAAGAAGTTCAGGGGAAGAAATTAAAGCTGCTGCAATCCCAAGCCGCTGCTTCATTCCCATAGAAAAATCACGCACTTTCTTTTTGCCAACGTTACCAAGTCCTGTACGTTCCAAAAGCTGAGGAATCATAGAAAGCTCTTTTATACCATACAAAAGTCCATACAATCTAAGGTTTTCCGCAGCATCCAGTGAAGTGTCAAAAACAGGATGTTCAATCATACAACCCATTTTTTTACGGTAATCTGTAAGTTTTTTGGTATTGCTCTCGCCGAACAACTCAACAGAACCGCTAGTCTGTCGTGCAAGCCCGGTAATAATTCTAAGCGTTGTAGTTTTCCCAGCTCCATTTTCGCCGACAAAACCGTAAACGTGCCCCTTTTCAATCGAAAAAGAAACGTTTTCAAGTGCAGTCTGTTTTTTGTAGCACTTTGTAATGTTCTTTAATTCAAGAAGTTTTTCACTCATGCCGTAAGAATAAAGCGAGTATATTATTTGAATGATAGAGAAGTATTAACTGAACATTAATTTTATTGTAAAATACCTCTGATGAAACTTAATACCAAACTTATCGCCTTAGATTTAGATGATACCCTCTTAAACGATGACCGTCAGATTACCGACCTTAATGTTCAGGCGCTCAGGGAATGTGCAGAACGCGGCATTTATGTTGTTTTATGCTCAGGCAGAGCTGAAAATGCAATTCTTCCTTTTGTAAGACGACTTGAAATTGCAGGAAAAGAAGCGGGACGATATCTTATTGCGATAAACGGCTGCAGTGTTTTTGATTTGCATAAAAGGCAGAATGTTTTCTGCAAAAAGGTTGAGCCGGATGTACTTTTAAAGGCAAATGAAATTGCAGAAAGTTATGGACTTAGAACTGAGGTTTATACTCCCGATACAATTTACTACCGCGAAGAAACAAAGTGGACTAAGCTTGATGTTGATTTATGCGGTTTAAAAGGTGAAGCTGTTTCTTCTTATGAGGATTTTCTGAAAACAGGATTTACAAAAATGCTTATTCCAGGAGAGCCTGCCGAACTCTTAAAGCTTCAGACTATTTTGCGGAATGAGTTTGGAAATCGTGCAGTGATTTTTACAAGTAAACCTTATTTTCTAGAGCTTTTACCGCCAGGCTGCGGTAAAGGAGAAGCTGTAACGTGGCTTGCAAGTGAGCTTAAAATCCCGATGGAATGTACTATGGGCTTTGGTGATAGTATGAACGATGAAAGTCTTATCAGTATGACAGGACACGGGGTTTGTATGTGTAACGGACTTGAAGCCATCAAGGAAATTGCAAATTACGTTACCGATTTTGACAACAACCATGACGGCCCGGGTCGCTTCCTGCAGAAATGGGTACTGTAGCTTAGCAACCCACTCTGCAAGCTTAATTTATTAAACTCTGTACTTAATCTTCTTACCTGTTCCTTCATACATTTTTGTACGAATCTCGGTAACCTGCTTGTCTGTAATGTAGTCATCGAAGCTCATCATGCGGTCAATTACACCGTTTGGAGTGATTTCTACAATTCGGTTTGCAATAGACTGAATGAACTCGTGGTCGTGAGAGCTGAACAAAAGTACACCAGGAAAAGCGATTAAGCCTTCGTTCAAAGACTGGATAGCTTCAAGGTCAAGATGGTTCGTAGGGTCATCCATTGTTATACAGTTTGCCCCGGAAAGCATCATCTTAGAAAGCATACAGCGAACCTTTTCACCACCGGAAAGCACCTTTACCTTTTTAAGCGACTCATCACCGCTGAACAGCATTCGACCCAAAAATCCGCGTACGTAAGAATCATCCTGCTCCTTTGAATACTGTTTAAGCCATTCTGTGATATTGAGGTCATTTTCAAAGCTGGAAGAATTGTCTCGTGGCAGATATGTCTGCGATGTTGTCTGTCCCCAGAAGAACTCACCTGAATCAGGCTGCTTTACTCCGTTGATGATGTCGAAAAGAGCTGTAACAGAGTTATGTTCAATTCCGACAAAAGCAATTTTATCTGTACGGTTAATTGTAAGCGAGAAGTTTTTCAAAAGCTCGTTTCCGTCGGCATCTTTATAGCAGATATTTTTAAGCTCAAGAACGTTGTTTCCGATTTCGCGGTCAGGCTTAAAGCTTACATAAG
>JAFZRP010000091.1 GCA_017619795.1 Treponema sp.
CTGATGATGTAAGAAACATAAAATTCTGAACAATAAAAATGAGTATAATTGCAATAAACGAAACTAAAGCATAAATTATATTCTTCATTTTATCTATTCTTCTATAAGCGCCCCAGTGCGGGCGTCCACATAACAATTATTCTCCCTATCCACAATAAACCTTTTATGCTGTAAAAAGTGTCAGCATAATCTTACATAGGGATAGTATTTCTTCTTATTATATCATGCTTTTCTTCAGAAACAATCGGTTTTATACGGATACGGATAAAAGCATAAAATTACAGGCAGTCCAACGGGCTAACCACCCCACCGGCCCCTCTGTTCAACACATGTGTATAAATCATGGTTGTGCTTACGTCACTGTGGCCAAGCAGCTCCTGAATGGTTCGAATATCATAACCAATTTCCAGCAAATGTGTAGCAAAAGAGTGTCTGAAGGTGTGACAGCTGGCGTTTTTGTTTACTCCGGCTTCCAGGACGGCTTGTTTGACGGCGCGTTGCAGCAGGCTTTCATCAAGGTGCCAGCGGCCCTGTTCGCCAGTTTGGGCATTTATCCAGCGGTTTTTCTGAGGGAAGAGCCACTGCCATTTGAACTCTTTACTACCACTCTGATATTTTCCGACGAGAGCACCTGGCAATACAACTGCGCCCCAGCCATCAGCCAAATCTTGATTATGAATCTGTCGAACTTTTTCTATATGCGCCTTGAGTTCTGGGACAAGCTTTTGCGGAATCATCACATGTCGGTCTTTATCGCCTTTTCCGTGCCTTATGATAATTTCGTTTCTATCGAAATCAAGATCCAGTATGCGCAGATTTAGTGCTTCATTAAGTCTCATGCCGGTTCCATACAAAAGCTTTGCGATGAGTTTTTTGTTCCCGTACATACAGCCAATAACTCTTGCAACTTCATCTCGGCTGAACACTACAGGAATCCGTTCTTTCTTTTTAGCATGAATTACCGAGCCCAGCTCCATTACCGGTGTGTTTTTTACAAATCTAAAATAAAAGAGAAGGGCAGCCAGAGCCTGATTCTGAGTAGAAGCACTCACATGTTTTTTCAAGGCAAGGTCTTTCAAAAACTCGTTGATTTGAACTTCGCCGACTACGTGAAAATAATCCTTTTGAAAATCATCCGCGTGAAAATCATCCTCCTGTAAATCATTTTGATGTAAATCATCCCTGCCTAAATCCGACACTTGTTTCTGCAAAAAATCTTCTACCCATTTTTTATAGCATTGTTTTGTGTGCTCACTATAATGGCGGACGGTCAGCGCTTCGGTAAGCTTTCTGATTTCGGAATTGATGATAGAATCCTGACTCCTAGAAGCAGCCGTCTTTTCAAAATCTCTTTGTGGCAAATTAAAAAGACCAGTCTCAAAAATATTTTTTAATAGCTGATCTACTGCCTTTTGATTATCAGGTATGAGCCAGATTTTCCTATCACTATCCCAGCGTCGCCCGGGAACATTCCTTACGGCATTAAGAAGTGGTGTTGAAAAACCATCCAAAAACTGAACCGAGAAAGATGAATCGTCATACGATTTTATGGAGATATTCATATCATAAAGATAGTAACAGACCGAATACTATGGCAAATAAAAAATTAAAAGTTTCCTTCAACCCTTTTCAAAAAGCTAAAAAACTGTTCTTTTTCACTGTCGTTAAAGCCCTTGTAAAAGGTTTGGATAAGTTCGCGGGAGATTTCGGCGGTGAGCTGGGTATATTCGGTACCTTTTTCGGTGAGGGCTAGGATTTTGTTGCGTTTGTCGGATTTGTCGGAAAGGACCTGAATTAGACCGGCATTTTTAAGCTTGCGTACCAGAACTGTTGTTGTAGATTTGTCCCGGTTGATATTGCGGGCAAGTTCTCCCATCGTCATTGTCTGATTTTGCGAAAGCTGAAACAAAATATTCCCATGCGATGAAGCAAGCTCCGGCAATCCCTTTTCTGCCAGTTTCTGCACCAGAAAAGCCGCCGCTTCTGAATGAATGTGTGAGATTTTAGATATGCTGGAATTAATATTGTCCTCAGCCATGCGGTTATATTATAAGTATAGTAGTTGACTGTCAAGTTTATATTAAAAGTGTACAGAAATCAGTTTTCAAATAGATTTCCAAAAAATAGCGTGAAGGAGAAGAACGGATTTCAAAAACGCTCTGTTGTGCTGCCGCGAAAGCGGCAAACGTATAAAATTACAAGGCACAACAGCGCGTAGCACGCGAGCGTGTGGTTTTGAAATCCGTAATTCGACTGGAAGCTATTTTTTTGCTTATGTTTTTACAAAACTGATTTCTGTATGAAAAGGCTTGTAGATAATTAAAATAACAATTATATTTAATCATTATGTATGGATTTATTTTAAAGAAAAACTTTTGCGACGCGTGGGACAATCTTCTTTCTGTTGTTATCACGAATATATTGTTTTTGCTTTCCGGACTCGGAATCTTATTGCTTAGTGCAACCTTTACAAACAAGTGCGCAGAAACCATTACGGATGGCGCTTTTTATGGTATTCAGCTGCTGATTATGCTGTTTGGATTGATTGTACTTTCAATAATTGCTTTTGCGTATGGTGAAGTTGCTGCAAGAATTGCCGATTTTAAGGGAATTACGATTCTGGACTTTTTTAAGGAGATTCCGGGCGTTCTTAAGGATGCAATTTTGTTCGCAATCCTTGTTACAGCAATTATTTTTGTTTCCGGCTATAGTCTGAACTATTATTTTATTCAGCAGCAGTCGGTTTTCGGCATTTGTGTAGGAGCCCTGCTTTTCTGGATCGATATCTTCATCATCCTTTCTTTGCAGTGGTTTATTCCGCTTAGAAGCACAATGCATAACAAGTTTGGTAAGACGCTTAAAAAGTGCTTTATTATCTTTTTTGATAACACCGGTTATTCAATTCTGCTTGCCATAAACAATCTTGTGATGATGGCGCTCTCTGTTTTGCTTATCGGACTTGTTCCTTCAATTGCGGGCATTGCAATTGCAAAACAGAATGCACTCCGAATCAGACTTTATAAATACGATTATCTTGAAGAACATCCTGAGCTTAAAACTAAAAAAGAGCGAAAACAGATTCCTTGGGAAGAGCTTATTTATGAAGACAGGGAAACTTTAGGACCTAGAAAGCTAAGAAGCTTCCTGTTCCCGTGGAAGGATGATAAAGAACAGCAGCTTTAGCGAAAGCTTCGGCTGGTTACCGTTAATAAAAAAAACGTCATTGTGAATCACAATGACGTTTTTTTGTTTCACCACAAAGTGTTTAGAAACAATTTATTTCTTGCTCATCAAAAGTGTTTTTGAATCCAAAGAAACTTTTCCTTCACCGTTCTTGAGTACGCCAAGATAGATATCTCCGCCGTTAGGGAAGATGTGTGTTACGGTTGCAAAAAGATCAAGCTTTTCTGCAGGAAGAGTTTCTGCCAGTAAAGGAGACTCGTTTGTCAGGCTGAACCAGGCAGTAATGTTTTCTTCAACAATGTAATCCTTGAAGCATTTGATGTTTTCGATTGGGCGGTTATCAATATCAAGACCGTCAACGATGATAGCATCAATATTAAGTCCGCCTTCCTTCAAAGCTCTGAGTGTTTTTACAACCTTTGGCAATGTGAAGGTTTCGCGATTGAAGTTTAAGATTATGCGGTTGCGTACAATGTCTTCGCTGATGTCGCTAAGATTAGTAAGATTCTTTTTCTTTGCAATTTCAGCAAGAACACTTGTATACCAAGATATTACATTTGAAGAGTGCTGGTCGAATGAAACATGTACGACTGTTTTGTCTTTAAGAAGGTCATCAAGAGCGAACTGTACGAGTACAGAAGTTTTTCCAAGACCTTTCTTTGCAGAAACAAGACCCATCTCACCAGCTTTAAGTGTTGCAGCAGTTGCTTTTTCGAAATAACGAACAGGACTGTGCTCAATTAAATCTTTCTTTTCCATCTAGTTTTCTCCTAAAATCAGCGGAGGCAAATGTAAAACAAAATGCCTCCTGCTGTAAGTGTCATTATTTTGCAGCGGCTGCTTTTTCTGCTTTATATTTAGCCTGTAATTCATCAGATACGGCATTTGGAACTTTACCGTATTTAAGGAATTCCATTGTAAATTCTCCCTTACCCTGAGTTGAAGAACGGAGGATAGTTGAGAAACCGAACATTTCTGAAAGTGGAATTTCAGAGTTTACAGTTGAAGTATTATTTTCATCTGTTGAATCTATGATAACACCACGTCGCTGATTTATCAAACCAAAAAGATTACCCTGATACTCAGTTGGTGCAGTCATCTGTACTTTCATGATTGGTTCAAGGATTACAGGCTTAGCTTTTGCATAACCTTCGCGGAAAGCGCCGATTGCAGCAGTCTGGAATGCGATATCAGAAGAGTCAACCGGGTGATACTGACCATCATTGATTGTAATCTTAACACCAACGATAGGAGCACCAATAAGTGAACCCTCTTTCATAGCTTTCTGGAAGCCCTTATCACAAGAAGGGATGTATTCGTTAGGAATAGCACCACCCTTAATCATATCTACAAACTCGTAATCTTTTTCTGCAAGTGGCTCCATAAATCCAGCTACACGACCATACTGACCAGAACCACCAGTCTGTTTCTTATGTGTGTAGTTGAAGTCACCCTGAGAAGTAATAGATTCGCGGTAAGCTACCTGTGGAGCACCTGTTACAACTTCACATTTGTACTCACGTTTCATTCGTTCAACATAAACTGCGAGGTGAAGCTCACCCATACCCTTAATGATTGTCTGTCCAGATTCAGCGTCTGTGTATGTCTGGAAAGTAGGGTCTTCCTTTGTAAAGCGGTTAAGAGCCTTAGACATCTGGATTGCAGCCTGTTTGTCTTTTGGTTCGATAGAAAGTGAGATTACAGGCTCTGGAACGTACATAGAAGCCATTGAGTAGTTGATACCAGGTGTTACGAATGTATCACCAGAAGCACAATCTACACCAAAGAGAGCTACGATATCACCAGCAGCACCTTCGTTAATATCTTCCATCTGAGCTGAGTTCATACGTACAAGACGTCCAACCTTGAACTTCTTGCGTGAACGAGTGTTGTAAAGCTCTTCACCCTTCTTAATCTTACCCTGATAAACACGAGTATATGTAAGCTGACCGTACTGACCGTCATCAAGCTTAAATGCAAGAGCTACAGTTGGCTTTGTTTCATCAGAAGAAAGCTCAACTTCAGCTTCGTTGTTATCAAGATCAAGAGCAACGTTCTTAACCTCGTCTGGAGCAGGAAGATAGCGTACAACTGCATCCAAAACTGGCTGAATACCTTTGTTTACGTGAGCAGAACCGCAGAATACACCAACAAACTGCTCTGCCAAAGTTCCCTTACGGATAGCTGCAATGATCTTTTCCTGATCAACATCATCGTAGCCCTTTTCCATGATCTCTTCCATCAAAGAATCATCGAACATAGAAGCAGCGTCAAGGAGTTCCTCACGATATTTTTCTGCATCAGCCTGAAGGTTAGCAGGAATTTCTGCAATGCGAAGGTCTTCACCGTTTGGTCCGTCAAAATAGATAGCCTTCATTCCAACCAGGTCAACTACACCTTCGAGTTTGTCTTCAAGACCAATTGGAAGTTCCATCATGTAAGCATTCAAGCCCAACTTTTCGCGGAGCTGCATGCGAACTCTGATTGGATTTGCACCCTGGCGGTCACACTTGTTTACAAATGCAACGCGTGGTACATGGTAGCGTTTAAGCTGGCGGTCTACAGTAATTGACTGTGACTGAACACCAGCAACGGCACAAAGAATCATGATGGCACCGTCGAGAACGCGAAGAGAACGTTCAACTTCTACAGTAAAGTCAACGTGTCCCGGAGTGTCGATAAGGTTGATGGTGTAATCTTTCCACTGAACCTGTGTAGCGGCAGACTGGATTGTGATACCACGTTCACGTTCCAGCTCCATGTTGTCCATAACAGCACCTACACCGTCCTTACCACGAACTTCGTGAATGGCGTGAATCTTGTTACAGTAGAACAAAATTCTTTCAGAAGTTGTTGTTTTTCCCGAGTCAATGTGAGCGCTGATACCGATATTTCGTACTTTTGAAATATCCCAAGCCATATTGTTACCTCTTTAAAAATAGTATTTCCATAATGTAAAATTATATATACCGAGTTATTCTAATGAATTAAATGGAGTGTTTCAACTGGTAAACTATGAAAAATCAAAAAAAAGCTTGCTATACAATGTACTTTTCTACAGTTTGACGGAAAAACTTACACCAAGCGGAGTTATTTGTGCGGAAAGCGCAGATGATGATGAATCGCCCTTTGGTGAACCGGCAGTTAATGTGTGGAGATATGGTACAAGAATACCACAGGCAGTTCCAACAGCAGCTCCTACCAGTACATCTGTAACAAAATGATTCCCGCCTGCAACCCTCATTATACCGGTAGCCGCAGCCAGGGCAAAAGTTCCCGCTGTAACTGCATAGCGCCACGGAGAATCGGGGTAATATTTTGCAAAAACAAAGCTTGTAAAGGCGGCACCCGAAAAAGCATGCGCTGTATGTCCCGAAAAGAAGGAATCTTCCCAGTCGCCTTCGTCAATTTTTTTCTGAGGATAGCCGTCAAAATACATATATGGTCGCGGTCGGAAAACAAGTGCTTTTGTAAGCTCTTTTATACCGTTTGTTAATAAAAAAGTTTCTGTATACATTGCCGCAATTGTGAACCATTCGCTTGTATCTGTTGTAAAGGCGAGCAGAGCAGGGGTAAGAATACCTGCAACACAGCTAACCGTAGAGATTTTGTGGAGCGTTCCTGAGTATTGGAAAGCCATCATGCGGTCAAAGGCGTTTACATCATCAATATTATAAGGAAAAGCAGGTGTTTTTTGTGTAGCAGTCTTATCGATAATGAGGCTTGTACCGTTTAATGTGAGTCCTGCTCCAAAAAGAACAGAATCTGTTACAACGTCCAGTCGGAAGGTTTCGCCGTTGCCGAACAGATTAAAGCTTGTCTTATTTTCGCCAAACGAAAAAAATGATAATGATGAGAAAATTAAAATTATAAAAAGAATGCGATTTTTCAATTTATTTGCTTTTTTTTGTGGAAGTTGTTTTTGCTTTAGCTGAAGCTTTTGGAGCAGCTTTTGCAGTAAGTCCGCTCTTTTTAATAGCTTTTTTAATGCAGTTAAAGGTTTCTTCGCTTATATCGTGTTCAATTTTGCAGGCATCTTCTGCTGCAGTTTCCTTTGAAACTCCAATGCTTTCCAGAAGCTGCGATAAAACCTTATGACGCTCGTAGATTCTTTCTGCAATCTCAAGTCCTTTAGGCTCCAGCTTGATTGTACTGTCTTCAGAAATGCTTAAATAATGCTCTCGCTCAAGATTATGTACAGTAACGCTTACAGAAGGTCTTGAAAAGTTCATAGCCCGTGCAATATCAATGGCTCTTACAGCACCCTTTTCAGAAAGCACAAGTATAGTTTCCAAATACATCTCTGCC
Source organism: Treponema sp. (assembly GCA_017619795.1). Classification (GTDB taxonomy): domain Bacteria; phylum Spirochaetota; class Spirochaetia; order Treponematales; family Treponemataceae; genus Treponema_D. Next base: position 7,492 of record JAFZRP010000091.1, read on the forward strand.
GATTCGCGTATAGTCATAAAAATCCTCCTGCAAACTTTTTTGCTACACTCATTATACTCGGAAATAAGCCAAAGTGACAAGTTTTGCATACACATTATAAAAAACTTTAGTTTAAAAGTGGCTCCCAGTCGCGAAATCGGCTTTCGAAACCGCAGGTTCACCTGCTACACGCTGCTGTGCCTTGTAATTATATACGTTTGCCGCCAAAGCGGCAGCACAGCAGAGTGTTTTCTAAAGCCGTTTCACTCCTTCGCGCCACATTTTATCTGAAATAATTATACTGTATACGCCTACTTGCCAGTTTATTTACAGTTTATATTAAAGTTTCATAATCACTCTATTATGGATACAAAGGCTTTAAATGGGGAAGTGTTTTTTAGAATGCTTTCTGGTGGACTTAAGAATCTTAAGGCAAACAGCAAAACAATTGATGACCTTAACGTTTTTCCAGTCCCAGATGGAGACACTGGCTCCAATATGTCAAGCACCTTTGCCGCTGGTTTTGCAGAGGCAGAAAAGCATCAATCAGAAAAAATAGGTGAGGTTGCAGAAAAACTTGCTCACGGAATGCTTCTTGGTGCACGCGGTAACTCTGGTGTAATTCTTTCACAGATTTTTAAGGGTATTCAGCTGGGACTTTCCGGCTACGACAGTGTAAATGTTTCACAGCTGCTTGCGGCTTATGAAAAGGGCGTTGAGCAGTCTTATCATGCGGTAGTAAAGCCTGTTGAAGGTACAATCCTTACAGTTTTCAGGGAAGCTACCGAATATACAAAAAATTGTCTTAATGAGTCTTCAACAATCGAAGATTTTTATAAAGCACATCTTCTAGGGGCTAGAATTGCCCTGCCAAAAACAAAGGATATTCTTCAGGCACTTAAAGAGGCAGATGTAATAGACAGCGGTGGAGCAGGCTACCTGAGCATTGCGTACGGAATGTTCCATACACTTATAAATCCAAAATATAATCCGGCAGAAAGCAAGGAATATGCAGACAGCAATACCGGCTTTAATGGTGCACCAGTTTCAAATGCTGATTTTGATTCAATTTCAACAAGCGAAAAAGCCGGAGCTCCAGCTGTGGACATTTCTGCTTTTACACGCGACAGTGTTCTTGAATTCGGCTACTGTACAGAATGCTTGCTCAGGCTCCAGACTGCAAAGGTAAAGGAAGAAACCGGCGGTTCAATAGAGGATTTTGATGTAAACATCATCATCAACTTTTTGAACGAAATGGGCGGTGAATCTGTAGTTGCGTTTAAGGAAGATGATATTGTTAAGCTCCATGTTCACACGCCGAATCCTGGTACAGTTTTGAACGAGCTTAGACGATACGGCGAGTTCCTTACTGTAAAAATTGAAAATATGGCACTTCAGCATGAGGAAATCATAAAATCTTCATCATCATCAGCTAAAAAAGCAGAACACAAGCATATTGCAATAGTTTGTGTTGCAAACGGCGACGGTATAAAAAAAGCTTTCACCGATTTTGGCGCAGATATAATAATTGACGGCGGACAGACAGGAAATCCTCCGGCTTCGGCTTTTATAGATGCTTACAAGCAGTTGAATGCCGACCACATTCTTGTTCTTCCAAACAATTCAAACATTATCCTTACGGCTCAGCAGTCAGCTTCGCTTTATTCAGAGACACAAATCCACATAATTCCGACAAAGTCGGTTCAGCAGTGCTTTAGTGCGCTTGCCGTAATAAATCCGCTTGCAGACGATGTGGAAGCAATGCTTGAAGATGTTCAGGAAACAGTTGATAATGTTATAAGCGGCGATGTTGCAGTTGCAATTCGCGATGCAGAGCTTTGCGGAAAACAGATAAAAACGGGCGATTATCTTGGAATGTTCGGCGAAAAGGTTGTAAGTGTAACAAAGGACAAGCTTTCTGCACTTATGGAAATGCTTGCCGCAATTGAAGATATTGATGACCGCGAGCTTTTGACTTTGTTTGTAGGTAAGGATGTTTCACAGGAAGAAGCTGATAAAGCTGAAGAACTGATGACGGAAAAATATCCTGATCTGGAAATTACGGTTTATAATGGCGGGCAGGATGTATACAGCTTCCTGGCAGCGGTTGAATAAAGATAATGTCATTCTCGGGCTTGACTCGGGAATCTTAATATAGGAGTTATTTTCATGGATAAAATGTATACAGTTGTAATTGATACTTTGGGCAGCGATAAAGGTCCGGAGATGATTGTTACTGGAGCCTGCAAGGCTCTGGAGCAGTTCAGCAATCTTAAGGTTTGCTTGACCGGTGATGAAGCAGTTATTTCTGCAAAGCTTAAGGAGCTTAGAGCAGATCTTTCCAGAGTAAAAATCATTCATGCACCGGATTGCATTACAAACTTTGATCATCCGGTAATGGCAATTAAGCAGAAGACAAACTCGTCTCTGGTAAAGGCACTTGAAGAAGTAAAGAATAATGATGAAGTAATTGGAATGGTAAACGCAGGAAGCACAGGTGCTTTGCTTGTAGGTTCAATGATGTACCTTCATAAGACTGATTTAGCACGTCCTGCGCTTGCAGCTGTTCTGCCGGCAGAAAAAGGCGGCTTTACCTGCGTTGTAGATACAGGTGCCAACACAGACTGTTCAAGCGATATGCTCGTTCAGTTTGCACACCTTGGTTCAGAGCTTATGCACGACTTATATAAGATTGATAAACCAAGAGTTGGACTTCTTTCTAACGGTGCAGAGGAATCTAAAGGAAATGCACTTGTTAAGGAAACTCATCAGCTTTTGAAGGCAGAAAAGGATTTGAACTTTGTTGGTAATATGGAAGGTACAAATGCTCTTTCCGGCGACTGCGATGTTCTTGTTTGCGATGGATTTGCTGGAAACCAGGTTCTTAAGGTTTCAGAAGGAATTGCTCGTCGTCTTATAACAGATATTGTTAAGCTTGGAAAAAAGACAGGAAATCAGCAGTATCTGGAGCTTGCCGGACAGCTTGCTGCAATGTACGATTTTAATTCTCTTGGCGGCGGTCTTGTACTTGGTGTTTCTAAGCTTGTTATTAAAGCACATGGTGCCGCAAACGAAATGTCTATAGTAAACACTACAAAAATGCTTTTGAATCTTGCAGAGAACAAATCGGTTTATGGTGTGGACAATAAGGTAGAATAGGCGGTACAATAGAGCTAGGAGAACTTTTTTATGGAAAACAAACGTTACGTAATGTGCACTTCCACCGGATGTATTGAATATGGTCCGGAACGATACAAAAAGTATGATATTGGAATTATCCGTGTAAGACTCACTTTTCTTGGTGTTGAATATGAAGAAGGTCCAGATTTAGACCCTGTTGAGTTTTACAGACAGCAGGAAACAATTGAGAATCCAAAGGATAATCTTCCAAAAACAGCAATTCCTGATGCAGAAAAAGTTAGAAAACAGTTCAATGAGCTTTATGAAAAAGGCTATAACGAGCTTATCATAATTGCAATCAGCTCTGGTTTGGGCGGAACCTACAATGAGCTTCGTCTTATTGGAGAAGAGTATGCCGACAAGATGAAGATTACTGTAATCGACAGCCGCATTACTGCCTTCAATGAAGGTCTTCTTGCAATTAAAGCTGCCGAAATGGTAGAAAAAGGAGTTCCAACAGAACAGATTGTTAAGGAAATTGAGTGGATTAAGGCTCGCCAGGAATTTATGGGAATTGATGGCAAGCTCGATTACCTTATTTATAACGGTCGTCTCAAGGGCGGAAAAGCCTTTATGGGAAAAATGCTCAGCATCTGTCCTGTAATTCATTTCGACCGCAACGGTGAAGTTGTTGCTCTTGCAAGTGTAAGAACACAGAAAAAGGCTTTGCAGAAAACCTGCGAGATTATAAAGGAAAAGATTGGGGAGCGTGATCCTAAGGATTATATTTTGTTCCATGTTTATACAGGTCCATCTGCAATTACAGAGCTTCGTGAAGTTGAAAAGGCTTATGGAATTGAGTGCAACCACGAGGATGTAATTATGTCACCTGTAAGCGGTTGTCATAACGGACCTTGGCTTGCCGGTTATGAGTTCTTCCCTCTTCGCCGTGATGATGAGCCTTTGGAGTAGAGTTTTATAAAATTGATTTCTTGACAAGGATATACAGATGATTATTGACGACTTAAAACAGATTGTAAAAAAAACTGCACCAAAGGTTGACGTAGATAAAATAACAGAAGATGCACGTCTTCTTGAAGATTTACGTCTCGACTCTCTTTCTGTTCTGATGATGTCGATGGGTGTTGAAGAGTTTTATGGAATTACCCTTGAAGAGTTTGTTCCATTCAAAACTGTAAAGGATGTAATTGACTATCTGAAGAAGATGGGAATTAAAGACGAGTAGTGAACCCATTTATACACAAAAAAAGCGGTCATTCGAAACAAACTCGATGACCGCTTTTTTTGTATCATATACTATTTTTTAGAGCCAGATTCTGAAACCGCCGGCAGCACCAAAGCCTGCCCAGTTGAAGCCAGCCTGTCCACTTTCGCCGCTAAGGTTGATATTGAAAGTTGGCTGATATACTGCCTGTACATAAAGCTCAAGGAAGTTGTTCAAAAGTCTTACATTTGTTCCTAATACAGCACGAGGACCAATGTTCAGATAAGACCATCCGTCTCCCATATACATTTTGCCGCCAAGACCAACACCGTAGAAGTATCCCCATGTTCCTTCAATTGCAGGATTTGCAATCCACCAGTCAGCAGTAAGACCAAAGCCTGTTACGCTTCCAATTGATACATCTGCAGCGAAAATACAAGGAAGATTGTCTGCCTTAAATGTAACAGAAGCACCAAGTGGGTAACCACCCTGAGCACCAATACCAAAAGCAAAGATCTTTGCAGAACCCATTACAGCCAGAACGGCAAGTACAGCCAAAAGTTTTTTCATAGAAAAATACCTCTTAAAAATAATTTATAAAACTCTCTCTCAATTTCCCAAACTTTTCTATAATAAAACTTTAATTAGATAATAAAATATTAACAGAATGTATTTGGATTTGCAAGAAAAATTGAAAAGCATAAAAAAAGGCTTCCGAAAATCGGAAGCCTTTTCCTGAGCTATGATGGATTCGAACCATCGACCCACGCCTTAAAAGACAATATTAGTAGTTACCAGAACTATTCAAACACTCTAAATGTAATAAATATATATAATTATTTTATTATATAATATGCATTTATGCAACTGAGACGACTTGAGTGGTTTTGAGAAGTACTGAGTTTTGTCAACCTTTTTGTCAACATTCGTGCTAACTATGTTTTATTTATGAGGGTGTATTTAGAATATCAGTCGCTCCAGGACTGCCCAGCAGACCTTCCGCTCCTTCCACGCATACATCCTGAACAAGCTCCATCTTCAGAAAGGTAGCAAACAGACAGCTCACTCATTCACTCCATTCCGCCTCACTTCGTTCAGCTCATTCCGTTCATTCGTTCCCAGACTGTTTGCATTCACTAACAAGCTCGCAAGTGGGCCTTTGTGAAAGCAGCGCAAGGAGCAATGAAAGCACAGTCAGCTGCAGTCGCTCCGGTACCGCTTTGCGGACCCTCCGCTTTGTGCATCTGCCTGTTTCCGCACGCGGGCAGAAGTTGTATGTGTTATCGTTTTGTAAAAGCCGCCGAACTTCTTCTCTCGCGCAAAACATTTGTTCTGAAATGAAAGCTGGTCCTTCCGCGTGTACCGCAACTTAAAACTGCAGGCACGCAAAAGCGTTCCCCCTTTCCCCCCGCCGCGGGGCATCCCCCTTTTCCCCCTTCGTAAAAAATAAGGAATGTTTTTGAACCGCTCTTGGGGGGCACGGGGGCACCCTTTTACTCAACATTACAGTTGTCCTGCAGTTTTAAGATGCTACATTGGTTCTTTGGTGGCGGCTTCTTCGGGATATCGTTTTGTGTGTGATAAGGTTTTGCCTCAATCGCCCAGCCCAGAAGGCTGTGCTCAATCGGCAAGGCAGCAACGTCCGTGTTGCCGCCGTTCTTCGCGTTGAGCTTCTTCTCATTCAGTTACTGTGCCTGCAGATGACGCTCTGGTCGCGTGTAAGCACGCTCCCGTCGCTCCACGGATTGATAGATCTTCCAACTCCAGTCGCAGGCTTGCCATAAGCTTGTGCCCGCTATGCAGCCACTTGAAATTGAACAAGACTGCTCCTTCCGAATGCTTTCTGAAAAAATGATACCTCTTTGTTTAGGTCCTTCGGACAAAATGATTTCTTCCAGGAAAAAGCTGATACTTCAAAACTACGCTCAGACAGCTTTCAAAAGTTTGCGATTGCTGCGTAAACGCTTGAGTTTGAAAAGCCGTCTTCGCTCCGCACTGATTCTTTCAGGTCACCGCTTCGCGACGGCACGATGATTTTCAAAACTCGCGGGTGGAGCGCGCGCAGCGGTCAAAAAAGTTTAAGTTTATGTATTTGATTCTAAACAACGCTTGTTTCTGTTTCAGGAAAAAAAATGAGCTTCCTCTGTTTCTCCTTGCAACGCTTAGAAGCTTAGCGCAACTAGGGGGCACGGGGGATTATATCTTAAAGAAGATTCTTTTTCTCTGCATATTTATTAAGTATAAATAAAGTTGAATTAAAACAATCTAAAATATCTATAAGATCTGAATCATCGTATTTATAAGGAGGTTCTTTCTTTATTTTTCCTGGATGTGCAGCTTTGTTTCCATATTCTTTTAATTGGAAAAATAAATCATATTCTTTTCTAGGCAATCTATTATTCTTTAGACCCTTCAAAAGGTCTTTTAAATCAACTTCCCAATCAGAATCTTTATTATATTTTAGCTGATAATTTTTATTAATTTTATTAGCATCTTCTTCAAAATAGGTCCATATTCCAATTTCTAAACAAGTTCTAAAAATAACGATAGCCATAGCTGGTTCAGAACATAATCTAGAAATTGATGAAATTGCAAGATATCTAATGTAGTCATCTAAATGGAAATATGAATGTGCATTATAATATGTGTCGAGTTGTACATTTCTAAGAGCTTGTTTTTTATCCAATTCTCCTAAAACATGGCATTGCTTTTTAGTATTTATTCTGTCTAAAAAATATTCTGCTCTATCTCTCCAATGTTTTACAGGTAGTCCATTTTTTTCATCAGAAGCTTTTTTATAAAATTCTGTTGCCGTTGGTAAATCCCCAAGACATTCTGCAGTAATTGCTTTTTCAAAAAGTATCATTTTATCTTTAGGATATTTATTTTCAATTTCATCAAAATGCTTATAATTCTGTATATCTTCAATCAAAGTAAGCCTAGAGGTTTCAATTATTTCTTGCCAAATATCACGCCATTCAGTCATCTTTTCATCAGAAATCATAAAAAACTCCATATTATTTAATAAATAATTCAGCTTTATTCTTGACAAAATAAAAAATCTATTATTAAACTAAGTATATAAGCGTTTTGTACAAAACACAATCATATCAATTAAGGAGTTGCCTATCGATAGACCCCACATTGGAGATTTTATTTTTGGGGGAAAGCTATATGCTTTTAATTCAAACATTAAAAATTTTCAATGGTCGAATTACTTCTCGTAATTCTATTTCGGGTGTTTTGTCAGGTACTTCTTATCAAATCTTAATAAGAACCTCAAAACAATTTAATTCTTTCTCATCGTCTAATCAGTAGTTTTACTGTCTGTTAGTCAATTTAACTGCGAGGTATTCTTATGAAAACAATCGTTCTTGTTTCCTGCTGCAAGGAAAAACTTCACTTATCTGTTCCAGTTCCAGCTGAACAGCTTTATCAGTCGGCAAAGTTCAAAAAAGCTTTGGAGTATGCAAGATTATTAAATCCGGATGCAATCTACATTCTTTCCGCAAAACATCATGTAGTTGAATTATCACAGCCTCTCAAATGGTATGATGAGAAATTACAGGATAAATCACAAGAAGAAAGAAAAAAATGGGCACAAGATTGCATTAAAACTTTAAAAGAAAAACATGACTTAAAGAATGACAAGTTCATCATTCTCGCCGGTTTTGATTATTATTTTCGTCTTCTTGGAACTGAAAGAATTCAAAACTACGAGCTCCCATTAGATGGCCTTACTCATGGACGTGCTCTTCACTGGCTTAATGAACACATTAAGGAGGTAAAAAATGATTAAAGCATCTTCTTTGCGCAATTTGGAAGGACTCAAGAAGATTTCTTCCAAATCTGGTATTTACAAATGGTGGGTATCTAAAACTGAATTTGATTTTATCCTTAAAACTTTGAATGTTTCATTCTCAGAAATTGAAAATGCATTAGAAACAAAAGAAGGATTATTTTGTGTATATGTTGGTATTGCAAAAAAATCTCTTCGTGAACGTCTTAATTGGCATGTAAATGATTCTCACACTGCACAACGTGTTGAAAGCGGAACTTTGTCTACATTACGTCAAACAATTGCCAGTATCGTTTCCCATAATCAATACGATAAAGCTTCAACAGATTTATTCATTGATAAAATGTTTGTTGAAGATTGTCTTGTTGATTGTTCCGCTGTTCCGGATAAAGCTGCAGAAATACTCCACACTGTTGAAAAAAATCTTTTGAACAGATATTTAAGAATCTTAAATATTCAGGATAATCATCATCCTCTTTCAACCCCTATAAAAACTACTTTGAAAGAATTACGAAAACAAAGCCGTAATAAGGCATTACTTAACCAGGAGGTTTAATATGAATGGATTTCTTTTTCTTATATATGCACCAATAATTGGTCCTGTTGCAGGTTTATTAGTTGGGCTTATAGTTTCTATTGTTAATAGTAGTAGAGAATCTAAATCAACTACTTATACAAGTTCCAAAACTGGTAAAAGCTCTTATTCTTCTTCTTATCCTAGCTATGATTATTCTAATTCTTATGAAGCAAAGCTCCCTGATTATGGCTATGGTTCAATGTCTTCAATTGAATCTGAAATCAGAGCCCATAATAACAGGATGGAAGATCTGATGCGAGAACAAAATAAGATTATGATTGATAGTGAATTACGAAGAATCAATGAAAGCATAAGACCAACACTTGCAGATCAATTTGATACAAGAATCACAAACATTTTCAGGAATCCTTGGGAAGGAATCCTTTAAGATTATGTCCACATCTACTAATTGTTTAAGTAGATGTGGTCCCTTAATTGTATCTATATTTATTTATAATTACCAATAATAATTTATTTAAGGAGAAGAAATAATGCAAACAGTAGATCTCAGTAACCCTTATAAAGCGAAAATGGAAGCTGAAAGACTTGGAGTACCAGTAGAATCTTTGTACAACATGGATATTAAGCTTAAAACTCAGTTGATTGAAAAAAATCCAGACAATCCAAGATTATATCTTGAACGTGGTAATGATTATTATGAAACACAAAATTATGGCGCAGCAATAAAAGATTATAAAAGAGTAGAAGAACTTCAACCAAATAATCCTACTGTATATCATTATCTTGGAGATTGCTTTGACCAAATAGGACAGATTGAAAAAGCTATTGAATATTTTACAAAAGCTATAAACTTCTCTGATTATGAAGGTTTAGATTCTGTTTATGAGCATAGAGCTATACTCTTTATGAATCAAGAAGAATTCAATAAAGCATTAAATGATATTAATAAAGCTATTGAACTAAGACCAGAAGGGGTTTCGGAATATTATCATTACAGAAGTATGATTTATTATGCTTTGAAAGATATTGAAAATGCTCAGAAAGATTATGAACATTGGAGGGATCTTAAAATTTCATCTTTTAAAAATCTTCTTTCTTCATGGTCATATAAAGATAAAGAACAAATGCTTTTTAATTTATTTACAAGTTTAAACAATGAAGACCAATTAAATTTCTTATCACAAAGTTTAGTAGATTTTGGTCCAAATTCATTAGTACATCCTTAATGTAAATAAAGCTTTCCAAAGCTCTCTCCGATGTCCAGCTCTTCAGCTTTCTGCTATCGGCGAGAGTCCTTTGCAAAAAGCTGTATATTATTTAGTTGTGTTTTTGTATAAACGGCATTATATTATAGATATCGATTTATGATTATTTATTTTTCGCTATTACTTGCTTTTAGCGATTTGTAAATACTTCGTATTTCGAACTAGAAGTCAATCAGATTTCTAGAATACAGACTTCGCTGATAAGGAGGATTTATGAGCGATACAAAAATTAAAGCCAGGTTGTATATTGATGGCAATTTTACCTTCCATATTCACAGCTATCTGGTTAAAAATCATCACAAAACTATTGATTGGAAATCTTTTCAAGAACATGTGAAAAGCACTATCTCAGAAAAAGAAGGAAAAGCTTGTACTCTTGAATCTGATTTTTTTGTTGGAACTGGATTAGAGACAACAGATACAGATGAAGATAAAGAACGAGTTTTTCTTTATAATTCTATGGAACATGAAAACATTATAAAACATGCTACTCCATTAAAAAAGAAAGTAACAGGTGGATTAAAGGAAGATGCAGTCGATACAAATCTTGTTTTCTGTGCCACTAAGGATTATTACAAATATGAAGGATTTGATTATCTTGTTTTATTAGCAGGTGATTCTGATTTTGTTCCTTTATTAAAAGGACTTAAAGCCGAAGCAGTCAAAATATTTTTAATCTATATAAAATTTGTTGATAAATCTATTGGTATGACTCAAGTTTCGCAAAATCTTTTGGACCTATCTGATTTTAGTGAAGATATTAATTCTTGGCTTACAGATAATGTCAAAAAAAAGCTTTTTCAGAAACGTTCAGAAGAAAAAGAGAGTAATACTATTAAAGAATCAATAGAGCCAATTATTAAAGAAGAAAGCGTTAAATCATCCCCAATTAATGTAAAAGACAGTGAGTTTGCCATTCATAAAAGAACATCTACAGCAGAAATGCCATATGTTATTCATAAAAAACAACCTTCAGACATTCATCAGACTCCTGTAATAAAATCTAATGTTGAGGTTAAGAAAAAAACTAACATCGAAAAAGTACCAGAACCAAAAATTGTGGTTGTAAAAAGAAAAACTCCATTTGTAGAGACTAAACCTATAGCACCCCCTGTTAAACCAAAGATTGTTGTTGTTAAAAAACAAACAATGGAGAATGAAAAAAAAAAGGATTTACCCTTTACAATTGATGATTTAGAAAAGGCTATCTTACAAACTCAACAAGCCAAATGTAATGGGCACAATGATTTTGTTCTTGTTGCTCAAGTTGGTGAAAATTTGAAGGGTGTCCTTAATGGACGGTTACATGGAAAATTCTATAATATGATAAAAAAGAATTTTCCAGATGATTTTGAGTTTGACTTAAGTGAAAAATCTGCACCTATGATAAGATTCAAAATGTAGTAATCTACATTAGATTTTTAAGTTTATTTTATGTAAAAGCTTTGTCTTTATTATAATAGACAAAGCTTTTTTATTTCTATTCCAACTTCACAGCAAGCCCGCACCATTGTCTCAATCCACCACTTATAACACTCTTAAAGCCTTTCTCACTTATTCGTATATCAAGCCATTTCTGGATAGAATATAATTAAATTATTGATTCATATTTCTATTATGACAATGATTATTAATATGATGGTTCTACAATCTTAAAATGTAATTATACAAAATCTTCTGTATCACAATTCAATGCTTCCGCAAGTTTCTTTGCACTCTTAATGTCGATATCCTTTTTTCCAGATTCCATAAGGATAACATCTGTTTCAGCAATATCACATTTATCTGCAAGTTCTGCCTGTGTAAGTCCTGCATTCTCTCGACGGATTTTTAGTACTTTAGCAGGTGAAAGTCTTTCTTTCATCTCATTGTAATAATCCCAGTCGTCAATATTCTGTGCCCCATTCTCATCAATATATGGAACTCCATTCTCATATAAATATTCTGGAGCTATGTCTATCTTATCATTCCATACAGTAACTCCGTTTTCTATTTTTACAGTATCAAAGAAAGATTTATTTTTCAGAGGTTTGTACATAGGTCTATCAAGTAAATGGGTAAAATCAAATAATTTCTTTTCTCCTGTATCAAAAGTAACCAGTAGAGTATAGTTTTCTTTTGGTTCAACGGCAGTTACATGAAGGATTGTATTAACCTTCTTAGCTTTCTTTTCTTTTGATAAAACCCAATCAAGAACATATCTTGAAACAGTTTTTCCGGCATTCTTTGCTTGTTCTTTTAAAAGTGCAATTTCCTCTGGACTACCGCTAATTGTAGTATTTACAAATACTTTTGGATTTGCCGCTTTTGGACGTCCGCCACCATGATAGCCGTAACCAACATATTTAGGTTTAGGTTTATCTGTTTCGCTCATTCTTATTTCTCCTAAAATAGATTATAATTAATCCATAAGTTCTTTTATAGCTTTCTTCGCGTGTTTACTTACGGAAATTGTACCTCCAATAAGGGCTGCTGTGCCCGAAACCTTATTGATTTTTTCACCCTGTATATTCTTTATTGTCTTTTCATTAAGTGGCTCATCCTCTTTTATACATGAAGCAAGTCTTAATAGATATCCGCTGCAGCTGATTGACCGAATAGATGTAAACAGAAGGTCTCCCATCCAGACTAATAATGCCGGAACCAGAATGTCTAAATTTACATCTCCTATACCAACTGCAATACAGATGATAAAGATAAGTGACTGTACTAAAAGCGGAGCCCAGGCTCCCCATCTCCATTTTGTACATGATTCATTGTACTCATTGTTGCTTATATCAAAAGGTGTATCTCCTTTTGTCATCAGACAGAAAACAAAACAATAAATCAAATCAAGAAAAAACAACATTCCAAACATAAATTACCCCCTTATGAAACCTTTACTACACTCAGACTGTTCATCCAGTCTATAGCTTCCTGACATTCTTCTTTCTTTTCATAGAAAGAGAAGAATCCATTAACAACATAATCCTCTTTTTCTGTGTCCCATACATAATACTTTGTAGTACAGTGATAATTGCCAGGCGTTCCGTCATTATGCAGTCGTAATTTAGGAATAAGCATATGAAACTCCTTTGTGTTTGTTTTTCTAAGAGTATTATATGCACATAAGGGTGCCAAAAAACGGCACTTTGGATTTTATTTTTTCAACTTGTTATTGATGTCACTGATTTTTTCAGCTCAGAAGATTCATAACAATAACAACTGCTCCAAAACGTAATACCTAGTACATAGTTTCGTGAATCTAGTTTGACTCAAATCCTCGGGGGGAGTGCGCGCAGCGGTCAGAAAAACTGCTCAAAAAAGTTTCATTTGCTTCAACAAATGTTTAAAGTACAGTTCGCAAAGAACAGTATTTATATAGTTTATATTTCATTTACAATTTTTATCATATATAGCTTTTCTTTAAGATTTTGAAGTCCAAAGAAAAGATAGAATAAATAGTAATTGCAATACTTCTCAATATAACTCAAATCACCTCAGATACAGTCAAATCGAAAAACAGTTTAGCAAAAAACTCGTTCTGGATATGTTCTAAAAGAGGATTTTTTGTTCTTATTCAGGTGCAAAGATCATAAATCAATTGGTAAAAAGTGTTCTGTTCTTTATGTGATTAGGCTTCATGTTTGTCAGAAGAACACAAAGGGGGGAGGGGGAGAAGAGTGTGGAATAAGTATCGAAATCTTATACTTGCTTTGAAAATGTTATTACGTTTTTCTTATCTTATATGTTCTATTTTTGTTTGCCCCTATAGCAATTACAATTTCTTTTGAAACAAGATTTGAAACAATTGCACGAGTTCTTGTCGAACTTAATCCTACAATTTTAGCAAGCTCAGAAATAGAATGCGTTTGTTTGTCTTCAAAAATTGCAATCAATTCTTTTTCTACATCTTCCTGCTTTTGATTTGATTTATCGCTTGAAACTTCATTTATCGCTTGAATTTCGTTTTTATCGCTTGATTTATCGCTTGAAACCTGATTTATCGCTTGAAATTCAGTTTTATCGCTTGGTTTATCGCTTGAAATTTCATCACGCTGAACAAATGCCGATATATCAAGAACAGTTTTTACACGAGAAGGATTTGAAGTCTGCACGTACACAGGTTTACTCTTAAAGTTTTCTTCCCAAACAGAAACAATTCCAGGAATACCACTTCCAGCTCGTTCACCAATATCAATCATAGAGAACATTTTGAGAATTGTTGCATTACGAGGATCAGAAGTACCGCCATCAAAGGCTTCCTTCAGAGGAATTCTAAAAGAACCTGGATTTTCAAAAACAAACTTATCAGGATACTTCTGGATTACAATTCCCTGTCTGCCGTAATAATCAGCATTCACCAGAGTATTCACAAAAGCTTCGCGAATAGCTTTATGAATAGGAGTATCATCAACTCTGAACATTCCTTCAAGCTTGAATGGACGTTTTATGTCTTCCGTCAGCTTTGTTGCTATCTTAAAGAAAAAATCAAAAATGTTTCCGCTCCATTCACCAGAACTAGAAACAACCCGGTCTGACCAGCGGATTTTTGAATCAAACTTTTCCTGATAATCCAAAAAGTATTGAGTAAACTCGCGTACAATTTCGTATTCATAACCGAACATTATAAGTCCAGCAGCTGTTGGATGAAGTTTTCCTGTTTCTGAACTCAATCCAAGTGCACCTATCTTACGAAGAAAATCAGTATCATCTAAAGAATCCCAAACATGATTCACATGCAAACTTCGGAATCTATTGCGGTATGCATTTACAGAATCTTTGCAGAAAACACTTTCATCCATATCTGTAAGAACTTTTGTGTCTGTACTTGCTACAGTTGCATCGCGGAACATCTCAGAAATATCTTCTTTTGTACAATGATAATCACCTTCACCGTTACGATGATATGTTCCAGAAAAAACATCCTTATTAAGATACACTGGACGGAACTGACGTTCTGCACGCGGAACTTCTATAAAGATAACCTGTTTACCTTCAATTTCTTTTGTATAGACATGTTTATCCAGTAAAAGATTTATGCTCACTTTGTTCTGATTATTTACAATATCCCAAAAGTTTTTAATCAGAGGTTCAGGATTATCAACACCTTCTACAGTAAACGAATGGTCTTTATTTTCTTTTACACCAAGAAGAATAAGTCCTCCATCTGTATTTGCAAAAGCGGAATAAGTTTCCCAAATACTGTTTGGTAGTCCACCTTTTGCAAGCTTTGCTTCGTAGCGGTTTCCTTCTCGGAATTGTGTGATGTCTATTGTGTTGGTCATAGTGCCTCCTATCTCAAAATGTGAACCACTGGCTCACATTTTCATTTATTTCTTATCTTCTTCCGAACTCTTCATCTGTTCTTCAATCAAAAGTCTGTCCATCTTAATCTGATGTGCAAGCTCTTCAGGCTTTGGCAGTGCAAGTTCATATTTTGAAGCAAAAATCTGTTTTGCATCTGCAAGTACCGAATACTTTACAACAGCGTCATTCTTTTCAGAACACAAGATTAAACCGATTGTAGGGTTATCATCATCCCGCTTGTACTGAGCATCAAACATGCGGATATAACTGTCCATCTGGCCAACATCACCATGAGTAAGTTTTCCAAGTTTCAAATCAATAAGAATATGACATTTTAAAACAGAATGATAGAAAACAAGATCTACATAAAAATCATCGTCTTCATAGCGCATAAGTTTCTGGCGACTTTCAAAACAGAATCCGGTTCCAAGCTCCAACAAAAAATGCTGCAAATTATCAATAAGAGCCTGCTCAATTGTAGATTCATGCAAAGCTGGATAATTCTTAAGATTCAAAAACTCCAAAACATAAGGGTCGTGGATAAACTGTTCCGGTTCAATTTTGGCAAGCTTTGTATTTGCTTCTATCTGAACTGCTTTTTTATCCTGACTTGCAAGGAGTCTTTCGTAATACAAAACAGAAATCTGCCTGTCAAGCTGACGTGTATACCAGGTTTGATTTGCAGCTTCGTTCATATACCAGTTTCGGGCAGTTTCATCTTTTACACGTAGCAAAAGCCTGTAATGAGTCCAGGTCAATTCGGGACGCAGTGAGTCCCGATTCTTGAATTCAAGATAGAACTGTCTGATTTTTCTAAGCTCACGAACATCGTATCTTTGTCCAAACTCTGCTGTAAGTTTTTTAGAAAGTCCTTCAAGAACAGCCTTTCCGTATTCAGCACGTTCATTACCGTTTTGTTCATCTTCTACAATTACCTGACCAACAGACCAGTAAGAAGATACCATTGCAAAGTTTACGGCTTTATAAGCATTTGCTCTGGCTGTGTGCAGGATAGAGCTGATTTCTTTGTAGAGTTTTGAGATATTTGTGGTTGTATCGAGTTCTTTGGTCATAATTTACCTTCCTTTTTATTTTCAAATATCTTCTGTTCAATTTCATTCAAAACATCTTCATAAAAATCAATATATTCATTTGAAGAAGTTTTTTCAGAAATAATCTTTTTAAAGGATTTACGAATAATCTTGTAATTATTTTTATTCGCAGAATTCTTTATTGCATTAATACTTAGAGTCTGTAAATTATTGCGTCTCTCACAATTTTTTTCTGTTGAGTATTCAAATAACCGAATGTATTTCTTTAATAGTTTATTACTAGGTTTCTTTGAACCAAATGCATTACTTCCATAGAAAATTGATTCAGAATAAGCTCCGCCAGAAAGATAATTATCAATCAGAGAAATAATAGACTTTTCATCTCCAAGTTTTGCTAACAATATAGATTTGCTATTTTGATTTTGTTGTTTATCTTTCTTAATGTTTTTTATAAGTTTATTTCCTTGTTCTAAATTAGCATTACGACAAACATATTCAATCATAGCGGTTCGTGTATAATTTGCGTCATTATCGCTATATTTTTCGTATGGTATTTCATCAATAATTTTCGGAATATACGAAAAATCAGTATTTTTATTCCAAAAAGCCTGTAATATATTGCAATTTAGTATTGATAATTTGTTTGCTGATTCATAATCTTTATTCGATTCGATAATGCTTTCCTGTACAATTAAGTTTGTAATTTCCTTTTTAAATTGCGAATATGCATCTAACTTTTCAATAAGATGAGAAATAATCTGTGTTTTGGATTTATCATATTTTAATCTTGGATATATTCTAATTGCATTTTCAATCAATTCAGATTCTGAATAATCTGAAACTGACTGAATCCATTCAAATACCGAATTCCAAGATTGCCAGTTAAATATATCTCCAGAATGAACTCCGATACCAGAACCTAATGCCCAAGCAGGAAAAGCAACAAAGTTTAATAAAGCTTCTTTGTTAACCCATTCTGGTAGAACATTATTATAAAGATTTGAAATATACCAAACAAATGGATAAACCCAGTACCTATTACCACCGCCATCATAAAATGATAAATCTTGTTCATCTATTAATTCTGGGATTTCTAATTCCATTGATTTTCTAATTTTCTGGTCGACAAAAGGATTCTGAGCTAAAAATTTCATTGTCTGTTCAGGCTTATAGCTTTCAACATAAGTATAGAAGAAGAATCTCCAAAAGCATTTTTCACTTGAAAAAGAACTTTTTATATTTTTTTCTAATTCACAACGATTAACCTTTTCAGATTCATTAAAAGCTTCATTCACCAGCATCTTAACTATGAATTCAGAAAAGATTGGAGGAATTTCATATTCATTATTAAAATCGTATGTTACATTATCTATAATATAATCAGGTCTTAATGAAATTAGTTTTCCCTTTTCAGTTTTTTCTTCCCTAAAGTTCGGATTTTCATCAAGATACTTAAAGATATTCTCAATTGTTTTTAATATTTCACTTTCATTTAAAATAATATTTGCTTCATTTGCAGCCATTGAATTAAGCGATTGTTTTAATTCTTCAATTCTTGCATTATGTTTGTTATGTCTTTCAACTTCTTGGGGAAATAATTTTGGAAATTCCAGTACTGCGAATGTATGCAATGTGTGCTGTGCAAAACTATCTTCTTTTAAAAATCCAATAATATTTTTATAGATTTCTATTGTATCTGTATTATTTAATTTTTCTAAATAACCATGAGCAAGCTTTTCATCTCTTAAATCAAGTAAAAAGCATAAGGTTCGAGGTATATTCCATGATATGCTAAACCTCTTAGCGACAAAATCATTTATTAACTTTTCGCATAATTCATGTTTAATTTCGTCACTAAATAATTTTATAAACTCATCAAGAACATTTAAATGTAATCCTTTTTCGAAATCTAAATAATTTTGACCAATTTCGTATAGGTCATTTACATTTGTGGTCGTAAGAGTTGGAATCAATAACTTAAATTGATTTTTGATTTCATTTAATAATTCTTGTGCTTCAAAGCCTAGATTGTAAAGATTAATTTTCTTGGCAGAGAATATTTTAAATATTTCTAGTATTCCATCAATATCTATTTTTTCTTGTTTAATTATAGCGGTTAAGAAATAATCATCACCAATGTTTATACTTTTTACTGTATAATCATCATCAATTTCATCTGGGATAGGTGTAGAAGATGGAACAAAACTTCTTGAATTTGAAAGCATATAATTTGACAAAGGCACATATAATTTCCAAATATACTCGTTTTTATGTAAATAAATGAATAAAGACATTTTTATTTCGTGGTCAATATAATCTTTTATCGAATAAAAATTTTCTGATGTTTGTGGATAGATTGTTTTTATAAAATGGTGCCAATCTTCTAATTTCCAATCATCAATCCAATTGTAAGTTCCATACCAATTGAAAATGAAACGTGCTGAAGGAATTCCTTTTACTCTTTTAGCCAATGGATGAAAAAAGAAAAAATTCAACAGAGGAAATAAGATTGTTTTCAATTTTTGCGCATCTGTTGTATTCCATATTTTTCTTTCGTTTAGCCCAAGTAAAATAACTGAATTTGAAAATTCTCTTAGTTTTTCCTCAGTTGGATTATCTAAGAAGTTTTTAATGCAACCTAAGTGCATATCAATTGCATTGCTTTGGAAATCTTCTGGCAACAAATCAGATAGTTTATCAGACAATGAATCAATATTTGCAAGTAAATCATATGAACCTACAAATCTTGCATAATATATTAATTTCTTATTTGAATTGTAATGATTTAGTATTTTCGTATACCATTCGTATCTTTTTTCTGAATTCAGTTTGTCGAAATCTGTCAATAAAATGTAGCAAATATTTTCTTTTTCAAGAACTGATGTAAGCTCTTTATAAGCAGAGCTATTAATATCCATTATATTTAAAAGAATTGAGATTATATTAACATATCTTACATTGATTTTTTTATTTGTAAGGAAAAACTCTTTCTGTATAACAGAGAACTTTTTATTAGAAAAATAATATGCCAAGTAATATTCAAAATAAATATTTGAAAGAAATGAAATCTCATTTTCATTTTGATAATTAATCAAAGAAGATTTTAGCAGAAAATCAAGTTCTTCTTCATTTTGAAAAAAACTGCTTAATACTTCTTGTGAAAAGATTTGTATGTTTTCCTTAAATAATTTATAACAGAATTCTGAAATATGCTGATTTAAAACATCTTTATTTATTGTAGATTGCTTATTATTTCGTGTAGAAATATTATTACTTCGATCTCTTTTATTTTTATCTTCTTTTAATCTTTCTGTGATTAAGGTTTCTATGAAGTCTTTATAGGTCTTAAAATGCTTTTCTTTGTGACTTGCAGCAAAATTTCTATAAAAAGGAATTGAAACTAAAGATTCCAGCGGAGTACCTTTATAATACAACATTAATGATTGTACATCCGAGTCAATAAACGGTAATAGTTTTACATCTTTTGATTGCTTAGAATCAATGAATTCTGAAATAAAGGCTGCATCTCTTCCTGATACAATAAATCTGCAGCCTGGATTTTTAACTCTCAGATTGTTCATCTTCTTTTTTAAAGCAATGATTTTTTCATCAGAAATTTCATCTAATCCATCAAGAAATAATAAAGGAGCCTCATCTGTAATATTTTCAAATATATCATCATTAAAATTTTTTAGTTCAAAAAAATATGGTGTTGGTAAATAAGTATATAAACGATAAGCTTCGTTTGAAGAACATTTTTCAAGAAGTTTATTATATGCAAATTTCATTTCTACTGATTTACTTATACCATGACTTCCTTTTACATGGATATCTTTAAAACTCTGAAGCTCACATGTTTGAAGTAAATTATTAATATACTCAAATAAGGAAAAAGTGTTTGCAATATTTTCATTATTATCTGAAGTTTTTAGTAATGTTTTGTACTTATTCTTTTCGTCTATATCAATTTCAATTTTCTGCTTATGTCTAATTTTTTCATAATATTTGTTTGTAGATTTTGAAAAGAAATATTGTGTAATATCTGAGTTATCTACAGTCACAAAAGGTGATTCAAAAAAATAATCTGTTTTCCAAACTATTTTTATTTGATTCATTTTAGCAAATTCTTCAATTTCTTTCTGAACTTGAGTTCTTCTATCATCAGAATCAAGATTAATTGTACTGGAGCATGTCCAATCACCCATTTCTGACATTATGTAAAAAAATATTATTGAAATATTTTTATATCTTTTTTTTGCATCATAAATTGCTTTTTTTATTTCTTCCTCTCTGTCCTTCAACGAAACTGTATAAAACTTGGCTTGGAAGCCAATAATATCATCATCTTCTTTTATAGGTTCCGCTTCAAGGGAAGGTTGATTATAAAACCTAAATATTCCTGCTTCTCGATGAAACTCTCTGCAAAAAAGCTGATAACACATCCATTCAAAATTTTTTGTTGGATTTTCAGAGAAATTTTCTTTAAATATATTCCAATCAGGTTTTACAACCATCTTTTATTTTTCCTCCACAATCTTTATCTCATCTTCAGAAAGGCCATAGAGCGCATACACAAGGCGGTCGATTTCTGCTTCTTCTTTGCTTGTATCTGCCTGTGGATTGGCTTTTTTTGCGGTGAGGATTTTGTCAACAAGTTCTATGACGGGTTTTTGTTGCTCTACAGTAGCTTGCGGAATAGGAATACTACCCAATTCATATCCACCTATTGTAGGCATTCTGTACTTTCTTGGATACCAATAATTGATAACACGCGAATTTAAAATACCACATAAAAACTTTAATGAAAAACTTTTATTCCATGTTTTATAATTAGAAACATTAGTTGTATCCAAGAAATAATTCTGCTTATCATCATAAGCTACTAACAACTGCATTGAACTATTAACTCTTTGAGTAATTAATTTTTCTGGGACTTCGAAAAATTCTTTTGTATGAGGTAAGCATCCAACTTTTTCTCTCATTAAATCAGGTCTATACCAAATGTATTCATTGGCCCAGTTCATTTCATAAGCTTTTATATTACGTCCACGATAAACTTTTTTATACTCTTTTGATTTACATTCATTTGAGATAAATCGTTTGTCATCACTTGTTTTTATGCCTCGCGAAAATGAAATAATATCCGATAATCGTAAATTGGCCTTTTCTATCTTTTTGAATATTTCTTTCTCTTCCATGGAAGATTCAGAATTTATTGCAAAATTTGGATCATTTTTTATCTCTTTCACATTTAATTTATATTTAAAATTTCCGATACCATCATAAACATCTATTTGGTAATTATCTTCGTAGACATTTGATAACAAAATAATCATAGGATTTACAACAGCATCGAAAACACCCATTTTTTGATTTACAACTTTGAGCATTTTATGTTTTGTAAAAATGATTTCTCTTAAATTCTTAAAACTATCAGTAGCTTTCCATGTATGTGGTACGATATAACTTTGCAAACCTTTTGTCTTTAATAGTTTAAATCCATTTTCAATAAAAAAAGAATATAAATCAGATTTATTTCTTGCTGAATAATAAAGCTGTTGTAATTTCTTTCTATAAGAATCAGGTTTTATATTGGCAACATTTACATATGGTGGATTTCCGATAACAATATCAAAGCCATCTTTAATTCCGAACATCCACTCTGCATCAAAATATTCTGCACTTCGGTTTTTATCGTAAGGATCCCATGTTGAAATTAATTTAGCATTTTCTTTTCCAAATCCAAGATCCATAAGAGTTTGTTCGAGCTCTTGTCGAATTTGCTTGTCTTCTTGTTTCAGTTCAAACTTATATTTTGGGCTTTTTGCGTTAAATAGATTATGGCGAACTTTTTGTAGTCGCTCCATCAACGGCTCGATATCTTTATCAAAAAGAGTTGCCGTTTCATCATTCAATCCAATCAAACTGTTAGCAGTAACAAATCTATTCTCCAAGTTTGGTAGCGGGCGTATACCAAAGTTTGCTTTATTATTATCAACCTTCTGGTCAACAATAAGAGAAATAAAGAATCTTAGTCGGCTAATCTGAGTCGCAATTGGCTGAATATCAATTCCGTGAATACAGTTTTCAATTAAGTAGAGCTTACGTGCGTAATCAAGTTCGTTGTCATCAAATACTGTAAGCAGTTCTTTTTGAAGCTCATTCTTTTCTTTCGGTGTAAGCTTTGTATCATTAGAAATCTTTTGAATCTGAATCTGCTTCCAGTTGTCGTTCTGCGGGTCAAGTTTATGAATTACATAAACCATTTTCTGTAAGATTCCCATAGGGAAAGCACCAGAACCACAGGCAGGGTCTAAGATTTTACATTCATCGATGTATTTCAAAATTTGGAATCGTTCTTCTTCTGTAAACTCAGGCTCAGTTTCGTTATAGGCAATGAGATTGTCGAGTTTTGAATCAAGAGTGTTTTCGAGTTCTTCTACAGCTTTTGTTTTTTCTTCCAAAGTTCCTTTTGAAAGCGCTGCATCTTTTATCTTTGTTTTTAAGTAAGCCTTTAAGCTTTCATCAACCATGTATTCTACAATTGGTCGCGGAGTATAGAAACTACCTGTCTGTTTACGGGCATTTGTTTTTGTTTCAGGGTTATAAGAAGCAAGAAGGTTTTCAAATACACGTCCTAAAAGTTCCGGGTCAAGAGCAATATCTTCTTCTACAGGAGTGTTTTCTGCAATGGTAAACTTGTATTTTTGAAGGATATTGATAATTCCATTTACAGTAACATCCTTTTTCTTTTTGTCATCGTATTCTGTACTAAGATCAACCTTAACGTCTTTTCCAAAGAAAACATAATCAGGAACAAATAGTTCATTATCTTTTCTGTCGCTGAAGCCGTCTTCATAATCAATTACAGCTCCGCCTTTTTTTCCTTTTAATTCATCATCCTGATGGTCAAGACATTCAAAAAGTCCACCGTTCATAAACGGGACTTTAGATTCAATAAGTTGTACAAACGCTTCAGGATTCTTATGATAACGCTGGTAGCGCATAAGGCTTGTTGCATTCTGATTCTGTCCGTCAATTCTGAATGCTCGTTTTCCATGTTCAGCATTCAGGCTTGCAAAGAAGAGATTCTGAAGAATTGCCTTGTAATAAATACTTTTTGATTCAGGCTGAATTTCTGAAAAATCATATTGTTTTTCTGGTTCAAACTTTGTGATTATTTCTTTTATCAGCTTTTCATCAAAAAGTTCTTCTGGGATCAAATCTTTTTCTTTTATAAACCATACAAACAAAAGACGTGTCAAAAGGCGAATAAGGTTCTTTGCATTATGCTCACGAAGCTTTTCTTCTTTTGTAAAAAGAGTACCACGGGCAGCTTCCATTTCATACCCAGGATATACAACCGTCTTGATTGCCCAGAAATACCAGTTTGAAAGCTCCGTGTAAAAACGCTTGTTAAGGGTCTGCGTATCAAGAACTTCGCTCCAAGCTTTATGTAAGCTTTCAAAGTTCGTGATTGTATAATCAGCACTTAACTGTGCAAGGCTCATATCAAAAAGAATTTCAATATGAGCACGGTGTGGTTTTTCATAGAAGATATCTTTAATTAAAGTTACTTTTTCAAGAACATCGCGGTCGCTATCGCGTTTGTTTACTCGTCGGTTGATAATTGCAAGTGTAATACATTTACCGTATTTGAAGACTATGATAATAGGAATTGAAAATAGTTTATTTACTTCACGAGTAATGCCTGCTATCTGAGTTTTTGAATATTCGTCTCCTTTTAATTCAATGGCAAAACATAAATAAGACTGAGGATTCAGTGGGTCAAGTTTTGAATCAAAAAGCTGCTGCTGTCCTGTGAAAGATTCATCTGTAAGCTGAAAAAGAATATCAATTGTTTTCCATTCATCAGTTAAGGCTTTTTCTTCATTAAATCTATCTGCTGCAGGTGAGGCTTCAATATAGTCTTCCTTGAATTCAGCAAAAGTCTTTTTATCGAGTTGTGCCTGTAAGCTGGTATCATAACCGAGTATAGAAAAAAGATTAATTCCGGCTTTTGAAATATCATCTTTTGCAAATGCCTGGATTGCTTCTTGGATATTCAACTTTGCATCAGTATTCTTTGCCATTTTATTCTTCCTTATTTGATTATCAACCATGTTACAAGTTCAAAATCATTTACATTTGAAGCTTGTTTATCTTTCTTTATGAGAACTGCATTTCGACTTGTAGTTAGTTTCATTGCACTTCGTTTCTTAAAGCTTGTCATTATTTCTACCACAGACTTTTCCAACAGGTCTGTATATTTTGACATATCAGAACCATTGTTTGTTTCTGTGTTGAAAAGTTCGCAGAGCTTGCCATAAGGAGCATTTTCTCCGGAACACAAAAGTCTATAAAG
The DNA here is from genome assembly GCA_017619795.1 of Treponema sp. Taxonomy (GTDB): domain Bacteria; phylum Spirochaetota; class Spirochaetia; order Treponematales; family Treponemataceae; genus Treponema_D. Next base: position 32,124 of record JAFZRP010000091.1, read on the forward strand.
TTCCAAAATTGATTTTGCATTTGTAAAGTTGAAGATTATCGAACCATCTTCATAAATGTAAACTAAGAAGTATGGATTCAAAGGATTAATCTTTTCACATTCGTCATTTACATCTTTTTGTTTAAGACAGAATATAATTCCAGGTTTAATAACTTTCTTTGCAGCTTCATCAATTTCTTTTTTATGAGGCTGAATTGTATTTTCAGGAGAAGGAATTATTGCGTAAATTCCATCTGGAGAATTTTTGATTTTGTTTTCATTCAGTTTTAAGAAGTTTGTAAGTTCAATTCTAAAATCATCCAAAGTAAAATCTGTCAATGAAATTGAATCTACCATTTCTTCCAAATCAAGAACTTCATCTTTTAGTCGTTTAAGCTGCTGGTCGCGGTATTTTAAATCTTCTGCAATAAGTTCTTTAGCTTCGGAATTATCTAAAATATTGTCTTCGTTGGTGGCTGTTAAATCAACAAGTGCCATACGGCTTTCTACACGGGTCTTAAGATTAATATAATCATCCAAATCTTGTGTAGGCCAGAAGTTTACAAGTTGAATATATTTGTTAGTGCTTCCTAATCGGTCAATTCGTCCAAATCGCTGAATAATTCGAACAGGATTCCAATGAATGTCATAGTTAATAAGATAATCGCCATCCTGTAAATTCTGACCTTCAGAAATACAATCTGTAGCAATAAGAATATCAAGTTCCTTTGCTTTGTCTTCTGCACTAAGATTTAATTCATCACGATGCTTTGCTTTTGGTGCAAAATTTGTAAGAATCATATTGAAGTCAGTTTTTCCCCAGCTTGCAGTACTCTTTGAACCACATACAAGACCGGACTCAAGACCAAGTTCTTTTTTTGCCCAGGGTTGTATTTCCCCATAAAGATATTCTGCTGTATCTGAAAATGCTGTGAAGATTACAACTTTCTTATTGTTCTGATTCATGGGATATTCTACTTTATTTTTTATAAGTTTTTTCAAATCGGCAAGCTTTGCATCGCGTTCTGCCGATACTTGAATAGCTGTACTATACAATATCTTAAATGCATCTTTATCACTTCTTAAATCCACAAGCCATTTATCAAGTTCAAGATCTTCAAGTTTGAATTTCAATTTCTTTCCAACTTCTAAATCTTGTTCATTATCCCAATCATCTAAGTCATCTTCAATATAATCAAAGTCATCATAATTCTGTTCAACTTCGTATGTTGATGTATTCTGATTTTTAACTTCAAGTTCTTTGAATTTTGCTATTTTATTCTCAATTTCAGTAATATTCTTTATAGTTCGTTCTATTGAAAGAGCAAAAGATTTAATAGAACTTTCCAATCTCTTTAAGTAACCGATTTTCATCATACCAATCAATGATTTTTCACGGTCTTCCTGAATAAAGGCTTCGACTGTAGAACCTGCCTTTGCTGCATATTCAGCTTTTTTCTCTTCCTTTAAATATGAAGATGGAGTAAAAATGGCAAGTTTATATTTCAAAATCTGCTCATCTATTGCAGCATAACTTGGAAACATATCTTCCGTATCAATATCTGAATAAACTGGAATTGGCTTTTTTCTTTCAGGGAATTTACCAACATCCGCTTCATTATAAAACTTGGTGATATGCTTTCTGGAACGTGCAATTGTAAGCTCATCAAGAAGCTTAAAGAATGAAGAATCCAGCTTTTCAAGGAGCTGCTTTGTAGTTCTGTTTGGATTCTTTTTTGGATCAGCCCAATTTGTAAATTGCTTTTGTGCAGTTTCAAGTGTTTGACTAATATTTGTAATCCCAGTAGTTTCAAATAAGGCAGACTGATTTCCTTCTGTAATAAGATTAATCTGATTTCGCAAATCCTTAAGCGTATTATTTACAGGAGTAGCAGAAAGCATAAGAACTTTAGTTTTACTACCGGACTTAATGATTTTTTCCATGAGCCATTTTGCACGGTTCATATGTCGTTCACCCTTATAGTTTTCCTTATCCATAGGGTTACCTTTGAAGTTATGACTTTCATCAATAACGACAAGGTCGTAAGCACTCCAGTTGAAAGTTGAAAAATCATGTCCGTCTGCACCAGATTTTCCAACCTCTCGTCCCATATCAGTATGATACAAAATGTTGTATTGAAAGCGGTCTTTTGCAAGAATATTCAATGTGCTGTTTTTACTTGCTTGGTACACAGTCCAGTTATCACTAAGTTTCTTAGGACAAAGTACAAGTACACGGTAATTACGAAGCTCAAAATATTTAATGACAGCCAAAGCTTCAAAGGTTTTTCCAAGACCAACAGAATCAGCAATAATACAACCATTGTGTTTCAACAGTTTATTGATTGCACCTTTTACACCATCTTTCTGGAATTCATAAAGCTTATTCCAAACAACAGTATCTTTAAATGCAGTTTCATCAAAAAGTTTATTGTCTTTCTGCTCATCAAGATAATCTTTGAAAATGCTATAAAGAGTTTTGAAGTAAACAAGCTCTGGTTCATTTTCTTTATAGAGTAATTCAAGATATTTAAGAACTTCTTCTTTTACATCTTGTACAAGTCCAGTATTATCATTCCAGATTTTATCGAACCAACCTTTTAGTTCATCCTTCTGTCGATCACTGTCTACAATAAGATTCAATTCAATATTGTTTGCTTTGTCTTTAAGTCCAAGACCGCTGGTTGTAAAATTGGAACTTCCAGAAATTGCCTTTGGATATCCTTTGGCATCAAGGTCAGCATAATACATTTTTCCATGAAGAAAGTTTGGCTTTACTATGGACTTTATTTCCACTTTATCTCGAATCCATTCAGCACATTTTGTAGCAATACGCTTCTGGCCAAACTTTTCTGTAGGATTAATTACAATAGATTCATCTTCAATTTTATAATTACGAACATCAACATTATCAGAAGTAATAAAAGTCGGCTCACCAAAAAGAAACTTCATACTTTTTATAGAATCAAGCTGGTCATGTAAACCATAATATGCAAATATTGTGAAGTATGCAGAAACTACAGAAAGTTCAGAACCTTCTTTTACAACATCTTTTAAGAATTCACCAACACTACCGTAGTTTTTATTATCTCTGATTAATGTATCTGACATATATCACCTTGTAATAATTCTTTATATAATTAAGTATATCATTATATCATATCTTTTTAAATTTTGGGCAGAAAGAAGTATATCTTTCTAAAACTCACACATCCAGACCGGCAATTCCAATTACTCTTTATAAGTAAAAATGTTCCGTATTGCCATGCTTACAATTTTTTTCATTGTAATTTGTTTATATTATGACATATAAAGGTGCCAATAAACGACACCTTGAAAACAATATATGAGCATGTAAAAAAGCCTCCAAAGCTCTCTCCGATGTCCTCTTTTCACACTCTTTGCTCGTGGGGTAGTGTAGTGTTATGATAAATCCCACTCAGGTCGAACATCAAGCCCTAGCCAAAAACGAGTGCCGTTGCTAATCCGTCTCGTGTAGCCTTTTTCCTGCAGCTGCATACTAAGCCATTTGTGACTCATTACATGTTCATTATTTTGCGTACACCATTTTATGTAAGCAGAATAAAGTACCTTATTATCCAATCTGCTTTTCTGACTAGCATCAATATAAAGACATTCTGTAATAAATGTCTGCACGCTGTCCATGTCATCACGATACTCTGAAATTGCTTCAGATACAGCTTTCGGCTCGTTTAACAAACCTTCTTTTTCCCACATAGCATAGCCTTCTAAAATCCAATTCAAAATACCAGAGTTTTCTGCTATCAATTTTTCAGTCAGATGCTTATCTCTTTTTTCTGGAGGAATAGTTACTGTAAAAGGAATCATTTTGATTCTTCTCCAGATACCATTGTCTCCACCCTTAATTTTTGGCTTATGATTTGTTGCCATAAAAATCTTAAAGGTTGGTATAAAATCAAAGAACTCGCCATACAGAAATCTTGCACTAAGTTTATCTCCTCCTGTAATTTGCTTTATAAGACTTTCACTAAGTGGCTTTCCCTGTTCAGCTTCGCTGGTCGTTACAATACGAGCTCCTTTTAATCTGGCCAGGTCGTTAGATTGTTCCGAAGTCTTTTTCATAAAAGTTTCAGTTCTTGCCGTGCTGGCATAATCTCCAAACAGATGCTGCAAAACATTAAGAAAAGTAGATTTACCATTTGCTCCGTTTCCCCAAAGAATGAAAAGACATTGTTCTGATGTATCTCCACTCAATGAATAACCGACAGCTTTTTGTACAAAATGAATCAGATCCAGATCGTTGTTGAATATCTGCATCAAGAACATTTCCCAGGTCGGGCATTTTGCATTTTTGTCATAAATAAACTTACTCTTTTTTGTAATCCGATCTTCTTTATCTGGTGTCTGGCATTCTCCTGTTTTTAATTTGATAGTAAGTTTCTCAGTATTAAAAAGGTAGTTGTCTAAATCCATTTCATCACTTTTAATTCTTATGGATTCAGTCATCTTCATGATTCCTAACACTGCAATAATTCGCCTGAAGTTTTCACTTTTCATCAGATGTTTTTCAAAGGCGTATTGCAGGTTCACATCATTTATAACACGGAGGACTCTGTACAGCTGATGAATAAAATCACGGTACATTGTCGAAACCATATCTTCTCCATCAATCTCCCAACAAGTTCCATTCCACAAAAGGAACTTATCCCATTTACTGCAGTACCGAATTGTATCTCCGTAAGCCTTAAGAAAATAATCACAATTTGTGATATCCGTAAACTGCATTTCACCAGAAACATATTTATTTGCTTTCAAATCTCGTGCGAATGCTTTAATAGCAAATATTTGTTCCGGAGAAAGACCTTTTTCATCAAAATCTTTTTTCGCCATCCAATTCGAAATAAAAACCTCCAGAAACACTTTGATGCCACAAAACATAGGACTAATTTGTTTTATGACATCAAGGTTTCTGTTTGTTTCTTTTCTTCCCCTCCTGTTAATTATTTGCGGCCAGCTTACTGGTCCTTCTTCTAACTAAATGTTCACAAAAAACTTTTGTGAGTTTTACAGGAATCCCGTCATTCAAAGTAATGGTAACCGTTATGTCACCATATTTATTCTGTTCAGCCTGTTGCTTAATAAACTTCTGAGCTTCTGTAATCACTTTTTCCATATCAATATTTCCCAATCACACCTCCTGTGTGCCGCCTATAAACTCCGGAACTTTATAAACCGCACTTTTTGTTTATCAATACTGCTTACGCTTTATGTGATTATACATTCACAATACATTTCCTGTTGGTTAATAATTCTTAACCACGGGTTAATATTTATTAACAGACAGTTAAGATTTATTACTATTTTGTAATACTTTGATGCCTAACAAGTTCGGAAACCTTATGAATAATCCAATAATCAAATAAGCCGGTATTTCCTGACAATCATCATTGTATATGAAAAGTCAGGGACGATGTGTACAACTTTCTTTATATTTCGTGCAACAGTTTTTACGCTATGTACAACTTTTTTATCTAGCGTACAACAAACCTTACACCAGAAAAAATCCATCCTTACGCAGTTAGTATTTTCCACCCCTGAGACAGCACCTCTTTAGCATTATTCAGTTTGACTTGAGTTTCATGTTCAGAATAAAGTCTTGTCATTTCCTCAGTTCTGTGTCCAAGAATCTTCATTGCAATATCAAGACTTGCCCTCTGAGCAATCTGAGTAGCACAGTAGTGACGCAGACTGTGGAAGACTATGTTTCGCTCTTTTCTTTGCTCTTCACTTATGCCGATTTTTCGCATAGCCATATAAAAGTCATCTTCAAAACTGCTCGGCCATATCGGCTGCCCATTTACCTTTTGGGACCAGAAAATAAAACTCGTGTCAGAATAATCAGGATTTCTTCTCGCATTATTTAGAAGCTCAACTGCAACACCGTGCTCAATAGGAATTGTCCTGTCATCCCCATTTTTAGTATCTTTCAGTTTGTCTACATCATTCCAGCTGTGTCGGATGTAAAGCAAATCAGCATTTATATCTACATCACAAACCTGTAAACCGGAAATCTCTCCAGCCCTGAGCCCAAACAAAGCCGCAACCTTAAATGCAAGCTTATAAACAGAATCAGTCCAATCCCAGTCTAAAGCCATAAGCTTTATCATTTCAGATTCAGTTGGAATACCACGTTTCTTAGATGTGACCTTGAATCTTTCAACACTTGCCAGCGGATTAGAATCAATAAGCCCTTCTTTTATCAAAAACTCAAAAGGCATATTTCCTGCAGTCATCGTCTTGTTTACAGTGTCAGCACTCAATCCTTTTTCCATTCGAAGATAAAGCAGAAACTCATCCAGTTCCCGAGCAGTCAGACTTTGAACAGTTCGTGTAGAGTCAAAATAGGTGGCCCAGTAGCGTTTTACAATACCAAGCTTTTCTTTACAGTTTCTCTGCTTAATATCATAACCGCGTGCAATACGCTTTTTCACATATTCAGAGTTTTCAAAATCCCAGAAGTTAGTAAGTGCATCAATCAAAAGAATTGGTTTATTTACATCAGGAATTTTTTGAGAGGATAGAGCAGGGGATGTTGTAATTGATGAAGCTGCAGGAAGAGGAATGCAGTTATTCATGCGTTTTGATATAAGCTCATAAAGCTTTCCAATCTCAGAATCAGAAAGTCTGTTTACAAACTTTTCCAAATCCACAGGATGTTCAGGATTGTTCAGAACTCTTTCGCAGGAAGTTCCTTCCGGCACTCCATTGCAAAGCCAGTCATTAGCAATCAGCGTTGCTTTCTGCCGGTTCTTCGTATGAGTACTTTTTGCAGAACTCAATACACCTGTAACAGGATCTGGGAAACGAACACTAAAATATCCGTGCTGGTTTTTTGTGAGATAGAACGACTGCATAAAAACCTCCTGGAGCAATTGAACAGCTCCATTGAGGGCGCCGATAAACAAAAAATTGTCACCATTTTTGACAACCTTTTTGTCAACCTTTACGCCCTGGTTTTCAGCTTCCGTTCCACCACAGGAGGGATAACCAAAACAATCAGACAAAACTTGTCCAAAAACGCTCTAAATCCTTAAACTACAACGATTTAGCAAAAAAAAAGGACTCCTGCTACCAGAAGTCCTTTATGTGAGCTATGATGGATTCGAACCATCGACCCACGCCTTAAAAGGGCGTTGCTCTACCTACTGAGCTAATAGCCCATCCATTCAAAAAGAATGTTTTATAAATATATTGATTTAGGCGATGTGTGTCAATAGTTAATCCTACAAAAATAATATTTCATTATTATTGTATGTTTTTTTATTTAGTTTCGTCGTCTGCCGGTAAGTACCAGCAATCTTAAGAAAGAACCGATTGCTGTAAGAGCAGAAGCTACGTATGTCATTGCTGCTGCCCAAAGAACTTTTCTAACACCACTGATTTCATCTGACTCTAAAGTTCCTGTTTCCTTCAATATCTTAAGCGCACGTCTTGAAGCATTAAACTCAACCGGCAGCGTAACAATATAAAACAGTACAGAAGCCGCAAACAAAAGCAGACCAATGTTAGTTATAAGCTGGAATATTGGAAGCCATTCCTCCAGCTGAGCCGAAGCGCCAAAAGCAATTCCCAGAATCGCAAGCAGCGGTCCAAACCTTGATCCAATATTTGCAACCGGTACAAGCACCCGTCTAAATGCCAGTGGACCATATCCAACGTTATGCTGAATAGCGTGTCCAGTTTCATGAGCCGCAACTCCAATAGCCGCAATAGAAGTGCTTGCATAAGTTGAATCGCTCAGGCTCAAAATCTTTGTAGAAGGATTGTAATTGTCCGTAAGACTTCCCCGTATATGTGCAATTTTTACATCTGTAATGCCGTTAGCATGCATAAGAACTGCCGCAGCCTGAGCTCCAGTAATTCCTTTTTTACTTGCCACCTTATTAAACTTAGCAAATCTTCCTTTTACCATTGCCTGCGCAATCATACTCAAAATAATCGCCGGCAAAACATAAATCACGTAAGTATAATCCATGTACATAATTATCCCCCTGAAGTAGTAATAATGAAAAGTGATAAGAATAAGTATACCACAGTTTTTACTACATTGCGAATAAATGTCTTTATTTCGTTTCGTGTTGGATATGCCATGGCAAAAATTATAATGAGAAATATTAATTGCTTGAGTGTGTAGTAAAAAAGCGTAGCAGGGGTTCCGATTATGCGGCGCATTGAAGCCGATTGTACAAGGATTATCTTAGAACCAAGTACAGAGCGAAGCGGCGAGGCTTCTCGGCAGAGCATAATCGGGTTCCCGGCGGCAGCTTTTTTACATGTCCTTAAGTGCTATTGATTTTTATCATTATAATTCCTAAAATTAACACCTATGTCTGAAATAAAAACTCTATTCAAAGGCTTTGAAAAAAAATACGCCGTAAATGCGGTTTTATCGCCTATAGTTATGATTGGCGAAGTTTTAATGGAAGTAATTATTCCATTTATAATGGCAAAAATAATAGATGAAGGAATTGGCGGTAACGCAGGAGCGGGCGACCTTCCTTTTGTAATCAGATACGGACTTTTGATGATAGGTCTTGCCTGTGTTTCCTTGCTTTGCGGTGTATTGGGCACAATATGCTCAACTTATGCAGCCCAGGGCTTCGGTTACAACCTCAGAAAACGACTTTTCAACCGAATCCAGGATTTTTCTTTTGCAAATATCGATAAGTTCAGCACAGCTTCTCTTGTAACAAGGCTTACAACCGACGTCACAATGACTCAGAACGTATTCCGTATGATTATCCATATGTGTGTACGTTCGCCGGTTATGCTTGTTGCCGGAACCCTTATGGCGTTCAAAATCAACTCGCGCCTTGCGCTTCTTTTCTTAATCGCAATCCCTATAATTGCCGGTTCAATTATGATTATTTCCACAAATGCTCATCCTCGTTTTGAGAAAATGATGAAGATGTTTGACGGAATGAACGGTGCAATTCAGGAAAACTTAATTGGAATCAGAATTGTAAAGGCTTATGTCCGCGGTGAATATGAGGAAGAAAAGTTCCGTAAATCTGCTGATAATGTACGTCAGGCGCAGGTTAGGGCAGAAAAACTCATCATCTTTATCATGCCGATTATGCAGCTTGTTATGTACCTTACAATGGTTGCGGTTATCTGGTTTGGTGGACATCAGGTTGTTGCCGGTACAATGCTTAGCGGTGAATTGATAAGCTTCTTTACTTATGTTACACAGGTTCTTTCTTCTCTGATGATGCTCGGTATGGTTTTTGTGTCTCTCGTAATGGTAAAGGCTTCTAAAAAACGTATCTTAGAGATTCTTACAGAAAACAGTGATATTTTGAGTCCTGAAAATGCTGTTACCGAAGTTGCAGACGGCTCAATTGTTTTTGATAATGTAAACTTCAGCTATAACAAAAAAGAAGACAATTGTGTTCTTCAGAATGTAAGTCTTTCTATAAAGAGTGGACAGGTTGTTGGAATTATTGGTAGTACCGGTTCTTCTAAAACAACGCTTGTTTCTTTAATCCCACGACTGTACGATGTTCTTTCCGGTTCTGTAAAGGTTGGCGGTAAGGATGTCCGTGATTATGATCTGAAAACGCTTCGTGATGCTGTTGCAATGGTTTTACAGAAAAACGTTTTGTTCAGCGGTACAATAAAGGATAACCTCAAGTGGGGTAACGAAAATGCAACTGACGAACAGATTACTCAAGCTTGTAAAGCAGCAGATGCAGATTCATTTATCACCTCGTTCCCGGAAGGCTACAACACAATGCTCGGCCAAGGCGGCGTAAACGTTTCCGGCGGACAGAAGCAGCGACTTTGTATTGCACGTGCTTTGCTTAAATCACCTAAAATCCTCATTCTGGACGACAGTACTTCTGCAGTAGATACCGCAACTGAAACCAGAATCCGAACTGCACTTAAGGATATAGCACCGCAGACTACCAAAATCATAATTGCACAGCGTATTTCTTCTGTAAAAGAAGCAGACATAATTTTTGTACTTGATGATGGAAAAATCTCCGGCTTTGGAACACACGAAAAGCTGCTTGCTGAAAACGAGATTTACCGCGAGGTTTATGAATCTCAGCAGCAGGGTAGCGGAGACGCCGATTTGGAAGGAGGAAACTAATGCCACCACGAAACAGAGGATTTGCTAAACCTAAAAACGCAAAAAAGACAATCGGAAGATTGCTCAAATATATGGGAAAATACAGGTTCTTGTGGCTTGTAGTTTTATTGTGCGTGCTTGTAAGCTCAGGCGCATCTGTAATCGGAAGCTATCTTATAAAGCCTGCTCTTAACGATTACATAATCCCGATGATTGGTCAGCAGAATGCAGATTTTTCAGGCTTTGCTAAGCTTGTTGTCGGAGTAATTTGTCTGTTCTTATTGGGAGTTATAGCTTCGTACTGCAATTCAAGACTCATGCTCCATATCTCCACAAACCTGCTTTTCAGAATCCGCTGCGATTTGTTTGAAAAACTGGAAAAGCTTCCTGTAAAGTTCTATGACGGACGAACTCATGGCGAGCTTATGTCGCGCTTTACAAACGACACCGACACTCTCCGCGAAATGATGAGCCAGACTGTTCCTCAGATGTTCTCATCTGTTATTTCTATAATTGCAGTTCTTTCCATGATGATTGTACTCAGTCCTATGCTTACGCTTGTAATGATAGTGACAATGATTTTTGTGTTCATGCTCATTACCGCTGTTGGAAAACGTTCTGCTAAGGCCTTCCGCGAAAATCAAAAATGCATTGGTAATTTGAACGGCTATGTAGAAGAGATGGTTGAAGGACAGAAGGTTATTAAGGTATTTAATCACGAGTCAATCGCTAAGGATGAGTTTGAGACTTTGAACAATAATCTCCGCAAGGCTGGAACTGCCGCTATGACCTATGGTGGTCTTATGGGTCCGATGATGAATAACTTCTCCCATGCTCAGTATGCGACTGTTGCTATTGTTGCGGCAGCCTTTATGATTATGGGCCACAACGGAGTTCTTACACTCAATCATTTTACAGGACTGCTCGATCTTGGAACAATTGCCGCTTTCCTTCAGTATACACGTTCGTTCAGTATGCCAATCAGTATGATGGGTCAGCAGGCTAACAGTATTCTTAATGCGCTTGCCGGTGCTGAACGCATTTTTGCAATTATTGATGAAGAGCCTGAGGTTGATGAAGGAAAATATACACTTGTTAATGCTTACGAGGCAAAGGATAAAGAAGGCAAAGAAAAAATTGTTCAGTCGTTTGCGGCAACCGGCGAATGGGCCTGGAAAAATCCTGTTGATAATTCTCTTAAAAAGCTTGAAGGCGAGGTTGTATTCGAGCACGTTACCTTCGGATATGTTCCTGAAAAAACAGTCCTTTACGATATAAACATTCATGCAAAACCAGGACAGAAAATCGCTCTTGTTGGTTCAACTGGTTCCGGAAAAACAACAACAATCAATCTGCTTACACGCTTTTACGATGTTCTTCCTGAGTGTGGAAAAATCACTTATGACGGTATTCCGCTTAATGATATTTCAAAGGATTCTCTGCGAAAATCTCTTGGTATGGTTCAGCAGCAGACTCATTTGTTTACCGGTACAATCCGCGACAATATCCGCTACGGTAACCTGGAAGCTTCCGATGC
>JAFZRP010000092.1 GCA_017619795.1 Treponema sp.
CTTCGCAGCCCATCATAATATAAATCAAAACGATAATCTTTTTGGCCAGCTTCAATTTTTTCAAGAGAGATTTTATATTCATCAAGAGACTCTTTCAAATATTTCGGCAGTCCACTCTCCATAGAATTATCATCAGCAAAACCTTTCTCAAAAATATCCACTGTTTCTTCAATCCTGGAATCAATGATCTTTCCAAGGATTTCACTTCGACCTTCGTTCTGAGGATTTAAGTTCAATAATTCTGTAAAATCTTTTCCTATGTTCGCTAAAACAGAAAGATTCAGTTGAGGTTTTCCGCAGGTCTCTAAGATTTTCTCGAATTGTTTTAAAAGTGTTGTGGCAAAGGGTTTTGTCCACACATATTCAGAATCATGTTTTGTCGGATTCCGTAAATCAGCAGGGCTTTGCTTGCAAAACAGGGAAGTTCCGCTGTCATACACGGGAGCCAGCCCCAGCCATTCAAGAGTATCTGGATTTCTTAAGAAACCGAAATTATTCAGGTGTCGGTCCGTATTTGCGATTATAAAATCAAGTACAGCAATTTTTAAAAAATCCAGTTTAATACCGTCAATATTTTTCATTCCAAGATTTTGACAGGCTTTGAATAAAAGGCTTAACGAATCTGTATTATTATCTGCTTTTACAGTATTAAAAACAGAATATGCCGGAATCAGTTCAGTATTTATATCTACAAAATCTGGACATGCTGAATAGAAAAATACCCCTTGAGTATTTTCATGTTTTGTTAGCGTGTATTCCGTATGATAAATATTTAAGGCAGAACAGAGTTTGCTTGCAAGGACTTCGTTAAACGGTTCCTGCTGAAAAGTTTCTGATCCACCCTTAATCAGTACTCGCTGATTGTTTTTGATTATCCATTTTTTTGGAAGCCAGCCATTTGTTGTAACATCTGGAGAAAGAAAGTTTATCCTTTCGGTATCTTCTGTTCCATAATTTCTTGTCAGAATATTTCCTATATCTTCTGAAAAAGTATTTTCAAAAAAATTGATGTCTTTCCATACAAGGTTGGATTCGTTATCGGTATCTTTTCGTACCCAATAATGGTCGCTTAAACTTAAACCGTGACACTTCAAAATAAGTTCAGCGGCTGTCGGGATTCTTAGAAAATCAAGCGCTTCTTTTAAGTACAGCCTGTTTACAGGAATTGACCTGTTTTTCCACCAGGAACGCAAAGCCCTTGCTGGTTCATAAAACGCATTATTTAATACACCTACAGGAGCATGTTTTTCATTGTATATTTCATTTATGCTTGTTAAATAAAAATCTTCATTCAGCTCAAAATTCAAAACTGGAATTTCTTTATGAAATAAAACATAGTTCATGAAAAACCTCCTTGTATAGAGTATTAAAGGAGGGTGATTCCGTGTAGGAAGATAGTCACCTTTTTAGTTAAAAAAGCACTGGCTCTCAAAGAGAGCCAGGTAGTGGGACTCTTCAGTGAAAATCACATCCGCTCCCTGAGAAAACATACAATACACTATGGGTTATGTCAATCTCAGAAAAAAATAATGTAATTTGGTACCATATAATCCTCTTTTTCTACTCAATTAATTTGTAAACTTAAGTAGCGACCGTCGGGTCATTTTCCCTACGGTCGTATATTTTACGTGATTTTTTTACGTAATTTATGTTTCATATTGGCTTTTAAGAGCTTTCATAGACTTGATTTCAAAAATTTTTAGTGGTATAAATAAGCATCAGACATTGAAATAGACACTAGTGAAGCTTATAAAAGTCTATTAGTTTTGGGTAACTCAACCTCCTAAGCCCCCTCATAACCTGAAGGTCGGTGGTTCGAGTCCACCCTCCGCTATAATGAAAGCACTTACAAAAGAAAGTAAGTGCTTTTTTATTTTAAATCTATTTGAGGATGGACTCGAAACGAAGTAAGCGACCCTAAAATTGCGAGCAGTGGCGCAGCAATTTTGGGGGAAGTCGCCACGGATGGCGACTTAGCGAACGGAGACGGCAGTGGAAGGAGCAGACACGACGTCTGCGACTGGAATCCCGAGTCCACCCTCCGCTATATTAGAAGCACTTATCAGAAATGATAGGTGCTTTTTTTATTTTAAACTTTCAGTTAAACTCAAAGTCAGATTTTAAGGATAAAGAACAATGACACACATTTTTCACGTACACACTTTTAGATGTAAGCATGCCTCCGATGAACTTGATGAAGACTATATCAAAACCGCTTTGTCTTTAGGAGCCGAAAAAATAACCTTCACCGAGCATTGTCCTTTTCCGGGAAATCCTTTCCGAAAACGCATGGATTTAGACCAGCTGCCCGAATACATTGAAACGTTGAAAAGCTTACGGGATAAGTACCAGAATCAGATAAAAATAGAAATTGGACTCGAAGTTGAATACATCCCTTCCATGCTTAGTTTTTATGAATCGTTAGACCGTCTGGAGCTTGAACCGCTGATACTCGGACAACATTTTTATCAGCATCCCGACGGAACTTACAGTTTTGACGACGACAAGGAATATAATAAGAAAAATGAATCCATTGGCTGCTCTACGGCTATGATTGATGGAATAAAATCCGGATTGTTTAAGGTTGTTGCTCATCCCGACAGGATTTTCAGACGCTGTAAGGCCTGGACACCGGAAATGGAAGCAATTTCAAAAGAGCTTATATCAACCGCCGCACAAAACGATGTTATGCTAGAGAAAAACCTTTCGTCCTTTGAAAAATATCTGAATAAGTCGAACTTCATTTTCTGGAGAAAGGAGTTCTGGGATTTAGTCGATTCCTTTAATCAGACTGTACCAAAGCCGGTAAAAACAATTGTAGGTTTTGATGCACATTCCACAGAAAATATGATTCAGCGAGCTGAGATATTGGAAAACAATAAGGATATACTCTACCCTTTTATTTCAAGAAATGATTCTGAAGGTTCTTCAAGCCACTGAATTATTTGCTCCGTCACTTTTTCAATTTTCTGTTTTGACTTTTTGCCTCGAATAGAACATTCCCAAACAACACAGATTCGCCAGCATTGTTCCTGATAATATTTGATGTTTTCAGCATCACGTTCTTTGTTTCTGGTAAACTTCTTTTTCCAAAAGTCCTGGTTCGATTTTGGAAAAACAAAATACTGACAATTTTCGTGTGCGTGCCAGAAACAACCATTGATAAAGATTACAGCGTAGTATCGAGGGAATATAAGGTCTGGTTTTCCCGGATAGCGTTTGTCACAGATTCGGTAACGGAACCCAGCTCTATGAAGAGCAGAACGGATTTGCTTTTCGGGTTTTGTGTCCTTCGAGCGGATGTGAGACATAATTATATGACGACTTTCGGGAGAAAGAGAATCCATATCAAAAATTATATTACAGAATTAATAAATTATTAAGCAGAATGAGAAAGTCTTTAAAAAAACTTAATATAAATAAAGTATGATTAAATTTTTTAAGTGAATTTTTTTTTCTGATTTTCACAACATATTCATTTCAATAATAATTATTGTCGATACTAATTATGAAAGTTTTTAATCTAAGAGGTATCAATGAAACAAAATAATGCAGACTTTGGACTAAGCCTTCAAAAACATATCTGTACAACTTATAAAATCGAAAATGTGCCTGAATATGCTATTAGTGAATTTTTATCAAATTATGATAGTAGTTATGAACCAGAATTAGAAATCATACAAAACAAATTATTTAATTCGTTAGGATTAAAACCAATTGAATGTCTTACATATTCAAAAGAAATTATAAATAATAAAGAACACATTTCTCCTCATAATTTTCTACTAAACAATGGTAAAACTCTTTCAATCCGAACTACAAAAACAAGTGATAAAGTTGCACCTCGTATCTTAGGTCAAGCGGGATATCAAATTCTAAATGATTATTTTGCTGATATTTATGGCAAGAAAATTAAAACTCAAGATGACATAAAACAATTAGTTTTTTATCATATTCATGAAATACTACCAGCTTTTATAGAGCATTTATTCCTTTCTGATTATACCGTTATTGTTCCACAAAAAGATATTAATCGGATGCAAATCATTAAAGCAGAAGATTTATCTAATTATTCATTTGAACGAAATGAATTTAATTTCACAAGAGATTTAACAGATTGGATAGAAAGTACAACATTAAAATATCACGGAACATCTATTGCTGAAATTCAAGTCCATAAAGAAAGAACTTTTAAATTTCGATTCATTATTTCTAATATTCCAATTTGGTTTCAAATTATCAAAGAAACAAATGAAACTTTTGGGATGTCTGCAGAAGCTGCTATATGTGATTTATTTAATCTAAAAAAGCCTGAAAGTTTTAGAACTCGTGTAAAAGCTTCTTACATTGCTGCTTTACAACCAATTATTATGCAAGCTTTTAAAACACTTCCTGCGGCAATAAAACATACGGGCTCAGAATCTGGAAGTCGTGGAGGTGTAAGCAAATGTTCTTTTGATTTTATTCTTGAAGGAAATAAGACACTTTCATTAAAAACAAATAAAGGGAAAATGGTATGTCCACCTGAAGTTGGTCAACCAGGATCAAAAACTTGTCTATTATATTTTAAGCATCTATTTCCTTCTGGTACAAAGAAAGTCACGCAAGAGAATTTTAAACAAATGGTTTTCGACAATATTGATAAATTAATACCTATTTATGTAGAGCATCTTTTTGATTCTGATTGGCTTCTATGGCTTTACGAAGAAAAAGATTCATATTCTTACAAAGTTATTTCTCAAAAGCAAATACAAAAAAAGATGTGGAAAAAAAGCAACTTTTCATTCACAAAAAAATCATTAAATGAATGGAATGAAAGTAATACGGTTAAATATGAAGGTTTAAGTATTGGAGAATTCCAAGTACATCAAAATAGAAATTGTTTCAAGTTTAGATTCAATCTTCAGAATCTTTTGAAAATAATTCTTTAATTTAAGGAAATAATATGATTAAAATCGAAATTAGAAAAGATCAAAAAGGAAATTTTATAAGATATGGATCCGGAATACCATTTTGTTTTTTAGGAACATTCACTTATGAAGAAGGAAAAAAGGAAGCTTTTTTTCCAATCCAATTAGGAAGATACGGTGAAAATTTTGACACTATAAAAAATGAGTTTGATTTCACTCCTGAATTTGAAACATATTTGGAAAAGATTTACGAAGATTTAAAACCATCAAACGTTGAAAAATGGCGTAAAAGGGTTTCTGAAATGTATAACAATCAGACAAAAAAATCTGAATTATTCAATAATCTTTTTAAACATATAAATAACCGAGTCCCTATATCTAAAAGCCTACCAGGAAATTCAAATCCTCAAAAACCACTTCAATATTTGAGAGAAGACGGTTTATGTATAATAACGGAAAGAGACGGGACTCCTTCTTATCGTTTGATTGAAGGAATTATCACAAAAGGATTTGAAAGTGAAACAATTCCTCCAAAATTAAAAAAGAAAGTTTTAGATGTATTTTACCATATTGATGCCGTAAGTGGAACAAAAGCATCTGAAAAAATATTAATAGCTGAACACAAATTTCCAGAAGAAAGGTGGGGAGATAGAAAATCTAATCCTGATGTAAATTTAAGTGATTCAGAAATAAAAGAGAAATTTCAACTCTTTACAGATCAATTTAATAAAATCAAAAGAGAAGCTTGTAAGAAATGTGTTGCGACAGGAATAAGACAATCACCATTTGGAATTAACTTTTTTTATCAAGGAGACGAAAAATGGAATTGCTCTGTAGAAAAAGGTCCTAAAGCTGAAGAAGGATGCATCGGATGTGGATGGTATGATATGGTGAAATGGAAAGAAGAATTAATTAAATGTGCAAAAAAAGGACAAGAAATGTAGTTGACTTCCATAATAATATCATGTAAACTAGACATAATGTCATGGAAAGTGGACATTAATTATATTTGGTGGGATAAAAATGGGAGAATATTATACTATTCAAGATGTCGCTGAAAAAACTGGTAAAAGTCAAAAAACAATTCGTCGTCATATTGCTGCTAAAAAACTTAAGGCTACAAGAATTCAAAATAAGTTTAGGATTCTTCCAGAAGACTACAATCGATGGATAGAATCCGGTGATTATGATGAAACCCAAGACACAGAGACTTTTTCTAATTTGTGTGATAACCCAGCCATGGAATATAATGATGAAGTTAATTGGATTGATGTAAAAGAAGAATGTACTTCAGAAAATAATGATGGATGGAAATTTCCAGAGGCAAGAAATGGATATAATTTTGTTGATCTCTTCTCTGGAGCAGGCGGACTAAGTTGTGGACTTACAATGGCAGGGTTTACTCCTGTTGCTTCTGTAGAAATTATGCCTGAAGCTGTAGAAACTTATAAGTATAATTTTGTTTCGCGTAAAAACTTCAATGAAGACGTTGAAACTAGAGATATACGAAAAGAGGAAACAAAACAAGCTCTATATAACAGTATTGGAAATCGACATATTCATTTGTTAGTAGGAGGATTTCCTTGCCAAGGTTTTAGCCTATCTGGGAATCGTGTAGTAACAGACGAACGAAACAGTTTATATCTCGAAATGTTAAATATTGTTGATCACGTAAAACCAGAATACATTGTTATGGAAAATGTTGAAGGTCTTCGTTCAATGCTTAACGGAAAAATAGAAGAAAAAATTATTTCAGATTATAAAGAAATTGGATATAACATTAATGTAACAGTTTTAAATAGCGCTGATTATGGAGTTGCACAAACCAGAAGACGAGTAATTTTTATTGGAAATAGAATAGGCGGAATAAACTATCATCCAAAACCATTTATGGAAAAATATAAAACATTAGGTGAAGAAATCGAAAGGTTTATGAATATGCCAGAATCAAAGGCTAATAATCATATTTTTACTCATCATACAGAAGAAATGAAACAAAAAATTATGAATACTCCAGAGGGAATGAGTATTTATGGGAATTATTCTGACGCTTGGAAAAAATCACCTTGGAATAAACCTTCATGTACAGTTAAAGA
This sequence comes from Treponema sp., assembly GCA_017619795.1. GTDB lineage: Bacteria > Spirochaetota > Spirochaetia > Treponematales > Treponemataceae > Treponema_D. The sequence goes on from JAFZRP010000092.1 coordinate 7,007, forward strand.
AAACCACGGTGGTGTAAATTTACATCCAAAACTACCTCGTGTATTAACTCCAAGAGAATTGGCTGCTTTACAATCATTCCCTGATGATTTCATTTTCAAAGGTGCAAAAAAATGGCAATTAGTTCAGATTGGTAATGCGGTACCACCTTTATTAGGTCGTGCTATCGGTATAGCTGTTTTTAAAGCTTTGCAAGAGAATAAAGTTAAATGATTTATATATTCTTATAGTATAACATTAGTAACTGAAATTATTTTTCAAATGAAACAAGTAACCGTCTCCGGAGCCATCATCCTCCGAACAAATCCAACTACCCACAAAAACGAAATCTTCGCCACGCAGCGTGGTTATGGCGACTGGGAAGGTTGGTGGGAAATCCCTGGTGGCAAACTTGAACAAAACGAAACACCCGAACAATGTATCGTTCGCGAAATCCGTGAAGAACTTGCCACCGAAGTTCGCGCCGAAAAAATCCTTGGCGTTATTGATTATGATTATCCAACCTTCCATCTTACAATGCACTGTATTTTGTGCACTATCATCTCTGGCGAGCTAAAACTTCTGGAACACGAATCGGCACGGTGGCTTACAAAGGAAACTTTGCGTTCTGTAGACTGGCTGCCTGCCGATCAGTTGATTCTGGATAAAATCGAACAGCTCCTCTAACACCGCCCACTCTTCCCTACTCTCCGCACTAAAACTTCTCGTACGCCAGCCGCGGGTCATTATCAACATCTACATAAATAGTACCGCAGTGAACAAAGCCAAGCTTTTTGAGTAAGCTCTGCATAACAAGATTGTCACCGTGAGTGTCTATGCGGAGGTTGCCGCACTGGTTGAAAGCCCAGTCTAGACAAAAAGCTCCAATCCCTTTTTCTGAGCCGTCGGAGGCAATGCGGTGGACGACTCCGTAATTGTGGCTGCCCTTCCATTCGCCTTCGGTAATTGTTTTGTAGGTAGGCTCAATGTCCTGGCCCTGGATAAAATAAAAGGTTCCGATGACGCGGTCTGAATCGTTCAGGCAAACGTAACTGTTTCCTTCTTTTATGTCAGCGTGAATCAAAGCTTCTGGAGGCCAGTTTGTGGCACCCCACTGGTTCGGGTTTCCGTGCTGCTTCATGTATTCACGGGCAAAGGCGTAAATCTCCATCATCCGCGAAAAATCCTGCTCGGTCGATTTTCGGATTTTCATTTTCTACTCTAGCCTTCCGTATTTATATCCGCGGTCACTTACAATTGGGGCAGTTTTGAGTTCAAAGTAATAGACTGCATTTTCCTTCAGTTTAAGAGTGATTTTGTTTCCGCAGCGTTTTGTCTGTATAAACGGATTTGCTGCCGATCGTAAAAGCTCTACTTCCTCAGCAGATGGATTTGCGTGTTCTCCTAAATCGTGCCAAACCTTAAGCGGATTGCAAACCTCTTCGTCAACAAGGCGCGTAACAAGCACATTAGGCAGCGCATCATCATCCCCAAGCGGAAGCTCAAGATTAAGTTCAATTTCTTTACCCGACATTTCTGTATCAACATTCCAGGCAATTCCTTTATAATACACGTCACCCGCAGCAGTTCCAGTACCACCCGCACAGTTACCGTCTTTGCATTCCACAACAATACATTCCGGTGTGCGCAGAACACATTTTTCGTAATCCTTGAGCAGCTCCTTGTAAAAGGCAAAGGTCCAGAACGTAGGCTTCGGAATCAAGCCATTTGCAACAAGGCCAAAGCCGCCGTGGAAAGGTGTATACGGAACGCCAAACTCTTCAAAAATATCGCCAAAAGTCCAGTACGAATATGATTTGTGATTATCTCCAAAGGTTGCAAGCATATTTGCGATGTAAGCTGCATTAAGATTCATGTCGTGGACAGGTGCATTCGGGATATACGAGGTGTTGAACTCTGTTACGTGAATATCCATATCCTTAAATTTAGGGAAAGAGTCTACAATTCCGCGGGTTGCATCCAGCTGTTCAAAGCACTTCTCCTTAGCGTGCAGCTTCGGGTACCCGTAATGGCCCTCGTGCGCCGGATTCTCAGTTGTGTAATGATGGCGACTTACAAAATCGAGCGGGCAATCATTATCCCTCACAAACTCAAGAAAAGCCGTTACCCATTCCTTATCAGTTCCACCGCAAACCGCAGGGCCGCCAACCTTAAACCGCTGGTCCACCTCTTTTACCGCGTGCGACGTACAATCATAAAGCTTAAAATACTCGTTCATGTCGGCATCCTTCCAGAAGCCCTTAAGATTCGGCTCGTTCCAGACTTCAACCGGCCACTGCACAACCTCTTCGCGTCCATACCGCTCAATCAGATGAAGCAAAGTTGCCCGAACAAGGTCGCACCACCTTTCGTAGCTGCGAGGCGGCGTAACATTTCCCTTCCAGTAAAAAATAGTCTGCTCTCCGCTTGCAAGCTGCTCCGGCATAAAGCCAAGCTCAATAAACGGACGGATTTTGAGCTCCTTGTAAGAGTCCATAACCATATCAAGATAAGTCCAGTTATATTCAACACGCAGCGTAGGCGATTCTGGGATTTGTTCGCCAGGCATATACCATTTTTCAGTATCATATTCGTGATAAATAAACATATCCTTGCTAAAAAGCCCGTGTCCGCGGATATGCTCAAAACCGATTTTTTCCTGGACAAGCTTAAGCTGTTCGTAATATTGCTTTTGAAGGGCAAGTCCCATTCTTCCAGTACCGATGCAGTAAAATGCGTTGTTATTGAACGTTATATTTTCTTTTCCTGTGATTTTGTATTCCATAATTTTATTATACCTGACTTCCCCATCAATTTATATGAGGATTTTATATTATTTTTGTACATTTTTTATATGATTTTGGCAAAAGAAGTGATATAGTTAAAGCTAGCAAAAATGTAATAAGGAGGGTCGTTTATGCAGATTACTCTAATTGTTCTAATTCTAGTCGCTATCTTTGGCTTTCTTTTCTATAATAAATACATTAAAAACCGCAAAGACAACAAAAAAATAGAAGATCAAAAGGATAATGAAACCGAAAATATCCCCGATTTTGATCAGGCCTTTTTTGAACGCACCCAGGCGGGCGAACCTTATCAGCTGTTTTTAACCCTTGCCACCCAACAGGATTGTGCGCTTATCAGAGGACTTTTACAGGCAGAAAATATCCCTACTTACATCGAAGGCGAACATATGAACAATATCTACGGCGGCATTACCGGCAATATGACGAGTGTTGTCGGCATTAAGCTTTATATTCTCTGTAAAGATTATGATACAGCTTATGATATTGTTAAGAACTTTAAAGCCGACTCTTCCGGAATCACCATCCACGAGAAGCAGTAAGCAACCACAAAAATAAAAGTCTCCTCTGCGTTTTTAAATTTTGTTTTTTGGAAATTCCATTGTATACTTAAATAAGTGGAAAAATCCTTTGGAAGCGTTATTTCCCGGGGGATTTTGATGCTGCCTTGCTTGTGCGGGTTCTTATTTTTATGCAAGAGAAGGATTCATCTTTACAGCTTAAAATACCTTAAAAGCTTTTGATGTTTTCCTTCACAGGAGATTTTTATGACAAAAAAAATCGATGCCGTAGGTTTTACCCTTGAAAAAAAACAGTCAGAAATGATTGAAAACAAGCTTAAACGCATTTCTTATGCAGATGATCTTATAATTGATTTGATAATGAAGATTAAGCACGACAAAGCTTACTCTTTTGATACAACCGTAAACTTTAAGTGGGGCTTAGTAGCTCACGTTTCCAGTGATGATTATGATTTTGGTGCTGCCCTGAACAAAACAATGGACCTTCTGGACAACAAAATCAACAAAGAAAAAGAAAAAATCCAGGAACCAAAACAGTAACTGATTAAGCCTGACTAAAGCTTAAAGCAAGGGGTTGCCCATATTTTTGGACAACCCCTTTTTTTATTCTATCTGCTACTTCATTTGCGCTGTTTCGATATAGCCAGAATTACCAGTAGTTATAGCATAACCAAGAACAGGATTTGCCGTTCCATTACCCCAAATACTTCCATAACTTTTTTGATTTGCAGCTACATCGGCATTTGTATTATATGTATTTTCTTTCTTTATAGAATTAGAAATTTCTCCATCAGTTTTCCACAAACCAATGTTTATATGATCTTCTGGAACTTTACTTAATGTTGGAATAATACTGATTTCCCATTCTCCAGTAAAGATTTCATCTACAGCTCCTTCTTTTAATGAATCTATAGAACCAACAAGATATGCTGTTTTTGGCTTAACACAACTATTTGCATAGTAACTAATGTATGGAACAGGCTTTCCATTTTTCAAGGCAACATCAATATTTAATTCTGTACCAATAATTCCATAAGAATCTACAAGGCAAGTCTTTTTTCCGGCTGGATTTGTAAAGTTCGCCACATAAGCATACCATACATCACAATTATTACTGTCATAACCAACAATATGGATTCCATTTTGTGAATCAGCCTTTATCTTACAATACTCTCCTATTCCAGTAGCAAAAATTGGAACTGTTTTGGTCCAACCAGTGTCTGCCTGTAAATATTCTCCAGGCTCAATACCATGAGGATTCATATTGTATGAATATACTAACTGATTATTTGTACCATCCCACCATACAGCAACAATAGCGTCATCCTTTATACTTAAAGAAGAGCCTTCTGGTATATAATCATTTCCTTTACCCTTTAAAGCTGCAATACTAACATATTTGCCAGCATAAACAGACTGATTATCTGTTGTCTTTACTTCTGCAGAAACTTTTGTACCTGTTGTTGAAGTAACATGGTCTTTTGTTTGACCAGCTATAAGAGAATTGTAATCTAGTCTGTATACACCATACATGGCATTGCCTGTTGCATCAATATATTTTCCACCAGATATACCAGCTGCTTGATTATTATAGGCATCACCATATATATCTGCAAAGAATCCTCCAGTAGCAGTCTTTGTTGTATCAGTAAATCCACCCCACTTAAAGCGAATCTCATCATTACAATCATCATAGTATGCAAGATATACAGTTGTATTATCTACATCAGAAGCTGTAGTAGCCAAGGCAGGAGACTGTATTCTTTCTTTATTAAATGAAGGATAGACTGTATAACTTGTGTCAGAACCTGTATACTCCTGCTGTCCTATCATTTCAAGTCTTAATTGATTTTGACCATCTCGATAACCTTCATTATGTAATCTTGCATTACCCCAACGACTAGTCATAATTCTGAACTGATCTGCTTTTCTTTCATTGATATCTCCACCTGCAGTTGTACCAAAAGAATGACCATATTCATCATACGCAAAACTTACACTAGTCCATTGATCAATACCACCAATCCAATAGTAGTAAGAGTATACTTTATCTTGTGTAGAATTCGTATCATTTACATTTTTTTGAATTCCATAAGGCATACTGTAATACAATGTACCATTTACAAACGCAAAACCAATTTGTCCATTAGTAGGATTTATATTCATAACAGGCTGTGTGATTCCACCTATCTTCGGCTTTACAGCCTGTGAATTAATCTCCCATACATCCACTACAACATCATCCGTCAGTAAATTATTATTATCACCATTCGGCTGACGGTTGTAGTAGTAATTTTTGTAAATATCGTAATCGCCGGTTGGATTTGTAGAAAGCTCTACACTTCCTGTGTAAGAACCCTTGCTGTCATTATTATTCTTGTTGTTAAGAGATTCTACACCGCTAACCTTGATGCTCACCTTTCCAGATTTTGCATTTGCAGGGATTTGCATTCCATCAACATCATAAGCTACCGTTGCAGTATTCTCATCCGAAGATTCAAAGCTTACTGTTCCGTCAGTTAAATTGAAGCCGGAAATAATTATTTCTTCGCCACCAGCTACAGGATAATGTCCTAAAGCTGTTCTGTTGTAAACCGACCAGTTATTGCTCTTAAGCTTTGCAAGAGAGGTGTAAACCTTTGTAATATAAGGTACAATATCAATTCTATAGAAGCCCGGTTCTGAATCATTTTCATTTCCATATTCTATAGTTACAACATCATTATTTTCTATTCGTTCTGGAGAACCCTTGTCATAAGCAATAAATGAAACTCCAATATCCTTTGCTGCTCCTCCAGTAACCTTTGAAGTATCAAAATGGAACTTAAACTTAACAGTATTCTTGCCCGTCTCTTCATTGTATGCATCATTTACAAGCTCAAATGACCAATCCGTTGCTGAATTGCCGGTAAGCGAAGTATTATAATTTTCAGATACCCAGGTACCACTCGCATTTCTACTTGCAATTGTAAACTCATTTCCTAGACCTTCTCCACCATCATAACCAACAGTTATTTCCTGAGGATCTTCTCCCTGAGCTGGTTCCGGCAGGATTTCTGCAATTGCAACTTTTATTTCATTTACAATAACGTTATCTTCTGCTTTTACTTCAAACGTAATTTTTCCAGAAACCTTAGCATCCCGGTCATTTACACCTGTACCTCCAACTGTAAATGTATTCGGTAATTCGCTTTCAAGCTCAATATGTCCGTTTTCAACGTTGTTCAAATAGATTGAGTTTTTCGCAGCCTTTTCCCAATAAAGCGGTGTAATTACGGCTGTAGGCGGAACAGAATCAGCAATCATAACATTTACAGGAAGAGTAATTGTTGCCTTTTCACTGCCATTTTCAGCATTACCTAAAGCAGCATCATCTGTCTTATCCCAAATGTTGAATACCAAATTCTGAGTTCCTTCAGCAATATTGTTTTTAAGGAAATCCTCAAGAGTGATATTGATTGTAAGATTATCTGTGCGCACTTGGCCATTGCTTGAATGACCTGCTGTATATGCTTTTACACCAGTTGTCTTTGTTACCGATGAAGAATCTTTATATGTATATGAATAACCTAATCCGCCATTACCACCAACAATTTCAGGAATAACTTTAATGGCTCCCTTAATAACAAGGCGATCGTTTGAGCCTTCATAAGGATTATAGGCTGTTATCCAGTTTCCATTTGCATCCTGTCCATTAAAGGCTATGTGTTCTGTAAGATGCATTATATTTGTATATACTCCGCTATATGTCGAAATCATTTCATCGTTGCTTACAGAGCCATTCAAATCCTTATCTGCACCAAATGTTACGCCTGCAATTCGCGGAGCATTATTAGATATTTTCTGCACAATTGTTTTTGGAGTATAATTGCCCGCCTTATCATAGGCAACAAAATTCATATTTACCTTTCCATCAAGCATATTTGAAGAATCTAAAGTTGCATTCCAATTATAAATGCCGCCAGAAATCTGAACTCCTTCTATCATACAGTCGCCGTCGCCATTTACGGTTGAATCTGTTTCTGCTGCAACAGTTGTTGTTCCAGATTCCTGCGAAAGATTATCTATAACCTGAGCAAGTGCAAAATATACTTCCTTTGGAGTACTAAATGCTGTTAAAATGCCGTCCAGGACGAGTGTTGTTCCGCTTACGGACTTAATTCGATAGATTACATTTTCTACCATACAAAGTCCGCCAGCTCTTACGTTATAAGGAAGGCTGCCTGTTACTGTCAGATATTTTTCATCTGCAAGAGTTGCATTTGCAGTTCTCCAGTAAAGGCCTTCTTTTTCAACAATTCCTGTTCCTAAGGTGACATTATTTCCGCTTACGGTTCCAATCGGGTAGAAGTTATCATCACCGTCATCACCATCATTTACCATTGGGTCAAGAAGATAAAGTGTTGTTGTTTCGTTTGCAGTTCGTGTTCTGGTAAAGAACATTGCAATTCTGCTAAATCCACTCTGATTCTTTGTTCCTTCACTCGGTTCTGCATAAGTACCCGCAACCGTATAAGCACCGTTTGACTGACGTATTATACCGTTAGCTGTAATTCCAACACCATTTCCTGTCTGTACCACAAAATCAGGTTTCTTATTATCATACGAAACAGTAAACTCCAGTAAATTGGAAGCCTGACTGTCGGAACCATCCGTTGTTTCAATTTCGTATTTTATTTCTCCAAACTTATCGGTCTCCGTGCTTCCAACCGGAATCTTCAAATCATAATTCTTAAATGGACTTACGGAAGATTCAATGTTATTTTCAGAAACCCTTCCTGAACCGTCAGAGTGAACTGTAGTTGTTGTACCTTCTCCAGTTGTCCACACTACATTAGTTCCATTAAGTGTTATCTGGCGGATTCCACTTTCATCTTCTACAGAACCAACAAGATACCACTGTCCCTTAAGAGAAATATTGTTTTCGTATCTACGGCTTGCAGATTCGACTGTAAGATTATTATCACTGTACTGTACAAACCTGAGCTCTCTTGTCTGTCCAAATACAGGAGCCTCAGGGTCAACCTCGCATTTATAAACCTGTGTTCCAGAAACCTTGCCTGTTGAGCTTATTGCAAACGCACGTATTCCAAGTACACGGTTTCCATTGTTTACCTTACTGTTCAATTCCTTATTAGCATTTACGTTAAGATACCAGCTCAGCTTTGAAGTTCCCTGTGAACTTATTCCTTTACCAGTTTCTATTCCAGCTGCATTGACAATTGAATAGCTTGTAACACCTTTTGCCGTCATAAGCTCCTGCAGCTCTGTTGCCCAGCCTGCATTAAAGCCTTCTGCTTCATTGTAAGAAGGGTCTATCTGAATATATACATTACTAATACTTGCACTTGTATCCTGTATTTCTGTTGAACCGGTAATTCGTATTGAACCGCCAACACTTGAATTGTTTGTAGGATATGAAATGCTTATAGAAGGTCTGTCTCCATTAGGAATTACATAGAACATAAACTCGTCAACGTTTGTACAATCGTTTCCAAGTTCATCCACAGCGCGAATCCATACATAAACAGGTTTTATTTCATCATCATCTACACCATAAAGCTCAACTAAAGAAGCTTTTAAAAGCGGTGCATGGAAGCTTGAAGTATCTGATGTAGTAGTATTACCGTCAAATACAATCTGCCAGCCAAGAGCATTTGTATAAGTAGCGGCTTCTGTATTTGTTATTTCTGTCCACGCATTGTCTTCAAGAGGTATTTCAAAACTGCTTGTGAGTGCATACTGAACCTTTGATACCCTGTGCGAATCCGAAGTTGTACCTCTTAAGGTAACAGAAGAAGAACCGTAAACCTGAGCCCCGCTCTGATAATTTGAGAAGGATATTGATGGCGAAGCATTATCAAGATTAGGTAATTCAAAATTAGAAGGAGTTTCTGTACCGCTCGTACTTGCCGCTGCGGCATGATCCTTCATCTTAATTGTGAGCCGTGCATTTCCAGTTGTAATTCCTCTTATATCAAAATAAGAAATAAATTGTTTTGAAGTTGCATCCGAGTTCATCTCCTTATGATGAGTCTGATTTGCCTCAGTACCATCAAGCTCTGCCTTTACAGAATTAACTCCGTTTATATCATATACTGAATATTTAAAATACAAATATCGTTTTGTTCCACCAAACTTTTCTGTAATTGCAGTTGTACTTACAGGCTGTACCGTCCAGGCACTGTCTGGAATTGAACCGAACTGCTCTTTTGCAATTTCTGTAGCAGATGCATAATAACTCAAGCTTGTAAGAACAGGCTGTACTGTATCAACCTTTACATAAAGAATGTCGCTGTTCTGGAATACACTGTTGTCTGTGTTGTTTGGTGTTGGAGAAACAGAATCCATTATCTTAGGACCAAAGGTTGTGTTCGTTGTTGAATTAGAAATAAAAGTCTTATTCCTTGCATCTACAACACGGAAGTAAATCTGCTTAACACCATCTGTGTCGAACTTGTACGACCAGCTGCCACGGTTATAAATTTCTGCCGCTGCAGACCATTCTGTATCTGTTGGGACAGAATCTTTTACAAGAATCTTTACAGATTGAATTTCACCGTCATCATCAGAAATTGTACCAAACAAATCCTTGCTGTTAATCCATACAGGAGAAGATGATGTCATCCCACTCATACTAAGGTTAGAAAGGCGTATAACAGGTCTGTCAGTTTTTTGAGAAATGTAAACCTCTTTAAAGCTTGTCTCGTCGTATTGAGCTTCGTTGTTACCGGAGTTTCCACTGTTTCCAGATTCATCCGATGCAATTGCACGGAATCTTACTTTAGATTCATCAGTAAACAGAGAGGTTGTATTAATTTCGTAGCTCCAGCTGTAAGGAGTTCCGGTGTAATTTACTTCATAATCAGTCCAGTTTGACCAGTTGCTCCAGGTTGTTACACCTTCAGTAACAGAAGCTGTTGATGTTGAATACTGCAATTTAACGTTTGTTAATGTATGTGTATCGCTTGCAGTTCCACTTACAGTAATAATACCGTTTACCTGAGTACCATCAACTTCATTATCAGCATCTGCAATTACACCAACTGTTGCAAGCGGATACACATTATCCTTCTGCAGCTGGAATGCAGTTATTTCTTCAGAGTTACCGGCAGCATCTTCAACCGTTACCTTTACATTAACCGGTGTAATTTCCTCCGGCATATCAGTTGTAGCAATTGTCATCTGATATTTACCGGTAGTTTCATTATATGTTGCTGCAATGTTTTTAGCTGTACCATCTATTCCTGTAAGCCTTACAGATGCAAGTCCAGACTGTACGGCAGTCTCGCCAACATCTACAGCATTTACACTGAACGTAAGCGAATCTCTTCCTGTAACAAGCTTTACTCCTGTAAGGGCTGCTGTTGTACCGTCGGCTTTAACTTCCTTAACATCTGTAAAGGTTGCATTCTGTGTGTCTACGTATACAGTTAAAGTATTTCCCTCTGTCCAGTCTGCTTCATTCGCAGGTTCATTTGTATTACCGGCTCTGTCTATTATTCTTATGTAGATTTTGTTTTCGCCCTGTAATGGACACGCAATATTTCCTACATAGGCATTTGCATTTTCTCCAGTTCCCACACCAAGAACTGTCCAGCTTATCCTGTCTGTAGAACACTCCAGCTGAGTTATACCGGAACCGTCTGTATTGTTTTCGCCTCTAGGATCCACTGGAACAATACTTATTCCAATTTGATTTGTATTGTACCAGGTTCTTCCGTTTTCACCGCCAACTGTTACACCCTGAGTTGTAACTGTTTTTGTAGAAACTCCTGGCTTTGTCTTGTCGTAGAATACGGTTCTGTTTTCTATTGTACTTCGTCCTGCATTATCTGTTGCAGAAATTGTATATGCATTTGTTCCTTCGCTTAAGGATGTTACAGGAACCTCTAATGTCCATTTTCCTTTGTCTGCAGGATTTTCTAAACCATTGTTTGGAGTTACGGTCCAGGTAGTTGTACCATTTGTTATTGATAATTCAGCAAGCCCCGAACCATTATCTTCTGCTACTCCACATAAAGCAAAGGCTGCATTTTTATACTGCGTACCAGCTCCAATACCAGTTTCTGTAAGAGTTGGATTCGTTGCATCAACCTTAACCGTTGCAGATATTACCTGCGAACCGGTTGTTACTGCACCATTTGAATCAACTGCTGCAATAAAAAGCTTTTGCTGGCTTCCATCTGTAATATCTGCAAGAATAAAGCTCCAGCTTGTTGTTCCAGTTGCCTTTGTCCAACCCTTGCTTGTCCAGGAAGCTGGAGTCTCTACATTTTCCGAAGGAATAACAGGCATTGCGGCTGCTCCAAACGAATACCACACTGCATAAGTTCCAGATTTATCTTCTGCCGAACCGTTTATTTTTACTGTTGTTACATTCTGCCAGTCTGTAAGCACAGGTGAGGTAACTGTAATTACAGGAGCTGTTGTATCAAGAAGTACATTTCTTCTAACCTTTGTTTCCTTGCCAACTAAATCCTTCGCAACAATATTATATTCGTATAAACCATCTGTATGGTTAGTTATATTTATAATTTTATAATTTGTTTCAGTTTCTTCATCAGTAAAATCGGTCTGTGTAAAACCTGTGTTTTCAACAAGCGGAACGTTATCTTTATTTATTGTTACCAGAGGATAGCCTTCCGCCATTCCATAGTTTTCTGCCAGCTTATATTTGAATACGTACGCACTTGTTTTAGTTTGAGTCATGCTTTCTTCAAGCAATACGTCATCAAGCCAGGTTTCAATTGCAGGTACTTCACTGCTAACAAGAATACAGAACGATTGCTCTGCAGAAACTCCTGTGTTATCTGTTACCTTTACGGCTATTGTGTAATATCCATCCTGAACAGGCGTCTTATAGGCATAAGTATACTCAGTTGCATTTCTTGCCAAAACAGTTATAACCGGAAGCTCCTGTTCCTCTTCGCTGTAATTATCCGGATCGACTGTTGTTGTAACCTCAATTGTTTCTATGCCGTCATCATCTGTAAAATCCATTAAGACCTGAGAGTTAGCTGTATAAATGTTTTTTATCTCATCCTGAATTACACCTTTATTTCCCTGAATCAACTGGTTCTTATCTTTAAAATTAAAGGTCAGGCTGTCAGTATCACTTGGAGCAATTGTTGGAATATCTGTTGACTGGTCTACAAAAAAGCTTTCACTAACAACACTTTCGTTTCCGGCTTTATCCTTCGCATTTATTTTGAATAAAGCTTCTTTTTTGTCTTCAGCCTTAGTGGTATCTACCTCAAAATTAAAGGTTGTTCTCAGGTCACTTCCACTCTGAATTATTTTTTCTGTACCATCAGCAGCGGTTTGTGTAAGCTTCCATTCTGCGCTTGCTACACTGTCAAACACATCGTCTAAGTTGCCCTTTACAGTTATAGTTTTATTAATATTATTAGCGCGAACACCATTGTTTACTACCGGCTTTATATCGGTGATATTGATGTCAGGACCTTCAACATCATAAAGAATTATTTTTTCATCCTTTGTTGTACGTATGTTTTCTGCCTGCAGAATTATCTTGTATTCCTGACTTTCTTCCTGATTAAATACACTTGCAGGAATTGTATAATCATAATCGTATTCCAGCTCAAGAGTCTCTTCATTTATGCGGGCTTCTTCTTCGGTAAAATCTTTTCTATATATTTCTGTTTTTCCATCTGATTTATACAAAATCAAATCTGGAGTTCCATCTTCTGTAGATATTGTTCCGCAGAACCTTATACCTTCACCAATTTTAAGTCTGGTAGTATCTTCTTTAGGTTCCTTTACTTCTACAACTGGCGGCATACCGTTTGAAACAAAGCGGAAACCATAACCGCTGCCTGTATTCAGTATACTGTTACCAGATTCATCAAAGCCTTCAACACCTATCCTGTAATTATGCCTGTACTGAAAGCCATCTTCCTTTTTTATTACTACTGTAAACTGGTGGTTCAAGCCGCTTACTTTCTTAGTAACTTGTGTAGGATAGATTCTGTTTTGTGCATTCAGCTCGATTCCATTTTCATCACATTCTGTAAAATATGGGCGGAACTTATAATCTTGATAACGCTCGGAATACTCTGGATTTTCTGCCCATTTTTCTTCTGTAAGCAAAGGGATAGAGTCAAGACCGGTAGCAACTTCAATCATCAGTGTATTTTCGTTTGTTACCTTGTAGTCTGAATATTCATCATCATCACTGAAAAGCTTACCTTCTGTTTTAAGCTGTGCCCTACCCATTACTGTAAACGACGGACTGTTTTCCGGGTTCAGGGTAAAGCTTCCCATTGCGGTCTTTTTTTCTGTTCTTGAAAGATATTTTTTAACGTATTCCTCGCCATAACCGGCTGCTTCTGATCTTTCTGTACTGTCTGTACCAGTTGCCTTGTATGTTCCACTGAGCATATGGTAAACATCTGTTATTTTATATTTGGAAAGAATATCTGTTGAAATATCTGTAAGAAGATAATAGAAATCTGTTTTATTTCCTTTAAGGTCTTCTTCTGACTGTTCTGAACCATCAATCGGGTATCTTACGGCAGAATCATAAGCAATAAGCTCACAATAAAACTTTTTGCTTCCTGCTTTTTCTGTAGAACCATAAATCTGAGAATAATCATTCTCTTCACCATGGACGTATTTTGCAATATCCATGTTTATACGTGAAGGTACATTGTTCAATGTTATGATTTTTGGAGTCACTATTGAAGCAGCTGGTGTTTCAGCTTCTGAGGTTTCAACAGCTTCTTCAGCACCAGGCACTTCATCATAAACACGCACTTCAATTGTTTTTACATCATTATCATCTGCCGACTGTCCTTCAAGTGTAAATGACTGTCCGTAAGAGTCTATTGAGTTTTCGGCTGCATCCTTTTTAGAAGAAGGTCTTTCTATTACAATTACCGGTGGAGTGTTATCTATCTTAAACTGACGTGTAACAATTGTTTCATGCTTAACCTGATCTATAACCTTAAATGTTACCTGATACTCTCCGTCTGGAACCATTTGAGTTTCCGGTGTAATGCCTGTTTTATTTGTTCCAGCCAGAGTCGAACCGCTTGTGGTTAATTCCTGGCGCGGATCAATAATCAGAGCCCATTCACCTGTCGTTTTGTCTGGGGTAGTAGAAAACTCTATTTTCTGATCTTTTTCGGCTGTATTTTCAAAGGTGATTGTGAACGACTTTATTTCTGTGTCGTCCGTACAGATTCCAGAAAGCATAAAGCTGCCTCGTACTACATCACCAGCTCTTGGAGTTTCATGAACGGTAAGCTTTGCGGCTTCTGTATCTACCGCTGAACCAAGACCAATTTCTACATCTTTACATGCTGTAAAAAGGCTTAAAACGCCTGCAAAAATCGTAAAAAATATGCATTTCTTCATAGTTTATACCCCTATAACAAAAAAACATTACAAAAAACCCATGCAAAACTATTATGAAAACATGAGTACTCTTCATTATCGGCATTTTTATCAGATTTTTTTAAGAATTAGGATTTTTTCAATTTTCAGACTTTTAGGGAATCTTATATAGAACTTATTATTTTATGAATAGTTGCAGAATAATTTTACAATTTATTCAACAAAACCTTTTTTTCCATTCTGCATTATACATTATGCATTCTTCTTTGTTTCTATTTCTTTTTATTATGGAACTCTTTTATGTGCTGTCTGATAATTGCTATTCCGTCTTTGTAAAGGTGACTTTTCATTGTAGGGAAGCGCTTGAGGTAGCTTTCAACATTCTTGTGATGAGACATCAAACGGTCAATACGTTCAAGAAGCTTGTCGTTTATCTTTAAGCGTTCCTGATTAAGCTTTTCGTTAAGCTTACTTCGCTCGGCGGCAGCCTTTTCCTTAACGGAATTGACCATTTCTAGAAGAGAATTATCCCTGAACCATTCCTCGTGACCAAACTGGTCCTTCAAAGATTCGCTCAAAGTCTTGATTCTTTCCATTGTTGTGCTGAAATCCACAAGTCTGCGAACGGTAATAAGCAAATCCACAGTTAGTGCAACCGCAATAACCGTGCTGGAAATATAAATCACCTTTTCAGAAAGCAGATTAAGCACATACAAAATCGGCGGAATTACAAAATGAACGCTCAAAATACCCATTGCCCCGAAAAGAAGCGAGTTCAAAAGGCAAACCCGTCCGTTTATATTGAACTTATAGTGCGAATAATCCCACCAGAGCGTATTAAACAGCTTTTCCAAAAGCCAGCTGATAAAATATTCAACAACACTGCACAAAAACATTGAAAGGAAAAAAAGCGGAACCCAGGTAGCAAGAATCTTCGGCGGCAAAAGCATAATGGCACAGCCACCAAAGCCATAAATCGGGCAGATTGGTCCATGTAAAAAGCCCCTGTTTACAAACTTGTGCTCATAAAAAATACCGACATATAAAACTTCAGAACACCATCCTATAAAACTGAATATGATGAAAAGCAAAAATGCCGAACGGAATGGCATCTGGTAAATTGGAATAATATTCATACCTTTAAATATAATACTTTTTTTGGGAAAGTAGCACATAATCTGCAATTTATGCTATAATTCATACATTATGGAAGTATTTCTTGGTATTCCTGCGGCAGACGGCATTGGAATTGGTACAGCTTTTGTAATTCCTGATGCAGTTAAGCGCGCTATTCCCCAGCATCACATCAAAATTGACCAGATTAAAAAGGATTGGGAGCGATTTCAATCATCAGTTCAGACGGTTATTCTTGATCTTTCTGAACAGCTGGATTCTCTTTCTAAAACCGACCCAAAGGATAAGGTTCAGCGTGAAGTTTTTGAAACATACATCCTTATGCTCGAAGACCCGGTTTTTACTAAGGAAGTAAAGGAATTCTTTGAAAAAGAGCTGTTTAATATAGAATATACTGTTCAATTTAAGGCAGAGGAATACGCAACAAAGCTTAGACAGGCTGGAAATTACTATCTTTCGGAGCGTGCACAGGATATTACCGATGTTTTTGGGCTCGTCCTTGACGAAATGCTCGATATTCATCCGTTTGACATCAATTCTGTACCGGACGGCTCCATTATTTTTGCTAATTCACTCAGTTCCGCAGATACAATTGTACTTTCAAAAAGAAAGCTTTCCGGGCTTGCACTTTCAGAAGGCGGTGTTTCAAGCCATGTAGTAATTCTTGCAAGAAACTACGGTATTCCAACTGTTGTTGGTCTTGAAGATATAAACAAAAAGGTTCGCACTGGCGAAACTGTCATCATAGATGGAAAAACTGCAGAAATCCTTATAAGCCCGGATAAAACAACTATAGACGAATACAAGCAGAAGATTCGCGCAGACAATCAGCACAAGCTGGAGCTTAAAAAGTTTTTGGGTAAGCCTTCTGTTACAAAGGACGGTACCGAGTTTAAGCTTATGGCAAACATTGGTACTCCGGAAGAAGCCGAGCTTGCAAAGGCTGAAGGTGCAGATGGAATCGGACTTTTCAGAACAGAGTTTTTGTATATGGCTCAAAATGGAGCTTCTATGAATGCGGCTGCCCGATCCTTTAGCGAAGAAACCCAGTTCGAAGCATACAAGCACGTTCTGGAGGTAATGGGTGACAAGCCTGTTACAATCCGAACCCTCGATGCCGGCGGCGACAAGCTTATAAACTCTGTTGATATCCCTGTCGTAGACGAAAAAAATCCTCTTATGGGACTCAGAGCTGTTCGTTTAAGTCTCCAGTGCCCGAATATATTTAAAACTCAGCTTAGAGCCTTGTACCGCGCAGGTCTTTACGGCAACCTTAAGATTATGTTCCCGCTTATTACGAGCGTAGAGCAGGTAAAACAGCTTTTAGAGCTTGTTAAACAGGTAAAAGCCGAGCTTGATTACGAAAAGATTCCTTATAAGCCTGATATTCCTGTAGGAATTATGGTTGAAACTGCGGCGGCAGCAATTATTTCCGACTGTCTTACAAGTGTAAGCGACTTCTTCAGTCTTGGAACAAATGACCTTACACAGTATACGCTTGCCGTAGACAGAGAAAATCAGCACGTATCTGCCCTTTACAACGAGTTCAGTCTTGCGGTTCTCCGCCTTATTCAAATGACAATCAATTCTGCAGCCGAAGCTGGCATTCCGGTTTCTGTATGCGGAGAAATGGCAGGTCGTCAGGATAGTGTTATGGTGCTTGCGGGTATGGGAATCCGTACCTTGAGTATGAGTCCAAAGCTCATTTCCAGCACAAAAGAGCTTCTTTCACGCTTTACAATTCAGGAGCTTGAAGCAATTTCGTCAAAACACTTAAACAATTTGTAGTGAATGCAAAAATTGGAGTAAAAAATTATGGCAAAGAAAAAGAGTAAACCGGATTTTTCCAAACCAAAAGAAAAGCCTCAGAATCCCGCTTTGACGATTGAAGAGCCGGATTATATTACAGACAATTCCAATTATTCAGATAAAGATATTTCCATTGCCGCTGACGGTACAATTACCTGTGCAGAAGATGTTCATCCCGAGGATTATGAATACGAAGGACTTCCGCTTGTTGTAATTGCGGGACGCCCGAATGTTGGAAAATCTACCCTTTTCAACAGATTTTTGCATAAACGCGTTGCAATTACAAACGACCAGCCAGGTGTTACCCGTGACCCGGTTGAATCAGTGGCCGTAATAAATAAAAAGCCGGTGCAGCTGGTAGATACAGGCGGTTATAAGCTTACCCGCGATATTGGTACAAAAGAAGCCGAGCTTGACGATTATGTTGTTGAACGCTCCCTTGAAATGATAGAAAAGGCTGATGTTGTTATACTTCTTCTTGAGGCAGGCGTCATTACAGGTGAGGATGAAGAGTTTATCCTTAAAATGCGCCCTTACTGGAAAAAGTTGATTGCAGCCGTAAACAAAACCGAAGGCGGAAAGAACGAAGCAGAAGCCTGGAACTACGCGAAATACGGCTTTGACGAGCTGATTTTCATTTCTGCAGAACACGGCGACCGCATTTCCGATCTTGCAAGCCTTATTACAGACCGCTGCGACTTCTCAAAAGTAAAACTGCTTTCTGCCGACCGCCCAATTAAAATTGCAATTCTTGGAAAACCAAATACCGGAAAATCAACCTTGTCTAACAGGCTCACTCATTCTGAAAAATCAATTGTCTGCGACTATGCCGGCACAACCCGTGATGTCGTTGAAGGAGACTTTACGTATGCCGGCCGCCAGTTTAAGGTTCTGGACACTGCCGGAATCCGTAGAAAAGCTAAAGTAAATGATGATGTTGAATACTACTCTGTAAACCGTGCCATTAAAACTCTAGATGAATGCGATGTCGTTTATCTTTTAATTGATGCAGTAGAGGGATTAGCTGAGCAGGACAAAAAAATCTGTTCTCTGGCGTTTGAACGGGGCCGCGGTATTATTTTTGTATTGAATAAGTGGGATTTGTGCGAAGAACAGAATCAAAAAGCTGTAAAAGCTGCCCGCGAAAACATAAACATTATGTTCGGTCATATGGATTTTGCACCAATCCTGCCGCTTTCTGCACTTGAAGGTAAAGGAATTAAGGACTTGCTTAATACCACAATCACCCTTTACGAGCAGCTTACAAAGAAAATTGGTACCGCTTCCCTGAATAACGCACTTCAGGACTGGCTGGAAAAATATCCGCCACCAGCAAGTAAAACAAACGGCTTCAAAATCCGCTATATGACTCAGGCAAGCGATAACCCTGTAAGCTTTATTATTTTTGCCACACGCCCGGAAGTTGTACCGGAAACCTATGTTACATACCTTAAAAACCGTATTCGCGAAGATTTAGGCTTTGACAATATCCCTGTACAGCTGGAAATTAGAGGCAGCCGTAAGCGCTGGGAAGACACAGGAGTATAACATGACATATACAATTGGACAAATAGAAGAATTGACTGGTGTAAAGGCTCATGTTCTCCGCTACTGGGAAGAGGTTATTCCAGGCTTTACTCCAAGAAAAGATATGGGCGGCAGACGATACTACACCCAGCGCGAAGTAGAGCTCATTTTCCGAATAAAATATCTTATTACCGAGAAAAAGTTTACGGCAGAGGGTGCGGGGCAGCAGATTCTGGAAGAAGCACAGGCTGTACACGATAATGCCGAAATTATCCAGCAGATTCACGAATGCCGGGAAGACCTTTTGAGCGTTCTGCTTAGCCTGGATGCCGAAAATGACGGGAAAAGCGGCAAATGAAAGACTCAAAATCAAAGCTAATTCAGTCACTTTTTAATAATTCTTCTGTTCCAGAGGATGCAAAAAAGATTCTGGAGGATTTTGACTCTGTAATTCAGGGTGTAAAGCCCTTAAACAGCCGTCAGCTCCTGCAGCTTCCCGAAAATATCAGAAATCTTTCCCACCAGATGACCGACGACAGGGCAAACCGCCGCCTAGGTTATATGAATGAAAATATTCAGCTTTCGGCTTATGTCCGTTATTTTACCTGGTGGAATCTTGTGCGCCTTACAAGACTTTTTTCTAATCTACCGGCAAAAAGCTTTCCTCAGAACGACTGTATCTGCCTGGATCTAGGAAGCGGTCCTCTTACTGTAGTAACAGCACTTTTTCTTGCACGTCCAGAGCTTCGGGAGCGCCGTCTGACCTGGTATTGTCTTGATATTTCTGCTAACAGTATGGCGCTTGGAGAGGATGTTTTCCTTTCAGTTTGCGCTAGAATTGGGGTGGAACCGTGGCACATTATCCGCATAAAAGGAAGTTTCGGCGAGTTCATTAAGCAAAAGGCAGATTTTTTAACATGCGCTAACATGCTGAACGAGCTGAACCAGGGAAGTGATATGCCGCCGGAGTACCAGGTAAAAAAATATTACGAGCAGCTTAAGGCGTATACCTCTGAAAATGCACGGTATTTGATTGTAGAACCGGGTGTACCAAAATCGGCAAGAACCCTTTCTCTTTTGCGCGAACGGTTTATAAAGGATGGTTCAAGCCTTATTGCTCCGTGTCCGCATTACGGTGAATGTCCAATGAGCGGTTTTAAAGCATATACTGGCAGCAAAAACAAGTGGTGTAACTTTGCGTTCAGTACGGAAGCTGCCCCGAAAAAGCTCTTAAAGCTTTCTACAAGTGCAAAACTGCCAAAAGAGCGCGCAACATTATCCTTTATTTCTGTAGTAAGTAATGATGATAAGGCTGATTCTGCAGATAAAATCAGAATTATTTCGGACGGTTTTAGATTACCGAATTATATGCAGGGCTTTTATGGTTGTGCAGAATGCGGGCTCGTACTTGTTACAATTCCAGACACAAACAACACAAGACTGCCAAAACCGCCTTTTGTTCCACGCTCCGGAGACTTAATAAGCGTTAAAAAAATAACGCCGGACTCTCATCAAAAGGTCGAAAAATCCGGCGCAATAATAATTAAGCTTTAACGCTGTTTATTTCTTTGTTACCCAGCCAACAAGACCAACAACCC
>JAFZRP010000093.1 GCA_017619795.1 Treponema sp.
CAGGATCAAACTCTCCATGATTATTTCATAGCCCCGAAGGGCTGTGACTTCAACATAAAGTATCTGAACCCAACTAATGTTAGTTGAATTGATTTGAGACAGTTTTATAAAAAAACCGTAAAAAATATGCAGTCAATTTTCAGAACAAAACTAGCGTATTAAACGCTTATTTTTGTTTAGAACCTTACTTGTTCTACTTCTTTCCTTCCCTGTTTTGTCAAAAAACTGTGTCGCTTCAGTTGTACTGTTGCGACGGTGAATAGTAATATAACCTTATGTAGAAAGTTTGTCAACAGAATTTATTAATTTTTTTGAAAAAAATTCAATTTTTTTTCACTTTTTTTATCTTTTTTTTACTTATCGTTGCCACGCAAAAGCTCAAGGCAAGTTCTTCCATTATGGTAGCTTGTTTTCCAGTTGCCGCCCTTTGCTTCTGAAAGAATTGGCGCACCATTTACATCAAGCTCGTTCCACCAGTCGCCGCCTTCTTTATCCTTCTGATAATTAAGAATCCAGTTCCAGTGCGCGATGCAGGCCTTTGCGTACTTTTCCTGTGCTGTAATTTTCCAGGCATAATAAAAACCATTTACTGCTTCTGCCTGAACCCACCAGACTCTGTTTCTGTTTCGAACAACTTTTCCATTTTCTGTACGCTGAAAGTCTTCCATACAGAAGGCTTCAAAATCGATTCCTTCATTGTAGGCAGTTTCTGCCATTGCGATAACAATTGTACGTAATTCATCCAGCAAAGCTTTATCATTAAGCTCATTGACAGCTTCCCATAAAAGCCAGCTTGCTTCAATATCGTGACCATAGGAGACCTCATCAGAAAGGAGCTTCCACTTCATATCAAAAAACATTCCAAGATGATTATTCGGCTGAAGGATATATTTTGTTGTTGCAAGTACAAGCTCTTTTAAGCTGCGTCCAATCTGAATCTGAAGATCCTTTTGTTCAGGAAATACAATCAGAATTGTTCTATAGAGATTTGTATAGGCTTCCATAACGTGAAGGTTTGTGTTCATCGACTTTGGACAGTTCATGTCTTTTGGAGAAAGAATCATGTCGTTAGTAGGAGACCAGTCTTCGGCACAGGCTTCAATATAACCGCCACAATCAGAATCTTTTGCATACAATTCAAGACGACTGTAAAGATTGATTGCAAGCTTCATAGGCGCTTCATCATCATCATTTCTAAGCTCCTTCAAAGCGGCAGCATATTCCGAGAGACCGTAAATACAGAACGCCTCACCGTAAATCTGCTTTTTGGAAACATCAGGGGTGCCGTCTGGAGTAACAGACCAGTAAACGCCACCGTTCTTTTTATCCCAAAAATGTGTTGTGATTGCTTTGTAGGCAAAATCGGACATTTCCAGATAGCGCGGATCCTTTGTATAACGGGCAACGGCACTATACGTCCACAAAAAGCGGGATGTCATAACGATGGAGCGGGAACAATCGGGATCCGGTTTGTTGGAGTTATCTATTTCGCCAAAAAAGCCCTCAAAGCCCGGGCGAGTGTCGCGAGAATGTTTTTCCCAATAAGGGAGGATATTGTTAAAAAGCTCGTCGTGAACAGATTTGAAAAAATCTGGGGAAAAAGCTGTCTGTGGCTGGATTTGTTCAGATGATATTTTATTCATAGTTTAGGTAATTTCTCCTATGCGATTTACTTAATTTTAGTTTATAAAAAATAATTATACAAGAGAGGCTGGCTGGAACTTATTACGCCGATTGTTCAGATTCCGATTTTCAGATAAAATCACAATATGAAAAAAACGAACGCGATGAGAATACTCGATGGAGCTGGAATTGCTTACGAGGTAAAAGAATACGAAGACGACGGTGAGCATGAGCTTGCACGAGGTGCCGCAGAACGAATGGCCGAAAAAATCGGTGAAGAGCCGGGTTGCGTGTTTAAGACGATTGTAATGCGCACTGAATCTAAAGAAATCTGCGTTTTTTGTCAGAGTGCAACAGAAGAAATCAATCTTAAAAAAGCAAGAACTGCGGCAGGCTGCAAGGAAATCAATCCTGTAAAACAAGAGGAGCTTCTGGCACTTACCGGATACATTCGCGGCGGCTGTACACCAATTGGCATGAAAAAGAAGTTCAGGACTTTTATAGATGAAACTGCACTTTTATATGATAAAATCTGCATAAGCGGTGGACAAAGAGGCGTTCAGATAAAGCTTGCACCACAGGATTTGATTACAATTACCGAAGCGGTAGCTGTGGATTTAGTGTTATAAATATTCTATAATTATCCAAAGAAAAAATCATTTTTTGAGGTTTATATGAAAAAAGTAAATCATCGTTTTTTATTAGTTTTAATGTATGTTTGTTCTGTAGTGTTAAGTTCTTTTTTAATTTTTAGCTGCTTTATTCCTACACAAGAACAAAAGGAAGCTGAGAAAGATGAGGAAATTAACCGAACAACAGTTCTCTCTTCCACAAATGAATGGGTCAATGGTAATTTTACAAAAGAAGGTCAGGTAAAAAAGTATACATTACACGTTACTAAAGGAACCCGCTATTTTATTTATCTTAATGATAGCGATGACGGTGATTCAACTAAAACTGCAAATGTTGGTATGAAAATCTCACATGCCGATGGAACAGAAATCTGTAAAAACTATGGCGATGCCGGCAATTGTTATTCAAGTCCTTTTACATTTTCAGCATCAAATAACGGAGTTGTAACAATATCTGTAGCTTCATATGATTACGGCTGGGAAAAAGGTACCGGTACATATGCTATAAAATACAATTCCCGTCCAGAAAATTATATACTTGATAAAGAACTTTGGGAAGGAAACTGGTTTGAAGACCTTATTGTTTCAAAAAGTCAGACAAATAAATATATTATTCCAATAACTGGAAAAACACGTTATTTTATTTATCTTGAAGATATAAATGCAGGAAATGCAATGACACAAAAAACTGCAGATATTGGATTAAAAATATTATTTAGTGATGGCTCTTATGTTTGTGATAATTACAACGATGCAAGTGATTGTTTTTCAAATCCTTATACATTTATAAACACAAATTATGACACAATAACAATTATTGCTGCAGCATATGATTATGGGTGGGAAAAAGGAACAGGTACTTATGCTATAAAATATACAACTCGTCCAGAATATGATGAGTTGCCTGCTGGAAAATGGGTAGATGATACAATTATTACAAAAGGTCAGATTAATAAATATACTGTAAATGTAAGCAAAGGAAAAACCTATAAAATAAAATTAGATGATACTGACGCAGGAATCTCTGGAGATGGTAAAACTGCAGATATTGGATTAAAGATTTTTTATGATAAAGATTCAAATGTTGATAATCCTATTATTTGTAATTCTTACAGTGATGCAAGCAACTGTTATAACAAACCATATACTTTTACAGCACCTAGTGACGGCACAATTGTACTTGCAGCTGCAGCATATTATTATGGCTGGGAAAAAGGTACCGGTTCATATGCTATAAGATATGATGTAGTTGAATAATAATTGCCCATTTGGAACATATTTCATGAAAAAATTGCAGGATATATTAGGAAAACAACAGCTTTTTTTTGACGGCGGAACAGGAACCATTTTACAGGGCATGGGTCTTAAACCCGGCGAGCTTCCTGAAACCTGGAACTTAAAGCATCCCGACCGGATTGTACAGCTGCACTACAACTATTTTTCCGCTGGTGCAAACATTATTAAATCAGACACGTTTGGCGCCTTTATAACAAAGTTTCCGCTTGAGCTTGAACGGATAATCAAAGCAGCAATTGAGAATGCAAATGAGGCCAGAGAGAAGGCTCTGAAGGATCATGACAACCTCTACATCGCGTTTGACATTTCTTCTACCGGCAAGCTGCTCAAGCCAATGGGCGACCTCGATTTTGAAGACTGCATCAACCTTTACAAAAAGACTTTCCGTATTGCGCTGCCGTTTGCAAAAGACGGTAAAATTGACTGCATCCTTATAGAAACTATGAACGACGGCTACGAAACAAAAGCTGCCGTGCTTGCCGCAAAAGAAGTGATGGAAGAGCTTGGCCTTGTTGACGGTGACCCGGCAGCCCCTGGTACCCGCGGAACAATCCCGATTCTGGTAACAAACGTTTACGACAAGGAATGCCGAACTCTTAGCGGCTCTACTCCGGAAACTATGGTTGCTATGCTCGAAGGCCTTGGCGTTGATGCAATCGGTGTAAACTGCAGCCTCGGTCCAGAGGATATGATTCCGGCTGTTGAACGTTTGTGCAGGGCTGCCAGTGTTCCTGTTATTGTAAATCCGAATGCGGGTCTACCAAAGGTTGTAAACGGCAAAACTGTCTTTGATGTTTCTGCTACGGACTTTGTAAAATCTATGGAAAAAATCGCCGCTATTCCGAGCAAGTGTGCAAAGATTCTTGGTGGCTGCTGTGGAACTACGCCGGAGTATATTATAGGTGTTAGGGATAAGGTGATAGGTGATAGGGAGGAGGGGGAAGTCTCCCCCTCGCTTCAGCCCGAAAACGGTCTTCCGCTACCCCCTCTCCTAGGGGGCGTTCCCCCTAAAACCCCTGCTGAAGCTACCTCATTGACAGCAGTTTCGCTTCGCGAAACTGCAAACGCTGCCGGAACCAATTTCTCCACTACTGAAAAGCTGACTGGCAGCGTTTCTTCGAACTCTCAAATCGTATACTTTGGCGGTAGTAATCCTACCGTTTTAATTGGCGAGCGAATAAACCCTACTGGTAAGAAAAAGTTTAAGGAAGCATTGCGCAACAAAGATATTCCGTACATTATTCATCAGGGAATTGAGCAGGAAGAAGCGGGCGCACAGGTACTCGACGTAAACGTTGGATTGCCGGAAATTGACGAAAAAGAAATGATGCTCACCGTAATGGAAGAGCTTCAAAGTGTAACTACGCTGCCGCTTCAGATAGACACAACTAACGCACAAGTAATGGAAGCTGCCCTGCGCCGCTACAACGGAAAACCAATGATAAACTCCGTAAACGGCA
>JAFZRP010000013.1 GCA_017619795.1 Treponema sp.
ACAGGAGTCCACTTTGCGTAAAGCGTAATTTCACCTTTAGCACCACCGCCAATTGTTTCTATTGCACTGTCGCTAAAGTTTTCCGTAACAAACCATCCATCAAAATCATAACCTGTTCTAACAGGAGCTTCTAACGTAATCACACTGCTTTCTATCGTATAAGCCGATGGATTTGCCGCATGGTTTGTTCCGCCATTCATCTCATATACAACAGGATAGCTTTCGAGCTGCCACTTTGCAGTAAGAGTGATGTTGTCATAAACTGCATATTCGTCAGGAATTGCCTTCGTAGCATCAGAATACCAACCAAGGAACTTATAACCATCGCAAGTCATATCCTGCAATTGATTTGCTTTCAAAACAGCCCCTTCTGTTGTAAGGAATGTATCTGGAGCATCACCTTTTTCGTTCATGTAGCTTACAGTATAGAATACGCTTCCGCCCGGTCCGTAATAAGTATCGCTATCGGCGGTAATCTTGTAGTAGTCAATTTCACCTTCCCGAAGGTATGCTTCAAAGCCTTCCGCAACACAAAAAGCAGAATCTTCTGAATGATTGTCTCTGCCAAAAGGAATGTATTTTAAGATTTCACTTCCAGACGTAATTATATGTCTTGCATTTACTGAAGCTGGTTCAACCGTATAAAACATTTCTGTACTTTCATATAACTGGGAAGTAACCGTTGCACCACTGAATACGAGCATATAAGGCTTTGTGGCACCAAAGGTTGGAACAAAAATCGGTTTTGCATCATTATTTTTTATTGCAAAGAACTGGTTGTTTCCGTCCGGATATATTACAAATCCGTTAAGAGCCGCATTACTATTGTTTTCTGGATTTTTTGCCGCAATTGTAATAGGAATAGTTCCTTTAAAGAATCTGAGCGGTATATAGTCTTTCCATTCCTGTCCTGTAAAAGGATTCTGTATTGTAACGGTTATACCTGTGTCAACATAAGGCTTGCTTAAATCTCCATATACAATTGAAAGATTAACTGGTTTAGTTGCACCTCCGGCAAGCGTTGAAATTGGAAAACCGTCAAGATCTGTTCCGTCTTTAGATTCAACCCTCAGGTTTGGATCGTCAGACACTACAAAACATACGGAGGTAGAACAATAGTTTTCGCTGATGTTCGTAATTGTAAGGAGCATATTGTAGGTTTTTGCATTATTTCCGAACAAGTAGCCGTTATCCTTCTGGTCGTCACTAATAGTTCCTGTGATTTTGAGGTTGTAGTCATCTTTACCGACAAGAGCTACCGTACCCATATAATCACCGGAGTTATTGATTTTAAGGCCAGGAATTACGACTATATCATTACCGTTCGTAATTTCTACTGTCTGAGTGTCGTTTGCAGTTGGAGCTTTAAGCTTTATTTCCCCGTTTGAGTCGCTTTCGCCTTCACTTTCAAAGTTTGTATACTTCGAAGATTTACCTTTTCCTTTTATTCCACTCATTGCAGTTCCAGCAGCCCTTCCGTTTGTTGTAAAGCCAACTAGCTTGAGTGAGTACTCAAGATTTGTACCGCCTTTTCTATAGTATGGAATATTATTGCAGACAATTACACCGTCAGATTCTTTTGTAAATGTTCCAAGAGAACTAACAGTAAGCGTTGTACTGTCTGAGGCAGTTACCTTGTAATTATTAGTGCCCTGAACTACGCTTGTTTCTAGAACCTCATATTCCTTTCCATTGTCCATTCGTACCCAGGTACCCCAGAAATACTCGTTGGAAGTAATTACAGGTTTTGCTGCTACGGTAATTGCAAAGCTGGTTGTTTTTCCTTCGTAAGAGATTGTGACTGTAACGGTTCCAGAAGTTGAAAGTCTCGAACCCGCTTTTGGCTCGGAAGTCCACCCTTCAAGAACTTCTAAAGAATTATCACTATAGTTTCCCTTTACTACAAGTCCGGTAAGATCAAGCAGAGAATTATACTCGTAGTTTGTTTTATCCGGTTGTTTGCTTATATATATTGATGTAAGCATTTTTTCAGCAGGCGTTGGTGTTGGAACAGTTTCTTCTTTTTGATTAGCAGTTTGTTCACAGCTCATAAACATTGCACTTAAAACAAATCCACAAAATAAAACAAACGGAATAAACTTTTTCATTCAATCACCCTTATAAAAAAGATGATAAATTATACCATAATAATACTGTTTTGTAAAAAAGCAATGTACTTTATCATCACAATTCACTATAATATTTATTCAAAATAAAGGGTATTATGCCCTTTGGAATTTGGTGTAATAAATTAAATCACAAGGAGATTAAAAATGGCTGACGAAAAATTACAAATCATCAGGCACTCATGCGCACACGTAATGGCTGAGGCAATCAGAAATCTTTATCCAGGAACAAAAATCGCAATAGGTCCAGCAATCGACAACGGATTCTATTATGATTTTGACTTCACCACAGGCACCAAATTCACCGAAACCGATTTTCCTGCTGTAGAAAAAGAAATGAGAAAGATTCTCGCCGGAAATCATGATTTTATCCGCAAGGAAGTTTCAAAGGAAGAAGCTCTCAAGCTTTTTGCAGACGAGCCTTATAAAACAGAGCTTATTAACGACCTTCCGGCAGATGCTTTGATTACAACTTACGAGCAGGACGGCTATCTTGACTTATGCCGTGGTCCTCACGTAGCAAATACAAAAGAAATTAACGCACAGGCTTTTAAGCTTACAAAGGTTGCCGGCGCTTACTGGCGCGGTGATTCAAACAGACCTATGCTTACACGTGTTTACGCTGTTTGTTTTGCAAAACCAAATGAGCTTAAGGATTACCTTGCAATGCTCGCTGAAGCAGAAAAACGCGACCACCGAAAGATTGGACAGGAAATGGATTTGTTCCACCTTGATCCTGAGGATCCGGGTCAGATTTTCTGGCATCCAAACGGCTGGACTATTTATACTGTAATGCAGGATTACATGCGCAAGATGGTAAGATGCGACGGCTATCAGGAAGTTAATACACCTGCAATCATGCCTCGCTCTCTCTGGGAACGTTCTGGTCACTGGGGACACTATCAGCAGAATATGTTCATTACAGAATCTGAAAAACGAATGTTCGCAATCAAGCCTATGAACTGTCCTGGCGCAATTGAGATTTTCAAAAACCGCCAGCGCTCATATAAGGATTTACCACTCCGTCTTGCAGAGTTTGGCCACGATGTTCGTAACGAGCCAAGTGGAACTCTTCACGGTGTAATGCGTATCAGAGGCTTTGTTCAGGACGATGCTCACATTTTCTGTACCGAAGACCAGCTCGGTTCTGAAGTTGCCAAGTTCTGTAAGCTTTTGAAAAAGGTATACAGCGACTTTGGTTTTGACAAGCTTGTTGTTAAGTTCTCAACCATGCCTGAAGATCACGTCGGTGACCTTGCAACCTGGGAGCGCGCAGAAAAGCAGCTTTCAGATGCGTGCCACGAAGCAGGACTTGAATACGAGGTTCAGCCGGGCGAAGGTGCTTTCTACGGTCCAAAGCTTGAGTTTAAGCTTTATGACTGCTTAGGACGTGAATGGCAGTGCGGTACAATTCAGGTAGACTACCAGCTTCCAAGTGCAGAACGCCTTGATGCAACATATATTGGTGCAGACAACCAGAAGCATCATCCGGTTATGCTCCACCGTGCAGTACTCGGTTCTTTTGAACGCTTCTTAGGAATCCTCATTGAAAACTTTGCAGGTGCCTTCCCTACCTGGCTTGCTTTTGAGCAGGTTGCGGTTGTTCCTGTTACAAATGATTTTGATGATTATGCCCGCCAGGTAAACGACACCTTGCTTTCTCGCGGAATCCGTTCAAACGCTTATCTCAGCGAAGAAAACATGAAGGCTAAAATCAAGCAGATTTCTACAGAGCATAAGACACCTTATATTCTTGTTGTGGGCGAAAAGGAAAAGGCAGACGGTACAGTTTGCGTACGCTACCGCTTCTCAAGCAAGAAGCCACAGGAAAACTTGAAGCTTGAAGACTTTATCAAATACGTAGAAGATAAGGTTGCAACTCACTTCATCGGAATCTAAACTTATACTATGAGGCTTTCTAAAAGAATCATAACTCATTTTATTGCCCTGAGCATTGTTTTTTCATTATCAGCTGCTGATTCAAAGGCGGCTGATATTATAAAAAAAATGACGCTCAGGGAAAAAATTGGTCAGCTCTTTGTAATCAGCCCGGAATATCTTAATCCACCTTTACTCCAGAAAGAACGCGACTTAAAAAAGAATATAGGCCTAACCGAGCTTACACAGACAGAAAAAGATTTTTACAAAAAATATCCAGCCGGCGGTTTTGTTCTTTTTGCTAAAAATGTAAAGACTCCGGAACAGCTTCTCGCCTTAAACGAACAGCTTCATACAATCGGTTCCGCCTCGTCCAGAAGTCATATCAAACCGTTTATTTTTATTGATGAAGAAGGCGGCCGAGTTGCAAGAATTGGCGGAAACAGTAATTTTGAAGTCCCTCTTTTTGAAAACATGTACAGAATCGGGAGCACAGAAGCTGCTCTTGAAGTTGGCAGTTCCATCGGTAAGTATCTTAAAGATTATGATATTGATGTAGACTTTGCTCCAGTTGCAGACGTAAACACAAATCCTGCAAACCCGGTTATTGGCGAAAGAGCCTTCAGTTCAAATCCTTTAATTGCCGGAGAGCTTGCCTTTTCAATGTATTCAGGCCTTGCTTCTCAGAATATCGGTGGCTGCATTAAACACTATCCCGGCCACGGCGACACCAGAACAGATACTCATCTTGGCTACGCCGAAACAACTAAATCATGGAAAGAACTCTTATCCTGCGAGCTTCTCCCCTTTATTTACTGCATCAACAATGGCGCTTCCATGATAATGACAGCCCACATCTCTGCCCCAGCCGTTACAAAAGACAAAACCCCGGCTTCTCTCTCGTCATACCTCATAAACGATAAACTCCGCGGAGAACTCAATTACAATGGCTTAGTCATCACCGACTCTCTTTCCATGAAAGCCATCACCCTAAACTACACCAGTGCCGATGCCGCCGTCCTAGCCATCCTTGCCGGCAACGACTTCATCCTCCTCCCCGAACACTACGAAGAAGCCTTCCACGCCATATACGTTGCAATAGAAAAAGGCATCATCACTCAGGACCGTCTCAATCAAAGTCTCGAACGAATAATTTCATATAAACTGGAACATATGCTTTAATCTAGTTATAAGTTTTCCAAATTATATCTATATCAAGTGAACTTCTAATGTGAAAATTCTACATAAATCAGTTGTATAATTAAAGATAAAAAAATAGCGTAAAGGAGAGGGACGACTTTCAAAACACTCTGATGTGCTGCCGCCTTGGCGGCAAACGTATATAATTACAAGGCACATCAGCGTGTAGCACGCTAGCGTGCGGTTTTGAAAGACGTAACTCGACTGGAAGCTATTTTTTTTGTTTTATAAGTTTATAAAATTGATTTATTTGAGAATTATTAAACTAGTAGAAAATCCCTTCTATAACTTATATAATATTTTTCAGGAGCAAATTATGGACGATACCTTTCACGACGTAGCCGACGGCTTTATGAATGCCGGAAACTCTTTCAAAGAGCAAACCTCATCTTTTTTTGTCTGGCTTAAAGGCTTTATGACCTGGGAAAACCTTTTTAAGTTCCTTGGCTCATGTATTATTCTTTTAATTTTCTGGATTATCTACAGACTTATAATCAGAGGCATTAAAAAGGTTCCGGAAAAGAAGCTTTCTAAACCACGTTCAATGATTATCCTTAAGTTTGTAAAATACATTTTTTATGTTGCTATAGTGATGTATGTGCTCAGTCTTTTTGGCGTTAAGCTAGCCGCAATATGGGGAGCTGCAGGAATTGCCGGAGTCGCAATCGGTTTTGCAGCCCAGACGAGTGTGAGCAACCTTATAAGCGGACTTTTCGTTTTAACAGAAGGTGCAATCAAAATCGGCGATACAATTATTGTTGATGGAATTACCGGCGTTGTAGATTCAATAAACCTTATTTCAGTTACAGTTCACACTCTCGACAACGAAATGGTTCGTATTCCAAACTCTACAATCATTAACACAAACTTAATGAATAAATCCTTCCATAAGAAAAGAAGAATTACCGTTAATTGTCCTGTTGCATATGGTGATGATTTACAGCTTGCCCTTGATACTTATCTTAAAGCTGCAAAATCCTGTCCTACAGTTTTAAGTGATCCTGAACCGGCTGTATGGGTAAATCAGTTCTGTGATTCTGGAATTGATATTACAACCGCCGTGTGGTTTAAGCCACAGGATTTTTTACAGACAAAAAGCGACCTTCACATTGCAATTATGAGGGAAAAAGCAGCCGTAGGACTCCAGACACCGTTCAACAGGCTCGATGTTTCTATGGTTGAAAATGCTAAAGAATAATACTAAAATAAGAAAAATATTTTTAAATATTTAAGGAAAAACATATGAAAAACATTCAGAATAAGTGGCTCCGCGGTGCTATACCTGCGCTTCTGCTTCACTGCAGTATCGGTACTGTATACTGCTGGTCTATTTTCAGCCAGGAAATTGCAAACTACATCGGCTTTTCAAAAGGTGCAGTAGAATGGGCATTCAGCTTCGCAATCTTCTTTTTGGGTATGTCTGCGGCTTTCCTTGGCGGACTTGTTGAAAAAAACATTCATAAGTCATCGCTCATTGCAGCTATCACCTTTGCATGTGGTATGGCTGGAACAGGTTTCTTTATCTGGTACGGTGGAAAATGCTTACAGGCCGGACAGCCTAGTGTTCTTGCACTTGTAGGAATCTACATCAGCTACGGCTTTATAATGGGTATTGGTCTTGGTACCGGTTATCTTTCTCCAGTAAAAACTTTGATGCTCTGGTTTAAGGACAAAAAAGGTCTTGCAACTGGTCTTGCAGTAGCAGGCTTTGGTGCAGCTAAGGCAATCGCTTCTCCAATTATGCAGGGAATGCTTGATAAAATGGGCGACACCGGTATTTACAAAATGTTCTACATTCTTGCTGGTGTTTATTTTGTTATGATGATGATTGGTCACTTTATTCTTGCTAAACCTGAAGGATGGGTTGAACCACAGAAGAAATCTAAGGAAGAAGGCATTATCGCTACACTTAAGACAGAACCAATTGCTTCTTACATTGGTATCTGGCTTATGTTCTATATCAACATCACTTGTGGTCTTGCAATAATTTCTCAGGAAAAGATGATTGTAAAATGCGTAGGACTTGGTGCTTATGCTGGTCTTATTTCTACAATTTCTGCTTTGTTTAATGCTGGTGGACGTCTTGGATTCTCAGCTTGGGCAGACAAGATGAAGGACCGCAACACTGTATACAAAATGATTTTTGCACTTTCAATCGTTTCTACTCTGGTTGTCTTGTTGACAAAAGGAATTGCTAACGGTGCCGGAAACGTTGTACTTATCATCTTCGTACTTGCTTTGATTTTCATTGTAAACGCAGGCTACGGTGGCGGATTCTCTAACGTTCCAACACTTCTTTCTGACCACTATGGAATGGGTAACATTTCCGCTATCCACGGAATTACACTTTCTGCATGGGCTTTCGCTGGTCTTACAGGAAACCAGATGGCTTCTTACATTGTAAAGCACACAGGAGCTTTCATTGATGTTCACGGTGTTCAGGCAAACCCAACAGGCTATCAGAATGTTCTTATTGTAACTACAATTCTTTATGCAGTTGCAATGTGTCTGTGTATGTTCCTTGTTCGCCCGATGAAAAAGAAATTAGAAGCTGAACAGTCTAAATAGTTTATTTTAGTAATCTATAAATACGGGCTTCATACGGTTCCAGAACTGATATGGAGTCCGTTTTTATTTTAACCTCTGTGTCTGCTGTTGTAGCGTACACAAGTTCATATTCTTTTCCAACAACAAAGGCCTTTTGATTTTTATCAGAAAGATTACAGTCTATAATAAATTGCACAGCATTACCGCGTTTATAAACAAACCTGTCTTTTTTATTATTCAGTAATTCAAAATCACCGTAGATAAGCTCGGGATTGTTTTTTCGCAGCTGAATAAGTGTTTTGTACACTTCGAATATCTCTTTATCTGCCTGCTGCTGTGAGAAAATTGCATAAGCAGAATTATCAATATCACTTTGAGAATTATTTGATGAATTAAGTTTGTTTTCAAACGAACGTTTGTTTTCTTCAAATGGAAGCAGGATTCGTGCGTGGTCGCGGGTTCCAGCTTTTATTATTTCAAAGGCAGCTTTTTCATCCATTTTTTTGCACAGCTCAACATACAAGTTTCGTGATTCAACATCATTTATCTGGTCAATAGAATTAAAATCATAATTTTCAAGACCAATTTCGTCACCCTGGAAAACAAAAGGTGTTCCGCGCAAAGTAAACTGAATCACAGCGAGCAGCTTCTTTATCTGAGTATGATATTGCTTATTCTTTTTTATTTTGCTTACCATTCGCGGATTATCGTGATTGTTGTAGAAAATGGACATCCAGCAGTTGTTACCGTAATTCTGAGTCCAGTCAATCATATAATCACGGAGGTAATTTAAATCGTATTCATAATCTTCAAAGCGTGTATGGCCCGGTGTTTCAAGATGGTCAAAAGAGAAAACCATATCAAGCTCGTTTCGCTCTTCGCCGGTAACAAGGCGGCACATTTGCATTCCAAGTCCGGGTGTTTCTCCAACAGAAAAAGCCTCGTGCGGTATAAAAGCCTTTTGTTTAATTTCGCGCAGGTATTCATGAAGATGAGGACCGTAAAAATAATTTTCAATTCCAGTAAGTCCCATCATCTGGCCGATTAGTTCATCTCCATCAGGCAGCCCTTCCCGCTTAGAAATGCAGTTTATTACATCCATTCTAAAGCCGTCTATTCCTTTATTGAGCCACCAGTTTATCATTTCAATAACATCATTCCGAAGCTCAGGATTTTCCCAGTTCAAATCCATCTGCTTTTTAGAGAAAAGATGCAGGGCATATTGATTAAGCTCTTCGTAGTAGTTCCAGGCAGAACCGCTGAAAAAAGAAGTCCAGTTATTTTTGTTGTCGCGGAAAATATAGTAATCGTGATATTTAGAGGATTTGTCTTCAAGTGCTTTTTTGAACCACTCGTGCTCATCAGAAGTATGATTTACAACAAGATCCATAATGAGACGCATACCACGTTTATGAACCTGTTCCAAAAGCTCGTCAAAATCCGCCATAGTTCCAAAATCCTTCAGGATTTTTTTATAGTCGCGGATATCATAGCCGTTGTCATCCATTGGGGAATCATAAATTGGAGAAAGCCAGAGAGCGTCAACACCTAGCTCTTTCAAATAATCAAGCCGAGAAATAATACCGCGAAGGTCACCTGTTCCGTCGCCGTTTGAATCCGCAAATGTTCTAGGGTAAATCTGGTAAAAAACGGCTTCCTTCCACCACCTGTGGCTAATCTCGCACTTCCCATCTGCAGGAACATCTTTCTCAGTGTTCACAAGATTCAAAAATGCATTCCAGAAGCCTGGTCCAAGGATTTTTTTTGTAAGACGAGCAGTAGTTTTGAGCTTAAGGTTTCCCACAACAGGATTTGTAACAAGCTTTTCAGATTTTCCAAGCTGCAATAAAAGCTTCGAAATGATATCGTGTCCAACCGGAGTTTTATATAAATCCTTAATCCTGCTGTCTTGAGAAAGCATCACAACCTCATTATTTCACTACAATCTGACCATCACGTATTGAAGCAAACTTTGTGTAGCCCTGTTTTTCAAGCATATCAAACTGTGGTCCAGCTTTTTTAGCCTTTTTGATAATTGCCACACTGTAATCCTTTCGTAAATCTTCAGCAAACTTTACAACCTGATCAAAAGAAACTGAATCCTCGTAAAGCAGTGCACATTTTTCCTTTTCATCTGGAATCTTAAAACCATTATCAAGAAGAATACCACAGATTCGTTCAAAGCCAATAGAAAAACCTACAGCCGGAACATCCTGACCTGTAAACTTACCAACAAGATTATCATAACGTCCGCCGCCGCCAACAGCACCATTAAACTGAGAAGAAGCAATTTCAAATACAACACCAGTATAATATCCCTGTCCACGAACAAGATTAGGACAATATTCAATCTTATATTTTCCACCGGCAATTTTTTCTACAGTCTGAATTATATATTTAAGATCATCACCAATAGAAGCATCTGCACATTTTGCAATAACAGAATCCAGACTTATTTTTTGACCGCCTGAAATAAAAGAAATAAGAGCATTTATTGCAGCTTCATCAAACTGTTTTTCTTTAAGCTCTGCTTCAATTCCTTCGGCACCGATTTTATCGAGCTTATCAAAGCTGATGCAGACTGAATCGAGCTGCTCCGGTGCAAAGCCCATATTCTGCAGCATATTTCTTAAGATTCTTCGGTCATTAATATTTATGCAGAAATCCTTAAAACCAATATTGAGCATAGCTCTTGCAGTTACATCTATAAGCTCAACCTCTGCATTAGGAGAGCTGTCTCCAAAAATATCAATATCGCACTGAACAAACTCACGTAATCTTCCCTTCTGAGGACGTTCTGCACGGAAAACACGGTCTGTCTGAATTACCTTAAAAGGAAACTGAAGTTCGTTTCTATTTGCCGCAAAAAATCTTGTAAGTGGCAGCGTAAGGTCATAGCGCAAGCCCATGTCTGAAAGAGCTTTTTCTTCTACAGGAGTCGCAGCAAGTGCTGAATCCAGCTTATCGCCGCGTTTAAGCACCTTAAAAATAAGATTCAGATTATCGCCGCCGTCAGACTTATCAAGGTTCTCTGCATCTTCAAGCATAGGAGTAGAAATACGTTCAAAGCCGCTTGATCTGTAAGTTTCCAGAATCTTTCCCTGAATATAGTCACGCAGTCTTTGCTCTGCCGGTAAAATGTCCCTCATTCCTTTAAGTGCGTTTGTTTTCATATTATTTTCCTCTGCAATATATTATGTATTTTTACAAAAATCAGTTTTTTATACTTAAACTCAAAAAAATAGCTTCCGGTCAAGTTACG
This sequence comes from Treponema sp., assembly GCA_017619795.1. Taxonomy (GTDB): domain Bacteria; phylum Spirochaetota; class Spirochaetia; order Treponematales; family Treponemataceae; genus Treponema_D. The sequence continues at coordinate 11,014 of JAFZRP010000013.1, forward strand.
TCTTTCAAAACCGCAGGCTCGCCTGCTACACGCTGTTGTGCCTTGTAATTATATACGTTTGCCGCCAGAGCGGCAGCACAACAGAGTGTTTTTGAAAGCCGTCCCTTTCCCTCGCGCTATTTTTTTAGAATCTACTTCTAAAACTGATTTTTATGTTAGCATTCATATTTTATTGTTATAAAACTATTTAAACTGTATAATACTGAAAAATTCATATAAAAACAATAAAGATAAACTTTAATATTTTTGCAGGAACTTAATTATGGTTTTAGTATTTGATATTGGCAACACAAACATAAAGACAGCGGTTTTTGAAAACGATAAACTTCTTTACGAATGGCGCGTTTCTACTGACCTTAGACGAACCGGCGACGAATACTTTTCTATGCTCCGATCTCTTTTTAATGATGCTAAAATCAGCTTTGCCGATATTGAACAGGTTGTTTTGAGCTCTGTAGTTCCAGCGCTCATTGGACCTTTTGTAATTGTTTCCCAGCATTTTTCTGGCAAAAAGCCACTTATAATCGGGCCGGACATTTACGACAAGCTTCCGGTAAAGGTTCCTGAAACCGGTGTTCATGAAATTGGTACAGATCTTCTCTGCGATGCTATTGAAGCCTGGTGCAGATACAAATCACCTTGTATAGTTGCAGATTTTGGAACAGCTCTTTCTTTTACTGCGGTAGATAAAGACGGCAATATAGCTGGAGTTGCAATTGCACCTGGAATCAGGACAGCGTTCAACAGTCTTTTCAGCGGTACTGCTCAGATTCCTGCAATTCCACTCGAAATCCCGCCAACAAGCCTTGGTAAAAACACTACAGTTGCAGTTCAGGCAGGAATTGTTCTTGGCTACAAAGGACTCGTAGAATCTCTCATTAAAAATATGAAAGAGGATATGGAAAAGGAAACCGGAACAAAAGCTTCTGACATAAAAGTTATTGCGACTGGTGGCTTGAACAGTATGCTCCAGCCAATTACAGATGTTTTTGATTTTGTTGATAAAGAGCTTACAATAAACGGCATGCTCCGAATAAGTAAGCTTATAAAGCAATAATCCAGACTTTATCAGCTTTGAAGCTGAAAGTTTACATTCTGCTTTACAATATCAATTTCTCCAACCTTCAGCTTTACCGAATCATTCAGTTTTATTCCAGAGCAGCCTTTTAATGTTGTCTGCATATCTAATTCCGGAATCAAAAACAGAGTATCGCTTCCACGGCGGTCAATGCAAAAGCCTTCGAAAATCAAGTCTGGATTCTGTGTAAGATAAACTAGCTTCCAGTGCATTTCGCTTAAGCGAGAAACCTGTCTTGCAGCAATACTTGCGGCATCTCCGGCAGCAACCCGTTCAAGCATCTCATCCTTTGGTAAAGGTCGTTTGCCTTCAATAAAGGCTCGCAGCTGTTGATGCGAAATTAAATCTCCATAACGGCGGAGAGGCGAAGTAACCTGGCTGTAAAAACTTAAACCAAGTCCTGCATGTGGAGCCGGTGTAATTCCAACAGAACGCTTTCGCATACATTTTACTCTTGCGAACTGCCCTGCCCAACCGTCCGGCAGATTATCCGGGAAATCTGGGGCTTCCTGGCTTACATACATAAATGGCAGCTGATTCTTAAAGGCAAAGCGTGCCGCACCTTCTCCAGCCATAACCATAAGCTCTGCAATCATATCATTAGATTCATAGCGGACTTCCGGTTGAACAGTTACCTTCTTTGTTTCTTTATCTACACTGATGTTTACTTCCGGCATTTGAATTGTAACGGCGCCATTGGCTTCTCGGCGAGCCTTGTTCTTTCTTGCAATTTCAAAAAGAGGCTTTAATTCTGGAGTTTCCTTTTGTTCTTCGGCAGTCTGATATGTAAGGCGTTTTACATTCACGCGTGTTTTTAATACTTCGCATTCTTCAATCTGACTGTTTTCATCAAGCTTTAATCTGAAGGATAAAGCACTCGAAGGATTTTTTAAACCAAGCGCATAATCTTCAAGGCAGCTTTCTGCAAGCATACGTGAAGCACCCTCTGGAATATAAAGTGTTGTACCTCGTCCTCGGGCGGCAATGTCTATTGTAGAATCAGGAGCAACTGAGCTTGCAGGATCTGCAATATGGACCCAAAGATATTCACCGTCAAAAGCTACGGCATCATCAGGGTCGGTAGAATGCTCGCTGTCTATTGCATAAGCAACTCCAGGCACTTCTACACGCTCTTCCTCCGGCATTGGGCCAAGCTGTTCCTTTGCAGAATCAAAGCTAAAGCCGTAACGTGTTGGATAAGGATTCTTTGTAAAATCCCAGATGCCGGTTTCTATTAAAAGCTTATGTGCCTTTTCAATATCCTGCTTTATTCCGGCATCCTGCAAAACCTTAGATTTATCTGTTTTAGAAAGTGCAAATGCTTCTACCTCTCCCATAAACTTTGCATCATCAGGGAGATTAAGCTCACGTTTTTTTAAGCGTTCAATAAAAGCATTTCTTATTTCTGCTTCGTGTTCCTTTTCGTAATTCTTTTTATTTATTGCTTCAATTTCCTGCTGATTGCGAGGAATAAACATAATTCCGGCATCTGCCTGCTGTACCGGTTCCGTATAAAGTGAAAACTCAACTGATTTTACAAGTGCTGAATAAAAGGCCCAGGCTGTATCTGCTTCAAAACCGCCAAGCGTATATTCAGCAAGCTCCGAAAGCGAAATTGGAGACGTTGCAGTGGAATCATCGCTTTGTAAAAGCTCGTATGTTTCTTTAATCTGTGCAGAAAAATCGTTTTCAGCTTTTTCCAGAACTTTTTCCAGAGAAGAAACAGGACCTTCGTGTAATAATGTAAAATCCTTTTCGCGAACCTTTTGTTCACCGAAAACAGCTTTTTTTCCTGTTGGAGTTGCCGGTTGTGTACAGAATCTTATTAAATATTTATCGCCGTCACGATCAAAAATAACCGCAGGCTGGTTTTTATACAGGACAAGTGAGTTTTTATTCATAATGTGTGAGTGTATCAGAAAAAAAGAATAAAAAAAAGGCATTGCAGTAAAAAACGTGCAATGCCTTTTGAATTAAGAGATTATCTCTCTAAATTACCACTTCTTCTCGATCATATCACAGATGTTCAACTCTTCTGGAGCATCTGGTTTGATTTCAAAGAACTTAGCTTTAGCCATGTTAGGAACAACGTTAACTGTGTCGCCCAAGCGGAAGTCAGCAGTAGCAGTTGTCTTAGCGATGATGCTCTGTCCCTTGTTAGAGATAAGATAAAGATGTGTTTCAGCACCAAGTGGTTCCTTGTTAGTAATCTTCATCTGCATATCATCTTTAGCAGCTGGTTTTTCAACATAAGTAAGGTCTTCAGGACGAATACCGAATGTAACTTCTTTACCAACAAAAGCTTTAAGAGCCTTAGCCTGCTCTTCTGTTGGGTTGATTTCGAAAGAACCTTCGTCACAAACAATTGCACCATTCTTCTCGAGAACGCGAACTGTAAGGAAGTTCATTGGAGGTGTTCCGATAAATCCAGCAACGAACTTGTTGATTGGATAGTTGTAAAGATACAATGGAGCACCAATCTGCTGAATAATACCGTCTTTCATAACAACGATCTTTGTACCGAGAGTCATAGCTTCGATCTGGTCGTGTGTTACGTAAATCATTGTAGCCTGAAGTCTGTTGTGAAGTGCAGCAAGCTCAGAACGCATTGTTACACGGAGCTTAGCATCAAGGTTAGAAAGTGGTTCGTCGAACAAGAATACTTTTGGTTCACGAACGATAGCACGTCCTACTGCAACACGCTGTCTCTGTCCACCAGAAAGAGCCTTTGGCTTTCTGTCGAGATAAATTGTAAGGTCAAGCTGTTTAGCAGCTTCGCGAACACGGCGGTCAATTTCAGCCTTGTCCATCTTACGAATCTTCAATCCGAATGCCATGTTATCATAAACAGTCATATGTGGATAAAGAGCGTAGTTCTGGAATACCATGGCGATATCACGATCCTTTGGAGGAACATCGTTCATTTCGATTCCATCGATGAAGAGCTTACCTTCAGTAATATCTTCAAGACCAGCGATCATACGGAGAGTTGTTGACTTACCGCATCCAGAAGGACCTACGAATACGCAGAATTCCTTGTCTTCAATTGTGATATTAGCGTTGCTTACAGCACGAACACCGCCGTCGTAAACCTTGCCAATACCTTTAAGTTCTACTTTTGCCATTTATTTGGCCTCCTGAGTTTTTACCCAACTCTGGGTTATATTATTATTACTATTTTACGATAGTATTGCTGATAAGTCAACCATAGAATAGGTTTAACGCTCAAATTACTGATTCAATTTCATCGGGCGGTCGAGAGGCCAGAAGCGGAACATCGGTTTACCGATAATCAGCTTGCGGTGAACATACTGAGGTGCCATGAGTGAATCATATTCTACTGACATTGAGTCAGCTTTTGTGAGCGGAACCTGTTCATAATCATTTGCATGACGCAAATCATGTGAGTTGAATCTGTTGTCGCCCATCATAAAATAGCAGTTTTCAGGGATATACTGAGGATTTCCGTTTTCATCATCAGCAGGGAATACCGGCATATTGCGTACATCGAGTAAGCCGCGGATATACCAGTCGATTAAAGCAGCATTGTTCATATTATCTGTAAGAACATTATCTTCACCGAGCGAGGCATCAAAGCCTTTGCACATAAGCTCTGCGTAGCGAACTGCAAGATTTCCAAAATAAAGCTTACACATAATATTGAGTCTGTAATTAGCTTCAGCATACATATCGCGGGCAGTTTTTTTGGCAGGAATCCAGCTTGTCATAAAGTCTGTAAACCATTCACTTCCGCCTTCCTTGCTCAAAATGTTTGAAGCAATTTCTGAAACATCCCTGAACAAATCATATTCGCTTAAGGATGGTGCTTTAAAGGTTCCTTTTTTAGAACCGTACTTAGCAACAAGCTCATTCATCTTAATGCAGAGCTCCTGAACCTGGAACTCAGTTACATCAAGATCAAGATTTCTTCTTTCCTCTTCAAAATCAAGCATGTTCTGATACTGAGTTTTTGCAGATGGAAGAACCTGCTTTAAGTTCATAAGGTTTCCTTTTCTATCATTATGCTGCTGAACAATAGCAAGAGGGAAATACTGAACCTTTGGAAGTATATCTTTATTTACAGCTGTCAAATCCCAGCAGGCATATTTATTGTCTTCTGCTACAGGTGTAAATACATCATTATTCTTTGTTCGCCTGTACAAGGTACCGTCCTGCATTACAAGCTGTTCTCCAGGCTCACCGCAGATTCTCTTTACAAGCGGATCATATTTTGGATTTCCGTCCTCGTCCTTGTTCAAATCTACAGCCATAATTGTAAGCATATAAACAAGCTGACTTGTAACTGTCTTTACTTCAGATTTTCTGTCCATTTTATAATGAGGATTTCTAAGGACAACAATTTCACCGCGTTTGTATTTTGCAACGTCGCCAAAACCAATATTTGTAAGCGGGAACTTCGGACCACAGGTAATTTTAGAAACAGCTACCCTATCCTTTACAACAAGGTTTGGAACCATAGATTCAGAAGGAATTACATAAAGCTGCAAAAGGAAAATCTGAATCAGAAGAACCATAAATACAGCCTGTACAAGAGCGTCAATCCAGTCTACAACTTCAAAAGCAACTCTTTTTCCACCGTGCAGCTTAATTTTCTTAGGTTTAATTGACCAGCTTTCGGTAAAGGTAGGAAAACGCTTATCACTCATATAAGAAGAAAGAATCAAGGAACAGGCGAAAATCACAATCCAGAGAATTACAGAGATAATATCGTACCACATTGCAGTTCCTGTTTTTCCTGCACGTCTAAGAATAAAGGCAAGAAAATCTACAATAGGAAGATATTGAACAAGCTTAAGCGCACCATAACCCTTTGAGCCATCGGTTTTTCGCAGCATCTTAAAATACACAAACCATACTGTAATTGCAGTAAAGACAACAGAAACAGGGAATGCTAAAAGAGAAATGTCACCGTGAAAGCTTAAGGAAACAAGTGAAAACAGGATTGCAGAAGCAAGCTGTACATAAATATAGATAGTAAATCTTTTTAAGTCTTTATTTTCATTTTTCATATTTACAGTATACCAAAATTAAAAGGCTTTGGGTACATAAAAAGAATAAGAAAGTTCTTATATAGCTGATTCTGGAACTGTTCAAAGCTTTCGCAATCCTTTCGGAGGGAAAAGGCAGCTTTGTAAATATCTTTTATTTCGGAAACATATGTTCTCTGCTGATTTTTAAGGAACTGGAACGGAGCATCTGTTTCGCATAAAAGCCTTTCCAAAGGTAGCTCGTTCATACACGCAATTGTCTTTTTATTGTTGTTCATAAGCTGCTTTCCAAAGCTGAAGTATGCATTTATTCCCCGCCTGCACAAGGAAAGAGCTTCTACAGGAGTTCCCATAAAAGAATGAAATAAAACAGCCGGAAGCTTTTTTAATTGCTTTGAATATTCAAAAAGCTTTTCGTTTGCTTTACGGCAGTGTACTACCAGAGGAAGGTTTGCAGAGGTTGCAAGCTCCAGCTGTATATTCCACATTTTCTCCTGAAGTGTCGCATTTGATTTAAACTCTTCTGTAAAATAATCAAAGCCTGCCTCACCAATTGCTGAAACTTCTTTATTTTGAATAAGCTTTTCCAAAAATGCTGCATTCTTTTCTATATCAATAAAACCTGCACTCTGCGGATGCATACCAAATGCCTGAATAAGGTGCTCTTTTTCCGGTGCAGTATTTTGTGTTTCCCATTCTTCAATTGAATGAGCCGTAGTACAACCGTACCAATTATCAGCAATATTTGAGTAATCAAAACACAAATCGTGCTTGCAGTCGGAATAATGAAAATGAGCATCACAATAGCAATTTTGCAAGTTTTTATCATTTTTTTCTAACATATTTTCTATTATATCCGAAAATATGAGTAATGTGATATTTTCACTAAAAAAAGATTATCATTTTTGAAGGGGAATAAAAAATGAAAAGCTACACATTGAAAAGTATTGGAAAAAACACAGACTATATGACCGTTGTTCGCGAAATGGAAGACGGCTTCGTTGTTAAAATTGTAAGAGATTTGGACGGCTACGAAGATATTAAAACAGACTATATCAGCAAGGAATTATTCGACAGCTGTATCCGTACAGGCTATCTTACAGAAATCAAAGAAAAGGTTGCTGTAGTAGCAGAATAACACTTAAGCTACGGTGGTTCGACCAGTTCAGCCACCGTAGAAGCTTGTCTGATTTATCAATTCTATTGCACGCGCTTTACCGGCGTTTTTATCTTCCATACTAACCCAGTTTATCTGAACGCCTTTCTTTTCCATCATTCTAAACCAGGTTTCCTGTCTTTTTGCAAACTGTCTGATTGCTATAAATAATTTTTCAAACAATTCTTCTTTTGTTTCAATTTTATTCTGTAAATAAAGAGAACAATATCTGTATTCAAGCCCAAGCTTTTCAAGCCGTTCCCAGGTTATTCCACTATCATGAATCCCCTGCACTTCTTCTAACATACCGCCATCAAGTCTTTCTTTAAGCCTTTTAGAAATACTTTCCCACTGCTTCGGACGCGGCAAAACAGTTCCAATTATAAACGGCTTAATTTCCGGGCGTTGTGATGATGTTGTATCGTAGCCTGCTTTTTTAGCTTCAATTATTTCCAGGGCTTTTATAACCCGGTCCTTTTCAAGAAGATCACATTTTGTGTGAAGGTCCGGCTGTAATTCAAGAAGACGAGCGGCAAGCTCTTCAAGAGGAGTTTCTTCCAGCTGTTTGTGAAGCTCTTCATTTACAGGCATATTTACAAGCTGATAGTCTCGGATAACTGCATCCAGATACATTCCGGTTCCGCCTACAACAACAGGTAGCGTTCCGCGTGACTGGATTTCTGTAAAAGCCTTGTAAAAATCCTGCTGATAATTATATACATTGTATTCTGCGGGTAAATCTATAATATCAATAAGATGATAAGGGATTTTTTTACCGTCAACAACGTATTCATCAAGATCCTTTCCGGAGCCAATATCGAGATGACGGTAAGTTTGCCTTGAATCTGCAGAGATAATTTCGCCATTAAAGGCAGAGGCAACAGCAACACCAACAGATGTTTTTCCAGTTGCGGTTGCACCCAATATCACTACGCAATTATATTCCCCAGCATTATATGACACGGCACACCACACATTTTAAGTATTCAGATTTTGGATAGCCCGAAAGAACAGGATGGTCAGGAGCGGCACCGCGTTTTTCCAGAATCTGAATGCGTTTATGACTGTCCATTGCGGCATGCATAATTATGTCGCAGAACATTCCGCTTTCCATAAAGTATGAGCACGAACAGGTAACAAGGATTCCGCCCTCGTTTAAAAGTCGCATAGCACGCAGGTTGATTTCCTTGTAGCCGCCGTAAGCTTTTTCTATCATCTTTGCAGATTTTGTAAAAGCAGGAGGATCAAGGATGATTACGTCAAACTTTTCTCCACTTGCTTCGTATTTTTTCAAAAGGTCAAAAACATCGGCACAAACAGCGGTCATTTTCTTTTCGGCACCGTTTAATTTAATGTTTTTGTTTACCATTTCTACGGCTTCCGGCGAGATATCTACAGAAATTACCTCTTTTGCTCCGGCTTTTACTGCATTAAGACCAAAGGCGCCGGTGTGGGTAAAGGTGTCTAAAACACGTTTATTTTTACAGAAGCTGGCAGCGGAAATACGGTTAAATTTCTGATCAAGGAAGTAGCCTGTTTTCTGTCCGTTTATAATATCTACACAAAGCTTTATTCCGTTTTCGATGATGATGATTTTGCCATCTTTTGCCGCCTGGACATTTGATTTTTCGGAAGTATAAATTATTTCTGAAATATCAGGCAGCCCTTCTTTTTCGCGGGCAGTTCCTTCTGAGCGTTCATAAATAAAATCTGGTTTACAAAGCTTTACAAGAGCCGAAATTATTTCTTTTTTGAAAACATCGCAACTCAAGGATAAAAATTGAATTACAAGATAAACCTTTCTGTTTTCGTCGCAAAATCGTTCGCAGATTAAGCCCGGAATAAGGTCTGCTTCACCAAAGATAAGCCGGTAAGAATCTGTTTCTGAAAAATACATCTGTCGCAGGCTTACTGCATAACTTACACGCTTTTCCCAAAATGTCCCGATATCTGAATAAATCTGGTCTGCGTGCTGTTCGCTTATAATTCTTATAGTGATTTTTGATTTCTTATTGATTATACCGGTTCCCAAAAATCCGCCGGCCTTTGTATAAACTTCTACAGGCTCACCGTCTGTAACAGTACATTCAGAAAGAGCTTCGTTTTTCCATTCAGATTTTTCGTCTTTGCGGTGTTTTATATGAGAGATTTCGTTATCGAAAACCCAGGGAAAACCCTGCTGGATTTCTTTTTCTTCGTTTTTGTTTAAGAATATACGTGGATAGATATTTGTCATAGATAAATATTAGCATTTTAGGAGAAATTGTAGAAGTATGCAGTAAAAAATCATAGTAAAGTTTCCAGTTTTGCCACAAGTAAACAAACTTGTACGGAAATCAATTTAATAAATTGTTTCTAAAAAAATAGCGCGAAGAAGAAAAACGGCTTGCAAAAACGCTCTGTTGTGCTGCCGCTTTAGCGGCAAACGTATATAATTACAAGGCACAACAGCGCGTAGCACGCGAGCGTGCGGTTTTGCAAGTAGTTTTTCGACTGGGAGCTATTTTTTTGTGAATAAGTTTTTCTAAATTGATTTCCGTGAAAAAATGTTTATTTGTGTAAATATACTTAGAAATACCTTTTCCAGTTTGCATATAATTCTTCTGCACTGGTAAATTGTACTGCATTTATTCCGAGTGATTTTGCAGCTTCTATATTTTCAATTCTATCATCTGTGAAGAAAGTTTCTGAAGAACTATAGCCTTCGGCGGTCATGATGAGCTGGAAGAACTTTGGGTCGGGCTTGATGGCGTGGATTTTGTTGGAGGCGTAGGTTTGGTCGAAAAAGGAATAATCACCGCGTTCCATGTGATTTTCCCAGTGGCTGTCTATGGTGTTTGTACCACAGACAACCCGGTGATTTTTTCGTAAGGCTTTTATAATTTCTACGGTTTTGTCGTTCAGCTTTGGGTGAAAGGTAAGCCTGAATAAATCGTGTTCAATTGGATCGATTTTAAAGCCTTCCTTTCTGGCATTTTCTTCAAACTTCTTCCAGAACTCCGGAATTGTCAACTTTCCAAGATTGATTAAATTAAATAAATCTTTATCCTGTGGGGCATCTGGTGTATGTCCGCAGAGAGGAAAAAACTTTTCGTCTGGAATATTGAGCAATTCGGAGCAGAACTTTCCCTTGAAGTTTGTAGTAACAACTCCACCCATATCAAAAATAAAAAGCATACGACTCCTTATTTTCCGTAAACGGCTGTGTAAGTCTTAACGTTGAGGACTGTTTCGCCGTCAATCTGGAGTGCACAAGGCTTATCAAACTCAACTTTAATTTCGTGACCTGTGCGCACATCAATATTCTTTGTATATTGCACATGCTCCCCCTTGAAAATGCTTGGGAACTTCATAAGAGTAGAAAGCTTGCCGGTATTAGACCAGATAACGTTTGTAAGAGTTTTTTCTGCATTCAAACGATCCTGTCCCGGAGCCATAATCATACCGCCACCAATATAGCGGCCGAGCATTGCAGGAGCAAGCCAAACCTTCTTATATTTTTTCTCAACACCATCAACAGTTACAGTTGCATTGCGAGGTTTAAACTTATAAAGAAGACCTTTAATAGCAATTGCAGTATAGTTTACAGGCTTGTCGGAAGTAGCACGAACCTTATCACCCTCTTCGCAGCAATAGCCTTCAATTCCAAAACCAATACCGTTAATAAAATACTTAGTCATTCCATTAACATAAACCTTTGGAAGTGAAACAATAAAATCATTAAGCGGAATAAGCTTGTTTTCAATAGTGCACTTGTCCTTTACGTCGAACATAAAGTCATTACCGGTACCGCAGAAATAAAGGAAGATTTTCTGAGGCAGCTTAAGCTCATAAACATCATTTACAAAATGAGACAAAGTTCCGTCACCACCTGCAACAACAATAGTATCGTCGGCAGCAAAGCTCTTGCAAAGCTCGGCAACAGTTTCAACCTTTGTTACATCATTAAATGTAAGCTCCTGATCCTTAAATAATTCTTTAAGCTCTCCCTCTGCAGACTGTCCCTTTCCATTGTTAGAAAGAGGATTGAATAATACGTGAATCATAACAGTACCTATTCTCCTAATTTTTTTAGCATTTCGCTTCTTATTTCATCAGAAATGTCTACCGTAGTTTTTTCGGCGACTTCTTCTGGCTGAATCACTTTAAGCATATCAATTGTTACATTTGTTCTGCGCCACGGAAAGTTTTTCATAATGTGCTCTGTTCCCTGCAAAGCAAAGATTGCAATAGGACATTCAGCTTTTTCCGCAATCTTCAGACAACCAGGCTTAAACTCTCCAAGCTTACCGTTTTTACTTCTTGTGCCTTCCGGGAAAACACAAACAGAAATAATACCCTGAGAAATGTATTCAATTGCTTTAATAATAGTCTTTAAGGCATTGCGGGTATTCTCTCTATCAATGGAAAGATAAAGACCGCGAATCATATAATTATGTGCAAGAGGGATTGCCATATTTTCCGGCTTAGTGATAAAGGAAACCTGTTCCGGAGCCATTGCAATTGCAACAAGGAAGGCATCGAAACCGGAACGGTGATTACAAACTGCAAGATATTTTTTATCTTTAGGAAGATTTTCTGTTCCAGAGGTTTTGATTTTTACCCTGAAAAACGCGCATACATACTTAAACCACTGCTGAAATACCCTGTCATAATACTTTGAAGGCGTTTTATACTCTTTTTTCGGGTTGATTGTAAGAGCTATAAAAATAAAGCGCAGCCAGATAAGAAGAAAGCCTGCGACAAATGCAATTACAAAGCATAATAATCCAAGCAAAATACTTATAATGATATTTGAAGCAGTAAAAGATTCACAATTCAGAAGGCGGAAAGTTGTGTACCCTATTCCGCAAATAATAGCGATAAGCCAGTCTAAAACATTTAATAACATAATGTAATTATATCACTCGGATTGCGATTTCTCAATATATTTTTCCATGCGATTAACATAGGATTCGCCCCAGTATTCGCAGAGCATTTCACGGGCAGCGGGTTGAAGCTCTGGGGAAACCTGATTACGCAGACGAAAGATTGAATTGACAAGAAGAACTTGAGAAAGTCTTTGGATTCCTTTTTTTTCCGGTTCTGTAAGGTTACCGTCGAAGGTTAAGATAAAGGAATAGGTAGAGGCTGCAGTACAGTTTCTGCGCCAGGTGTCTAAATCGGTAATGGGTTTACTGCTTGTAATTCCTTCGTTTTCAAGATAGTAATAAACAATATCATTTATGCCTAAATAGGATTTTGCGTGATAGGCGATGAAAAAATAAATCGGGATATCTACAGAAAAAGAACAGTCCATAAAGGGAAGCTCATTGAACGCAGTAAGATAAAGTTCACGTTTAATAAGCTTTGCCCACAAAAACGAAGAAGCTTTTTTTTCTACTAACCAGGCATCAAGGATTCCACGATTTGTGAATTGTTCTGCAGAATGAAATGCAAACTGTCTTTGTGTCAGCTGGATATTGTTATCTATGATATGGTATACACGCTCGGTTCCACAGATAATTTCTGCACCACTCTCTTGTGCGGCATTATAAAGAGTTTTTACGGCATTATCTGCAAGGTAGTCGTCACTGTCTACCATAAGAATATATTCACCACTTGCATTTTCTACAAGCTCGCGGCGGGTTTCTAAAAGCGGTACATAACGAGTATGTTCTATGTAAACAACAGGAATATGAGTCTCTTTTTTGAATTTTCGGAGGATTTTTTTACAGCTCCAGCCGTTTTCGTCTTTGCCGGTACTGCAGTCATTAATTAATACAAGCTCAAGACCATCAAAATTCTGCCCGGCTACCGAAGCTAAACAGCGGCCGAGCAGTTTTTCTGTGTTATGCATTGGAATGCAGATTGAAACCTTTGGAGCATTACGCATAATGATGAAAAACTAGTCTTAATCTTCCTTGATGATATGAGCGTATATTGTTTCAGGAGGAGTCATTTGATTAAAAGTACCTGAACCTGAATTCCATATATAACGAGAAATACTATTTCCTAGAGTGTCCTGAATAGAAAGATTTGGTTGGTTATAACTTTCTAATAATTGTAAATCAACATCTACAGAACCAGAAAAAGAAAGATCTTCTATATTAACATAAACAACTCTGTTAACTTCTTTATATTTTGTAACACCATCATCATCTTTATATAAAGCTATTCCTGCATCTGTAATTACAAGCTTTTTAGGCTTTATTGCAACAAACTTCTGTGGACCTGCAAAATGCGTTGTATCAATTGAACCAGAATTGCTATATGGTGCATATAATTGAATACTGACGTTTTGGAATTCATGAACAACAGGGATTCCAGATGACAAATCATTTGCAGCTCCATAGCTACTATAAAAAATATTACCGTTTGCAAGTGATGAAATAATACCTGTTTTTATAGTATTTATTGTTGATTGAGCAAAACCATAAGTAGAGACATATGTTTCGGCTTTGATGTCATACCTAAGAATTTCACCTGTTGAATAAATAATATTATTAGCAGTTGGATGATCATGATTTATAAGAACATACAGTTTTTCATCTTGATACAGCATATCTGTAATGGTTACCTGATGATCATACTGTTTAGTAACAAAGCTTGACACATATGAATTATCAGGATTTTCAACAGGATCGTATTCAGACAAATCCATTTTTGCAAGGGCAATATCTGTTTTGTATGTACTTATAACTTCATGAGTACCTTCTGTATCTTTTTCAAATGCAAAATAAGCAATATTATTGTTTACTACAAAATCTTTTAAGATATGTCCAGATACTTCTGATATTAGTTCATACTTTGTAAATGAACTTGCGTCTTGTGAATTATTTACCTCTAAAAGTGTTATTTTATTATCTGTTTCATTATAAGCAAGAACATACAATAGATTTGTTACCTGGTCATAAGCTATATAAGTAGGAATGGGTTTATCTTGAAAATACCCCAAAGATCCACCAGAATTTGACATAATGTTCCAGCTTCCAACTTCATTATCATTAAATGCATTCAAGAAATAAACAAAACCGGCAGAATCAAAACAGAAATCTACCGTCGGTTGATTTGTGGGAGTTGGAATATAGTATACATCATCATTTACTAAAGCAAGATCTGTTATAGTAAAATATTTAAATTTTGAAGTATTTGAAACAGAATCATAAACATAATTATAAAGCAGATAGTTTTCTCCGGCGTTTTTCAAATGCTCTGGTTTTATAACAAGATTGTATTTGTTGTTTTCATCAAGTTCAAAATAATTGTCCTGACCGTACCAGGTATCTGTAACAAAGTTTTTGAAAACATTTATATCCTGATATACATATAGATTTCTTCCATCAGCTGTAACAAAAGTAAGGCAAATATTAAAAGAACAGGCAGGAACATCAGTAAACTCAAAAACAACGGAAGTTTCTCCATTTTCAAAAACCTTTTCTACAGGAGTCTGGGAAAACATCCAGGCTTCTACAGCTTCTTTCCATGTTGTTGCATCTGTAGGAAAAGTATTAGCAACGTAGTTTATATTCTGCCAGCGCCATACAACTTTTACAATATCATTATCAGAAGCTTCTTCAAACTGGTCTTTTGAAACTGTGAGTCTTACACTTGAGGTTTCGTAATAAGGCTCTTCGGTTTTAATATCTGAATAAGATGGTTTTAATTCAAAATCTACATTGCTTAACGGGTTATCGTCCTGGTCTAAAAGCTCATAGTTGCTATTCAGATTGATTATTTTTTCAAACTTAGCAAGAGTATTTTCCGGATGTTCGGCTTCAACAATACTAAAGACAATATTCCACATACCTGTCTTAGTCAGCTTTATTGAATAAGAAATACCATTATTACCTATGATTACATTTCCCATGACAGGATTATTTACATCCCAGGTAATACCATTCTGCGCGTCTTCTTTAACAAACTTTTCTGCTTTTGCAACATAAGTATAACCGCCTTGCAAAGTGAATGATGTTGTAGCAGCTCTGTCAGAAGAGTCCGCTTTTGCAGTCAGCGCATTAACAAGCTCTTTTGGAGCGGCACCTGTTTTACCGTCAAAAAGGATTTTTCCACTAACAGTATATGATTTTTCAACAGTCTGCTGATTTTTTTCCTGAGCTTTGCTGCCAGTTAAATCGTTACAGCCCGCAAGAGTCAGAATTAAAACCGAAGCACTCAAAACTGTTGCAATAAACTTAAGCTTTGTTATATTTTTCATAAAGTCCTCCTGAACTTTTGTAATAATCAGTAAAAGTGATATTGTGTTATTGTACCCTGTAGAAATAATCTGAAGGCGAGCCTAACAAATATGCTCCAATAGTATTAAGTTGATCAGTTAAAGTTACTGGTATACCACTTGAATCATATCCATTAGTTATCCAATTAGACCAAATTGTTTCATTTACCTCTGAGGTAACCCAAGTTCCATTTCCTTCAACAGTTATAGAAGCAGGTATACCATAATCTCCACTACCAAAAGCATTATATCCAATAGCAATTACACTTTCAGGAATAACAACATCAACTCCACTAAGACAACCAAAGAATGCATTTTCACCAATTACAGTGACTCCTGTGAGGTCTACAGGATTTAAACTCATCGAAGCATTACTAAATTCATTACTATCATTGAATGCATTTTTATTTATTTTTGTTTCACCACCACTTAATGTTATATTCTTTAATTTATTAAAGTTATGGAATTGATAGCTACCAATTATAGTTATTGAATTTGAATCCTTGAATGTAATACTTTCAACAGTATTGTTACCATTTTCATCTATAAGGTTTGCAAATGGACGCTCTGTATGGTACTGTACTTCCTTACTATTTACTATAATTCTCAAAACATTTGGAAGATATGTATATTCACTCATATCATATTCCGTATCAGAATAATCTCTAAGTTTTACAGATTTGTTAAACTCAAGTTCCTTTACACTGTTAAGACCACACCAATAAGATAATATATGTCTACTAATATAGAAATCATAACTATAAGGTTTAGTATCTCCATTTCTATCATAATCAGCAGGCAGATACTGACTGTAATCTGTGAGATCCTCGGTAATAGAATCAATTGGGAAATCAATGATTACTCTAGTAATTGGATTATTAATTTCATTATTTATTATACGACGTTCATCATCCATTGCAGGTTGGAATGCAGATCCCCCTATTGTAATTTTCGGAGAAGAAATTGTAAGCTCTGAAATTCTTGTTGAAGCAAAAGCAAAAGAATTTATTATCATTCCTTCTGTTACTGGAGGAATTGAAGCAAGAGGCGTATTCATGAACGCATCATTACCAAAGTTTTTCGCAGCGCCAAAGCTTTCAATTTTTGTTATTCCAGATCCTTTAAATGCTTCTTTTCCAATTTTAGTTATATTTCCAAAGCTTGTTACAGAGAATAAACTTCTTTCAGAATATTCATTATCAGTATTACACTCAAAAGCTAAAGGCCCAATCTCTGTAATATCTTCTGTAGAGAAATCAACAGTTTCCGGTATTCCTTTTTGAGCAGCAGAAATAAGCATTTTTACAGGATTTTGCTCTCCCTGAGGTGTATACTCTTTTATAAGGAATGCACCGTTTCCAATTGTTGATGCAGAATAAACTCCAGTTTCTGAACCACTCATAATAAATTTTTCAATATTTGGACATCTATAGAAAATTGAATAATCTATATCATTTGTAAAATCAGAAGCAATAGTTACAGTTTTAAGGCTTTCACAATAAGAAAATGCTTCATTATAATAATAACTATCAAAATGAGGATCTTCAGGATACTCTTCATCGTGCTTAACTTCTGTTGGTGTAAAAGATAAATTTTTAGGTAAAGATATATTTTGAATTTCACATTTATAGAATGCTTGTCGTCCAATAATTATATTCTTATTTTCATTAAACACAACGCCTTCTGATAATCCTGATGAAGCAAATCCTCCCATACCAATTTCAGTTACATTACCAAGATTTACATAATTTAGATTTTTCAGATTTGAGAATACATATGGAGAGATTTTTGTTATATTTGCAAACTCACCTTCGTTAAAATCCAATCTTTCTAATTGTAAATCTGCTCCTCTAGCTATAGCAATTACGGAAGTCGTTGTTACAGGATCATTATTAACATTTTCAACAGTTGTTATTGTGAGAATTGTATTGTTATTTATAACTTTACAAGCACTATTTGTATTAACTGTTTCTCCTGCCTGATAGGTTTTAAATTCCTTTATAAAATTGATATAACCAAATGCAATATCTTCCATATTCTCAATAGTGTCAGGAATCTCAATATATTCAAGATGATTATCATTTTCAGTATAGCCGCAATTGAAAGAATAAGCTTTTAAGGTTTTCAGTGATTTTGGCAAAATAATCTTTGTAAGCTTTGTATTAGCGAAAACACTCAATGAACCAGTTACGTAATCAGCCTCAAGCGAAGTAACGCCAGCCAATTCTGAACAATCAAGAACTATTTCACCAGCATTATAAGTTTTCATTGAATTACCAATATCATGCAGAAACTCATCATTTGCAGGATTACCTGTTTGATCATTTCCTGTGTTTCCAATCAGTTTTATATTAAGCGGCTTACCTTTTGACTGATAAAAAACAGTATTAATTTCATTCTTAAGGTCATCATAAGAGGTGCCACATGTATTATTTATCTCAAATAAATAATCGTCAGCCGGGATTTCAAAATCGAAGGTGCGGCTTGTTGTAGAGCCGGTATAAGTGCTGCCAAACTCTTCGTCATTTAGAGAAGCGGCAACAAATATCTGATAGTTACCGCAAACCGGTAGAGTCTTTGTGATTGAGCACGTATTTTCAACATCGTCATATTCATAATATGTTTCACTGGCATAAATCATATCCATCGGCATACCCTGATACATAAGCATTGCATACCAGCTAACATTAGCAGCAACTTCTGCAGAAAGCGCATCTTCACTACCCTTCATTTTTGCTTCGAAGGTAAAGGTTCCGGCGTTTCTATAAAGTTTTTCCGGCATTTTTACAGAAATGTCTAACAGGCCGTCTTCGGTGATAATTTCGCCGGAAGCATTTGTGTAGCGCAGCCATTTTGCGTACAGGGTGACATTACCAGGATTTGTACTTGGGTCTAATTTTGTGATTTTGGCACCACGGAACCACCAGCCTAAGAACTCGTAGCCCTGACGTGTAAGAACTGGTAAAGTAATTTCCGGTGTTTTGTACGAATAGAACTCAGGAATAATATCTTCTACAAAAGCTGCCTTTATATCAGAATCATCATCATTCTTATTATAAGTGATTTTGTAAGTTGAACCTAATATCATAGATTCTGCTTTACTGCTATTGTTGATATACGAATTAAAACCGGCTGTAATATTTATAATAAAAGATACTGAATTGAGAGGTATTAAATCTCCTTTTGGATTTACCGTTCCTTTTGTATATACGTCGAAGGTAAGTCTATAAGTTCCAGGTGCGAGGTTTTCTTTATTATTCCATGCAGGACAATTATAAATTAATTCGTAATTAGAAGTGGAGATTGAAGGATCATCAAGACTTGTCAGAATCTTTTCGTTACCACCTTTACCAGACAAATCGAAGACTTTTGTAATTGTTTCTACAGTAAGATCATCTGTATTTTCTAAAGTTGCAACTACTTTTTCCAAAACCTCTTCATCTAAAGTACTCAGCTGTGCTGATTTCTGTAATATTAACTTAATGTTAAAACCACCGCGATTTATTTCCGGAGCAAGTGTAAAGTTTAAAGTATTATTTCCGGTAACGATTTTTTGGGAATTGATTGTACCACTAAACGCTACATCTTCGAGTTTTGCACTAAAGGTAAAGTCCCAGGTACCTGTCTGGATTTTTATTCCACTAATATCTTCCGACAGTTCATCAAAGGTTGTCTCTGGATCAGGAGCAAGCAGTTCGATAGGTTCATCATCTCCTTCTCGTATTCCTGTAAGAACAATTTCATTTATTTTTTTTACAAGGTCAGAATCCTTTTCAACAATTGCGCTACGTCCTACAGGCTGTACATTTATACTAATATAAGCATACTCATTTGAGCCGGACGGAGCTTTTCCGCCCTGAACACTATTGCGGCATGAAACAAACAGAGCCGCTACCATTACAAAGGATAATATTAAAAAACTCTTCTTTATATTCATACAAATCTCCTATTCTTTTACAGTAAAGTAGCCGCCTTCGCCAGCATAGGCTTTAGACTTATCTTTATATGCTGAAGTATAACCTGGTAATTGTGTACATCCAGAGAACATATCTGCACTATCTGTGATGATGTCTGTGTATCGCCAGTCGGCATCTTCATTTACATATATAGTTTTGAGGGCACTACAACCGTTGAACATACTATTTAGCTGTACAACAGAGCTTATATCAAACATAGATAAGTCGAGTGATTCCAGAGCAGGACAAAATGCAAACATATACATCATATACTTTACATTACCTGTGTAGAAATCAGATGTTTCAATTGTTTTTATATCTGGAAACCCATTAAACATTGTATTACAGTATGTACTAAGTATAAGCTTATAACCGTCTTCTACATAATAGTAAACTGTTGCTTCTGTAGTATCTCCATTATATTCCAGCCAGACAGGAACATTTGCTTCTGCAGTATCCAGATATTGAACTTCAATTGTGTCCGCAGGTACAGTAGTTGATTTTGCAAATGCTATTATCTGTTTATTTTCTGCGCTAGCTGCATCAACAAACTGGTTAAAAATAGGATTTATATCAAGTCCTGTTTTTAATTCATAACCTTGTGGAGTTACTTTTGTAGTTGTTTTAGAAATCTCAATAGAATTATTATAAGAGTAAGATTTACCACTAGTAGTGCCTACTGCAATAATAGAAAGATTACAAACATTGTCTTGTAAATCATCTGTATTTATAACAATAACATTACTGTCCGCCAGATTTGGTGTACCGTCTATGTAATAAGTATATTCATAAGACTCTGTGCTATCTGGAGGTGTTATTGTATAAGTATAAAAAATACCATTTTTGCTCAATTGTACAGAAAGGTCAGTTCTATCTGCATCAAAGCCAACATTTATAGTACTACCAGAAGATTCTTCTATTTCCCAACCTGCATACAGTTTGTAATCGTGAGCATTGTCTAAGCCAGCTTTTATTACAGTGATTGGGGTGCCTATTGGATTATTGTCTGAATCTAGCTTTTCATACCAGCCTTTAAATATAAAGCCGCCGCCTTCGTATTCAACAGCATCGCTTCCTGGAAGTGTAAGGTCTGTAAAAATTGAATGTTTCTTTTGCTCATCAGTTAGAGCAGTTTTCCACTTACCGTTAGAATAAGGTCCGTAATCGAAGACATAATCAACATCGTAAGATAATTTATAATTTGATGATAAGTCTATAGGTATTTTTGTTTCTGTCTTAAAGCCTTTAATATCTACATCAAAGGAAACTGTACCTTGCTCAAGAAGTGTTTCTTCATCAATATCATAAAGATTTATACAAACTGTATATGTGCCGTTTAGAATTGTAGTTTTTTCATATTCAGCAGTAAGAACATTGTTGCTGAAAACAACAGGCAGTGATTCAAAATCTCTATAAACTATTAGTTCTTTACCTGAGGTTATAAAGAGTCCAGCTTCAATTTTGCCGATTCTGCTCTTAATTTCGGCATCTGGCTCTTCTGCATTCCATTCAAAGCTTATTTTGAGGTTTCCATTGTCTACATATTTTGTTGCAAAATCTATTGAGTTTGTTTTTTCGTTTACTTCAAATGCTTCTAAAACACCTGTCTGTGTAAGATGATATTCATTTACATAAGAAGCGGTTGGTTTTGTGTACAGATTAAGCGTAAAGTTATAGGTTCCGCATTCAAGAACAAGTTCTGGTCCTGTCATAGAATCTGTTGCATTCTGTTTTTCTTCTTCTGTAGGTGTCCAGGTTAGTGTATAAACTGGTTTTCCTTCTTTATCTTGTGCTAAGCCGTAAGCTTCGTACTCGCCTTCTGAGTTTAATTTTTGTGCAGTTAAAGAAACTTCTTCAATATCATCATAAGTTAGATTTGTTGGAGGAAGATTTTCAAAATCTTCATCATTTATTTCTTCTATGGAGAAGGTTATTTGAGCTTCTGTAGAAGTTACAGGGGTTACCACTTCTGTTTGTTTCCAAATTGCTTTGAACCAGGTGTTTTCCTCAGTTTTTGCTTCTACTGTGGTGCAGTTTGCTTCCGCACCATCTTTAATATTTCCGCTTTCGTCGCACTCAGCCCAGCCAACAAACTGCTTGTCTTTCGGTGGAGTAAGCTGGTCTGCTGTTGGAAGAGTTACTGTTTCGTAAGCATTGCGGGTAACTTCAAAGGCTTTTGAATCTTTCCACTCACCTTCATCTAAAATACATTTTACGGTATAGAAAGAATTGAGAATTTTATCTGTTAATTCAACAATTCCATACGTAATATAACCGCCAATTTTTACAAGAGAAGGCGGATATTCGTTCAAAAGGAGGTCTTTTCCTGTAAGCGGATTTGTTCCATAAACCTTGAATTTTAAATAGTAATCTCCGTTTGGAAGGTCTAACACCTTGTATTCAACATAATTTACATAGTCTTTATCAGACTCGTTTTCGTATTGTGTCTTAATTTCGCCAAGAGATGTAAAATCGTAACTGATTTTGTCCTTTACATAAGCTTCTTTACCGTTGCTTTCTACAGTAAAAAGACCGGCTTCAATTTTGGTAATACTGTCTATGTCGCTGCTCCATCCAAACTGAACATAAAGTTCGCCTTTGTTTTCTACATATTTTGTATTGAAATTAACAGTATTTTTTCCTGCAACAAGCTCTTTTGCATCTATTTTGTCTGCTTGTGTAAGGTTCATTATGATTTCATTTTCTGTAGCAATAGATAAAGTATATAGTTCCAGTTCAAAGTCATAAAAACCAACATCAAAAGCCGGAAGATTCGGGTCTTTTTCCATCTGTTCAAATGCAGTAATGAGAACAAGCTTATCATCTTCGTCGTATTCCTTTTTATTTACCCATTCCTTTTTATAAGCTTCTCCGTCTTTTACAAAGGTTTCGCCTGTTCCTTCTGCAACAGCCTTTTTAAGCTTTTGTGCACGGAAAACAATTTTTGTAACATCATCTTCTGTAACTTCCAGCGGGAATACGGTTGAACGTGCAGAAGATTTGTTTACATTGATAGATATAGTTGCTTTTTCGCTTGAGGTGCTTTCAAAATCATTATCATTATTTGAAGTAAAACCTGCGTTACAAGCGGTTACGGCAATAATAAACAAAGCTAAAAATAAAGTACTAAGTTTTTTCATAATCATTTCTCCACTCCCCAAGCCTTCTATTTAAAAACTTCAACTCTGTATTCGCCAGAGGTCCAGTATTTGCCGTTTGAATCTTTTACTGTTACAGAAACAAGATGAACTCCAGCCGAAAGATTTTCAAAGTCAACTTTGTATTCATAAGGTATAAAATCGTCTGATTGTTCATCTTCGAACTCTACTGGTGAACCGTCTACAAACCATACATAAGAATCATATCCGTCTGCAGTGTAGATTATTGAACCTTCTTCTTTATCCATAAGGACAAGGTCTTTTGGAACAGCTGAGTCTGCCGGTTTTTCGAGTGTGATTGTAAAGTAAGCCGTTGAGGTTTCCGGTTCAACAGGTTCCTCTGGTTCTTCAGGCTCTTCGCTCAATTTATCAAGGAAGATTCTGCAAATAAAATAATCTTCATCATAATCATCGTATTTTCCATAAACCTTGTAGCTATTAAAATCGCAGCCATAGAATACGGAGTCGGTATCTGTCATTGAAAGAGTTACAACTTCTGTAAGAGCATCTACAAATACACTGCTATAGAAATCTATGTAACCTTCGGAAGTACCTTTATAGTTCTTTGCAGCACTGTAGCCAGGGTAAACTTTGTCTGTAGAGTTTTTGTCTTCAACATAGAAAATCAATTCGTAATCGAAAGGAACGTCATTTTCATCGCTTATTTCCATTGGAAGCTCTACTGTATTTTCTCCGGCTTTAATTGTTTTGTTTTCTTCTGCTGTAGCAAGCAATTGCTTAAATTCTATTTCCTGATAGATTTCTTCATCTTCATCGGAAGTAGTTGTATAATAAACATAAGTTTGGGCAGAAACTTTTATTTCTCCAACAGGTACTTCTTTGAAGGTTATTGTTGGGAATGTCATACCAGATTTGCTATATAAATCGTCTACTATATATTCTTCTGAAATAGATTCTTCATAATTATCACCATTAGAAAGCGTAACTATAATAACAACAGGAGAATCTTTGTATTCGTCGTAATTGTCGTCATCATCATCATCAACTTTTTCTTCCGGATCATCAACTTTTTCATCGGATTCCTGCTCAGAGATAATTTGACCCTCGGAATTATTTGCAGTTGGTGCGCCCATATAGCAGCTTACGTATACTGTGGCAGTATCATCGGTCGGCTCAACAATGACTGTTTTATTTGATTTGAAATAAACCTTAATAATATAATCATCTT
The DNA here is from genome assembly GCA_017619795.1 of Treponema sp. Lineage (GTDB taxonomy): Bacteria > Spirochaetota > Spirochaetia > Treponematales > Treponemataceae > Treponema_D. The sequence goes on from JAFZRP010000013.1 coordinate 34,775, forward strand.
CTTCAACTTCTTCTAAAAGATAACCACAGTAGGTGTAATTCTTTCCGGAATTAGTTGAAGCACGAGGAATAAGGTCGTTTACAAGCTCACTCTCCCACTTGTCTTTTGCAACCTCACCAATCTCGGTAGTTTTTCCGTTATCAAAGATATCTACCTGTGCAGCAATTGTCTTTGTAGCATCGTAGGTTGTATTTTCTTTCTGATAGAAGCATTTAATTTCGTAATCTATCATTACCGTTTCAACAGGCGGTTCAGCTTTTTTGTCAAAGAAGATTCTGAATACTGTATAGCCTTCGGAATCATAGCTTGTATCGTAGTTGCCGTCGTATTCATAATCAGTAAGCTGAAGACTTTCCATCTGACTTAAAATGAACTCGTAGAAGTCTTTATCAAAGTTTTCGTAGTTATCGAAGGAACCTTCTATAATATAAACGTATTTGTAGCCCGGAACGTCTGTGTCTTTTTCTGCAACAGTTTCATCCTGAACATAAAGCTTCATTCTGTATGGATGATATTCTTTGAGCACAACCGTTAACGGATTTGTACCCGCAGCTATTCGGATTGAATTGGAGACACCTCTATAGGAAATATATTTTTCCTGCTTGTCCAGGTGGTTATAGGAGAAAGCAAGGGTTGCTTCTGCGGAAACAAGTGTGCCTACAGGGATTTCGTCAAAGGTTATTTCAAGCTGACGTGCTGCATCTTTATCGTCTTTCCCATATAAAACTTCCATTTCCTGCATTGTATATGTCTTTGTAATTGTCTGTTCGTATTTACCATGTAAAGAAACTGTAATCTCTATTTTTTCTGAATCAATATATTCTTCTTCTGGATACTCTGCCAAATTGGCAACGGTTTTAAGAACCTCTGGGGAGATGCTGAACGTTGCAGAACCGGTGTCGCGCAATAAACCTGAACAGGAAGAAAGCAGAACGAAAAGTCCTGCAAACAAGAAAACATTGAGTACGGGAAAGAAACGTTTATTCATGACGTCCTCCTATATTTAAATCAATTAATTATACTATACTTTTCCAATTTGTACATTTTTTTTGCGTTTAACATCTTTTGAAAACAATTTTTTATAAAAAAGTTACTTATTTCGCGAGAAATGGTCCGAAATCGAAAGTAAAAGACATATTAATGGTGAGGATTTTTTTTCTCCTAAAACACTAAAACGGAGGCATTAAAATGTCAGATTCAATTTATCACAGAAAAACTGTAGACGAACTTACCTTTACAGACGACGGTATGTTTCAGGCCGTACTTCGCGAACCAGAAATCTGTGCAGAGCTTATAGAAAGACTTCTGCATATTAGCGTAAAAACAGTGAAATATCCGAAGCTTGAAAAAAAGATTGCACCCTATTACACGACAAAAGGAGTCCGGCTGGATGTATATCTAAAGGATGATGACAAAATTATTGATATTGAAATCCAGTCTTATCCACAGGAAGCTTTAGGAAAGCGTACACGCTACTACCAGAGCATGATTGATATAGACAGCCTTATGAAAGGACAGGATTATACAGACTTAAAGGACAGTTACATTCTTTTCATATGTAAAGAAGATCCGTTCAGGGATGATGATGGTAAAACATTTGGACTTCCCTGCTACTCATTCAGAAATATATGCGAAGAAAATGTTGACGTAAAATTGAATGACAAATCTATAAAAGTCATTTATAATGCAAGTGCATACGAAAAAGAAGCGGATGAAAAGATAAGGAATCTCCTTCATTTCATAAGTACAAACGAACCGGGAGAAGACGATTTTTCAAACAGGCTTTCTTCTTTAGTGAAATCATTAAAAGAAACTGAAAAATTCAGGAGTGATTACGCCGCTATGAATTTACATGATAGAGACATACAGAGAGCCGCTAGAAGAGAAGGAATTGCAGAAGGTATTGCGCAAGGTGCCCGAGAAAAAGCTATTGAAACTGCTCGAAATCTTAAACATAAAAATGTTCCATTAGAAACAATTGCAGAATGTGTTGGATTATCTGTTGAAGAAATTGAAAAGCTGTAGGAAGGAATAACAGCTTCTCTGTGAATTTTAATGAATAACTCAGGAGTGATTATGATTCTTCGCTGATTCGTTTTACAAAGTTTTCACCCCAGTAGTCGCAGAGAAGCTCGTAGGCCTGGGGTTTTAGTTCGGGGATGACGGCTTCGGTATATTGCTTGTAGTTATTTTTGATATAGTACTGTGAAAATTGCTGTAAAGTTGCGTGTTCTTCTGGAGTAAGGCGGAAAGTGTTTTCGTCGATTTTGTTCCAGTCAAAAAGGATTGTAAAAACAGATGCTGTTGAGCAAACCATCTCCCAGCTGCGCAGATTATCAATCTTTTTGTTAGAAGTCATGCCGGAAGACTTTCGGTATAAATAGACAAGGTCTTCGGTACCAAAATAGGTTTTAGCAATCCGGGTGATAAAGAAAAACTGGAGCAAATCTTCTGCTATATTGCAATAAGTCGGAGAGATTTCGGCAAAAGCCTGAAGGTAAACTTCGCGGCGAATTAGCTTTCCCCACAAATACGTAGAGATTTTGTGTTCTACAAAAAATTCATGAAAGATTTCTTTGCCGGAAAGCTTACCAAAATATGTTTTGCCAGAACCTTCTCTTTCTGTCCTCCCCTGCTCATCCTCCCAAAAATAATTATTACTGCCCTGTACAATATCATAATCATTTTCTTTTGCAAGCTTTGCCAGCGTTTTTAAGGCACCGGCGGCAAGAAGATCATCGCTGTCCAGCATACAGATATATTCACCACGAGCTTCATAAACAAGAGTCCGGCGGGCTTCAACAAGTCCTTTATTCTTAGAATGCTCTAAATAGCGGATTACAGGTTTTGAAAACGGTTTTTTGAAGGATTTTACAATAGCCTTACAGTCACGACCGTTCTGATCGTGACCGCTGCTCGAATCGCTTAAAACCAGTATTTCGTAATCTGCAAAATCCTGGTCTATAACACTTTGCAAGCATTCAGCAAGATATTGCTCTGTGTTATAAACCGGAATGCAGACTGACAGGAAGGGGGTGTGCATAGATTATTTAAGATAAGTATCTCCATAATAATTACTTAATTGATCACTAGTAAGGTTATTACTGAAATTTGTAGTTACATACTTTGCTTCACTATCAAAATCATAAGAAAGAGACTCTAAATCTACTGTTACAATTCTATTTACATTACGTACACTGTTACCATAACCATCATCATAAACAAAGAGTCCATCATCTGCGATTATGAGTTTTTTAGGTTCAATAGCAATAAACTTTTGCGGATTAATAAGATAGTCTATAAAAGAAGCTCCTATAGTTCCGTTATCAACTCCAATTGCTTTATAATGAAAATAATCACCTATATTGCTCGTTTCTAATGCATTTTTACAAAGTCCAAACAGGTTAGTATTACTACCATAACCAAGAGATGTATCCCACGCTAAACCGGCAGAACCAGTACTTGAAGGATATGGGCTCATTTCAGGATATGTATTATTTACATTAATTCTGGAAATAAAGCCATAATTCTCTAAATAATAATGCGGGTCTTCACATCCCTCTCCATTTATTATCTTTTCTTTTTTGAAATTAAAATGACTAAACAATACATAAAGATAATAATTATTATTTTCACTTTCAACTATCTGCATATCGTTTATTTTCAAATCTGGCGAAAAACTATTACCTGTTTCTCCAAACAAATCTGCATAAGAAACAATTGAATATGCATCAACAGTAATTGAAGTACCTGATTTATCTTTTTGAGAATATTCTGTAGTCAAATATGGATAAAATGAAATCTCATTACTATCATTTACAACAAAATCAGCAGCGGCAATATAGCGTTTGTCAAAGCCCTGTAATTCTGTAAGATTAAGATTTTTTGGAACATAACTAGCAAATATTCTTCCACCTGTATAACCAACTCCAGAATCCCTTAGAACTGCAAAATCTGTCATTTCATAATAAGGAGAATCTTTTTCAAACCTATAAGAGAATTTACCGTAAGAAATAGAGTTATTATCAAGATCATAAAGTACAAAATCTGTTGCACCATGTCCGTCATCACCAGCTGCATAAAGATAATTTGCTTCATAACCTATATAAAGGTCTGTAATAGAGATTTTGTCTGTAACTCCAATACTAGCTAAGCTTGACTGACTGAATAACTCACTTCCATTTTTTACGATAAAGAAGTTTCCTGTATTATCAAAATCAAGAACATAAACATTTCCATCTTTGTCTATTGTAGAATCTATTTTTGAATAATCATTAGTACTATGAACCTTGTATACAGCTTCTTTATTATAAGGAATTTCATTAGAAGAAGTAATTAGCAGAGAATTACCATTGTTTTCATAAAGCATACTTCGTTTAGAAAGACAAACAGGATATTCTTCAAATGAGAATTCCCAGTCTGAAAGAATTAATTCTGTAGCACTGGCAGGAATGAGTTGTTCTGGAGCTAAACCAGTAGTATAACGAACATATTGTGTTGGAAACATTATATCTATATACAAATCATCTAAAGCCGTCCATGAAATATTTTCTTCTGTAATTGTAACTCTAAATTCGTTTGGAGCTTCTGTAAGTCTATCGTTATAAAAAGCTGTAACACTACCAGTATAAGAACTTGCATGATCTGATTCTCCATTTTCACTTGTTAAACGTATTTTAAAAGCGTTTACAGCAGATGAATTTGTTCGGTAATCAAAATTAGATTCTGATTTTCCACTTATTTTAACTAAATATTCTTTACCTTTCTTGAACCAGAATCTATCCTCATTTTCTTCTATTTCTACGAGACGACTATAAGGAATATGTGCTACAAAATAGTTTTCATACTCAGTAGGATATGTTGATGGTACCGGTGTTGCATATATTCCCCACTTTGCATAATAAGTTTTTGAAGGAAGAGGATTTCCACCATTCTCAGCTTCTGAAACTTGAATGTTCTGACTCTGTGTCGTAAATTCAGGATCATCATACCAGCCTAAAAAAGCAAAACCTGGGTTTGTATAGAAATCCTCATTAGGATCTGTTCCGGAAGAAGTTTTAGGAGTTATTAATTTAGTATAATCATATGTATAAATCGGTTCATGTGTTTCTGGATCTGTAGTATAACTGCAAAGAACGGATGGTAAATTATAAATAAATTCATCATTGGTACCGTCTTCATCTGTATCATTTTCCGTATAATAAAAAGCATATTTTTTCAAATTCAAAGAAAAAGTATCTTTAATACCATTTTTATTCCACAGAACAAAGTCAGATGTACCTTTTGTTTTCTGAATATTGCTGTAAACACAATTTATTATAACACCTGTAAGATACTCATCAGAATAATCATCTGTGTCTACATACAACAACAAAGCTGGAGCATAATTTAACTCAGTTCCTCTTTTTTCACCTTCAACATCAAGGGTCCAATTTATTTCTGTAATTGTATTTGCCGTTACGGTAATTGAATCTTGTCCAGCCTGTCCATTTACGGTAGCAGGACTATTTGAATTTCCATAACCATATAAATCGGCTTTTAAGGTTACGTCTTTATTACTAATAATTGTAGTTGTATAAGATAGGGTATCTCCATCACCCAAAGTTAGATTTTTGCAGTCAGGTAAATTAGAAATATTGGTGATATATGCCCGATATGTTTGTCCAAGTCTATAATTGTTAGCCTGTGTGCCGTTTCCAAATTGCTCGCCAACAAATCCATATAGATTTATTACTGTATCTGTTCCAAAACTGCTCAAGGATGTAACTTTTGTACCAGTATATTCAGATGTCGTAATTGGATCTGTATACCAGCCGCCAAAGGAATGATAATAAGAAAAATCTTCACAATCTCTTTCATATTCATCAAAATCCAAAAGTTGAAAATTGTTGAGGCCTATTGTCTTATCTCTAAGTACTTGAACACTATAAGGCTGCTCTTTATAGTCTTCTTCACCATAAACATAATAATTTACAGTTACAGCCTCTGCCCATTTTGCATAAAGAGTTTTGTCTCCAGAAAGAGTTCCATATTTATTGAATGTAACAGATGTTTCATTACCATTTTCGTCTTCTTTATATTCAAATGAATTATTTGGTGTAAAATCCGCATCCATAAACCAGCCTTTAAATACATAGCCTTCCCTTACAGGAATTGGCAGATTAACTGATAAATCAGATACATAGTAGCCCCAAGGGATTTCTTCTGTTACACCGCTAATATAACTATTATCTATTATTCCACCGTTTAAGACATAATTAAGCTTGTAGCGACCAACTTCATAAGCTTTTTCTATGTAATTTCCTGCAACAATAATCATCTGTTCGTTACAGAAAACACGTTCATTACCAGCATTATCTTTTAATTTACCTTTAATCCAGTATCTTCCAGGAGAAAGGCTATTTATAAGGATATCATATTCTGTATAAGAAGATTTGGTAATTTTATCAGAAAAATTAAACTTATCTCCAGTTTTTGTAGAAATTAAGCATTCACTTTCTTCTACTCCTCTAATAAAGTTGTCGTAATCATATATATTTAATTCTGCATCTGTATAGAGGCCGCTATAATCTGCAACAGAAATTAGAAAATTAAACGGCATTCCGTTACCAGAAGCCACACCATTAGTATTCCAAGTATTAGGTAATAGAACAAAGCTAATCTCATTTGTTTCATTAGATACTAATTCAACTGTTATATTACCTGAGGTTAATGGAATATATAAGTAAGAAGTCCCATCAGCATCTTTTTCTCTATAATAGTATCCTTCAAGTTTTAGTTCATATTCACCTGGTTTTAATTCTAATTCTGTATCATTTATAAGTTCTTCATAATTATTCCAGGTTTTTATTTTATTAAACTGCGAATCTGCTGGACCAGGTCCTTCATAACTACCTTTTAAAACAAATTTAACATACCTTTTGTAAAACAGCTCTACACTATCTTCATCTGTCATCAGCTTTCTTCCAGCCATATTTCCAGACGTGTCAATACTTGCATTTATAGTTAAAAGTGCTTTGGTATTTTCCGAAGGATTTTCTATTTCTGTCTTTGGTTTTACATTTTTTGCGCTGTCTTCTGATTTATTAAACTCGCAGGCAGTAAATAATGCAAAAAACATTACCAGGGCTGCAAAAGTAAAAGTCTTATATATATTCTTCATAATTCACCTCTATTTAGTTTTCTTCCCATTTAGCTACGATAGTAACATAGGCTACATCAGTTTAATTCTATTCGGATATTATTTTTACCATAATCCAATTGTTCAGTCTCAGTACCTTGTATTACATCTTCATAAAGGTAATCTTGTAATTCTTCATCCCATTCATCAGTTTGCCTTTTACCTGTAATACGGAAGGTCCATTCTCCGGCAGATAAACCTTCTATTGGAATACCACTAGCAAAGTCATCGTAAGCCAAATCTGTTATCTTTTTTGCACCATCACTTATTGAAGAACCTTTACAATATTGTATTTGGAATATTAGTTCATCAACATCCTCTGTCCCTTCATAAGAAACCTCAAGCTCAGCATTAATATCTAAGAGCAACTCAAGGCTTGCATCATCCCTGTCATCATTATCTGAGTCTCTTTTTGCAATACAAGAGATAAAGATTGTAGAGCCAGAAGTATAGACAGGAGTCTGACTTCCACCCTCATTTGTGTATAAGGTATAATTAAGAGTGTTTGAATTTTCCTCAGGCAAAATACTACCATTAACTAACCATGTATAACTTTCGTACGTTGTTCCAGTTGTTATTGGAGAAGCTGTTACCGTGAGCACACCATTATTTTCTGTATAAGTAAGTTCAAGATCGTTTTCTTCGTAGCTTTGAACAGAAATATTTAGGGATGGACTTACAAGTGGTTCATATTTTGCATAAATATAAATTGTTCCACCTGGAATAAATTTATCCAATCCTTCAAAATTATAACTATATTCTCTATAAGTGGATTTATATGTAAGAGGATTTTCAAAATCCGGATCAGAATACCAGCCAGTAAATGCATAACCATCTTTTGCCGGTGGTGTTGCAGATTCTTGTATAGATACACTAAATCTTCCAGAAGTATTCATCTGAATATAATTTGAATAAGAATTTTGTGTAATGGAACTTGTAATATCAGTTTCACCATCCATTATCTTAACATCCATAGTTGCATCGTTATCTATAAAGTAAGCGTAAAGCTTTAATGGATTACCGTCAGAATCTTTTCCAGTAAAATCTTTATTTATTGCACCTGTAGCTTTTGTTGTATGTGCCTCGTCCAAATACCAGCCAATGAAAACAGCAGTAGCGCTACCATCTACCCCAATTTTACTTGCTTTAAAGTTATAAATATTGATTATATATTCAAAAGCACAATTCTTGAGTGTATAAACACTTGAACCTTCTACCGGATCTTCAACACTTTCAATATAATTACCTTCAGTACTACAATTCAATGTACCACCATCTGTATCAACCAGAATGTCGTATTTTGGAGCAAACTTAGCGTACAGCTTTAATTTGCCAGAAACCTTTGCAATGTCGTACCAGAAATACACAACAGAATTAAGAAGATCAGTTGTATCATTACATTTATTATAATTTACATAATCAGCCTTTTGGGTACACTCTTCATCTGTATACCAGCCTATAAGATATTTATCTTCTAATGTAAGCTTTGGTAAGAGCAAATCTTTTTGCTGGCTATTCTTATAAGTAATCCAACCAGTTTCGTTGTTATAGTCATATTCTATAGTTGGGAAGTTTAGCTGATGGTCACTAGAACCAACTACAGTCAAGTCAGCTAAAGCATCCTCTAGTCCTCTTCCAACATACAGCTCAACATCAACATCCTGTACTGTGTTTGCCAAAAGATTTGAGTAGTCTTTTTCTGTTGTAACACCGCCGTAAATGTATGCAAGCTCGTTTTGTTTAGGGTAAGCATAATAATCATTTACTGTTAAACCGGTGTGACTCATTGGTTCATAAATGAAGACCATATATTTGCCTACTCCAAGAGTTATGGAATAGGTACAGGAATAGCTTTCTCCAGTACCTTCAGAATTTACATCAACAGCTGTTGATACCTTTTCCTTGTTAGCACCGTTAGGGAAAACAAGATAATCCTGATTTGGAGAAGCAAAGCTCTTGACTACAATTTTGTGGTAACCATAGCTGAAATCTTCCTCATCTGTATATTTTTCAATTGGAATCTTAAACTCAAATACTCCGGCAGCATCTTCTACATATTGCATTTCAAAATTGAGGCTGACATTTTCAGAAGATATTGTGGCTGTATCTGTTCCGGAAAGGCAAAGCTCTCTTGTCTCTCTGCTATAAGCCAACAGAGTAAAAATCCAGGAACCTGTTAGAATTTCATCGGAAAAATCCCGAAGCTCCTCATATGATAAGGCACTGGAAAGAGTTTCTGCTTCGGAAGCTGCATTTCTTTTTGCAGTCAACGTAAAAGAATACGAACCGATTATTTCGTCAAGTTCATCGTCTGTAAGGAAGGCTTTTCTATCTTCCAGAATATTTTTTTCCAGAGACGGAAACTTTACGTTTATTGATATTTTCTGTTTTTCTGCGCCAGCTTTTCCAGCTTTATCAACTTCTGATTTACAAGAAAAGCAAACAAAGGCAGCAAAAAGTATTGTAATTAAAATATAAAGTCTATTTTTCATAATCCTTTACCCTCCTACCAGTCTGAGCCTACATGAAGCTTATAGGTAACATCATCTGAATCGCCATCTTCAGTAGTTGCAACACAGTAGATTTTATAATAATCGCTTGTTGTTCTGCCATAATCAGCATAGCTTTGTGTAATTGAAGACGTTGTAATTGGTGTATCACCGTCTTTTACAAGCACTCCGTTTATGAACCACAAGTAACTTGTATAAACTTTATCATCAGAAGATGCTGTTATTGTATATGTGTCATTTGTACTATTTACAGTAAGTTTAAGAAGGATTTCGTTTGCGGTTGCAGAACCGTCATCCCAAAGCTCAAAGGTTGCTGAAACACCAGAAACTGTTCCTTCTTTAATTTTATAGCTTACACTTGTAACATCGCTGTCATACAAGTTGTCTGTTTCGTTTACTGCGTAAGCCTTAATAACTGTATCTACAGTAATTACGATTGGATTAGATGAATTATATACTATTGCAGTTGATGATTCAGAAGGATTTGTTCCATCTGTTGTATAGTAAATATAAGCATTGCCGCTTCCGTTACCGCTGCAAGAAAGCGTAATTTGTGTGTTGTAATCAACTTCAACATATTCTGCGGTTCCACTTGGAGCTGTAGAGAATACAACATTTGGTGTTTTACCATTTTCCTGCCATTTTGCAACAAGAGTAACATCGCTATTTTCTACTGTATAACTGATGCCATTAGTAGATTTTGTTTCTCCATTTATTGTATATTCCCAGCCAATAAATGTATGATAAGCATAGTTGTACCTAGGACCTGTAACTGATTCTCCAGGTCTCTTGTCATAGCTTATAGGATTATTACCATCCTCTGCCTCTCCAGGTTGGAAAAGAATGTGATAAGCTGATCTTGTCCATACTGCGTAAAGGTCATAAGAAGTTTCGTCAGGGGTATCTGAATCTACAGTAAACTCTATATTTGCTCCTGAAGCATATTCTGCCTGAGTTGCAGAAGAAGTTCTTGCCCAACCCAGGAATTGGAAATTATTACGGCTAGGATTTGCAATTGAAGAAACTGTCTGTCCATATAATCCGCTTGCAGTCTTTTCCCATACGTAAGAATTGGTTCCTGAATCTAACCAGTTTCCATTGTTTGAGTGGAAGGTGTAAGTTATTGTTTTTCTGTTGTATTTGATTTCTATTACATTGCTTCCGTCTGCAGAAAGTACAACTGGTTCAATTGCTTTTTCAATTGTAAAGCCGTCAAATGTTTTTGAAGCTGGAGTGATTGAGTTACCAGCAACACCATTTCCAGTTACTGCTTCGCAAAGTGTTTCTGTATAAGCTGTACCGGCAACATTCTGACCAATATATTTTATTGTATAATCAACATTAATTTCTGGTATTTCTGCTAAAGCCCATTCAGCTGTGAGCAATACCCTGTAGTATGCACCGAATGTTTTTGGCAGCTCTAACAGAGTTTCTGTTTTATCAGGTTTTGTTCCTTTTTCTGTTGTGTAATATTCTGCAACCCAGTCAGTAACTACATAATCCTCGTATTCAGGTTCAGCTACCTTTGTAAGTTCAATATCAGCTTCATATTTTCCGCTTAAGCTGCAGGTAGACTTACCATCTGCAAACTTACCTGAACCGGCATTAAATACATACACAGGTCTGATTCTGCTGTAAGTTATAACTATAGCAGATCCAGAGTGAATGTATTTGTCATAAACAAATCCAGCTTTTTCACCTGCTTCAGCAAAATCTGGAACCTTTGCTGCAATCTTAGACTCTATTAATTCTGTAGGATCACTGTCACCTGGTATATAAGAAATTGTCATTGTAGAAGTTTTTTCTGCAGTTTCGTATTGAGAACCATCGCCTTCTATAGTTTCGTAACCATACAAAACTTCAAAGCTTTGTTCTTTTTCTTTTATAACAGGTTCTTCAATTGGTTCATCAATTTTATCATAGAACAGACACCAGATTAACAAACCGTCTGTATCTAAGTATTTTACAACTCTGTCTGAATTAAAATTATATTCATCTGTTTTTATAAGAATTGCCTGTGCCATCTTAGCATACAAATCTTTCTCTCCTGTACACATTCCTTCATTTTTGTAGTTTTCATCTAATGTGTAACCTGGATATTCAGAAGCTGTAGCTTTTTCATCTTCAAAATAATACTTGAAAATATACGAAGTTATTTCCTGATCATACACTTCCATAACTATCTGTACATTATTTACTCCGGCAATAACTTCTTTTTCAAGTTCACCTTTTGCAACTGGCATTGTAACAGCAGAATAAGATTTTTCATCGTCTTCTTCGAAATAATTGTAAATAACTGCATCTGCTGTTATTTTTCCAACAGGAACTTTTTCAACAGTAACCTTAGCCAGACCAGATAATAATTCATACTCGGTAAACTCTTTTTCAATTGTCTTACTGTATTCATCGCTGCCGGCAAGAGTTAATTTAAGCGTATATTTTTCATAAACAGAACCATCATCTTCAGATTCTTCTTCCTGCTCAGATTCCTGTACAGTTTCCTGTTCTTCCGATACGCTTCCAACGTTCAGACGGATATTTCCTATTGAACCGTTTTCTTTGCCTTCCGGTTTTACTTCTTCATCAGGATCTTCTTCAGTATATGTAACTGAAATGTAAATATTTACTGTTGCCGTATCATCTACAGGCGGTTCTTCTACAACAGATTTGAAATAAACCTTAATTATGTAAGCATTTTCGCCATTTTCTACCAACTCATAACCACAGTAGGTATAATTAGTTCCTGAGTTCTGTGAAGCCCTAGGAATAATGTCGTTTTTAAGATCACTTTCCCATCTGTCTTCTGAAGTAGAACCCAATGCAGAAGTATAATAGTACGCAAAAATATCTTTCTGTAAATCAGGAGTTTTTGTTTCATCGTAGGTTGTATTGTCTTTCTGAAGATAAGTATGTATTTCGTAATCAATAAATACAGGCTCTACAGGCTTTACAGCTTTCTTTTCAAAATAAACTCTGTAAATACTTACGCCTTCTTCATCATAACTTATATCATAAGAACCGTTGTATTCATAATCTGTAAGATTAAGTGATTCCTGCTGTTCCAATATGAACTCATAGAAATCTTCTTCAAAATTATTGTAATTATCAAAAGAACCATCAATAAAATAAACGTATTTATATCCTTCTACATCTGTTTCTGTTGCAGCTACAGTATCATCCTCTACGTAGATTTTTAATCTGAACAGATGGAATGGCTTAAGGGTAAGATAGAGACTGTTTGAACCGCCAGATATTTTTACCGGGTCAGAAGTTCCCTTATATGCAAGCTCTTTCTGTTCCTTATCATGATGATTAAATACAAAAGCAAGAGTTGCCTCGGCGTAAACCGTTGTACCTATTGGAATATTATCAAAAGTGATGTCGATTGAGGAACCTTTTGTAGTTTCACTTCCGTACAGAGCATCCAATTCCTGCATTGAATACAGTTTTGTAACTGACTGCGGATATTTTCCAAGCAAAGAAACCTTAAGTTCTATTTTTTCTGATTCATTAAAATCTTCGTTTTCAGGATAGTCGTCTATTCCTTCAACATCATCTTCAGACCTTGCACCTGTAATAAGCGCAGCATTTGAAAGAAAATATTTATTCTGCTGTAAACTGTTTGTTGAAGCATTGTCTATTGCGGCCTTAAGAACTTCTGGCGAGATACTAAACGTTGCAGAACCGGTATTTTGCATTAAACCAGAACATGAAGAAAGCAGAACAAAAAGTCCTGCAAACAACGTAAAAACAAATACGGAAAAGAAGCGTCTTTTCATTACGTCCTCCTAACTACATCTTTTAATTTTACAATACTTTTTGTGTTTTCACAATTTTTTTATACTTTTGGACTTTTTGTGTTAGTTTAGTTTATTGAGACTTTTTTATATTTTTACCTTCTTTTTTTATATAATATTTCTGAAGTTTTATCAATGTTTTGATTTTCTTTTTTATTTTCTGCTATAATACCCATATGAATCACAAAAGCTTTGTTTTTTTTGACTGTGAATGTGCAAATGTTTATGACGGCATTGGTAAAATCTGTTCTCTTGGATATGTTATTACAGATGATGATTTGAATGTAATTGAATCTGAAGATGTTGTTATGAATCCTGAATGCGAGTTTGACTGGTATCTTTTTGGAGAAAAAAGCACCTGTAAGCTTGCCTATTCCAAGGATTATTTCAGAATCAAACCGAACTGGGCCGCATATTATAAAGATATAAAGAAGATGTTTACAGCCGGCAACAGATATGTGCTTGGTTTTGCGGTATCTGGTGATGTTGGCTTTGTTAATTCGGCCTGTGAACGCTACAACGAAGGCTATATAAACATGCGTGCGTTTGATATTGAGCCTTTGCTTGCTCAAATCTACGGAGAAAAGAAAAAGCTTGTAGAATGGGCAGAGTTTTTCGGCGTAAATGTTGCAAAGTTCCAGACTCACAAATCTGTTGATGATGCGATGATGACAATGCTTTGTTTTAAGCGTTTATGCGAGCAGCAGGGAAAGTCACCGGAAACAGTTCTTTCAGAAAACAAGGGACTTTTTGTTACTTCCGAACAGATTCTTATTCAGGCACAGGAAAGAGCTTATAAAAAGGAAATGCTTGAAAAAATTAAGCGCCTGTATGGTAAAAAATCACCAAAACCACGTTATAAAACAGTTCTTGACCGCCGCTTTGAGTTTGACCGCAACATCTTCCACGATGTAGACACCGCTTTTGAGCTTATAAAACGCATTTACGACAACGGCGGCACAGTTTTTGAACACCTTACCGGTAATGGCGAGGTTATTTTTGCAGAAGAACCAAATCCTGCTGTGCTGGAAAAGCTTAAGAAACGCGGATTGAAAGCTATAACTGCGGATGAATTGTTTGAAATACTTAAATAAGTTCTTAGCCCCTGAAAATCAATTTGATAAAATTGTCTCAAAAAAATAGCGCGAGGGAGAGGTTAAATAAGTATTCAGTAAAAAAGCGTAGCAAGGGTTCGTGTTTTGCGACGCATTGAAGCCGATTGCTAAAGTCTTATCTTAGCTCCAAGTACAGAGCGTAGCGGCGAGGCTTCTCGGCAGAGCAAAATACGGTTCCTTGCGTGAGCTTTTTTACAGAATGAGTTTTTTAAGACGAATCTCGACCGGGAGCTATTTTTTTAGTATAAGTTTCCAAAATTGATTTTCAAACCAAAACTTGTTTTACCTATCATACAAATTGGTAAATATATTCTATATCCTGTTGTAACCATAGCGATTTTATACTATATTATACGCATGTTATTAGATGTTAAAAACTTAAACGCAGGTCTTGAGGACGGCAAACAGATTCTTAATGACCTTAATATACAGATTGGACAGGGCGAAACTCACGTCCTGATGGGACCTAATGGTGCCGGTAAATCTTCTCTTGGTCATACACTTATGGGAAACCAGGTGTACAAAATTACCGGCGGAAAAATCCTTTTTAACGACCAGGATATTACAGAAGAAGCAGCTGACAAGCGAGCCAAGCTTGGAATGTTTATGTCGTTCCAGTCACCGCTTGTAGTTCCAGGCATTTCACTTGAAGGCTTTATCCGCTCTGCCCTTCAGCAGAAAACCGGCGAGCACGTAAAGCTTTTCCAGTTCCAGAAGGAGCTTAAGGCTTGCATGGAGCTTTTGAGCATGAATCCAGATTATGCAAAGCGCGACTTAAACGTAGGCTTTTCCGGTGGTGAACGCAAAAAGTCAGAGATTCTTCAGCTGCTTATGCTTAAACCAAGCTTTGCCATTCTTGATGAAACTGACTCTGGTCTTGATGTTGATGCAGTTCGTTTTGTTGCTAAAGGAATTGAAGAATACAAAAAGAAGACAAACGGTTCTCTTTTGATTATCACCCATACAACAAAGATTCTTGAAGGCCTTTCAATCGATAAAACTCACATTATCGTAAAGGGTCATATTGTAAAAACTGGTGACGGTAATCTTTTCAAAGAGATTAACGAAAAAGGCTTTGAAGAGTTCTTAGGATAAATAATGGAAGAAAAAACACAGATAGATGATATAAACCGCGAGTTTTACGATTTCCGATACGAAGAAACTGAAGAAAACACGTATCGTCTGGAAAACGGTCTTACTCCGGAAATTGTTTCAAAAATCAGCGAAGAAAAAGGCGATCCTCAATGGATGAGAGAGTTCCGACTTAAGTCGCTGGAAACTTATAATAAACTGCACGTTCCAAACTGGGGTCCTTCTATCCGCGGTCTTGATATGGGAAACATTGCAACATATGTTCGCCCAAAAACAGAGATGAGCGGACGCTGGGAGGATGTTCCTAGCGACATTAAGGAAACGTTTGAAAAGCTTGGTATTCCGGAAGCAGAACGAAAATCGCTTGCGGGTGTTGGTGCACAGTACGATTCTGAGCTCGTTTATCATAACGTTCAGACAGAGGTTGCAAAACAGGGCGTTATTTACCTTGGCTTTGAAGAAGCACTTAAGTCGCCGGAATGGGGACCAATGGTTCAGGAATACTTTATGACGCTTATTACCCCGGAGGATCACAAGTTTGCGGCTTTGCATGGAGCTGTATGGTCAGGTGGTTCGTTTGTTTATGTACCAAAAGGCATTCATTTAAGCTTCCCTCTCCAGTCTTATTTCCGTTTGAACGCAAAGGGTGCCGGTCAGTTTGAGCATACTCTTATTATTGTTGATGAAGATGCTGACCTTCATTTTATTGAAGGCTGTTCCGCTCCGAAATACAACGAAGCTAACCTGCACGCCGGTGCTGTTGAGCTCTTTGTAAAAAAAGGTGCTCACCTGCGCTATTCAACAATTGAGAACTGGTCTAAAAATATGTACAACCTGAACACAAAGCGTGCCAAGGTTGAAGAAGATGCAAGCATTGAATGGGTTTCAGGTTCATTTGGTTCACACATTTCGTACCTCTATCCTGAAAGCGACCTTGTTGGTAAAAATGCACGCGCAGATTTTACCGGTGTTACTTTTGCAGGCGGCGGACAGAACCTTGATACTGGAGCAAAAATGGTTCATCTGGCGCCGAATACGACAAGCCTTATTACTACAAAATCAATCTCTAAGGGAAGCGGTGTTTCAACTTACCGTTCTGCCGTTTATATTGACGAAAAAGCAGAAGGCTCAAAGGCAAGCGTAAGCTGTCAGTCTTTAATGCTCGATTCAAAATCGCGCTCTGACACAATCCCTGCAATGGAGATTCATACAGATAACTGTGATGTTGGTCACGAGGCTAAAATTGGTAGAATCAGCAGCGATGCAATCTTCTATCTTATGAGCCGCGGAATAAGTGAGGATGAAGCAAGAAGCATGATTGTAAGCGGCTTTGCAAATCCTGTAAGTAAAGAGCTGCCGTTGGAATATGCGGTAGAAATGAACAACTTAATCCGTCTTGAAATGAAAGGAACTTTGTAATTATATGGAAGCAAACTATAAAATAAATACAATTCCATCGCTTACGTGGAACTGGCTTAAAATGAATAATGATACGGTTACGCTGGATGCAAACGATTTTGAGACTGCAGCTACACCGGCAACCTCTTCCTCACCGGCGACTGGTACCACCTCGGCAACTGATACTCCTGCAAACTGCTCTTTTGGAAGCGGCATTTTCAATATCGCCAACAAAAAGATGCCGGATTCACGCGTTGAATCAGAAAGTGCTGAGCAAACAGAAAAAACAAATGTAACACATCCTCTGCAAAAAGCATTCGAGAAAAGAAAAAGTGAGACTATCAATATCACCGGAAAAAAAGCAGAACCTATAATTATAAACCTTACTGCAAAAGGAAAAACTTATACTTCGCAGACAATTATTGCAGAAAATGATTGCGAAGCAACTGTAATTTTTGTTTATTCCGACGATGCACAAAATAACGAAGCTGCACAGATAATAAGAACAAAGGTTCTCGCAAAAGAAGGCTCAAGCATTCACGTTGTAAAGGTTCAGCTGCTCGGCTCAAATACAGAACAGCTTGATGACACAGCCTTTATTGCAGAAGAAAATGCAAAGCTTCAGTTTACACAGATTGAACTTGGGGGAAAGCACATTGCTTCCGGTTTGCATGTAAATCTGAACGGCTATAAATCATCTTTTAAATCTAACGTGGCATATATCTGCAAAGACAACCAGCTGCTTGATATGAATCACATCGTTTATCACTTTGGAAAAAAATCTGAATGTGACATGCATGTGAACGGTACGCTCGAAGGCTCTGCAAAAAAGACTTACCGCGGCACAATTGATTTTAAGAACGGCTGCTGCGGAAGTAAAGGAAACGAAATGGAAGAGGTTCTGCTTCTTTCTCCGCTTGCGCTGAACAATTCCCTTCCTGTAATTCTTTGTGATGAAGAGGATGTTGAAGGCGAACATGGTTCTACAATCGGACGTATTTCGCAGGATATTCTGTTTTACATGCAGACAAGAGGAATAAGTCAGAAGGAAGCAGAAAAGCTTTTGTCAAAGGCAAAGATTCAGGCTGCGGCAGATTTTATTCCAGATGAAGAAATCAAACAGAAGATTCGTGACTGGCTGGGAGATTAAATGAACAGATTGTCGGAATAAGTCCGACAATGACATCGTGAGGATTTTATGAATAAATATAGAAAAGATTTTCCATTTTTTAAGGCAATTGATGAGCACAGAAGCAAGGACAACAACGGTCTGATTTATCTTGACACTTCGGCAACTGCACAGCGTCCCTACTTTGTACTCGATGCAATGTCTCATTTTTATGCAACCGCAAACGCAAATCCTCTGAGGGGACTTTACAGCCTTAGTGAGCGTGCAACAAATGCTTATGAAGATGCCCGCGCAACAGTTGCAAAGTTTATAAATGCAAA
Organism: Treponema sp.; assembly: GCA_017619795.1. GTDB lineage: Bacteria > Spirochaetota > Spirochaetia > Treponematales > Treponemataceae > Treponema_D. The sequence goes on from JAFZRP010000013.1 coordinate 53,316, forward strand.
AGATTCCCGCGAAATTGTATTTACAAGAAACTCTACGGAAAGTCTTAATCTTATTGCTTACACTTATGGTCTTGCAAATATTCACGAGGGTGATGAAATCTGTATTACGATTATGGAGCATCATTCAAATATTCTGCCATGGCAAATGCTCTGTAAACGAACAGGCGCTAAGCTTGTTTTTATGGAATGCGATAAGCAGACAGGTGTAATTTCCAGCGAAGAAATAAAATCAAAAATCGGACCGAAAACAAAGATTGTTTCCTGTGTTCATATAAGCAATGTTCTTGGTGTTGAAAACCCTATTAAAGAAATTGCAGATAAGGCTCACAGCGTTGGCGCAATTATGATTGTTGACGGAGCTCAGTCTACACCGCACATTAAGGTTGACGTTCAGGCACTTGGTGCAGACTTTTTTGCAATGAGTGCACACAAGTTCTGCGGTCCTATGGGAATTGGTGCTCTTTACGGCAGACTTGATTTGCTGGAAGAAATGCCTCCATTTTTGACCGGTGGCGAAATGATTGAATACGTTACCCGTGACAGCGCAACCTGGGCAGAGGTTCCACATAAGTTTGAGGCTGGAACTGTAAGTGCCGGTGATGCTGTTGGAATGGGTGCCGCAGTCCGCTACATTCAGATGGTAGGTATTGAAAACATTGCCAAACATGACCTTGAGCTTACGTGCCGCCTTATGGAAGGAATGAAAAAAATCCCTCACGTTAATTTTGTTGGTCCAGATGATCCTACAAAGCGTCCTGGAATTGTTACCTTTACAATTGACGGAGTTCATCCTCACGACATAGCTTCCCTTCTCAGTGAAGACCACATTGCAATTAGAGCCGGACACCACTGTGCTCAGCCATTGCAGCAATACCTTGGTATAAACGCAAGCGCCCGTGCAAGTCTTTATTTGTATAACACTGAAGAAGAAATTGACATCTTCCTGGAAAAGGTTGCACAGCTGAGAAAGCTTTCAGGATATAAAGACTAATAGCCTAAAAACACAATTTTCGTTATATTATACTCTATGGATACAAAAGAACTCTATCGCGAAATTTTAAACGAACATAACATAAATCCTTCTCATAAAAAGGATATAGAACAGCCTTCTTTTTGTCTGGATGGTGTAAATCCAAGCTGCGGTGACCAAATTACCTTAAAGCTCAAGCTTGACGATTCAGGAAAAATTATTGACGCTGGCTATACCGGAAGCGGATGTGCTATAAGCCAGGCGAGCGCAGATATGATGGCTGATGTAATTATTGGTAAAACAAAGGATGAAGCGCTTGCCCTTGCAGATATATTTGACAGAATGATTAAGGGAACTGTCTCTGAAGAAGAGCTTGAACAGCTTGATGAGGCAGCGAGCCTGCAGGATGTTTCTCATATGCCGGCGCGGGTAAAATGTGCTATGTTAGGCTGGCGTACCATGAAGCAAATGCTTGGTCTTGAATAAAACCTTAAAATTTGTTATATTATATTCATTGGTGCTTTAGCTCAACTGGATAGAGCAGCTGCCTTCTAAGCAGCAGGTCGGCGGTTCGAGCCCGTCAAGCATCATTTTTTTGGTCTGTCAAAATTAGACAGACCTTTTTTATTTAACTGATTTTTACAGTTTTCTTTGATTAGTTATCAATTAAATTATCATAAATAATCACAAAACCCAGATATAATGGAACACTGTAGTTAAAAGTATAGCTTTCGTCCATTGCAACACCAATTGCAAACATTGGTACATACCATCGGTTTTCATCATCTTCTGAAGTTGTTTCTGAGTAGCAAACATCAAGATCATCTTCAATTGGAATACGGCTTTTTGTTTCAGTTGCAGATCTTCCAAAATTGAAGGTCAGGTTTTCTGTATATCTGACAGGACGTTTAAGATTTTCAATATTTCCATCAAAAATAATCTGTGCCATAAAAGCATGATCTTCATAAGGTGAATTATCACCTTCAGTATACTGATAATCAGAAAGCCTGATTTTTACATTATGTACATCGCCACCGCTTACAAGTATGGATTCATTATAATTCTCCCACAGAAGCGGCTTAAAGCCCTGGTTCTTTTCATTGATTGCAAGAAGTTTTTCGGCGGCTTTTGCTTTATTGTCTTCTGAATAAATATAATTTGTTATTGTTCCTACATCGGTATTCATTTTAGAAAGGGAATTATAAATTCTGTAATAAACAGCAGTTCCCTTGAACATTGTACTTTTACTTTCTTTTGTAGTGAATTCAAAATATTTATCTTCGAAGGTTGAGGTTTCGTATGGACGGTGATAAAGAGTTTCCGGTGCTTCTATGTATTCATATTTGTCCAAACCGCAGGTGCATAAAAGCGGAGTTAAAAATAAAAGACACACGCAAAACAGGATGGCATTAAAATGCATTTTCTTATTTCCGTGTGTCTTTTTCATTATTATTTCACTATCAAATAATTTTTTAATTTGGAATAAAAAGGGTTACTCTACTTTTCCTTCAATCTTCAATTCAAGGATTCTTGTCTTTGCAAGATTTGTCCAGCTTTCATCTGGATACTCATCATTAAGCTCCTGATATGCTTTTACTGCATCTGCATATTTACCAGTTGCTTCAAGAACACGACCATAGCTAAAGAGTGCGTGTGATCTGAGAAGGAACTCTTCATCAAGAGAAGCAAGCTCATAAACTTCAGCAGCTTCATCAAGTCTGTTCAACATTTCAAGACAAACACCCTGATTATAATAAGCAAGAGATGCTGTATAAGCTTTCTTTCCCTTATTTGCAGCATTTTCCCAGTATCCAAGTGCTTCTTCGTAATTCTTTTTCTGATACTCAATTTCTGCAGCAAGCATATTTGCTCTTACACCTGCTACACCACCTTTCTTTGTGTATGGAACAAGTTTTTCAAGTACACTGTCTCTTCTTGAAGCAAGCTCTGCTTCTTCGAGTGCACCAGAACCGTCTGTAAGTTCAAAAGAAAGTGCATCAACAGCAGCAAGATTTTTTGTTGCAGTTTTAGAAAGAACAACTTCTACAACAACAAAAGCAATAACTGCGAGTAAAAGTGCACCAGATATTCCAAGTACAACTTTGCGGTTTTTCTCAAGAAAAGCATTCATTTTTTTGCTGAATGTCAGTTCTTCATCTCTTTCATCAAATGCCATAATATTTACCTCAATAAAATATCAAAATATCTATTTTTTACGAATCTGTAATTCATTTATAAGCCGAATTACATAGGTTCGCTGGATTCCAAGAACTTTGGCTGTCTTTGTCTGATTCCAGTTGTTTTCTTCCAGAATCTTAATAAGATATGCCCTTTTAAAAGAATCAAGTGCAGTTTTAAGCGACTTGTCTTCGGCTTCGCCTTCCAGAACAACATTCTGAGCAAACTCAGAATTATCTGTAAGCTTTAAGGCCATATCCTGTGACTGAATTAAAGAACCGTCAGAACAGATAACACCCCGCTCCACTGCATTCTTAAGTTCAGCTATATTTCCTGCCCAAAAGTAATTCATCATATCACTTTTTGCAGTTTCAGAAAAGCCTGCTGCATCGGCAGCAAAAAGGCTTTTTGATTCATTAAGATAAAACTCAGCAAGCTCCACAATATCTTCTTTACGCTGTCTTAAAGGAATCATATTAACAAGCAAATTGCTTATAAGAAAATACAAATCCTTTGAAAAAAGATTCTGTTCGATTTTTTCATCCAGTGTTGTCTGGGTTGAAAAAATAAAACGCATATTCTTATGGTTAAAGCCGGTATCTTTAATAAGAAGAACCAGCTTTTCCTGCTGTTCAAGCGGTAACTGCTCAATACGATTAAAATATACAGTGATATGTTCTGAAAGATAATTACAATTATTTATGAGTGCAACAAGCTCGTCCCAGGAACCCTTATAACTATAAAAATTGTTTTCCGAGTTGTTTCCAATAAAATGGATGTATCTGGCAAATAATGCTTTACCAATACCTTTCTCTCCAGAAATAAGCACAGATGCATCATTCTTACTTACAGAAGCAGCAATTCGTTTAAGCTCTTCGGTAAATATTTTAGTTTCAGAAACTTTTTTAATATCACTAATTAAACCGCAGTCTATCAATTCCCACCTGTATCTTGCTTTCTAAACAAAACGCATTGCAGTTTTATTCCTAAAACATACAATGCGTCCTACTAGAAAAAATATCTATCTAAAGATTAGTCATTTTTCTGTGTTTTCAAGAGGTCACCCAGTGTGAACGCACCTTCATCGTTGTTGTTTGAATCAGACATATACTGAGAGATTTCGTCACGCTGCTGTTTTTTCTTGAACTCACGTACAGAGAAACCAACCTTTTCCTTTTCTGTATTTACATCGATAACGTAAACGTTAAGCTTGTCGCCAACCTTGTATTTAGCAACTGCCTCTTCAAAAGGAACATCTTTGTCATCGCTAAGATTAGCTTTGTTTACAAGACCTTCAATTCCGTTTGGAGCCTTTACAAATACACCGAAATCAGTGATAGAAGTAATTTCTCCTTCGAGAGTTGAACCAATCTTATATTCAGCTGCAAATGCCTTCCAAGGATCATCTGTAAGCTGCTTCATACCAATCTTAATCTTGTGAGTTTCAGCATCACAATCAAGGACAACAGCCTTAATTTCCTGATCCATTGAAAGCTCACTGCCTGGATGCTTAACTTTCTTTGTCCATGAAATATCATCTGCATGGAGGAAAGCGTCAATTCCTTCTTCAAGAGAAACAAAAGCACCGATGTTTGTAATCTTTACAACTTTACCTGTAACTTCTGTTCCAACTGCATATCTTTCGGCAATTGTATCCCAAGGATTATCTGTTGTCTGCTTAAGACCAAGAGAAACTCTTCCAGCCTGGATATCGTATCCAAGAATCATAGCTTCTACTTCCTGGCCCAAAGAAACCATATCACCTGGCTTGCTTACTTTCTTTGTCCAAGAGAACTCGCTGATATGAACAAGACCTTCAATGCCTTTTTCAAGTTCAACAAATGCACCGAACTCTGTAAGCTTTGTAACAACACCTTTTACAACGTCATTAACATGATATTTTTCTTCGAAATGTACCCAAGGATCTTCTGAGAAGTGTTTGAGAGAGAGATTTATTCTCTTTTCTGCAGGGTCAAGACGGATAACTTTAAGTTCAATTTCCTGACCTTTCTTAACAAAATCTTTAGGGCGAGCAACGTGTCCCCAGCTCATATCATTGATATGAAGCAGACCGTCAAAACCACCCAAATCTATGAATGCACCAAAGCTTGTAAAGCTCTTTACTGAACCCTTTACTGTGTCGCCGATTGCAACAGTCTCAAAGAATGCATCGCGTTTTTTATTGATTTCTTCTTCAAGGAACTTGCGGCGATTAACTACAGGATTAAGCTTGTTATCTGAATACAAGTGCTCAATATAGAACTTTGATCTTACACCAAGCAATGATTCTGGTTTTTCAACCTTTTCACTATCTGCCTGACTGATAGGCAGGAAAGCCATTCTGTCAATACCAAGATCAACTTCATAGCCGCTCTTGACAACTTTAACAATAACACCGTCAACAGGAGTCTTGTCTTTCCATGCCTGCTGAATTTCTCGCAAGAAACGCTTTGAATCAGCCTTTTTCTTAGAAAGAACAGGACCACTTGAATTGTGTCCCATCAACAATGCCTGAACCTTATCCCCTTCCTTCGGCAGGTCACCTGCGAACTCCTCTACGGGAATTAAACCCTCTGATTTGTCTCCTACATCAACATAAACATAATCATTTGTTACCTGAACAACAGTTCCTTCAACCAATTGACCAGCCTGTGGTGCATTAAACTCCTTCAAAGATTCCTCTAATTGTGTCTGGAAATCGCCCTTGGAGTTCTGAGCTTCTTCCTTTTCCACTTCCATTTCGTCCATTGTAAACCCTTAATATTTATGAAATTTGTTTTTCTATTATCGCACAAACATTGTCAATCGTCAAGTTAGAAGTATCAATATACAGTGCATCAGGAGCGATTTTTAACGAACCTTCCTTCTTATTTTTATCCATTTCGTCGCGCTTTTCGATTGCTGCTTTTATCTCTTCCAGAGTCATATTACTTACGCCCTGATCAAAGCGTCTCTTTGCTCTAACCTCTGCCGAAGCATCAAGATAAACCTTAACTTCTGCATTCGGGAATACAACAGTGGTCATATCGCGGCCTTCGCAGACTATATCAAGTGATTTTGTGATTTCGCGCATAAGGTCGTTTACAAGGTGGCGGATTTCTACAATTGCACTTACCTGAGAAGCATTTGCAGTAACTTCATCATCGTGAAGATGAGCAGTAACATCGGTGCCGTTTAAGATAAAGTGACTTTCCTTTGTATATTCAATTTTCTGTTTTTTGCAGAACTCAAGAGTTGCTTTTTCATCTTTATAGTCAATTCCAGCCTGAAGCACAGCAAGCGTAAGGGTTCTGTAAAAACCGCCGCTGTTCAAAAATGTAAGATTGTGTTTTTCTGCCAGAATTGAAGCGATTGTGCTTTTTCCTGTTCCAGCTGGTCCGTCGATTGCAATAATCATAAGTCCTCCTGTGGTAGGTGTTAGGTGCTAGGGTATAGGTTTTAGGGATTAGTAAGGAGGAGGAAGTCTCCCCCTGCGCTACCAAGTCCTCACTTCGTTGCGGTCTTGTCCGCTACCCTCTCTGCGGGCTCAAATGCCGCCCGCAACGCCTGCTGTTTATAACTTAATTTATATATCAATAATTCTATCAACTACTTGTCATACTTATAATTATAATATAAGCTATACTATACAGGGGAATGCATAGTAAATTGTGGCGGCTTAACTCCGAATTCTAATGAATGAAGGAGACGCCTATGACAAAATACGAAAAAGCAATGCTAGTTATTGCTATTATCGCACTTGTTATAGACCTGCTCACCTTCCTGATAAAATAGGACTTAAGAGCATGAAAAAGCCCGCCTCTTAGCAACCAACTTCGGACGGGCTTGTATTATAAGCTACGGAGGCGGTCGCTCAATTTGCTTTGCGTCCCCGTTTAATTTTACTATATATCGTTACAACGTTTTCGTCAACTTTTTAATTTCCATCAACATAATTATTTAAAAATTTTTGAACTTCAACATATTTCTGAAGAATAGCATTGTTTACGATGCAACCATAATAATCATATACTTCTTTTTTATTTGTTGATTCATTAAAAAAGGAACCTTTAAAAGTATCTTTTTCTGAAACAACAACAACATCTTTATAAACAACTTTTTTATCACTTGTATCATAAACATATATTTGATATTCTCCAATAAAATTTAGCGTTGTTGTAGCAGGAAAAGCTGAAAAAAGAGCGCCTATAGATGCAGTGCCTATTCCAACACCTATTAAAACTTTTCCAGATTTACCTAATCCCATGTAATTATCCGAATCAGTAACAACATATATGCTTCCGCTACTTATCAATCCAATTCCAGTACCTAGAAGAATTGCACCCGGCATAATCCAATTATCTTTTACAGTACCTCCAAGATGATTTTTATTAACTTCGATAAAAGTTATAAAACGTTTATCACTTTTATATAATTCTAATTCCTGTAAAGAATAAATACCAAAGTATGAGAATGATTTATCATATGCAACATTAGATTTTTCAAGCATATTTCCCAAATTTTTTAATGATGTATCTGTTTTATAACTTTTCCATAAATCAAAATCGGATGGAAATACATAAGTTTCTTTTGCCCAAGTACCTGTAAGCTTGACAGTTTCCCCATTTCCTGTAGATAGATTATTTGCATCAGCTTTAAATCCTATAAATTCTAAATCAGGTGAATTCTTTATTTGAAATTCTTCAGGAACTTTAACTGAAGCCTCTTTATCAAATTTCATAGTACTAGCACAACTTACAAAAAATAATGTCCAAAATAACAATAAACCAAAACAATAATTTTTTTTCATTTTTATCTCCAATTTATTACAACTGTAATAAATTATAAAACACACTAATAAATATTACAATGTAAATATTTTTAAAATCTAAATATTTCAATTGTGATAAAAATAATTATGGGCTTTTGGCAAAATGTTGATGATGAATGTGAATATCTTGGGATAACCAGAAAAGAACTTGCAGAAAAAGCAGATTTTTCTGTTCATACAATTTCTAATGGTATTAAACGAGATGGTATGCCTGCCGCTGATTTAGCACTACGCATTTCAAAAGTTTTGAATATTCCCTTAGAAAAACTATTAAACATAAATACAGAACAACAAACAGCATCATTCCTTGAAACTGAAAAACAAAAGCAGGACAAGAAAATATTCTCAACTTATTTGCCATTAGTAAAAAAGATTCATAAACTTGATGACGATTCCAAAAAAGCTTTATTTCTAATCATCGATAAAATGAATTAAATCCATATTTATCGTGTAGAAAAAGAATAATTAACTTCTATCAGTTAACTCCAAAAGTCCTTTAACTTCAGAAGGAGTCAAATCGCGGTGGTCGCCTGGTTTTAGGTCATCTAAGTTTACGTTTCCAATTCGTACACGAACAAGAGAATGAGTTCCTATATTCTGGCTTTCAAGCATTTTGCGGATTTCGCGGTTTTTGCCTTCAATAAGCACAATTTTGAGCTTGCGGTCTTTAAGCTTTTCTACGTGCAGCGGTTTATAAAAAACTCCTTCTACACGCACACCTTTTTCTAATTTTGCGGGAAGATCATCCGGAATATTCTGGCTAGTTTCTACAATGTATTCTTTTTCAATCTGACTTGAAGGATGACTGAGCTTTGCGGCAAAATCACCGTCATTTGTAAAAAGAATCATACCTTTTGAATACATATCAAGACGGCCAACATTATAAAGACGCTCTGTGTAGGAATCTTTCAGAAGATCTGCAGCAACCTGTCTGCCCTTTTCATCACTTGAGGAGCATACAAAACCGGCAGGCTTGTTCAAAACTACATAACGTTTTGTATCTTCCAGGAAAACCTTTTTTCCATCAACGCAAACATTATCTTTACCGCTAACCTTTGTTCCAAGCTCCGTTACAACCTGACCATTTACAGTAACGCGTCCATCGGTAATAATTTTTTCGCTGGCACGTCGGCTGGCAACTCCACAATGAGCAAGATAAACCTGAAGTCTAATTGGTTCAACTGAATTATCGTGCGAGTTCAAAGCGTTCCTCTTCATCCTCATCAAGCTTAGGAAGCTCTGCAATGCTGTTCAGTCTGAAAAGCTTTAAGAACTCTTTTGTTGTACCGAATAAAGTTGGTCTTCCAGGTGCATCCTTTTTTCCAACTTCTTTAATAAGATTTCTTTCGATAAGAAGACGTACCATATTATCAACGCCTACACCGCGGATTGCTTCAATTTCTGCTCTTGTTACAGGCTGCTTGTACGCAATTATTGCAAGAGTTTCCATGGCAGATTTTGAAAGGCGGCCTTCCCTTTTCATACCATAAAGCTCTTTTAATACAGCCCAATATTCCTGCTTCGGCGTAAGACAATATCCACCAGCTATAATAGAAATCTCAATTCCGCTGTCTTCCGCTGAATATTTTTCGGTAAGCTTTTCAAGGCATTTTTCTACAACTTCTTCCGAAAGCTGTGCTCTGTTGGAAAGCATTTTTACAGTTAAAGGTTCACTCTCAAGAAACAATACAGTTTCAACGAGAGCCGTTTCTTTATTAAAATCCATTTTTTTTCCTTAATTACTTGTCAGCTCGTCTTCGCTAGGAACATAACCATCGCTATCTTCCCTTACGCATATCTTTATATCACCAAACAGCTTATTTTGGAAGATGGTTATCATACGGAATTTTACAGCTTCAAGAATTGCCATAAAGGCACAGATTACATCCATTGCATTACCAGGACGTGTAAGCAAATCGGTAAACATACATTCTTTTTTATTATCAAGATACTCGTTCATGAGCGTAATTTTTTCGTTTACGGAGATTTCTTCAAACATGTTAAGGATTGTTTCGTTTGAATACTGTCCCATCATTGTCTTGAACATTGACTGCATCTGCTGGAGTAAGTCCCAGGTGTCTACCTCTTCCCACATGTCGTCAGCTTCATCAAAAGGAAGAACACGCTGAATCTTCTTGCGTTCAAAGTTCCATTCAGAATCATCCTCCTGCTCGTCCATAAGCGAAGAAAGCTTCTTAAACTTCTGATATTCAATAAGACGGTCTACAAGCTCCTGGCGAGGATCTTCATCTTCATCATCATCACTGCTGAACTCAATCGGCAGAAGCATACGGCTTTTAATATAAATAAGCTTTGCTGCCCAGCTGTAAAAGTCTGAAAGATTAGCAAGGTCTGTCTGAACGGCATAGTCAAGATATTCAAGATACTGTTCGGTTATCTGTGCAATTGGAATATCGTATATGTTGATTTTACTTTCGTGTATGAGTTTCCAAAGTAAATCAAGAGGTCCTTCAAATTCACCTATTTTATATTGAGTTTTCTTTTCTTTTGTGATTACGGCAGTTTCCTGACCAACTGATTTAGAACTAACTGTCTGTGCTTCGTATTCCATTTTCTTTTCCCGATTAGAAATAAAATCTTCTGCTGAAATAAGCTTTTCTATTTTGTTCGCACTGTCTTCCAGGTCGATTTTAGAAAGACATTCAGCATACTCTTGTCTTATTTTTTTATCGGCAGAATCTGTAAGAATCTCAAGAGCTGGAACAAGCACAAAAGCACGCTCTTTTATTCTTATATGCGGGATTTGAAGCTTAGGATCATCTATAACGTCATCACCAAAAAGCTCAATGTCTATATCGAGCGGACGCGGTCCAAAACGGATTTCCTGTTCGCGGTTCCTTCCGTATTTTGCTTCAATTTCGTTTATCTTTTTTAAAAGTTCAAAAGGACTAAGACTATCGTCCACATAACCGAGCACAACCATGTTATAAAAATCATCCTGATTTTCAACATACATTGCTTTTGTGCGGTATACAGACGAAAAAACGGGTTCGTTCAGAATCCTTCTCAATTCAAGGCAGGCACAGCTTAATAATTCGAGCGGTGTCTGATTTTGAAAACCTTTATTTGAGCCTAATCCCAAAAGAACCCGTTTCATTTTTATTTCTCAGGTGTTTCTTCCTTACCCTTCAGCACCTGTCCAGGGAAAACTTCTGCGCGAATCTTAGCTTCAATTGTCTTAGCAAGCTCTGCATTCTGTTCAATATAGTTTACTGCATTTTCCTTGCCCTGACCGATTTTCTCTTCGCCCATTGTATACCAGGCACCGCGCTTGTCGATAATTCCGTGTTTTACAGCAGAATCAAGCAGACTGGCTGCCGCAGAGATTCCTTTGCCGAAGTAGATGTCGAGTTCGCACTTTCGGAATGGAGGCGCAACCTTGTTCTTTACAATCTTTACGCGCACACGATTTCCAAGTGCATCTTCATCTCCCTTTCCGTCAATTGTTTCAATTCTTCTAATTTCAAGACGAACTGAAGAATAGAACTTCAAAGCCTGTCCACCAGTTGTTGTTTCAGGGTTTCCGAACATAACACCAATCTTCATACGGATCTGGTTGATAAAGATTACGATACAGTTTGATTTTCCAACGATAGCAGTAAGCTTACGCAAAGCCTGGCTCATAAGTCTTGCCTGCATACCCATTACGGCATCGCCCATTTCACCTTCAATTTCTTTTTCCGGTGTAAGAGCTGCAACAGAGTCTACTACAATAATATCAACTGCGCCGCTGCGAACAAGGTTTTCTGTAATTTCAAGTGCCTGTTCACCTGTATCCGGCTGAGAAACCCACAGCTGGTCAATATTTACACCAAGATTTTTTGCATAAATCGGATCAAGAGCATGCTCAGCATCTACGAATGCCGCAACTCCTCCAAGCTTCTGTGCCTCTGCAATAGCGTGAAGTGCAAGTGTGGTTTTTCCGGAGCTTTCAGGACCGTACATTTCAATAATTCGTCCTCTAGGATAACCACCTATTCCCAAAGCTTCATCAAGCAGAATAGAGCCAGACGGAACAACATCAATACCGGCTGCATCAGCTTTATCGCCGAGCCTCATTATTGCGCCCTGCCCGAACTGTTTTTCAATCTGAAGACGAGCTGCCTCCAGAGCCTTCATTTTCTCCGACATGTCCATCGGAGCTGGATTTGTATTTGCCATTTAGCCACCTTCCTCCCTATATATAATATGGCTTTTATTTTAAAAAAAAGACCATTTTCCAGAAAAAAAATTGAAAAAACTGTTTTTTTCCTAGAAAGTCTATAGCATTCCGTCTTTTACGTTCTGATATACTGACTTACCTTTAAGGAAAATCTTTTTATCTTCTGATGAAATCTTTCCAAGAATCTTAACCGGCTGATCTGTTGCAATGTTAGGCACTGAATTAAACTTTACAGTCACATAGCCTTCAACATTTTTACCAGTTTCATAACCGACGAGCAGCTGGCACGTATAAGTTCCGTCCGGATTCTGTACTGCATTTGCAATTTTTCCACCCCAGGAAACCCAGCAGTCCATATAAAGAGCAGGCTCGCTCTGTACTTCGTCGTAAGAAGGATTGTCAGTAATTGTGTCAAAGGTTGGTTCGTCCAGATAACCGCTGAGAACAGCTGCCTTCTGCTTAATGGACAAGGCGGCATTCGAATTAAGGATTCTGTTTACCTCAATCTGAACCATATTGTCACGCTTAGCCTGGAAATATTTTAACGCATTGTTGTAGCTGCCGGTAATCTGCTTTTCGCTTAATATGTAGCTGAAGGTTTGACCAGATAAATCTTTTTCCTGAGAATTATTTTTTTCGTCAACTGTGAGCGAAAGCTCAGAAATATTTTTTCTGGCACCCTTTGAATAATCACTATGTGGTACAAACACTAAAACAAGAGTAAGAGCTACTACAAAAGCTGAAGCATAAAGAATTGCGGCAGTAACCTTTGCAGGATTTGGACCAAGCGGCGGATAGAACTGTTTGATTCTTCCGGTATCGACCCAGCGGCAGATTGTATCATAATCACCACGGGAACGAATAAACTCGATTGCATCCTGCGCAGTTCTATTGGAAGCATCGTTTTCTTTGACTTCCATGTAGTATTGCAGGGCTCTTTCTGTATCGCCACGTCTCAAATAAATTGCTGCCTGACCAAGCAGAAGCCTTGAATCTGTAAGCTTTATTTGTCTTGCCTTTTGAAAATATGCCCCGGCAGCTCCGAAATCACCTACATAAAGACAGGCTATTCCCGTAAGAAGATAATATTCAAAATTACCCTCATAAACATCTGCCCTTCCTTCAAGCAGTTTGATTGCGGTAGCGAACTGTCTTTTTCGCATGAACTTCCATGCAACGGTTAATACATCCTGAGCCATTTTAAAACCTTTATTGCAGCCTTAACGCCTCTAGAATTGCATCAAGCTCGGCATTAAGAAGAATAAGCTCTTCTCTGTCAAGACTTTCGTCCGATTCTTCAAGGGCAGCAATTCTGTTAAGAAGCTTTTGTATATATTCTGGTGAAAGCTGCTGAGCTGTAATAGTTTTTACATCAAATGGAACATACGGCGGAATATTGGAAGTCTGTTCTTCCTGCTTTTTTTCTTCAGCCTTTGTTTCCTCTGCCTTTACTTCTTCTGTCTGTTCCTTTTTGTCTGAGTCTTTTTTCTCTGTAGATTCGGTTTCACTTTCGATTCCAAGGATAAAATCAGCCCCGGAAGGTTCTCTGTCGCCAAGTGCAGTTGAAATATAGAATACTTCGGTAAACTGCTCGTCGGCACCAAGTCTATGACGTGGCCAGGTTATTCCTACAGCAGAGTTGTTATAAGACAATACTGTATCAAAGGCTCTGTACGAAAGAAGATCAGGCTCCCAGTTTTTTGTAGCAAGAGTTGAATAGTTTGCAAGGGCAACTAAATCTGTTTTTGTACATTCACCGCCGGCAAGGATAATCTGAAGTGAACCGCTTGAGTTTTTAGAAAGGAACCAATAGTTATCTTCAAGTTCGCGGTATGAAACTTCATTCTTAACAGGCATATTTTTACAATCGTAGAAGTGATGTCTGTCTGTTTCTCCAAGAATTGTATCCAGAAGTGCCTTAACAGCGAAATAATCCTTCTTTTTACTCATATTTGTTACTTTTACAGTAACTTTGATTGAATCAACATCAAAATCTTCACTTGAACGGAAGGTGTCAAAATAAACAATTACGTCGGCCAGGCCATCTATTCTGTAGCCAACTGCAGCACCATCATCAGTTTTCCAGGTTGATTTTCTAACGCTTGAATCTTTATTAAGTTCAATTATTTTTTTACCAGCCTTTAAATAAAAACCGGATGTTGTATATTCGTCTGAGGTTGAAAGCACAGGAATAGTTTTCCTTGCTTCTTCATCTACAATTGCAATATTAAAGCTTCCGATTTTATTTCTGATTCTAAGCTTTATTGAACCGTATACTTCATCTATAGAACGGCCTTTAGGATCAATCCAGCCGGAAAAATTATTTCTTTCTTTCTGAATCTCTTTTTCAGACTTTTTCTTACCCTTTTTCTTTGTTTCAGTTTTATTTTCACTTGCAGCCGGCTGATCTTCTACAGGAGCTTCTGTTTCTGCTTCAGCATCTGTTACAGCAGGAGCTTCTTCGTTTCATTAACAGTTTCTTCAGCAGCAGTTTCTTTTTCTTCTTCGTTAGTTACAGTAGTAGTTTCCACAACAGCTTCTTCATTCTTTGCTTTTTTAGCTTTCTTTTTAGAAGCTGAATACGAAGGACTTGATATACAAACTATGAGCGCTGTTATTACACAAAATCTAATCAATCTGCTAATCTTCATATAAACTCCTGCTTCCTTATTTTGTCTGGTCGTCAGCAGCTTCTTTCTGCTGTTTGTTCATCATACTTTGAATTAAAAAAGCCTTTGCTTTAAGAATACGGATTGCTTCACTATTTTCTGATTCGGCTTTCTTCTTTACTTCTGTCTGAGCTTCTGTATTTTCTGTTGACTGATCTGCTGTCTGAGCTGCGGTTTGATCTGCATCTCCACTTTGATTCTGTTTTTCTGCCTGAAGCTGCAATGCCAACTGTGCCTGCTGAGCCTGGAGCTCCTTTTCTTCCTTGAGTGTATTTATCTGAGCTTCGAGCTCTGCAATCTGCTCTTCAAGGTCACGGTTTTTCTGCTGCGCATCTGCTAGACGCTCACGCGTTGTATTGATTGCTTCTGAATTATAAAGTCTGAGCTGCTTTTCATAATCCTCTTTTGCAGCAAGATACTCTTCTCCGGTCTGCTTAAGCAGATAAAGAAGCTTTTCTTCTCTTGAACGCTGAGCAATATTTTCAATTCGGTACTGAGCAGCAGCAACCTTTTCGCACGATGGATAACTTACAACAATTCTTTCGTAAATTGCTTCTGCTTCTTCATACTTGTAGTCTGTAAAAAGACATTCAGCTATATAAAACAAGGCAAGCGGATAAAGCTCATCATCTTCATTACGATGACAGAAATCGCTCAATACAACGATTGATTTTTCATATTCACCAAGGGAATACAATACCTTCCCTTTCATATACTGGATTCTAGGGATATAGATAGAATCTATAAAAACCTTCATAAAATCATCGCAGTCGCTGAGGGCTGTCCTATAGTCTTCTGCGTAAATCTCTGCAGCAATAAGCATGTAGAAGGTATCTGGATTGTTATTCTCTGTATAGGAAGCTGCTTTTTTCAAAAGGAATACGGCTGAGCTCCATTCGCCACGGGAAAATGCTTTGCAGCCTTCAAGATAAGCTGCAGATGCCGACTCACTTGCAAAAGCCGTTGAACCACAAGTCAGCATAAAGAAAAGCATACAGAATGATAAAAAAACTTTATTTTTCCTAATCATTTTTTCCTCATTATCAGAAATAATTGTTTAAGTCTCAATTATTCCACTCAAGGCTGCCATTAAAGAAAGAAGACCCCGAAACAATTACATCAACACCAGCATCTACTACAGAACCGATTGTTTCGGAATTAACTCCACCATCTACAGAAATAAGATAGTGATATCCCTTTTCTTCCCTAAGCTTTTTAAGCTCAGCTATTTTGGCAACACACGAAGGAATAATCTTCTGCCCACCCCAGCCGGGATTTACAGACATTACTAATATAATATCGGCAGATTCCAGTATTTCCGACAACATAGATACAGGAGTTCCCGGACAAATTGCCACGCCGGCTTTTTTTCCAAGCTCGTGTATATGCTGAATGAGTCTGTGTGAATGTGCGGTTGCCTCATAGTGGAAGGTAATCCAATCTGCTCCGCATTCTGCGAAGGAATCTATCTGGTTTTCGGGATTTTTAACCATAAGGTGAATGTCAAACGGAAGCTTTGTAAGTTTTCTGATTGACCTTATTACCGGCTGACCATATGTAATTTCCGGTACAAACTGTCCGTCCATAACATCTATGTGAACGACTGAGCCGTTTTTGTTTTCTATCTGCGATACTGCGTTTCTGAGATCTGACAAATCGGCGGAAAGCAGTGATGGTGCTAAAACTGGAGTTTTTGCTAAAAAAGAAGTTTTCATTTGGATAATATTTTAACAAACATTTCATATATTTACAATTGAAAACCTTTTTTAATAAATAATATTTTTTTTACTTGACAGATGGAAACATTAGGTGTATAAGTTTTGTCCCTTTTTTCCTATTTTTTCATAATCTTTGTTGATTTTATTTTTAATCTTATATATTATAAAAATAAGCGCTATGGAGATTCAAACAGAAACTGGTTTAAGAGATGCTTTGAAGTACCTTGAAGAAGGTCAGCCTGCTCAGGCACAGGGAGTTATAAGCTCTCTTTTTGAACATGAGCTTGACTGCAAGGAACTGAGCTACACAAACCGTTGCTGCATTTTTTGGATTGACTCTACAAGAAGACTGAAAAATCTTTCTGATTTAGAACGAGGTGACCGTCTTCTTGAGGACTGGAAGGCTTTTCAGCTGTTTCTTTCAAGAGAGAAATATACTTATGAACCGGCTCTTTATGCCGTTCACAAGGGCTTTTTCTCTTCAGCAATAAAGCTTTACTCAAATCTTCTGGACGAAAAGGATCCTTCGCACCGTGCGGAGATTCTTAAGAACATGGGCATCTGCTACAAGAGGCTCGGAGATTTTGAGAATGCAAGAAATTGTCTGGCAGAAGCAAACAGCATCTACCCGAATCAGGCTTCAGTACTTGCGCAGCTGGCGGACTGTTATTCTCTTTGCGGAGAAGACAGAAACGGAAAGGTGCTTTTTAGGGAAGCGTTTTTTCTTGACCCGGAGAAAATTGACATTGATTTCCTTGATTCACAGCTGATCAAATGTCTTATTTCTACCACAACAGAAAAAGGTTTTACCGGAAAGCAATTACAGTACTGGATTCCAATTTATGGGACTTTATGCGGTATTTTCAACATTAAAAGAGAGCTTACACCGCAGGAAGCCGCAAGATTGAGTAGAAACATTTACGAAATGGAAAGCGAATACAAAGACCCTGCATGCAATACAGAGACTTTGGTTCCACGAATGTTAAACAGTTATTTTTGGCTCATTGACCATTATGTACTACGGCATGAAAACGTTAATAAGATTAATGAGATATTATTGCGAATAAAGATTTTGGATTCATCCGTTTACAATGCATTTGTAGATTGATCCACAATCCTGGCAAAAGTTTTAAACAGGAGTTTTAAATGGCAGAAACTTTAATTCAATCAGTTCAGGATATGCTGAAAGAAGAAACATGGACAAGAGCAACTATCAGTAATTACACACAGAACAACTTAAAAGAGCTTGCAGTTATAGTTGAACAGGCACGCAGCGAAAACTGTGTAGACGAGGTTCTTGAGGTTTGTGAGGAGCATCTTTCACACACAAAGGATAGTATCATTGCCCTGTATCTTTCAGGCATTCTTTCTATCCAAAAAGGAACTATTGACAATTCGTCTCTTGAGACTCTTGTTGATATTTTCCAGAAGAATCACAAGGAATCTATCGTAACTTATCTTTGTGAGAATATTCTCGAAGATGATCCAAACAATAAGTTTGCACTTAAAACTCTTGCCTCAATTTATGCCGCAGAAGGCAGCGAGAAGGTTTGGGAGCTTTATACAAAAATTGTAAAGATTGATTTTGAAGAAGCTGACCTTGCTAAAGTGCTTGCTGAGCATTATGAAGAAGAAAGCGATGAAGAAAATGCCATCGACTATTATAAAAAGGCAGTTCTCCGCTATATCAACATTGGAAACTATACTTCTTGTAAGGATATCTGGTCTAAGCTTGTTACTCTTATTCCGGATGAAATTGATTTCTTCCAGCTTGTTCGCCGCAAGATTGCTAAAACCTTTGGTGAAATTAAGACTACTACCCTTATGCAGGAGCTTTACAACTACTACAAGGACAACAAGAAATGGGATGTAGCAATCGAAATCCTTAAGCAGAACCTTGAAATTGAACCAAAAGATACCTGGGCAAGAAAAGAAATTACAGACTGCTACCGTGGCAAATACAAAAACCACAGTCAGCTCGAAGAATATATTAAATCTTCAAACCTTACACAGAACTACAGAAACGTTTTTGAAGCTATAAATGACTTTGAAAAGCACATTGCTTTTGACAAGGGAAGCTTTGTATTCCACAGAAACTGGGGCGTTGGAAAAATCCTTAAGCTTGAAAAAGATATGCTTAAGATTAACTTTGGACGAACAGGCGGAATCCACGACATTTCCCTTAAAATGGCAGTTACAGCCCTCAAGCCTCTTTCTCCAGAGCACATCTGGGTTCTTAAAGCTACACAGAAAAGAGAAGTTCTTGCTAAACGCGTTAAGGAAGATAAGGTTTGGGCACTTAAGACAATCATCAAGAGCTTTGACAACAACTGCGACTTTAAGCGCATTAAGGCAGAGCTTGTTCCTTCAATTCTTTCTACAGGTGAATGGACATCATGGAACACTTCTGCAAAGAAAGAACTTGAATCAAATGCCTGCTTTGGCGTAAATCCAAGCGACATCAACCTTTATACAGTTCGCGATCACGAAATTACACCTGAAGAAAAGCTTTCTAACGAGTTCAAGGCTCAGAAGCAGTTCTTCGCAAGAATCGATATTCTTATGAAGTATGTAAACAGCGACCTTACAGACAAATCAAGTGAGCTTTTTGCTGAAATGTATTCATACTTCACAGGTTACTTAAAGAATATTTCAAAGGTAAACGAGTTTGTAATTGCTTCTTACCTTGTTGTAAAGGCTGTAAGCAGAAGCGACAAGCAGTTTGCTTTCCCAATTAAAGAAACCTTTGCAGAACTTTATGCAAGACTCGAAAATCCAAAGGAAACATACGTTCTTCTTAAGGACAGCAAGAACACTACACTCAAGAGAGACTTCCTTGAATGCATTAAGATGCTTCCAGACTGGAACGCACAGTACATCAAGCTGTTCCCGGTTGTTCTTGACGGCGCACTTTTGAAGACACTTGTAGATGCAGGTTATACAGCAGACGTACAGAAGCTGGTAAGAACAAGCTTTGAAAGCTTTAAGGATTTCCGCGAGACAGTAATGTTCTTCTTTAAGGAATGCCAGAACGAAGACTGGTACAAGGATGCAGGCGTAAGCTACGAAAAACAGATTATTACCCTCATCAACATTATTGAACTTACATTCCGCGAGATTAACAACCACGTTAATACAACAGAAAACAAGAAAATCAATAAGAATGCTACCCTTCTCCTGTTCAAGGATGAAACAATTTACAACTACATGTTCAGCAAGGACGAAAGCACTGTAAAGAAGATTTACACTCTTATTGACGATATTGCTGATATTGATCCTTCTTACAAGGCTCAGATCCGTAACAAGATTCTTGAGAAATATCCTGACTATAAGTTCCGTGTTTCTGAAGAGAAGACAACTCAGCCTAAGGGTATGCTCGTTACAGCTAAGAAGCTTGAAGAAAAGAAGGCTGAAATTGACCGCATTCAGAACATTGACCTTCCTGCAAATGCTAAGGATATTTCTGAAGCACGTGAAAAAGGAGACCTTAAAGAAAACGCTGAGTACAAGTCTGCAAGAGAAAGACAGCACATGCTCAACCTTACACTTTCAAGACTCCAGGAAGAACTCAACCGTGCAACAGTATTCGATCCAACAACTGTTACAACAACTGTTGTTTCTTTCGCAACAGAGGTTACACTGCATAACAACGAAATGGATAAGGATGAAAAATATACAATTCTTGGTCCATGGGAATCAGATATTGCCAACAACATCATTTCTTACATGTCTCCATTCGGAAACGCTATTATGGACAAGAAGGTTGGCGAAACAGCATCTTATACTGTAGACGGAAACAAATACTCTTACCTTATTAAGAGCATTAAGAAAGCAAAGATCTAGTGGCACACACAGATTAAGTGTAAAAAAAGCTGTCTGATTTATCAGGCAGCTTTTTTTTATTCAGATTATGTTTTGAATATTTTTTATTCAACCCAATTTTCAATGATATTCACACCGCTTGAGGTTCCAATACGGTTGGCACCGGCTTCTATCATAGCGGCAGCCATTTTTGCAGAACGTATTCCACCTGAAGCCTTTACACCCATATCAGGGCCGACAGTCTCACGCATAAGCCTTACGTGATGCTCGCTTGCACCGTTTGGAAGAAGCTGGCCATCCAGACTCTTTGGTGTTGCAAAGCCTGTAGAAGTCTTTACAAAATCAGCACCTGCCTTTTTAGCACACATACAGCACATCTTTATTGCAGAATCTTCAAGCAGACAGGTTTCTACAATTACTTTTACAATAATTTTTCTTCTTACCCTTCTGCCTGCACTTTTTGCTGCCTTTACAACAGTAGCAATATCGCTGCCAACAATAGAGAATCTTCCGTCCTTTGCTGCACCAATATTGATAACCATATCAACTTCATCGGCACCATTCATAATAGCGTTTCTTGCTTCATCAGCCTTTACCTTTGAAGTGCTTGCACCTAAAGGAAAGCCGACGACTGTGCAAACTTTTACAGGTGTTTTCTCTAATGCCGTTGCTGCATAAGGAACATAAACAGGATTTATACAAACAGAAGCAAATCCATACTGAATAGCTTCGTTGCATACCTGTGTAATTTCTTTTACTCCCGCATCCGGAGCCAATACTGTCTGATCGATATACGATGCAATTTCTTTCTTAGTCATAGCTTAATTATAACTTCGCTTGCGATTTTTTCAAGCATAATGTATTATCTAAATATATCTAATTTATAGGAGCCAGATTATGTATAAAATTAATGACCAGTGCGTTAATTGCGGAGCTTGCGAGCCTGATTGTCCAGTTGAGGCAATTTCTGAGCAGAATGGCGTTCGTGTAATTGATGCTGAAAAATGCATTAGCTGCGGTTCTTGCGCTGCATCTTGTCCTGCTGAAGCTATTGTAGAAGAGGACTAATTTTTTATATTCCGACAGAATGCAGCCTCGGCCTGTGTACAAAGAAAATGAAAGACAAATCAAGTTCTCTGACAAAAAATAAGGTTTTCTCAGTTCTGCGATTTTTTCTTCTTATAGTTCTTTGTGTTTCTGCATCAGTCATTCTTGTCTGGCCTTTGTGGAAGTTTTCAATTTCCTTCCCAAAGGTTTACACTATAATTACCCTTTCTTTAATAGGGCTTGCTGTTCTTTATTTATGCATAAATAAAATCAGAAAAAGCAGCCTTTCTTCCGTTATAAAGTTTTTTGGCAATTTACTTATAACCTGTACAGGTATTTTCTTTTCAGTAAAGTTTGTCCTTAACGAAAAAAAACTGATTGCTCTCGCTGTTTTTATACTTACAATCATCCTTATTGCAGTTTTTAATTATATTTTAAACAGGATTCGCCATGAATAAGCGGGCGAAAATCCTTTTTCCATTAATTTTACTATTGGCTCACCTTCTTTATGCACAAAAACAGATTCCAGAAATTCCAAAGCTTGAATCGTCAGATTTAATGTTTAAGGAGTTTTCATATATAGTTGCAGACAATAAAAAAAATATAGCGGCTGGAAAAATGCCGGATCTTATTGTATTCAAATACACTGTTGTAGACTCCAAGCAGACCTTAATTCAGCTCGCTGCCCGCTGCAACATTCCTTATGAAACAATTGCAACGTTGAATTGCATTGAAAGTTCAACATCATCCCTTTACGGAAAAACCTTACTTTTACCAACCGCAGCGGGGCTTTTTATCCGAAAAAAACAGGGCATAAACTCCCTTGAAATATTACTGCAGGAAAGATATTTCAACTCCGACCAGAGCGGAAAATATATTTATTATAATACCGACAAGGATGAATTTATTTTTCTTGTAAACGCGCGCTTTACTCCAACGGAAAGAGCATATTTTCTTGATTCAGAAATGAGGCTTCCGATAAACAGGGATTCCTACTGGATTTCGTCTGAGTTCGGCAAGCGGAAAAGTCCTGTTTCAGGAGAATGGAAAAATCATAATGGAATTGATTTAGCGGCGGCGGAAGGTACTCCTGTTTATGCTATAAAAGACGGAACAAATGCTTTATGTTATGAGAATGATGAAGTTTTTGGAAATTACATCATCCTTACGCATGATGACGGAGCTTTAACGAGTGTTTATGCACATCTTTCAAAAATTAATATTTCTATGTATGATTCTGTAAAAAAAGGTGATATAATAGGATATGTTGGCAGCTCAGGAATGGCGACAGGTCCTCACCTTCATTTTGAAATCAGAAAGGATGGTGTGCCTTATAATCCGTCGTCATCCTTGAAATTGAAGTGATGTTTAGTTTTGGTAGGAAATATACAGTTTTATTATTCTCTTTCCTTATGCTTTTTACTGCAGGATTATTTGCAGAGCAGTTCCGTGTAGCAAAGCTTCATACTGTTCAGCTTACAGATGATGTAAACTCTGAAGCAGAAGCAGCGCTTGAACTGAACGATGGTCTTGCAATCTATCTGCCGGAATCAAGAGTTTTTATTGAGGGAATTGAAATTAAAATGACTATTCCGGAAGAAACTGCACTCTGGAGAGACTGCTGTGCCTGTGTTGTTTATGATTCTGTAAATCCTTCTCCTAAAAAAGAGCAGATTGATTTTTCCGGCAACAAAATCTTTTTTGAAGTTCTTCCTGGAAAGCTTTCCTGGTATCTCCAGATTCCGCTTACAGATACAAAGCAGTTTAAGACAAATCAGTACACTACCCGTCTTGAAAAAAAGCCGGATTTATCCGGAAACTATATTTTCTTACGGCTCCAGCAGGTTATGAAAGGTGTTCCTGATACAGTGCTTGATTCCGTTATAAAAATGAGCGTAAAGCCTATTCTTTCAAACAAGGGTATTCTTAAGCTGAACATTCAGGAGCCTGAGATTCAGACTAAATACCAGGCTAAATCGGACTCAGACAAAACAGAAGAAGCTGAAAAAGCCGCAGAAACAACAGAACAGGGACTCGGTTCGGCCCAGTTAAATAATGCTCAAGCAGAAGACAATTCTCAGGAAGAAGCATTTTATACTGTATTCGTAGACGATAATCCTGTTCAGGGTGAT
Source organism: Treponema sp. (assembly GCA_017619795.1). GTDB lineage: Bacteria > Spirochaetota > Spirochaetia > Treponematales > Treponemataceae > Treponema_D. The sequence goes on from JAFZRP010000013.1 coordinate 76,845, forward strand.
TTAGATAAGATTCTTCTAAATACCGGTATTCACAACGTTTCTGTAATTTCTGAAAGCTACAGGACAGAAGTAAGGAATGTACGCATAGAACAGGCAAAAATCTCTGATCTGGATATTCTCTTAAAAAGCATTGAGCCTACCCTCATTATCACTGCTCCTGAAGGTACACAGATACAGTTTGATGGAGAGCCTTTCTCTGAAACCGGCAAAGAAATCATAATCTCAGAGGGCGAGCATAAGGTAACCTTTATAATCGGAGACTATGAAATAATCCGTTCAATTTCGGCAATAAAAGGTAAAACCTACAAGGCAAACCTTGCTGTAGACCTGCAGATTTCCGAAGAATAACGCTCAAAAAAATCATAAAAAAAATTATTTTAGGAACTAAAGATTTTCGGCCTTCAGGTCGATATTAATAGTATCGGGGACATTTTCCCCTCCCACCCATGTTCCCGATTGCCTGATGGGCATGGCACGGATCTAAATCCGTGCCTTTTTTTTGTTTAAAATAATTGAATGTAAGACATATTTTTACTATAATATTGCTATGTTTAAACTAAAAAAATCAGCCGTTTTTCTTTGTTTACTTCTAGTTTTTTTCTCAATCCTTTTTGGAGCAGGATTAGGCTGGTGTCTTTCTGAAACTAAAAACATTAAGAATTCGGAGTTTATTACAGAGTTCAACACAGCACTTCCGACTAAACTCCTTGATATAAACGGCGAGCTTATAACAGAGTTTGCTTCCGATGAAAAGCGTGAAATAATTTCCTACAAAAAGCTTCCTCAGCATATGATTGATGCTCTGATTACCCGAGAAGACCGTATTTTCTTCTCGCATAAGGGCTTTAGTATTAAGGCTGTACTCCGAGCTGTAATGGGTAAGCTTATGGGAAAATCGCTTGGTGGTGGTTCTACCCTTACACAGCAGATTGCCGGTACCCTTTACTGTGACCGAACAGACATGACCTACAAGCGAAAGATCAAGGAATTGTGGTGGGCTATTCAGATGGAGCGCCGCTATTCTAAAAACGAGATTCTTGAGCTTTATCTTAATAAAATATATTTCGGTGGCGGAACCTACGGTGTTAATGCGGCTTCAAAATATTACTTTGGCCACGATGCAACCTTCCTCACACCGGCAGAGGCTGCAATTCTTGTAATTCAGCTTTCAAACCCTGCTTACTATAATCCTTTTGATCACCCTAACCGTGCTATGGACCGCCAGAAGGATGTTCTTAAATCTATGGTTGCGGCAGGCTATATTACTCAGGAAGAATCAGACACCTCGTTTGAAGATTACTGGTCTGGCTTTGACTATACACGAACATCAACCTCAGCGTATATGCTTAGGGATGATAAAGCTCCATGGTTCTCTGAATACGTTCGCCGTGAGCTTGGAAATATGATTTACGGTTCAGATGATATTTACACAAGCGGCTTTACCGTAAATACAACACTTGATCTTGAGCATCAGCAGGTTGCGCAGGATGTAATGTCCAAATATATTGAAATTGCAAATACACGCTATCAGCGGGAGCATAATTCACGCTCTAAGCTTGCGTATAATACATACATTCCAATGACAGAGCTGCTTGCTCTTCTGTTTAATTTACCTCAGCTTAAGGTAAGCGAACAGCGAACAGAGTTTATTGCAAACCAGGCTTACATAAATAACGTCAATCCTGTACTTGATATTGTTTCCATGATGACAGGTGTTGACCAGCTTAAGGTTGGTATTATAAACAGAGCAACTGCTGTTTCAAAGAAGAATGAAGAAAAGACAACAATTGAAGGCACAATGATTTGTATTGGTGCAAACACCGGTTATATTGACGCTCTCGTTGGCGGAAGCAAATACGACCAGGAAAACCAGTTTATCCGTGCTACTCAGGCAAAGGTTCAGCCTGGTTCTACATTCAAGCCACTCTATTATTCTGCCGCAATTGATTCACAGAAGTTTACTCCAACAACACAGATTTCCGATACACCTGTTGTATTCCATACAGCAGACGGTAAGCCATATATTCCACAGAACTTCCGCGGTGAATGGGTTGGTAACGTTTCGCTTTACTATGCTTTAATCCACTCAATGAACGTTCCTTCGCTTAAGGTTCTTGACGGAATCGGCTTTGAAGCAGCAATTTCTCGTGCGGTTGATTTGCTTGGCATTTCTGATAGTGAGCTTCCTTCACGAGGCTTTGTACCAGGTTATCCAATTGGTCTTGGAGTTTGTTCTGTACGCCCTATTGAAATGGCAAGAGCCTATGCAATTTTTGCTAACGGTGGTAAAGAAGTTACTCCAATGGCAATTCGTACAGTTGAAGATAAAAACGGAAACATTATTCTTAATCCAGAGCAGGATATCCGTAAGGAACAGTCTGCAAAGGGTGATAAGATACAGGTTATTTCACCTCAGAATGCTTTTGTAATGACAAAGCTTCTTGAGCAGACAGTAAACAACGGTGGTACACTTGCCGGTCAGTCCTGGAAGTTTGATTATAAGACTCCTGCAGGAAAAAGCTACTCAATGCCTGCAGCCGGTAAAACCGGAACCACTCAGAACTGGGCCGACGCCTGGACCTGCGGTTTTACCCCATATTACGCCGCTGCTTTCTGGTTCGGCTTTGACAAGCCTGGTCAGTCACTTGGTCTTAATATTACAGGTTCTACTCTTGCCGGCTTTGCCTGGGGTGACTTCTTCCGCGAAATCCACAGGGATCTTCCTTCAAAAGAGTTCCCTAAACCACTTACAGGTGTAATTAAAGCAACAGTCTGCTATGACAGTGGACAGATTCTTACAGATAACTGTGAAAAGAAAACGACACAGTGGTTCCTTGAAGGCACACAGCCTACAGAAATCTGTACAATCCATTCAAGTCAGACAAACTCAATTATTGGAATTGCAAGGCTTGAAAGAGAAATGAATCGTTCAGGTCAGAGATGGACAGTTGATTTTGACAGCTCACCATTAAAGCTTGACCTTGACTTCCTCTCTGGAAAGAGCTCAGGTTTAAAGAATTACAATGATTATGATTCAGACCTTGATTCTGATGATGATAATAGTTATATTTCTACAGAAAAAGATTACGATTATAACTATCTGTTTGAATAATTGTTTTTATATTATATAAACTATTAAAAATTATATAAACTATTAAAAGGAGGCTGCAGAATGCTGGTACCAATTGCCCAGATTAAAATCAAAAGGCGCGTACGCAAAGATTTAGGCAATCTTGATGATTTAAAAGACAGTCTCCGAACCTATGGACTTTTGAATCCAATCACAATCAACAGTAAATATGAGCTTATTGCCGGAGAACGAAGACTCACAGCCGCTAAAGAAATTGGCTGGACAAATATAAACGCAAACATCATCGACAATCTTTCTGAGCTTGAACAGCTTGAAATGGAAATTGAAGAAAATAATCAGCGAAAAGAGTTTACAGAAGCAGAGCTGCTCGAAGGCTACAGAAGGCTTGAAAAGCTTCGAAATCCAGGCTTTTTTTATAAGATTTATCTTTTCTTTAAGCACCTGTTCCAGAAAATGCACGACTTCTTTTTAGGCAAGAAATAAACGCATTCCGGTGTTTTATTCACCAAAGATTTTTCCTAAATAATTTATAACAGTCTCCCCTTCTTCCTTAAGCTTCCAGGGTGCATTTATTACAAGCATTCCGCTGCCGTACAATCTGTAAGAGCCTTTTGGATTTACGCAAAGCTGAAGATTTTCAAGCTCTGTATTTACGTTTACAGAATGAACAGCCTGAGTAATTGAATCAAGCATTTTTTTAATTTCGATTTCCCGGTGCTCCAAAAGAGGATACCACAAAAGGATAATTCCACTGCTCCATTTTTTATGCACCTTTATTATCGCTTCGGCAGCATTTTCATAATCTTCATCTTCTTCGTAGCTTGGATCTATAAGGACTCCGCCCCGTTTAGTTTCAGGCGGAGTCATAGCCTTAATCATTTCCCAGCCATCACGCTTATGAATCTGAACAACAGGATTCTTTGCGGCACCTTCCTGGTTCGCATTCATTCCAGTTCCAGTGTGATTCATATTTTGCTTAAGGTTTTCTATTTCCTGAGGATGAAGCTCCGACAAAACAAGTACATCCTGCTGCCTCATAAAAGCACGTTCTATTTCTGGAGAACCCGGATAAAAGCCTTTTTCTGTATAAGTCCTCACAAAATCAAGATAATTTTTTAATTCTTCAGGAGCATTTTCCTGTTTAAGAAGCTTTGTAATGCCAGCTTCTGCTTCGCTTGTTTTAAGGCTTCTTGAATCGGTCAAATCGTAAAGGCCACTCCCTGAATGGGTATCAAAAAAAGTATACGGCTTTTCTTTTTTATTCAGGGAGTTTAGCACAAAAGTGAGAACATAATGCTTTAATATATCCGCGTGGTTTCCCGCATGATATACATGCTGATAAGAAAGCATAAATAATCCTTATTCGATGAAGCTTTATTCTGTCTGGAATGCAAGCTGACCATTTACACAAGAAACCTTAATTGTTTTTCCGTCAAGAACTTTTCCGGAAAGCAGTTCTCGTGCAAGAGGATTTTCTACATAAGTCTGTATTGCCCTCTTAACTGGTCGCGCACCCATTGTAGGATCATAGCCCACATCACACAGGAAATCAATTGCCTGCTTATCAAAAACAAGAGATATTTTCCTGTCGCAAAGTCTGTCTTTAAGGCGCTGCAGCTGAATCTCTATAATAGAACTTATCTGTTCCTTTCCAAGCTGACGGAACATAACAATTTCGTCTATTCGGTTCAGGAACTCCGGTCGGAACGTTCTTCGCAGCAGCTCATTTATTTTAGACTTCAACTCGTCAGGATCCCTGTTGTTTTCCTCATAATCAAGAATTAAATCGCTTCCAAGGTTGCTCGTCATTATGATGATGGTGTTCTTAAAATCAACTACACGTCCCTGTCCGTCTGTAAGCCGTCCGTCATCAAGCACCTGTAACAACACATTGAATACATCCGGATGAGCTTTTTCAACTTCATCAAACAAAACAACACTGTACGGTCTTCGTCTGACAGCCTCAGTAAGCTGGCCGCCTTCATCATAACCAACGTATCCCGGAGGCGCACCTATAAGCCTTGTCACACTGAACTTCTCCATGTATTCAGACATATCAATTCGAGTAAGCGCTTTTTCATCATTAAACAGGAAGTCGGCCAGCGTCTTAGCAAGCTCTGTTTTACCAACACCAGTTGGTCCAATAAACATAAAGCTTCCAAGTGGTTTATTAGGGTCATTTAAGCCGGAACGGTTTCGTCTGATTGCATCAGAAACAACCTGTACGGCCTGCTCCTGCCCTATTACACGCCTGTGCAAAACATTTTCAAGCTCAAGGTATTTCTGCTTTTCGCCCGTCATCATTTTTGCAACAGGAATACCTGTCCAGGAGCTTACAACCTTAGCAATATCCTCTTCAGTAACAGATTGACGTAAAAGCGATTCAGTTTCCTTTTCGCCATCCTTATCACCTGCTGCTTCCTTCTGCTGTTTTTCAAGTGACGGAATAATGCTGTATTTTAATTCGGCAGCCTTTTCAAGGTTTCCTTCACGTTCATATTTTTCCTGCTCAAATCTTGCCTTTTCAAGCTGTTCCTTTACATTGCGTGATTTATCAATCGCATCCTTTTCGTTCATCCACTGAAGCTTCATTGCATCGCGCTTAGAAGAAAGCTCTGCAAGGTCTGCTTCAAGCTTTTTGAGTCTTTCTTTTGAGGCATCATCAGTTTCCTTAGAAAGGGACTGACGTTCAATCTGCAGCTGTAAAATCTTACGCTCAACCTGATCAAGCTCTACAGGCTGACTTTCAATTTCCATTTTAAGACGGCTTGCTGCTTCATCAACAAGGTCAATTGCCTTATCAGGTAAAAAACGCGAAGTAATATATCTGTTAGAAAGCGAAGCGGCGGCAACAAGAGCTTCATCTTCAATCCTTACTCCGTGATGAATCTCGTACTTATCACGCAAACCTCGCAAGATTGCGATTGTATCTTCTACAGAAGGCTCTGCACAATAAACCTGCTGGAAACGTCGCTCAAGTGCTGCATCTTTTTCAATGTATTTTCGGTATTCATCAAGTGTTGTTGCACCAATTGCCCTAAGCTCACCACGAGCAAGCGCCGGCTTAAGAAGATTAGATGCATCCATTCCGCCTTCAACAGAACCTGCACCGACAAGCGTATGAAGCTCATCTATAAACAGAATAATCTGTCCTTCTGATTTCTGAACTTCGTTTATTAAAGCCTTAAGCCTCTCTTCAAACTCGCCGCGGTATTTTGCACCGGCAACAAGCGCACCAAGATCAAGAGCAAGCACACGTTTGTTTTTCAAGCTCTCTGGAACATCGCCGGAAGCAACTCTTCGAGCAAGTCCTTCTACAATTGCAGTTTTACCAACACCTGGTTCACCGATTATTACAGGATTATTTTTTGTTCGTCGGCAAAGTACCTGCATTACACGTCTTATTTCTTCATCTCGTCCAATAACAGGATCAATTTTATCCTGCTTAGCAAGAGCTGTTAAATCACGGCAATATTTTTCAAGAGTTCTAATTTTTCCTTCCGGATCCTGAGAATCAATTGTCTGATTTCCCCGAACTGCTTTTAAGGATTCAAGGATTTTATCGTGAGTAATTCCATAGCTTCTTAAAAGCTTACCGCAGTTTCCATCTGAATCTGCTATTGAAAGAAGAATATGCTCTGTGGAAAGATACTGGTCTCTAAGCGCATCCATTTCTTTTTCAGCTTTCACAAGAATGCGCTGCATTTCATTTGAAAAGCTGACATTTGGATTTCCGCTTACCTTAGGATATGAATCGATTGCTTTTTTGACTTTTGTAAGAAGCTCATTAACAGGAACACCAATTCTTTCAATAATCGGAGCTACAAGACCATCCTGCTGCTCGAGCAAAGCCTGCAGCATATGTTCTGTTCCGATTTCTGAACAATCATTTTTAATGGCTATTGAAGAAGCTTCCTGAACAGCTTCCTGTGATTTAATTGTAAACTTTTCTAAACCCATTTTTTTGCCTCTCAATATCTAAAATAATAACAATTTTAGAAAAAGCAAAATATTTTGTTAGAAAAGTTTAGATTTCGCCTTCTTCTGTGTGACCAAACTCGCAGACAGCTTTTGTAATGTTTGCATATTCAATCTGTTCAAGAGTTTTTCTTCGGCGCTTAAAGAGTTTTATTTCGCCGGTACAGGTTCCGCCGTAAACAATATCCATAATTTTGCGGTTACCCTCCGGCATTTCGAGTTTTCGGTTATAAAGTTCATTTATGCGGCAATATAAATCTATGTCTATTACCCACTGTTTGCTGTTGATGCTTACCGACCAGTGGAGTTTGTTTTCATTTAAATCATCATTTTCAGGTGTCTGAACGCAGCTCCACACTGCTGTATAAAGCCTTTTTTTAGAATCTGCGCAGAACACAACCTCAGAGCCTTCAAAGTTACCCAAGAAGCTTACACGTTTATTAAACTCGCCCTGTACAGAAAAGGAAGAGTCAAACAAAGTTTTACCAGAAATGATTGACGTAAGATTAAGTGAGGAAATATGGAACCAGGTGTCCGGCATTGATTTTCCCCAGTATCTGTCCATATAACCTGAGTTTTTCTTTGAATCTACAATATATTCGTCGCCGTTAAAGTTTATTGTTCCGTTGTAAGCAGTTTTCATTCCCATTGGAAACCATCTGTCAGTCTTATTTTCAAACCCTGTTGAAAACTCCCTTACAATTTCATAATTTAGATTCCAGGTAACATAACCTTTATCACAAAGGTATTCAGGATGCTTCTGGTATTCATCATCAGTGATATTGATAAAACCACTTAGTTTATCATCTGCAAACAGCTTATTTCCGATAAGCAGCGAAAATGGCTTTTGAGAAACCTTTGCACTTTTTACTGAATGATATGAACAAACCTGTTTAGCATCTGCTCCAAACTTTCCAACACGAATAACAACATAAGACGGCTGTACTATTTTTTCTGACTGAAGATTCTGTGCAGAGCTTGTGCCTGCAAGTGCGTACTGCAAATCATCTTCTGTAATGGTAATTCTTGGTTTAAATCCGAGGACTGGTTCTTCGTAGCTTAAATGAGAATTAAGAAACTCAAGCTCTACAAAAAAGCTTGATTCTTTACCGCTAACTTTATCTATTCCCGTAAAGAAGAAACGCCATATATTTATTCCGATTTTTTTTCTGTTTGTAATAAAACCGATTTTAGAGTCTCTCAATGTTTTGCTTGAAACTGCCATTACTATTTATAACCTTCTTTATAACCGTCTTTTTTACACTTTTACACTGTTATTGTCGGCTTTTTTAAGATTTTTCTTAGAGATTTTTAATAAAGTTGAGGCAGACTTTTATTATTATTTATCGGGGAAAAGTTTGTCTATTGATTTTGTAAGGTCTTTCTGTTCTTTAGGAAAATTAGCATTCAAGAACTCAAAACACTCTACGGCTGCTTTCTGTGCATGCTCATACCAGATGGAATAAAGTTCTGTATTTATATCTCCACCAGGAAAAGGAGCACCTTGCACATCAGAAACAAGGTCACGTAACATTTGAATACACTGTTTTGCTTTTCTATCCATAAGAACACTCCTTATAGTAATGTTTTAAAAATTATAAAGGAATTTTTAGAATATTTCCACAACAATCTACAGATTTATCGCAGAAAATAGAGGTTCGATACAATTTTTTTGTGTTTTCGTACAGAGAAACAGCCGCTTTATTCACATCTTCAGCCTTTACGCTAAGTAATTTCTCAACAACAAGTGGCTTAAAAAACATTGGAGAACCATAAAGCATAGATTCAAAGCTTGAATTTCCCCTTTCCTTTGCACTTTGCGGATAGATATAGTCGCCGTAACAGGAAACAACTGTCTTTTCAACTTCTTCCGGATCAAAAGGTGATTCTGCAACTTCCTTCAGGCATTCCTTAAAAATCTCTGCTGTTTTTTCCGGACTTGGATCGCGGTATGAAGACATAATAAAGTTTCTTGAACCTGCATCAACGCGGCAATCTGCTCCGTATGCTCCACCAATAGTTCTGATTTTATCCCAAAGCGTATGATTGTTAAGCCAGGTGCTCAATACATTTTCTGCAGCGGATTCTTTTGTTAGGAAGGCAGAGCAATCTGTTAATGCTGCGGCATAACCTGTTTGTGAAGAAACCTTCATTACCTGTGTACAGAAGTTTCCGGTTGCTTTATCTGCCTGTCTTATGTAAGGAATAAAGTCTTCAAGGCTTCTTTTAATTCCAGGCTGCAGCTTTGTAATACCGGCTGCTTTAGCAAACTTTTCGATAAGCGGTAATATTTTCTTTAACGATTCTTCATCTGCAGTAATCTGAATTATTCCACCTGATTTTCTGCATTCTTCGTAAATGTATCTGAAGGTTTCAAGCGTCTTTTTAGAGTTCTTTTTTGAATACTCCATGCTTGTTTCAAACTGACTGAAGCCCCACAAAATCTCCTGCAAAGCAAGATATGGATTATTCATACAGCGTATTCTTTTTATGGAACAGTTGCGTCCGGCAGGAACAAACTCTGCCTTTTTTTCTGCCCTAAGCTGGCTCAAAAGAAGATTAAAATGCTTTGTATCGTCAAAATCCATTTTTGTTATAACTTCTGAAAGCATATCCAGCGTTTCAGAAGCCATACTTGTTAAGGCCTTACAACATATACCAAGCCAGTTTCTATTAACAAAATTATAATCCTTGTATTTTTCTGCAAACGAAATACTTTCCGGTGCATCAGGAACCATACCGGTTAAAGTACGTCCCATCATATCGCCCATAATACAGCCCATCTGTTGTGTACAGTCATCCCAGCTTTTTCCGCCCCACCCCAGATTTGTAATTACACTAGATAAAAACGAGATATGCTCATAATACTTAAGGTCAAGCCGGTCAAAGGGAAATAAAACATTCATGTAAAAAAGTCCGTTTGTATTTTCTTTGCAGACAAAAAGCGGAACCTTTGAATTATCAGCACCGTCTACAAAGCTAAGCTCACATTCCGGGAAATCAACCTTTTTATCAAGCTCACTTATTTTTGTTGTCGGAATACAAGAGGTTTCTTCTGTTGTTTCAAGCTTTGCCTGGTATGCATGAAGCTCATCCAGATTTTTCTTTAATTTTTCTTTATCAAGATTTTTTTCGAAGTTTTTAATGTGCTCCTTTTCAACCTTTGCCCTTTCCTTAAAGAACGTTTTTGAAGGCTCACAAATAAACCTGATCTGTTGCTTTGAGTCCAGAAAATATTTTTTTATAAGCTTTTTTACATAATTCTTATCGCTGTGAATCTTCTTTTTTACAACTTCAAAGTCGGATATTGGAGAAAGCCTTTTTGAACAAGGTAAACCGTAATTCCAGCATTTCATTACCTTTTCCATAAGAGTGATTGAGAAAGGTCCCCAGTAGCGGTTTTCTTCACGCAGATTAAAGTCAATTCCCATAACGGCAGAATCAATATCAACCTGGGCAACACCCTTTTCGTAAATGTCCTGCAGAGATTTCTGGATAAGCTCAAAAAGCTTTTCTTCATCACCTTTTTTTACATTCCACAACCCGATTGTGTAAAACTCTTCTTGGAACTGTCCGAAGTTATAGCACTGTTCATCATCACCAAGCCCGGATTCCTTCAGAATTACAGAAAGCGGTGAACTGTCGTTTCCAAAAAGCACTTCGCTTAAAAAATATTTTTCAATATCAGCCTTGCCCGAATAATAGTTAAGCGTTACAAGATTTCCGCTTGCACCTGTTTCCGGAGCGACATCATAAATTGTTTCAATATCCACACTATTCCGCTTTTTCAGCTTCTGCAGCTTTTTAATTTCAGGCTTTATCAACGGCAGCTTTGATTCTGCATTCTTTATCACACCAGTACAGTTGTACTTTTTTTCGAGTCTGGAAATAAGCTTTTCATTAAGGAAATCAAGCTGTTCTGAAGTTGGAATATCTCCATAAAGATAAAGAAGACAGTTATCGGGAGCATAAAACTTTTTATGAAAATCAAGGAACTCTTCGTAAGTAAGGCTCGGAATCTCAAGCGGATCTCCACCCGATTCGTAAGAAGCAAAGCAGTCCGGGAACATTGCATTTATCTGCTTTGAATAAGCAACCGGCTGAAAAGAAGAATAACTTCCCTTCATCTCGTTATATACAACACCCTGTATACTGAGCTTTCCTTTTTCATCAAGCTCTAACCGGTGACCTTCCTGTAAAAAGGTTGCATGTTCAAGTAACGGAAAGAAAACTGCATCGGCATAAACGTCCATCATTGTAAAATAGTCTTTACGGATGGTTGAAGCTGCCGGGTATACGGTTTTATCGGGATAAGTGAGCGCATTAAGAAAAGTGTTTATACAGGTTGCATTTAGCGTTGTAAAAGGCTCTTTTAAAGGATATTTTTCGCTTCCACAAAGAACAGAATGCTCCATTATATGAGCCATACCCTTTGAGTTTTTTGCAAACGTTCTGAAAGCAAATGCAAAAAGATTTTCCTTATCCTCTGCCAGAATGTGATAAACCTCAAGGCCGGTAACCTTATGGCGTAAATAAACAGCCTTAGTCTTGTAATCCGGCAAATCATCAACAGATAACAATATAAAGCCGTTATATTCCTTACCGACATTGGCAGAGTCAGAAAAATCAAAAAACATAGTATTTCCTTAAGAGTCCGGTAATTTGATTTAATTACCTTTTTTTAGCTTAAAGAACAGGAAATCTCCCGGATTGATTCTGCCATGGAACACCGACTCATAATCATTTTCATCGTAAGCTTCATCTTTAGGTCTAAACTTCAAAGGTCTGGTATACAGAACAGGAACTGAAGCCGGCATCCAGAACGGAAGCTTTTCGCCGTCCTTAATAAACTCCAGCTCAGAATATTTTCCCTTTATATGAGCATTAAATTCAACTGGAGCACAGCCGTCATTAGTATAACAGTAAACGCCGAAAGTGTCATTGTCATACGTAAATAAAGAAACACCATATCCGCCGTCCAGCCATATTTTTCCTTCTCCAAGGAACTCGTATCTTATTAAGGTAAGGGCTTCAGGAGGCATGTCTCTTATTCGGCTAGGCATATCTGGAAGGTTTACAACCTCAAACTTTCCTTTTCCATAGGTATCGTACATAAGAATGCTTTCGTGATATTCTCCGTGACCGGCATTCATGATGGACCAGGTTGCATTATTTCTGTGCTCAAGAAGCGGGAAGCTTAACAGACAGGATGATTTTACGTATTTCTTTCCGAACATTCCTTCTTCACTTACCTGGAACTCATCTGCTTCGAGTCTTCTGTTATTATAAGTGATAGAGGTAAGCTCCTTAATTTCAGGATAATCCTTAAGCGCACCAATCATAAAGCCAGACGTTGCAAGCACCTTACCGCCATCGTTTACAAAAGCTTTTATTTTCTGAACAATCTGCTTGTCTTTTAAGGCTGCAGCAGTAACAAATACAGCCCCCTTTGAAGGGAAATCTGGTGTAGGCTCAAAAGGAATACCAATCATACCAAGGAAATCTTCAATATGATCTTCGCCCTGAGAATTAAACGGAATATAAACTGGAAGTCCTACAGGATTTCCGCACTGCCCCATAATCTTATCAAGCTTCTGATACAGGAAGCCGAGCGGAGTTGCACGCTTATTATTATAAATTGCACTCCAGCAGAACATCATAAGCTCTTTTGCTTTTGAGAAAGCCGTAAGGTATGCCTGCTCAAGATAAGTGTCTATTCTGTCGCAGTCAAACGGATCGAACCAACCGCCACCGTTTTTACCAGGCATAACATTATCCATCCAGCGAACCAAAGAATAGCTTAAGTATCTTGGAAGGTGCTGATCCTGCTGGGCACCGTGTCTTGTCTCGGTACCAGTGTAAATTGCATCAAAGATTTCTCTCTGCTGGCCCGGATTATAACCTGTTTCCTGGTAGCTTTCCCTCCAGTTAGGATATTTGATGATGATATTGATTTTAGGGTTTACCTTTTTTGCAGGATCAATTACAAGATTTTTTGAAACCTCCTGCATTTTTTCAAGGCGGAACTCTTCCCAGGACTTTTTTCCCTTTTCGCGCTGGCAGTCCTCGCACATACACTGTGTAAAGAAAAAGTCGTCAATAATATATTCATCAAAAATTGAAGCAGTATATTCACTTACTTCCTTAAGAAGCTTTCTGTGTGCTTCGTTGCAATAGCACATTGTTTCAAAAAGACGCTGGCGGTTTTTATCACTATCATTAAGATCTGGAGTAACAGTTGTAATGGCTCCGGAAACTTCAATACCATAATCCTCTTCAAGGATCTTCTTTATCATTATCAGCTGGCTTTTATCTACAAGCTCACCCCTGAAGGTTTCAAGATAAACCTTTTCAATTCCAACATATTTCTGAAGCCAGTCTGCTTCTTTTCTAAGCTGTTCTTCTGTAACATGCTGTGCCCAGTGAGCCACACATAAGGTAACACTCTTAAAGTTTTTGTAAATTCTCATATCACTATCCTCGCTGATGTAATTTTTTTATTTTGTTAATTTGAGTATACCATTAAAAGAATTTAATAATTGTAAAAAAATCTAAAAATGTAGTAGAATTGACATATGAATATAAATGATTTGCGGGCTAACGCTTATAAGAAAAATGCAGAAAATAATGCTTCTCAGAAAAGCTTAAATCAGAATAACTTTAACCAGGGCGGTTTTGTTCAGGCAAATATTGTTTCCATGACAAATGCAAGCAAAGCAGACAAAATTACCGAAAGCGCCGAAAACAATCCGGACTACAACAATTACGACAATATTCTGTTTAAGGTTCCGGAAACTACACCTTCTGCAGACGGAAAGGAATCTGTTTACAGAAGAATTGCAAAGTTTCTTATTCTTATTGGCGATGACCAGGCATCAAAAATCTTACCGCACCTGCCCGAAAATCAGATAGAAAAAATCATTCCAGAAATTGCTTCAATCAGGACAATAAATAATGATGAAGCGGCAGAAATTCTAAATGAGTTTAAGAGCCTGCTGAATAAGAATCATCAGGTTGGCGGTGTAGATACAGCTAAGGAAATGCTGGAACGTGCGTACGGTACAAAAAAAGCTGATGAAATGCTAAAAAAAGCACTTCCACTTGAAGGAAGAAAGCCGTTCTCTTATCTGAATGAGGCTGATAATGATAAAATCTATAACCTCATAAAAGATGAAAACTCCGGTATGAAGGCGCTTGTACTTTCCCACATTGAACCAAAGAAGGCAGCCGAAATTATTAATAAAATGAGTGAGGATGAAAAGAAAGAGGTTGTTCTGCGACTTGCTAAAATGGAAAAAATGTCGCCGGATTTAATTGTTCAGCTTGATAAAGTGCTTTATGAAAAATCACTCAAGTATGTAACCGAAGAAACAATAAACATAAACGGCATGAATGCCCTCACCCAGATTTTACGAAAGATGGATTCAGGGGCCGGAAATGCCATCCTCAACAATATTTCTAATGATGATCCGGAGCTTACAGAAAACCTTAAGACAGGGCTGTTTACAATTGATGATGTGATTGACGTTGAAGACCGGATTATTCAGGAAAAGCTCCGCGATATGGCTGATGCTGATATCTGCCTTCTTCTTGCAGGTAAAAATGAAGAGTTCAGATGCAAGATTCTTGATAATATTTCTGCCGGAAGACGCAAGGATGTTTTTGCACAGGAAGTAATCTTAAAGCCAATGCGAAAGTCTGATGTCGATGCAACAACCACACAATTTTTGAATGCAATAAGAGATAAGATTTATTAAGTATAACAGTGATTTATAATTAATCAGGCACTTTACCTCTAGCTTTTCTACATTTTCCGTGATATAAAGGGATTGAATAGAAAAATTGTATAAATCTCTAAATACAAAGGAGTGCCTGTATGGATGAGTTATTTGAATATTCCGACAGTCTGAATGCACCGTTCGAAGCTTTTAAAGGTGACTGGAAAACCGTACGCCCACACTGGCACTATTTTACCGAAATGGTCTACCTTGTAAAGGGAAAGCTGCTTGCCGAGGTTGAAGGCAAAAGCTACACAATGAATCCCGGAGATATGATTATTTTCTTCCCTAAGCAGATTCACGCCTTTGTTGATTATCCAGAAAACAAATTTGTAACCGCTCCGCAGTATCAGGCTGGAACAGAAAAAGAAGAAGAGCTTTTATTCTATGTAATTAAGTTTGACGGAATGATTCTTTCCAACACAACTCCAGGTTCTCCAAAGCTTCCAAAGCTGCTTGAAAATGCAAATACAAACGAAAATCCTTTGAATCTTGTTACTGCAAATGATTTGCGCTTTAATCCGGTAAAGCTTTTCTTTGAAAACTGCATGTGGGAAACGCAGAACAAGCAGTTCGGCTACGACATAAAAGTTGCATCCACCATCAGCCTTATTGTTACAGAGCTTGTCAGAATCTGGCACCGTCACGGTTTTGATTTTTCTACAAAAACCACCTTCGACCAGTTCAGCACAAAGGATTTCTCTGTTCTTGAATACATAGACGCTCATTCATCCGAAAATATCAGCGTTGAAAACCTTGCCAGCAAGTGCGGCATGTGCTATTCAAACTTTGCCAAACAGTTCAAAACTCATTTTGGCCGCACTTGCAAGGAATACATTGAGTTTGTCAGAGTCTGCAAGGCCGACAATCTCCTTCTCTACACCGACAAAACCCTCGACTACATCAGCCAGGAAACCGGCTTCACCGATGCCAGCCACTTCATCCGCACCTACAAAAAAATCCGTGGCATCACTCCAAAACAGCGCCGAATGTCAAAGAAGTCTTAGCGAAGGCTTCTGTTTATTGGAAACTAGACATTATTACAGCCTTCGCTAAGAGTTTTGAAAGTCAAAACTCTTCACTAAATGAAAAAGGCTCCCTGTTACACAGAAAGCCTTCTTCATCAAATAAACCTAATCCTCGGGCAAACTGGATTTGAACCTGTCTCTATCGAAGAACCGTTAAAAAGAATTGCGAATACTTGGAGCAATTCTTAGGTGTCTGTATAGCAAATCCGTTAAAAAAAATGCGAATACTTGGAGCATTTTTTAGGATTTACCTTCTAAAAAAAAAAAGGCCCTCTGAATACAGAAAGCCTTCTTCATCGGGCAAACTGGATTTGAACCAGCGACCTCAACGTCCCGAACGTCGCGCGCTACCAACTGCGCTATTGCCCGTAAAAAATTAATTTATGTTAAAAGTCGCTGGAAGCGACCTCAACGACCCGAACCTTTTAATCGGAGAACCGTTAAAAAGAATTGCGAATACCTGGAGCAATTCTTTAGGTTCATCGATTTCCGCGCTACCAACTGCGCTATTGCCCGTAAAAAAATAATTTATGTTAAAGGTCGCTGGAAGCGACCTCAACGTCCCGAACATGTCTGTATAGCAAATCCGTTAAAAAAAATGCGAATACCTGGAGCATTTTTTTAGGATTTACCTACCAAACCTCGCGCTACCAACTGCGCTATTGGTCGTAAAAACTTTCTACGAAAGTTTTTACTAACGAGTTTTCGTAAACGAAAACTCGCCACAAATAAAAAAACCTTCCGACTTGCGGAAGGTTTAGCGCGAGCGGCGGGGCTCGAACCCGCGATCTCCGGCGTGACAGGCCAGCGCGATAACCAGCTTCGCTACGCCCGCGTGACTTTTATATACTACCGAATTGACCTTTTTATGTCAATTGCTTGATCCCGTTTTTTTCAATTTTTTTTAATCTTTTTTTATAAAATACTGAGGATACTTAGCACGTACATCTTTTTCGTCAACATAATGACGATTAAGATGCTGAACAATCAAGGCCTTTGCGCCCTTCTCGTCCCTATTCTTAACAGCATCAAGCAGAGCCTTATGCTCATTGATAATGATTGTCGTATCTGAAGAATACATTCTAAGCTCACGGAAACGGTCATAATGAATGTTCATTGTTTTTACCATGTAATGGCATTGCATCTTATTGGTAATCCTGTAGAACATTTCATGAAACTCATTATCAAGCTCCATAAACTTTTCAAAGTTCTGATTAGACTGATAGAACTTCTGGAGGCTTACATTTTCTTCGAGCTTAACAAAATCCTCTTCTGTTGCCTTTCTGCAGGCAAGCTCAATTACCGCAACTTCAATTGTAGAACGGATAAAAACAGCCTCTTCTACAAGCTCCATATCAATCAAACTTACAAGACTACCCCTCTGAGGCAGAATCTCTATTATTTTAGTTCTGGCAAGCTCCTGCAAAGCTTCATGAACAGGTGTTCTTGAAAGATGAAGCTCGTCTGCAATATCCTGCTCGCTTATCATGCTACCAGGCTGGAGCTGCAGATTGATAATGTTTTCTCTGATTACTCTAAGTGCAAAATCTCTATTTGATTCTTTTGAAAGTTTTTCTATATTTTTCATTAATAAAATAATAAATGACGAGAAAAAACTAGTCAACTAGTATGCAAAGAAAAAATCAAAACTGACAAAATGCGGAATATGTTATATAATTTATGCCAAAAACAAACGTATTATGGAGAAACAAAATGGATAACAAAGCATTGATTGAAAGCGGTAATTCAGTTCTTGGTATTGAGTTCGGCTCAACAAGAATTAAAGCTGTTCTTA
This sequence comes from Treponema sp., assembly GCA_017619795.1. Lineage (GTDB taxonomy): Bacteria > Spirochaetota > Spirochaetia > Treponematales > Treponemataceae > Treponema_D. The sequence goes on from JAFZRP010000013.1 coordinate 94,515, forward strand.
TAAACGAAAAATGTGAACCGATTGCGGGCGGCTCTTACACCTGGGAAAACACTCTCGACAACGGTATCTGGACTTATCCTCTGGAGCAGATTCACGAGGGACTTCAGACCTGTTATGCAGACCTTAAAAAGGATGTAAAGGAAAAATATGGTGTAAAGCTTACAAAGTTCAAGGCAGGCGGTATTTCTGCAATGATGCACGGTTACCTTGCATTCGATAAGGATGACAAGCTGCTCGTTCCTTTCAGAACCTGGCGCAACACTATCACAGGCGAAGCTTCAAAAAAGCTTTCTGAGCTGTTTAATTTCCCAGTACCGGAAAGATGGTCTGTTTCTCATCTTTATCAGGCAATTCTTAATAAAGAACCACACGTTTCAAAGATTCAGAATGTATATACTCTGGCAGCTTATATTCACTATATGCTTACCGGCGAAAAAGTTATCGGTGTTGGCGATGCATCCGGTATGTTCCCGGTTAAGCTTTCTGATGATGCAAAAACTGCAGATTACAATAAAGCTTATACTGCAAAGTTCGAAGCTCTTGCAGAAGTAAAAGCTGCCGGAAGCAATGGTATTAAGATTGCAGCCTGCTTCCCTAAGGTGCTTATGGCTGGTGAAAAAGCAGGCGCTCTTACTGCTGCCGGTGCTAAGTTCCTTGATCCTACCGGCGAGCTTGAAGCTGGTATTCCATTCTGTCCTCCAGAGGGCGATGCCGGAACTGGTATGGTTGCTACAAACTCTGTAAAAGCTAAAACAGGAAACATTTCTGCCGGAACCTCTGTATTCAGCATGGTTGTTCTCGAAAAGGATTTGAAGAATGTTTATCCTGGCATTATCGATATAGTTACTACTCCGGACGGCTACCCAGTTGCAATGGTTCACTGTAACAACTGTACAGGCGAGCACAACTACTGGATGGATTTCTTTAAGGAAATCATCGATACAATGTGTCCTGGAAACGAAGTTAAGATGGGCAAGCTTTTTGATACAATGATTATGAAATCACTCGAAGCCGACAAAGACTGCGGTGGACTTTTAGCTTACAACTATCTTTCAGGTGAAACAATTACAGGCTTCAACTCTGGCCGTCCACTCTTTGCCCGCGCAGAAAATGCTGTATTCAATATCGCTAACTTTATGCGTGTTCAGATGTTCGCTTCACTTGGTGCTCTTCGTGCCGGAATGGACATTCTTTACGATAAGGAAAAAGTTCCTGTTGAAAGCATGACAGGTGCAGGCGGCTACTTTAAGACAGAAGCCGGACTTAAATATATGGCAGCTGCAATCAAGGCAAGCGTAAGCGCAATGGAAACAGCCGGCGAAGGCGGACCTTGGGGAATGGCAATTCTTGCCGCTTATACAGCAGCAGGTGCAAAGACAAAGCTCGGCGACTTCCTTGAAAAAGAAGTATTCGGTTCCTGCAAAAAGACTACAGCTGCTCCAGAAAAAGACCTCGTTGAATCATTCAACATTTTCTTTGACCGCTACATGAAGGGTCTTGCTATTGAAAAGGCTGCAGTAGAAACATTGTAATAAAGAGGAAAACATGACTTACGAAACAATTAGACAACAGGCTTACGAAGCCAATATGAAAATACCGGAGAATCACCTGGCACTTTACACCTGGGGAAATGTTTCTGCCTTTGATAAGGATAAGGGCGTATTTGCAATTAAACCAAGTGGAGTTCCTTATCCGGAGCTTACTCCAGAAAGCATGGTGATTATTGACCTTGAAGGTAAAAAGGTTGACGGAAACCTTAATCCTTCAAGCGACACTCCAACTCACGCAATTCTCTACAAAATGTTCGGAATGGAACAGGGCGCAGACATCGGCGGTATTATCCACACCCACTCTACCTACGCAGTAAGCTGGGCCCAGGCTGTTCTTCCAGTTCCACTTTTCGGTACAACTCATGCAGACCATATTCAGAAGGCTGTTCCATGTACTCCGTACCTGAGCAAGGAAGCTGTTGAAAGTGATTATGAAAAAGAAACTGGTCTTTTAATCGTAAAGCACTTTGCAGAAAACAAGCTTAATCCGAACGAAGTAAACATGGTTTTATGTGGTGGTCACGGACCTTTTGCGTGGGGAAAAAATGCAGACAAGGCAGTTTACAACGGCACAGTTCTTGAAGAAATCTGTAAGATGGCTTTAAATACACTTGCCCTTAATCCAGAGGCTACTCCGCTTCCAGATTATATTGTAAACAAGCACTATATGCGAAAGCACGGTCCTAACGCTTATTACGGACAGGGAAAATAACTCCTGACCTTGCGTTAGACACGCTAAAACTTTGCTTAAATGAACAGAGCTTTTTCTACACCCGCCGTCGTTGTTTCTCTTAAGCCCTCCGGCGAAAACAATTCTAATGTTACGCTCATTACGGAAGCACGAGGAATTGTTTATGCGACGCTGTACGGCGGGCCTAAAAGCAAGCTCCGTTCTTTAGTTTCTCAATGGCATTCGGGAATCGTTTATCTTTACGAAAATCCTGAGCATAATCAGATTAAGATAAGTGATTTTGACGTAAAAAATTACCATATTACTTTTGGCCAGAATCTTTTTAAGTTTTATGCGGCTTCTCTGGCAGCAGAGCTTGCGCTTAAAACAAAATGTGCGGGAAGCGCCGGAAACAGTGAACAGTGCTGGAAGCTTCTCTCTGGCTTTCTTGACGGGCTTGAGCTTGCCACTGAGGAACAGGCACGGACCGGACTGCTAAGGTTTTTGTGGCGCTTTCTGGAGCTGCTTGGTATTCAACCGGATACTTCAATCTGCGGCTCGTGCGGGAAATCGTTTTTTACACAGAAGTTTGCACCACAGGAAGAAACTTATTATAATGTATTGGACAACAGTTTTATCTGTTCAGAGTGTGCGGCAGAGAGTACGGGCTTTCCGTTGAAGATGCAGGCTGTTCATTATCTTTCTGCAACCTCGCTGTTAACGCCGTCTGAATCGCGAAAAATGCAGCTTGATGAAGACAGCTACATACAGATAAGAAACTTTGTCTTTTTTCTGATTGAAAACAGTATCGAAACTAAGTTATACTCTATAGAAACTGGGAAGGGGATTCTATGAAGGGAAATAAAACCAAATGAGGGATTGGGCTAAACAGCCGGTAAAAACACCGGTCAGTAAGCAGCAGTTAGATGCGTTTTGCACCCCTCACATAAAAAACAAAATCAATTCGCTTTTCGGTTCAGATCTGCCTCCCGAAGAAGCTGCTGTATTATCACAGATTTTTTCAACAATTCTCATTCGTCGTAACATTCCTCAGGAGGATGATATTCTTTTTTATCTTGAGGATGATCTCCGCTTCCAGCATAATCCGTTTTTGTTTTCTTCTATGGAGGATGCGGTTGAAAGAATTATTCAAGCAGCAGAAGAAAACGAAAAGGTTCTTATTTTCGGCGACAAAGATGTTGACGGAATTACAAGTACAGTAATTCTTCACAACTGTCTTAAAAAAATGGGAATTGACGTTCAGTGGCGCGTTCCTGTTGATAATGATACTTACGGGCTTTCTATTCAGGCAATAGATGATTTTGCAGCAGAAGGAGGAAGCCTCATCATCACTGTTGACTGCGGCATTTCAAACTTTGAAGAAATTAAACACGCAAATGATAATTATATAGACGTAATTGTTACTGACCATCATAATCCTCCGGAAAACCTACCGGAAGCGGTTGTAATAGTAGATCCTAAAACAGAAGATTCAGGGTATCCTTTTAAGGATATTTCCGGTGCGGCTGTGGCGTACAAGCTTGTTTCTGCACTACGCTTCTCTAATTCAGATTTTTACAATGCAGAGCTTTGTATTCTTGATATTGCAAAAAAGGATGATGGTACTTATTCTGTTAACTGCGTAAAGATAAAAAATCTTATTAAGATAAAAGAGCTGCACGAAACAATCATTCCGGGTAAAACTTCTTTTTACGACTTAAAGCTTCCTTCTTTTTTACAAAGCCAGATGATTTATGCGTGGGATTGTGAAGGAACAAAAAAGCTTTTGAAGGAGCTTTTTGGCAGCGGAATAGATTTTTATCTTTATGATTTACGCGGAGAGGTTGCAAAGCTTATTCCGTCTTTTAGTACAAAATCAATTGCCGACATTCAGAATCAGTCGCTTATTGCAAAATATCATCCTCAGGAAAATACAACAATCAACTGTCTTTACAACCTGTATATCACGTATACAAATATGATGATTGCAAGAAAGTTTCCTGAAAATGCAGAAGAAGAAAAAAAGGATTTACAGCTTGTAGCGCTCGCTGCAATTGCAGACATTATGCCGCTCAAAAACGAAAACAGACTTTTTGTAAGGGCCGGCGTAAACTCTTTAATGCACGACACACCTCGTCCTGGTCTTCTAGAGCTTTTTTCACGCCTGAGGATAAATACAGAAATCCTTACGGCAAAGGATTTGTCCTGGACTGTTACACCGGCATTAAATGCGGCAGGCAGACTTGGACAGGCAAACTGTGCACTTGAGCTTTTACTGGCCGAGGATGCGCCTACAAGAGAAAGAAAGGCTGAAGAAATCTTTAATCTTAACGAAGAAAGAAAAGCACGGCTTGTGAACATTTCCGGTCAGATTAAAACTATTGCTACAGAAAGCTTGCCGGAATACCAGAACAAAATGTGCGTTATTTTTGATGAAACAATAGACAAAGGATTAACTGGAAATCTTGCGAACAGGTTTATGCAGGACTTTGGAGTTCCTTCTATAGTTTTCACTAAGAATGATAATTTTTACGTCGGCTCTATGAGGAGCTGTCGCGGACTTATTGCTACAGATTTTCTTGACAGCTTTGGTGACTTTTTTATAAATCACGGAGGCCACAACTTTGCGGCAGGCTTTAGCTTTGAAGAAGAAAAATATGATTCGTTTATTCAGAAGGCAAAGGAAATTTGTTCTAAGCTGGAGCTTGAGCCTGAGAAAAATGAAATTGTAATTGATGCGGAGATTCCACAAGCGTATCTTTCACCGTCAACGTTTAAAATCTACTACAATCTTGAACCTTATGGCTGCCAGAACAGCGATTTAATTCTTAAGACTTCTAAGGTAAAGGTGGTCGATGCGGTAAAGGTTGGTAAAAAAGAACCGTGCAGCCTTAAGCTCCTGCTCGACTGCGGAAAGTATAAGTTCCCGGCCCTCTTCTGGGGAAAAGGCGACCTGCTCAATACAGAAATTGTTGTTGGTCAATACTATGATATCCTGTATAATATGAGCAGAAACTATTTTAATGGAACTATTACGCAACAGTTTGAAATTATTGATATAAAGCAATCTTACGAATAAAAGGATATAGATATGAAAAAATTATTTAAAACATTATTTACTGCAGCAGTTATCTTCACACTCTTTTCAACATTCACTTTTGCAGAAACTGCAGTTTATCAGACAGAAAACTATATATTGAACGTAAGCTACAATGAAACACTCGTTCCTGGCGACGCAATTTTTGTTAGGCTTACAGTATCTATTCCTAAGAATGCAATTCCTAAGACACATAAAAAAACAGAAAAGTTTGTTGAACCGGAGCGCAAGGCAACCCTCAGACTTTATCAGGGTGCAAAAGTAATTGAAAAGGCTGATTTTTATACGCTCGAAAAAAATAAAAAGCCGTATACAACAGAGCTCCTTTGTGGTGTTCCACTTTCTACCTGGCTTAAAAACGATGCCTATACTATAAAGGTTATCTATTCCTTTGAAAACGATGAGCTTAAGGAGTTTACGCTGCCTTTAATCTATAAGGGCCGAACTTTTGTTTCCGAAACTATTGATTTTGACGAAAAGAACTCCAACATCAAAAACGACAACAGTCCTGAACGAATTGCACAGATTCAAAAGCTTAACAATATCCTTTTTACAACCTTCCCTGCAGATACATACACAAACCAGGAGTTTGTAAAGCCTGTTCAATCTGACAATTTTACTTCGTATTTTGGCGACAGAAGAACGTACACTTATACAAACGGAAAATCTGAAACAAGCCTTCACAACGGTAATGATTATGGTGTACCGGAAGGAACTCCTGTTATTGCGTGTGCAGACGGTCGCGTTGTTATGGCAGAAAACCGAATCTCTACAGGCTGGAGCATTGTTGTAGAACATCTCCCTGGTCTTTACAGCCTGTACTATCATCTTTCTGAAATGAATGTAAAAGAAGGTGATTTTGTTACTCAGAATATGATTATTGGAAAATCTGGTTCAACAGGACTTGCAACAGGTCCTCATCTTCACTGGGAAATGAGACTCAACGGAGAAGCTGTACGACCAGAGTTCTTTATCAGTAACTTTATGTTTGAGCCTGCAAAAACTGAGGTTCAGTAACCTAACCTAACCGCAAAACGCCAGTAAAAGTTTTTACAACTCAACAATATCAAGACCGCCTGAACGGTTTCTTATAATGGAATAATTTTTTCCTGTTTTGCAGGAGGATAGATCAACTGTAATTTTCTGTTTATATTTCCGGTCAAAAAGCATATAGCGTTTTACGGCAAACCTCGCAATTTTAAACAGATTTTTTCTGTTTTCCATGCTTGAATAAACGCCGTTTAAAAGACACTGTCCGCCGTCATTATAATATTTATCAAGGGTTGTGATTTTTTTGCTGACGGGGTGAGTTTCAAAGATTTCGTTTTTTCCATAGATTCTAAGCGGAAAAACAAAGGTTTTATTTTTCATTTCCAGGCGGATAAAATCTACTGCAAGATACGCCCCATTCCAGGAACGCTCTATAACAGCAATTTCGTTTCCGTTCGTATTCATTATGGAGAACGTTCCACTGATAGTTTTTTCGTCTTCAGAATAAGTTGTGCCGTAAATTGTTATTCTGAGATACTCCTCAAGATTCACTTCAGGAACTGTTTCAATTGCAGAAGCACAGGAATAGTAGCCTACAAAATTATATATACCTAAGCTTATAACAAAAATTGCTATGCAGGAAAATAAAACTGAAAGAAAGATAATCAGGCGTTTTTTATTTTTCATTCGCTTCTACAAGTATGAGAAATTCCTTCTCGTCTATTACCGGTATTCCAAGCTTAGCAGCCTTTACGTTTTTAGAAGAGCCGCTTTCTTTATCATTTGTAACAAGATAGCTTAAATCTTTTGTAACGGAAGATTTTGTGCTGCCACCTGCTTTTTTTACAAGCTGCTCAGCATCTGCACGCTTCATTGTAACTAATTCGCCAGTAAAACAGAATGAAAGGCCTGCCAGAGCACCGCCGCCAACGCTTTCAATTTCAATTACTCCGGACTCAACAAGTGAACGCATTTCCTCAGCATTTTCATCAAGTCCTTCCTTTATTGTACGAGCCATTATATCGGCAAAGCCATAAACTCCGGCAATCTGCTCCTGGGTTGCAGTAAGCATTTTTTCCAGATTGTTATAACCTGACTGAACAAGCTTTTCCGCAAGCGTTTCGCCAAAGCCTTCAATATCAAAGCCGGCAAGGAAAACAGATAGTCTCATTCTTCTGTGAGACTGAATGCTCTTGTAAACCTTTTCTGCTCCAAGAGATTTTTTTTCTGCTTCTATGCTTTCTTCGTTCAAAAAATACGGAACAAGGTCTTCTACACTAAGGGAATAAATATCTGATATTGACTGAACTCTTTTATCCTTAAAAAGCTGAGTAACAAGAGTTTCACCTAAATCTCTTATATCTACAACCTGCTGGAACTTCAAAAGCTGATGAAGAATCCTCTTTGAACATTTTTTATTCGGGCAGTAAAGCCTGCTTCCTTCATCAACAAGTGCAGTTCCGCAAACCTCGCATATACAAGGCATTTCAACAGGCTTTGTTTCCAGCCCTTTTTCTTCTACTACGCTTTCTATTTTAGGAATAATTTCACCGCGCTTTACAACAACAACGTGGCTGCCAATCTGTACACCAAGCTTTCTCATTGTATCGGGATTTGCAAGGCTCGCACGCTGAACCTTTGTACCGTTCAGTTCAACCTCATCAAAAATTGCAACTGGTGTGTAGGTTCCGCCGTTTATGCTCCATTCAATCTTTCGCAGTGTTGTAACGGCTTCTTCCAGACTGAACTTAAACGCAATCTGACGGTCTGGTCTGTTACGGGAAGCATCCTCATAATTGATGGCACTTTCTTTTACAACAAGTCCATCAATATCATATTCAAGATTTTTGCGCTCCTCCATAACCTTGGCACGATAAGCAATTACGCGTTCAGGATTCATACAGATTACAAGCTTTACAACATTAAAGCCGCAGTCTATCAGCCATTTTATTTTTTCCTGCTCATTTGTAAAAAAAGTTTTGCCGTCGGTTGAAAGCGCATCGTAGGTTATAAGCTTAAGATACTCGCTGCCGTTTCCGTCCTTTCTTTTCATAAGTCCGTTTGCGGCGTTACGGCAGTTAGCCTTATCGGAAAAATACTGCCTGTGAACCTCGTGGGTCATTATTACTTCGCCGCGAATGCCACCGGTAAACGGAACAAGCTGTCCGTCCTTTCTGATTTCCGGCAGGACACCACCCATCTTCCGTGCGTTTGCAGTTATATCATCACCGATTGCTCCATCCCCACGAGTTACTGCCCGTACAAAAACACCGTTTTCGTACTGAAGCTCAAGCGAAGCGCCATCAAGCTTATATTCTACAAGATATTTGTCGTATTTATGCTTTTCCGCCCAGGCAAGAAACTGTTCAGGGTTTGCAGCCTTTTCCTGACTGCCCATAGGCATGATATGTTTTATTTTTGCAAAGTTTCCGGAATCTGCACCAACTCTCTGGAGCACAGGATTTGAAGGGTCAAGCTCTTTAAGCTCATCCCAAAGCTTGTCAAACTCGGCATCGCTTATTATGCCTTCGCCGTCGTAATATGCCTTCTGATATTTTACAATCAGCTGCTCAAGCTCTTTTATAGTTTCAGCTTTTCCCATAACAAGCCCTACTCTTCGTCTTTTGCTTTCTTTTCAAAATAAAGCTCGGTAATTACGCGGTCTGCCTGCAAGCCCTTTCGCTCAAACTTAGTCTGACTTCGCCATTCTTGTGGTTCAGCAAAGCCATCGTATTTGTTTTTGAGCATTTCCGTAGCTGTAAGCTCTTCAAGCGCAAACTCTGCGTATTCGATTATATCTGTTACAAAATAAAGGTAGCCGCCCGGAGTGAGCTTTTGAGCCATAAGATTTGTGCGCGGTCGCTGAACGAGTCTTCTTTTGTGATGACGTTTTTTTGGCCATGGATCCGGGAAGAAAATGTGGAAGCCGTTGATTGAATTATCACCGATCATGTATTCAAGGACTTCAAGAGCATCGTGTTCAATAATGAAAAGGTTTTTAAGCTCGCGGCGTTTAATTTCGCCAAGAAGCTTTCCAACGCCAGGACGATGAACTTCAATTCCAAGGTAATTTATGTCTGGATTAGCGGCGGCAATTTTGGCTGTTGCATCGCCCATTCCAAAACCAATTTCTACGACTATAGGATTAGTGTTTCCGAAGATTTCTACAAAATTGATTTTCTTGTGTTCAAAAGGAATACACCAGGCTGCAGATAACTCAGAATAAGCTCTTTCCTGAGCAGCAGTCATTCTACCGATTCTAAGCACGTAAGTTTTTACTTCACGTCTTATTTTGTCAATTTCTGAAGAATTATTCTTTAATGAATCATTACCCGCATAAGGGTCTTCAGGCAAGGGTTCAGTGCTTTCTACAGCACAGTCTTTTTCTTCTATAATTTTCTCATTCATAGCAACACCTTTAATTTTTCAAAAGCTTAGTCATTTGAAGGAACAACCTGTTCAAGCGGCATTACACAAATTACCGAATTATTTGGCAGCTTCCACACTTCATTAAAGCTGCCGGCGTTCCTGTATTTATTCCAGATTTTTCTTGTATCATCAAGCTTGTCAGTTCGTTCACCGTAGTAAATTAATTTTCCTTCCTTGTCGTATATGGCAATATTCTTTTTTCCGCCTCTTTTTCTCATCATTTCAGGAATATCGCCGCTTTTGCTGTCGTAAAACTCTGAATCATAAGTTAGGACTGTCTTTGACTCAACCTTTTCTGCATCGGCATTATAAAAAGTGATATTGTATTCACCGGTAGGAATCTTTTCTCCGTCCGGTACAATAAGGGTTGTATTTCCTGCATACATTCTGTCATAGCTTTTAATCTTTACTACATCAGAAACATCCCAGGTAAAGCCGTTTTCTACAGCCTTTATATTTATATTTTCAAATCTTCTTGCATCGCTGATTGATTCAACAAAAACACACAGTCGTGCTGTAGGTAAAGCATTATCATTCTTGTATTCAAAAACAACAGATAAGTTTGAATATTTTACTTCCGGTACAACCTGTGTGCACGATACAGAAAAAAGCATAAAAATGCACATTAGTACCGAAGCAAGAGAAACAGAGAATAAGTGGAATGATTTTGAAGAAATCTTACCCATATCAGAAATTAAAGTTCAAGGTGATAACCGTCAGGTCGCTTGTAGAATACTGGTTAACCAAAGATTCAAACTTAACATTAACCTTTTTACAAGCATCATCGAGGTAAGAAAGATAATACAGACCCAAGTCTGTTCCTTCCTGACCTTCCGGCAATTCACGGTAAAAATCAATAAGCGTTTTTTTCGCAGTATTTGAGGATTTTGCGTTATCAATGTTTTCCTTAACTTCCTGGAACTCATCATCCTTATTATAAAGTGTAATAGAAAGCCTTCCCTGCTTTCCGATTGATGAAGAACCACCGCCAAGCTTCCATGAAAGGAATACAAGCTCGTGCTTGCGCTGAAGCTCCTGGACAATTTTAGCTCTGATTTCCGGATCAAAAATCAGGGAATTAATATCATCTATTCCCTGATACATATTTCTAGCCTCATTTCTGATATTGGAGTTTTCGTTATTAAGAGCAAGCTCCATAACCATTACAGAAATATACTCGGCAACCTTTGATTTTTCCATGTAAGAATTAAGAAGATTACGGATGGCTATGAACATTTCGTTGTTTCCGTCTGACTTATAGAACAGAGTGATAATATACCAGTTCATAAGGCCAAGCCTGTTCATAAACTTCTCTGACATAAGCAAAAAGATATTTTTTTCTTCTGCAGAATAATCTTTATTGCTCATAATAGATTTCCAGATAGGATCAAGAATATTCTTTCTTGTTGACTGAATAATGCTTTCCTTGTTCTGAAGGATTGATCTTAACTGGCGTTCGCTCATTTTAGTCTGTTCATCAATGAGCTTAGAAGGATTGCTTCTGTTGTGCTTTCTTACACATTCACACTGAATGAGTGCAGCATAAACCTCGCGGTCAAACTGCTTGTAAAGCAAAGAATAAACAATTACCTTAGACAGGTCCATTACTTCCTGTCTTGAAGAGACGAACTCAGACATTGATATTTCTATTTTGGAAATATAGTCTACAAGTATCATGCTCTGAATTGACTGTGGTGAAAATTTATTCAAAGAAATACCATACTCGTCTGCATTATCAGCAAGTCTAAACCTTATGAGTTTTTTGTTGTGGCTCATAAAATTTGAAGCTCCGCTTTCTGTAAGTATGACTTTCAGAGGCAATTCAATTATGAATTTTTTATCTGAGCTCATTAGTTTCCCCGTATAATACACTTTTTGTATTATATTATTATACACAATGCCACTTGCATTGTAAACACTTACTTTATAAACTATTATCGGATGAAATCACCAGAAAAAAGACTGTTCACAATATTTTTTTTATTCTCCCTTTTTTTCAGGCTCTTCAGCACAGAAAATTCCGCAGCGGTTACGGATTCTGCTGTTCAAAAAGTCGGCTTTGAGCTGTGTGATTATGTAAACAGCCAGCTTGTACACAACGGAATTAAAACAAGCACCCAGCCTCTGGTCTCAAACGGCTTAAATTATTTTCCCTACAATATCATTATTGAAAATATTGCAGACAACAGATCAAGCGCAAGTATTCTGCTCTATTTTTCAATGGAAGATGCATATAATTTTGAGACAGAACTTATTGAAATTATAAAAGCCCTTTCAACGGAAAGCTTTAATTCTACAGTAGTAATTTCTTACGGAGACGGCTTTCCCCTCAAAAATGATTTTATTGTTTCCGGAATCCAGGCGTTTACTGCTTCACTTAATACAAACATAACTTATTACGCCTTTGCAATAAAGCTTTCCGCGGAACACAATGGAATTATAAGCGGCTCAGGCGGAACAGCCTCCCCTTCCTGGATGGTAAAAGCAGCCTTCTCCACCTTTGCAAAACAGAAAATCCGCGAAGATATTCCACGCTATTATCTAAGCCAGTTTTCAAAATATACCTTTCTCCACGACGAGATACTTTCTTCTTTTTTCGCAACCGGTACCCAGGCAATCAGACTTAATCTTAAAAAAGATATAAATCACACAGATTTTATTCGGCAGCTTGTTCAAAACTACAGCAAAGAGACTAAAAAAACACTTGACTACCATTCCCTTATGTTCCGCATTTTTAAGCATACAGTGTGGCTTTCAGAATACACAATCGTCCGATTAATCATCTTTACGATTTTTTTAAGCCTTATTTATACCTTTACAATTGGACTGTTAAACTCCAACCTCAAAAACGTTGCCTGGAGACAAATTAAAACAAACTGGTACACCCTCCCTATAACCTTTCTGCTTTCGTCCGGCGGATTTTTTCTTGGAAAAGCAATTTATTTATTTTTCTCTTCCAGAGCTGGAGGCATGGGCACTGTCTACGGAATATTTATTCTTCAGATTCTGATTTCTTCTCTTTTTGTTTCGCTTTTCTTTCTTCTGGAGCTATTTTTCCGCAGAACGTACGGCGAGCGTTCCCTTGATTTTCTTATTATGATTTCGTCGTTTGTGAACCAGTATTTGTTCTGTCTTTTTGATATTTCGCTTTATCCTTTTTTCCTGCTGCTTTGTCTTCTTGCAATTCTGGCAATTATCTTAAAAAGAAACTGGACTCATATTGTTCTGTTTATACTCACAATCCTGATTTTTATTCCGTATATTATCGGCTTGTACAAGTTTTCAGACTTATTCAGTCTGCGACAGTTTTTCCTGTCAAGCTGGCTCCAGAATCTTTCTATCCCTTTGATTCTGCTTCCGTTTTATATGATGCTTCTGCGTATTTTTACTGCTACAAAAAAGCGTTTTACCCAGAAGAAAGTCTTTTTCATAATCGTTTCTGCAACGTATGTATTTTTCTTTTTAGTGCTTTTTGTTTTGAATGCAATTCTTTTTTCTTACGAACCTGTAAAAAAAGAAAATATAATTACAGAAAACATCCGTGCTGACGACTCACTGCTTAAGGTTTCTTATTCAGACAGAAAGGTTTTCTCTGACATTATCAGAACTATAAACCTAGATTTTGGAAAGCAGCCGGAAAGTGTTGTTTTTTATGTACAGGATGAAAATAAGCCGGCTGTTTTATATTCTGATAATGATTTTAAAACTGCAAATCGTGGAAAAACTTATTTTACACTTCCACCAAGACCTCCGAAAAACCTTACGTTTACATACGGAACTCAAAGTACAAGCTCAAAGATTTATGTTGAGCTAATCTATCTTTCGGATGATAATAAATATTATTGCTGCACAAAAGAGCTTTCTACCCGCAGCAGGTGATAAGGATGAGTGAGATTCAACACTGGTACTTACATGCAGACTTGGACGCATTTTTTGCCTCAGTAGAGCAGCTGGATCACCCGGAATACAAAGGTAAGCCAGTTATAGTCGGCGGGCTGCCTGGTGACAAGCGAAGTGTTGTTTCTACCGCCTCCTACGAAGCACGTGTATTTGGTGTCCATTCTGCAATGCCAACGTACCAGGCCTACAAGCTTTGTCCGCAGGGAATATTTGTTCACGGACGCATGCAGCGCTACGCGGAGCTTTCGTATCAGATAATGTCTATTTTTAAGGAATATTCGCCGGACGTAGAACAGATGTCTATTGACGAAGCCTTTATTGATATAACAGGAACTGAAAAGCTTTTTGGACCGCCGGAAGAAACAGCAATGCGCATAAAGCAGCAGGTAAAGCAGATGACGGGACTAACAGTTTCAATCGGGCTTGCGGCAACTAAATACCATGCAAAGCTTGCTTCCGACATGAAAAAACCAGACGGCTTTTATTTTATTCCGCCTGGAACGGAGCAGGCTTTTATGCTTCAGCTGCCGCTAAAAAAAGTGTTTGGAATAGGTACTAAAACACTGGAAAACTTAAATTACCACGGTATACACACAACCCGCGATGTTTACGAAAAAAGCCTTGATACGCTACAGTTTCTTTTCGGGCGGAATACCGGACAGTTTCTTTACAATACCGTACGAGCCCTTGAAACAGAAACCTTTTCCCGCGAATCAAAAACTCATTCTCTAAGTGCAGAAACAACCTTCCCGTGCGATGTTTATGATGTTTATTCCCTGGAAACAGCTCTTCTTGATTTGTGCCACGGAGTTTTCTTCCGCCTGCTTAGAGAAAACGGTTTTTCTAAAACAGTTATGGTAAAAATACGCTACGAAGACTTTACGACAGTTTCCATTCAGGAAAAAACAAGTTCCAATATCCTTATTATTGATACTTTTTATGAAATTGCAAAAAGACTTCTTGAGAAAAAATACGATGTAAAACGTGGAGTCAGGCTGCTTGGTGTTGGTCTTGAAAATATTTTACACGAGGAAAAGGATGTTCAGCAGGAGCTTTTTGAAGATGAAAACAAAAAGAAACAGGCTGTGGAAAAAGCAATCCTTTCATTAGAGAAAAAACACCCTGATATAAAGATTAAAAAAGCGCGTCTTTTTGAAAAACAAAAATAATAACTGCACAGAAACAATTACTGCAGTGGAGCGAAATATCCTCTTTCATCGCGGCCGCTTCTGTTTAATAAATAAACCTCAGCCTCTACTGGAAGATAGTTTTCTCCAAAATTAGTCTGTAAAGCAGAAACAAAGCTCAACTGGTATACGCCCTGCGGAATATCAATAATATCGCTTACAATGTTCTTAAGGCCTTCAGGACGGAAAACATAATATTCTTCTCCGCTTGTGTTTGAAAGCAGATAATCATACTCGGAAGCAACAGCCTTCTGCGAAACCTGTACAAAAGAAAAACCAACAGTATTGTTGCACATATAAGCCGCAAGCTCTGCAAGCGTGTACTTTGTAAAGGCACCATTGGTAATTGCGCCGTCGGAAATCATAATTATTGATCGCTTTTTAGCCGCATTGATTAAATCATTAACTGCAAGCCTAATAGCTAAATCTACAGAAACATCTCTGGAAACGTTAGCCTTTAATGCATCTAAGCTGAAGTTTTCAAGCCCCGTACTGTTTCCAACATATTCAAGAACAGGAATTGCTCCTGCAGAAATAACCCTTATAGTTGAACGTTCACCGGCAGAAGCCGCAATTTCTTTTACAGCAGTTTCAATTTCATCCTTGTACTGTGTGCTGGAAGTAGAACGGTCAATAATGATAGTGATATCGGCATAAGTATTATTTGAAACAGCACCTTCAAACGTAAGCTTTGAAACAGGCCGTTTATTTTCACTCAAGTAGAAATTACCGGACTGCAAGCCTACAACCGGCTGTCTGTGTCTGTTTTCTACCTTAAGCTCAACAGTAACATTCGGGAAGGCAGAAGCATCTACATTCTCAATCTGAACGAACAGACCGCCGACAAGCTCCTGAATCCTTGACATTATATAAACTTCGTTTGCAGAAAAATCTGTAACGACTACATTGCTGTTTACATCCAGAGTTGCAGAAGTAATGCGGCCAGGTGCATTTCCTGTCCGAGCATATTCAAACAAAGCCCCGGAATCAACCTGAACTCCAATAAGACGGTTTTCATCGCATACAAGAAGAGATTTGTCGCTTGTTTTTATTGCTTCAGGTTTTGAAAAAGTATTATCTTCAACAAGCTGGCGGATATAATTGCCGGAACGGTCAAACTCATAAATACAGCCGTATTTTTCATCAGCAACAAAAATGCTTTCGTCTACAACTGCAATTCCTGTAGGACACTTAAAGCCCCGGAAGCTGCCCTTTTTATAGCCGAAGTGGAAAAGTCCGCTTCCTTCTTCATCAAAAACATCTACACGTCTGTTGCCGAAATCTGTAACATAGATTCTACCAAGCTCATCCTCAGCAAGATACTGTGGTCCTACAAGGCTGCCTGTTCCTCTACCGCGGCTTCCTATATATTTTTCAAACCTTCCGTTAGAAGAAAGCAGCGCAAGCCTGTCTCCTGCACTTTCGCTAACAAGAAGTTTTCCACTCTTAAGTCTTATAATATCAACCGGGCGGTCAAAACCTGTAAGAGGTCCTGTAACACGCTCAAGAACTGTACCATTAAGGTTAAGCTTTAAAAGCTCGTTTGTATTGTACGAGGTAATCCAGATTGTACCGTCTTTGTTGGCAAGTACAGAAACAGGTCCACTGAAAATAAGGTTTCCTTCATTCATACCGTAGAAGCTTCCTGCTTCAGAAAGCCTCATAAGCTTTTCTGCTGAATCACCGGTTACCCTGCGTTCCCTGACAATTTCAATTTTATTCTGAAGTAAAAGGCCGCCGTAACCGTTTTCAGAAGCGGTATTCCAGTAGGATAAGGCCGAGCCTTCAAGTCCTGTTTTATAATATGTATTTCCAAGCCATTCTAGAATAAGGTTATCATTTGGAAGATAAGAAAGTGCTTTTTCAAACTGAACTATAGCCTCGTTGAAAGCACCTTTATAGTAAGCCTGTACTCCGCGTCTGAACTCTTCGGCGGCAAAGCCTTCCTCTGCAGTCCTTATTCGATTATCATTCTGGTTCATTCCCGCGGTATACGTTGTTTCCTGAGAAAAACCAAAAAAGAGCACTGAAACGAAAATTAATAAAACGGCTGAAATCTTCTTCATTAACTAACGGTCCTGTCCAAAAGATTTATATGCTCGGATATTGTCTCGTTATGCTTATCAAGCTCAGCTGCCTGATAAAGATATTTTCTTGCATCATCAAAAAGCCCAAGCTTATAGTAAACCCATCCAAGAGAATCAAGACATGCAGCTGATTCAGGAGCATAATCTACAGCCTGCTTACACAAAGAAAGTGCTCTGGACAAATCCTTTTCTTCGCAGGCAAGCACATAACCTAAACCGTTGAGCGCAGTTATGTTGTTTTTATCCTGTTTAAGGGATTCTTCATAATACTCCATACATTTTTCTGTATCTTTCTGCTCCCATGCAATAAAGGCAATTGCCGCATATACTGATGGTGTCATATAGCCTGTTTCAAGCAGCTTACCAAGCTCAAAGTCTGCAAGACGTTTTCTTCCGGAAATTGCATAAATTACCGCAAGCAAAAAGCGGCACTGTAGCGTACGTTCAAGATGTGTTCCGGAGGTTACTACCTGTTCAAGATACATAAGGGCATCGTCGTATTTCTGGAGCTTTGAATAGCATAAGCCGAGATAGTAGGCTGTATCCAATTTATCTGCCCCGGAATCTGCCGGTAATGCAAGGAAAAAAGCAAGAGCATCGGCATACTCGCCGTTTTTATAATGTACTATACCTTCTGATAATATGTTATCTTTCATTTCCCCACCTGAAATCTATTTTACATTGAAAACGAAATACCGTCTACAATACTTTCCGCCAGCGGATCTGCATATACTCTGGAAACAGCAATATAGCCGTCCCTTGCTATTCCAAAATCCGTTTCGGGAAGCTTTTCGGTAATGTTTTCCCCCATTACTATTTCCGTCTCAAAAAGACCGTCCCCTTTATCTATAAAATTGATTGAATCCTTGTAATTTCGCAGGCAAAGCTCACTTGCAAGCTTAGCTCCCTTGTAGCTGTCTAACGAACAGGCATTTATGTTTACGAAAGACCTTGGTGCCTTAAGCGTACACAGCGACATAAGTGTTTTAAGGTTCTTTGCAACAAAATCGGCAATTGCAGTATATTTACAGCCTTCCTTTCTTGCTGTTTCCCAGTCTACAGGATCAATACTTACGGCAATTCCAGGAAGATTTATAAGCACAGCCTGTCTTGCGGCGGCACAGGTACCCGAATAGATAATATCTGTGCCCATATTAGCACCAATGTTTATACCCGCTATTACTGCGTCAATTTTTACTCCGAAGAAGCCGCCGACTGAGCCTGCGAAGGAACAGTCTGCCGGATAACCCGAACAGGCATAAACATTATCACTTATTTTTCTTACGGTATTTTTTCTGAACATTGTAAAATGATGAGAAACTGCGGAACGGTTGCTGTCTGGTGCAAGAATATAAACCTGGTGCTCCCGAGCTAACCTGTCGGCTAAAGCCTTTAGTCCGGGTGAGTCATATCCATCATCATTCGTCAACAGCAGGTTCATGTTTTAATCCTTTACAATGGAAGCACCCTCTGAAGGAACTACCTCGTAGCATTCCGTATGATAACCAAAAATCTTTTCGAACTCAGCGAGCTTTGCCTTAAAGTTTTCCTCATCGCTTGAACGGATTACTGCATACAGACAGCGGGCAAAGCCTTTTCCTGTAATTCTGCCGCAGGAAACCGGCTTAGAAAGCATTTCAAGGTTTGGTTCAAGTTCTCCAACTCTTTTTATAATCCAGTCAATTTCCGGACAGGAGATTTCGTACATATCGCGCATGCTTTCGTGACTGTGATTTACAGCCCTTGCAAACTTAAAGAAATCGCGTTTTTCAAGACCGTCCCGTGCATCAAGAACATCGTTATGCTCACGCATTATGCACAAAAGTCTTCGTCTTGTTTCCTCAGATACAACAGAAAGCTCTTCGTTTATATCTGTAACATTGTTTATATACTGCCAGCCGCCGTAAACACCGTTTTTCTGGTCCTTAAGGTCACCAATAAGAAGTGCATACTGAGGCTCGTACAAGGCTTCTTCGTTCCACACTGAAAATCTCGGTACTTTTGTATCTATGAGGAAAATCTTTTTGCCTTCAAAATTGAATGGTACATAATCCCAAAGGTTCTTTGCGTGGTCGGTGATGATGAGGTTGCCCTTTTTAGCGAATAAAGCTGCATAATTATCTGCAATGTAATTGTTTACCTGCAGGAAACGTCTGTTTGCCCTTTCTATTACCTGAAGAATCTGGAAATCTGTACAGGTGATTGCGAAAAGCTCGCGAATACCAACAGCAACTGCAATTTTTATAGCCGTAGTAATTCCAAAGCCTGCAGATGGAAGAATGTCGCTGTAGATTGTTATGTCCATTCCGCCAAGAGAAAAGCCGCCTGAGGTATAACCGTAAATAATTGCCTTTACAGCATTTGCCCAGCGGTCTTCTTTTTTATATTTCATGGATGAAAGGTTAGCTTTTTTTCTTTCGTTGAGTTGCTTAAAATAAAAACGGAAGGAGGAATCTTCACGCTTTGAAAAAGCAACATAAACCGGCAAGTTTACAGCCATTGACAGGGTCTTGTCTTTAAAAAACCAGGAATGTTCTCCAATAAGATGAAAACGCCCGGGTGCTTTTACGACCAAATCCGGCATTACACCATATTCTGACTGATGTGAGTCATTTACAATCTTCATAATATTGGATCCCCACCCTTTTTATATTGTTTTTTTTTATTAACAGTGTTATATTTTTTTTACAATAACTGTAACGATTACTGAAAAATATACCTATTAATAATAATATAATGACACTGATTTTACAAGTTTTTTATTCAGTTTTTTCTGGCGTAATGCTTTCAGCAGCAATACCAAACGAGATTTATTCTTTCGGATGTCCCGTCCTGGCTTTTATTGCCCTCATACCGCTTTATCTGAATATACGATACTACTGCAAAAGCTTTGGACGAGCTTTCCTGCTTTCGTTTATACAGGTGCTTACAACGCATCTGCTTTCAAGCTTCTGGCTTGCCTTCTTTAAGGATTTTGCAATCTTTACCCTGGGAGCATCTGCGCTTGCAACAGCCTGTATAGGTGGTTTTTTAGGAATGCTGATGTATCTGCCGTATTCGAGAAAGGTATACGGTAAAAAAATAAATAATCTTATTGATTTCAAGCCTGTAAATCCCTTTTACGAGCATACCTCGTTCAGAGTCCTTTATTTTACGTTTATTTACGTGCTTTACGAATGGGTAAAATCAAGCGGTTTTATAGGATATCCGTGGGGAACTGTTTCCAGCGCAATGTTTAAGTTCCCGATTCTTACCCAGCTGGCGGCAATAACCGGTACTTACGGAGTAACCTTCCTTACGGTAATGTTCAATTGTCTTGCGGCGGAAGGTGTGATTATCTATCTTGAAGCGAAGACAGCCTTTTTCCCGGAAAAACAAAAGGAGCTTTTCTTTGAATATATAAATGTTTCCAAGGTATTCCTTCTGCTCTTTGGTGCATCGCTCCTTTACGGCTACTATCAATATATTGCAGAAAGAGTGCCTGCAAAGACGCTTACTACAATAATGGTTCAGCAGAACAGTGACCCATGGAAGCTTAATAATGATAACGAAACCGTACTAAAATCAGAAAAGCTTACATACGAACAGATAGACGAGCTTAAAAAAGACAATAAAAAGCCTCAGCTTGTTGTTTGGAGCGAAGGCTGTCTGATGAAGACTTTCCCTGGTGCAAAAAGTTACTACAGAAGTCATCCTTCAGAAGCTTCTCTCACTGAGTTTATTGAAGACATAAAAACTCCTCTGCTTGCCGGCGGTTCTTATGTAAAGACGGTTACGAAGGAAAAAACTGTAAAAGAGATTGATGAAGAAACCGGCGAGGAAAAAGAAAAAAAGATTGAGGATGAACAGCGCTACTACTTTAATGCGGCTCACGTTTTTGACGAAAAGGCTAATTACAGAGGCTTTTACGGAAAGCTTCATCTTGTACCGTTCGCAGAAGCAGTTCCAGGTGCAGATCTTCCCTTTATCAAAAACCTGATGATAAAGATTCTCGGCTTTTCTGCGTTCTGGAGCCAGGGCGAACAGCTGAGATACTTTGACATTCCGTGTTCATATTACGACAAGGAATATATTCCCGCTGTTGAAAGCACCGATATTTCGGTTCCATACAGTACCGCTAAAAACCTGCCGTCGCCTACAGTAAAAATCTGTACGCCTATCTGTTTTGATGATTCCTTTACAGATGTAATGCGCCCTCTTTATCTTAACGGTGCAGAGCTTTTTGTAAACATAACAGACGATTCCTGGTCGCTCAAAAAGTCAAGCGAGATTCAGCATTTTGTAATTGCGTCTTACCGGGCAATTGAATACAGAACAACAATGATCCGCTCTGCTAATGCAGGCTATTCTGTCGTGATTTCTCCGGTTGGAAAGATTCTTGCTGACCAGCCGCTCTTCACAGATTCTTCTGCAAGCTATGAAGTTCCAATCTATCACAGGACAATCACAACTTATGCACGCTTTGGAAACTGGCTGCCTTATCTTTCAATAATAATTCTCTTTGTAGTTTCAGTGCTTATGAAGCTTTGCTTTGCGGATTCAGACTATATTCCAAGTGAACGCAAGCACAAAAACAAGAAGAACAAAAAGGATAAGAAAAAACACTCCAAGAAAAATTCAAAGAAAAAATAAATTGTCAATAGGAACGGAATAAGTTTTCGACCTAAGCATAAATTTTTTTTTTGTCAAGAAAAATAGTTTAAAAAATTTTCATCAAAATGGCATAAAATCTCTTGTGTTATCATATCTAGTGTTATATTATGGATTTAATAAAAAAAAGACACTATATCTAATGTTGATTAAATAAAGAGGAATTAATGCGCTGTCCGTATTGTGCTAGTCTTGACGACAAGGTAATTGAGTCAAGAACTATGGTAAATGGTGAAAGTATACGCCGTAGAAGAGAATGTCTTAGCTGCGGTTACCGTTTTACCAGCTATGAAAGGATTGACGAAAAACCTTTTATGGTAGTTAAGCGCGACGGCAGAAGGCAACCTTTCGATGCAACCAAACTGGAAAAAGGTATAGACCGGGCTCTTGAAAAACGTCCTGTTCCTACACTGCTTGTAGAACAGCTTACCAACTCAATTGAGGACGATGCAATTAAGCTGGGAAAAGAAGCTCACGAGATTACCACTGCGCAGTTAGGTGAATTAGTCCTTGAAAAACTTTACTCAATAGATAAGGTGGCTTACATCAGGTTCGCTTCGGTGTACCGTCATTTTGAAACCGTCGAGGAATTCATAACAGAAGTAAAAAATATAGAAAACAGGGGTGCCGAAACAGGCACAAAGGGGAAAACAAATGAGTGATCAATCAATCTTTCCGGAATGGAGAAGCTTCTTAGGCTCCAGTTCAGACAACGAGACAAAAGGCTTTATTAAATCTGTTGTAAAGCGCTCTGGAGAAATCGCAGATTATGACAGAACCAAAATTGAGAAAGCTATCGAAAAAGCAATCGAGGCTGTGGAGAAACAGAAGGATCCGGACAGAGCAGCCGCACTGACAGACTTAGTTGAGGAAAAACTGAGACTTCAGCTTGCGGGTACGAGAGCTCATTCTATTCCTGCTATCGAAGAGATTCAGGATATTGTAGAAACAGTTCTTATTGAACAGAACGAAGTTGAAATTGCAAAGGCATATATTCTTTACCGCGCACGCCACGAAGCTGTACGTGATGCAAAGAACCTTATGATTGACATTAACAACACTATGGACGGTTACCTTGGACAGAGTGACTGGCGTGTTAATGAGAATGCAAACGTTAACTTCTCCCTTGGCGGTCTTATTCTTCATAACTCAGGAACAATTACAGCTAACTACTGGCTTAACAATATCTACTCAAAGGAAATTGCAGATGCTCACAAGACAGCTGCTTTCCATATCCACGACCTTTCTATGTTCTCCGGCTACTGTGCAGGATGGTCACTCCGACAGCTTATTCAGGAAGGTCTTGGCGGTGTTCCAGACAAAATTACTTCTACCCCAGCTACACACCTTTCAACCCTTGTAAACCAGATTGTAAACTTTTTGGGCATTATGCAGAACGAATGGGCAGGCGCTCAAGCCTTCTCTTCTTTCGATACATACCTTGCACCATTTATCCGCACAGACAAGCTTACAGAAAAACAGGTTCGCCAGTGCATTCAGAGCTACATCTACGGTGTAAACACTCCTAGCCGATGGGGTTCTCAGGCTCCATTCACAAACATCACTCTTGACTGGGTTTGCCCTGATGACCTTAAGAATAAAAAGGCTATTGTTGGCGGTAAGGAACAGGATTTTACATACGGCGATTGCCAGAAAGAAATGGACATGATAAACAAAGTGTTCATTGAGCTTATGATTGAAGGCGATGCTAACGGCCGTGGATTTGCTTACCCTATCCCAACCTACAACATCACACGCGACTTTGACTGGAACTCAGAGAACGCAAAGCTTCTGTTTACAATGACAGCTCAGTACGGAACTCCAAACTTCCAGAACTTTGTAAACTCAGACCTCAATCCAAGCGATGTACGCTCAATGTGCTGCCGTCTCCAGCTTGATAAGCGTGAACTCCGCCGCCGTGGTGGTGGTTTGTTCGGTGCAGATGAGTTCACAGGCTCAATTGGTGTTGTTACAATCAATATGCCTCAGATTGCTTACCTTGCTAAGAATGAAACAGAGTTCTACAAACGACTTGATTACCTTATGGAGCTTGCTAAGGAAAGTCTCTGCACTAAGAGAAAGGTTATTCAGAAGCTCTATGATTCAGGCTTGTTCCCATATACACGCCGCTACCTCAAGACACTTGTAAACCACTTTAATACAATCGGTCTTTGCGGTATGAACGAATGCTGTCTGAACTTCCTTGGAGTTGACATTTCTAATCCTAAGGGTAAGGCTTTTGCAGAAAAGGTTCTCCAGCACATGCGCGAAAAGATGCAGGACTTCCAGGAGGAAACAGGAGACTTGTTCAACCTCGAAGCAACTCCAGCAGAGTCAACATCATACCGACTTGCAAGACACGACAAGCAGCAGTTCCCTAACATTATCACAAGCGGAACTACAGAGCCTTTCTATACAAACTCTTCACAGCTTCCTGTTGATTACACAGCCGATGTTTTCGAAGCTCTCGATCATCAGGAATCACTGCAGACAAAATACACTGGTGGAACAATGTTCCACGTATTTATGGGCGAAGCTCTCAAGGACTGGAAGAGCTGCGCAGACCTGGTTCGCACAATAGCAAACAAATATCGTATTCCGTTCTTTACAATCTCGCCGACATATTCAGTCTGCAAGATTCACGGATATCTTATCGGCGAGCAGTTTGAGTGCCCTAAATGTAAGGCAGAAAGAGAAAAGGCTTTGAGAGATAAGCTTAAGGTTCTGGAAACAGAAAAGGCTGCATTGCTTGCTGCAAAAAATAAATAAAAAATAATCACATTATATTAAGATTTTTGAGGAAAAAGTCGAAAATATAGTGTGATTTGATTGACAACATCACAAAACTACACTATATTTAGTGTAGGTGGAATAAATATAAAGTTGTAATTATTACAAATCAGTTTTAATTGCACGTATATAAAAAGGGAGGAAAAAAGATTATGGAAGCAAAAAGAACCATCGCAGAAATTGACAAGGAAATTGAAGAAACAAAAGAAGCCTTGAAGAACGTACATGGCACAGAGACTGAAGTTTATGCTCGAATCGTTGGCTACTATCGTGCTGTAAAGCATTGGAACAAAGGTAAGCGCGATGAGTTTGATCAGAGAAAAATGTTCACTCTTGAAGCAAGCAAGGAATATGATATAACAGAAGCAGACGGTCCATGCGAGTGCTCTGCTCCTGCAAAAATGATTAAGGCAGAAAAAAACGAAGTATCTGACCTTAAGAGCGTTACATACGAAATCTATACACGCGCAACATGTCCAAACTGCCCTCCAGTAAAAGAGTTCGTTTCTCATCTTGAAATGCCTGGACGTGCAATTGATGTTGATACAAAAGAAGGACTTGATGAAGCTGGAAAGAAAGGTGTTTTCGCCTCTCCAACAGTTATTTTCTATAACGAAGCCGGTGTTGAAACAGCAAGATGTCACAATGTTGAAGAGCTTGAAGCTGTATTCAGCAGCGTAACAGTAAACGCATAAGATGCCGAACTTATCCTTTAATGAACCTGCCGGTGTTCTGGTAAAGACAACCCTTGTTGACTTTCCTGGACGAGTAGCAGGTTCTTTTTTTCTTAAGGGCTGTAATCTCCGCTGCCCGTACTGCTACAATACGGAGCTCATAACAGGAAATGCCGGTGATGATACTATAAACGAGCTTTTTGCTCATCTGGAAAAACGTCAGGGTATTCTTACCGGAATTGTAATAAGCGGCGGAGAGCCTCTGTTAAATCCATACACAAAAGAAATCATCCTCAAGGCAAAGGAGCTTGAATACAAGGTTAAGCTTGATACAAATGGAACTCTTCCGGAAAAGCTTGCAGAGCTTCTTGAGGACGAATCGCTGCGCCCGGATTTTGTAGCTATGGATATTAAAACTTCACCGGAGCGTTATGCCTCAGAGATTTGTCCAAACAATTCAAAGCATTATGGAGACACACAGTATTTTGTAGACAAGCTTTCTGAAGCGGCAAAGCTTGTTTCGTCAATGCCGGCAGCTTCAAGAGAGTTCAGGACTGTGCTTGTGCCGCCGCTTGTGAAAAAGGCTGACATTGAAAAAATGGCTGCCCTTCTCCCTTCAGATGCTTCCTGGCAGTTTGCACAGTTCCGTAACGAAAACTGCCTGAATCCTCTGTACAACAAGATTCCGCCGTATATAGACGCCGAGGCAAACGAGCTTATAGCTTATGCACAAACACTCATACACGGCGCCACCTTGCGATGATACAATGCAAAGTTTTGCTTCGCAAAACTTTGAGCGAAAACCGTACAAGTTTTTTTTATAGTAAAAGCAAAGGTTTTCGCTATTGACACTTTTACATATAAATGATAGTATCACTTCATTGTATGGCGACCTAGCTCAGTTGGTAGAGCACACGGCTCATATCCGTGTTGTCATTGGTTCAATCCCAATGGTCGCTATAAAAACTGTCCGGTAAGCAAACGCTTCGTAAGGGCAGTTTTTTTATTTAACCCCTTTTCATTATCAACCTATTCTCCAACCAGAAGCTAAAAAATACGCCTGAAATTGCCCGGAAAATAAAAAAGGTAACCAAAAATTTTCTGTAAAAATCTGTAAATTTATTTACACTTCGTAAAATTATTTACAGCATTTTACAAGTTTTTTCAGGTTACCTTCTTCAACATAAAAAAAATTAAAAAAGTTTTCAGAAAAAATATTAATATGAATCTGAATCTATAATTTCAACATTTGGAATATCTTCATTCAAAAGCTGACGGAGAGTTTCTTCTTTAAGGAAATCTGCAAGCTCTCTGCTCTGAGCCTTTGTAAAATAGTAATTCAAAGTCATAGACTGTTCAGGAGCCATCTCATCACTGTAACGCTTTTGATTTACTGTAGGATATACTGTAATTGTAAAATACGGAGATTTATCCTTAAAGGTATAACCAAAGTAAGCATCTGCTACACCATTATTAGTAGTTGAATCCTTCAAAAGTCCCCAATAAATACTTACCTTTGATTTTCCATATTTTCTCATTGCTTTCTTATCTTTTCGGTTAAGCTTTTTGTTTTCAAAATCATTCAAATAAGAATTAACTGCATGATTATAAATATCTCTGGTTTTCTGATCCATAAGGACTATGTAATATGCAGACATAATATTACTTCCAAAGCCTGCATCGAATGAAGCTTTGTCGATCAGGAAGGAACCATCCTGCTGCTTGATTTTTGTTCCCATTGTAGCAGTAGATAATGTAAAGCTTCCTGCATCCGTAAATTTCGAGTTACCTTCGTTTGTAAAGAAAGCAAGCAGTGCATTTTTCTTTGGCTTTGGTTTTGCAGAATCTTCTGTATAAATATATACATCTTGATTATCTGACTCTTCATTATCAGCAGTTTCTTCGTCAATATCAGCTTCATCACCAGCTTCAACATCTGAATCAGCTGTTTTATCCACATCGTCTATAACTTCTTCAGCAACCACAGGAGCATCAGAATAATCAGCATCTCCCTGAACAACAGTTTCATCAGAAGTCTTTGTTGACTGGCAGGAACATAAAAGCATGGAAAAAGCCATCATAACTGTAGCAGTTCCCATCATTATCTTTGATAATTTCATTTTTTACCTCGCTTAATTAGCTTTATATTATCATTTTTTTGTAATAATTCCTATTCATTTATATAAAAATGAGAATTCTCTTATAAATTGAGAACTCTCTTAAAAAATTTGGGTTGTTAAAAATAATCAAACAGTTTATAATAATTAATTATTGCAATAAAGTTCAGGAGTCCTTTATGAAAAAAATAATTGTATGTCTGCTTACTTTTATCACTTTGATGACCTCTATCTATGCAGCCGACAATAACACAAAAAATGAAAATAATTGGTCTACATTGACTTACGAGAACATACCTGTATTAAAAGTTCTTGATTCAAAATATGGTTACATGGTTATTTATCAGAAGCACAAATTGGGCACAGGCTCTACCTTTATTCCAAAAGACTGGGCAAAATATACTTCAGATACACCAAGAAAACTCAAAATCCGTACAATCAAAAATCCTCAGGAAGCTTTCCTTACAGTAATCAAGGATGACGGTGAGTTTAAAAGAGTAATCCTTTCAATGCCAAAATCAAAATCAAACAGTCTTTGGGGCGTTATGCCTGCAGGTTCTGTAACTGCAGATGATGCTAAAAAAGATACTCTTGAAGAGCTTGATCTTTAGTTTATGTCTATTTTAAGTTCAGAAATTCTCGACGATTTTAAAGCTTTTATTACAAAGCATAACTATTTTCTCGTAATCGGTCATAAAGAACCGGATGGGGACTGCATTGCCTCTTGTCTTGGAATTGCAGCAATTCTCGATGCCTTTGAAAAGCCTTATCAGCTGCTTTCTGCCGGTCCTTTCAAAAGAAGCGAAATAAAAAAATACGAGCCTCGTTTTTCAAATACAATGGACTTTCTTGATGAAAGTGAGCGCAGACAGACAGGCCTTATTATTACAGACTGTTCTGAGCTTTTCAGATTAGGTGATATTGAAGATGCCGATTTTAAAGGTCTGGACACCTTTGTTATTGACCATCATAAAACTGCCGGCTTACCGGACAATGCAAAGGGCTACATCAATGCCGATGCACCAGCCTGCTCCTATCTGATTCAGCTTTTCCACGAAGGACTTATCGGCCCGCTTTCAAAGGAAACTGCAGAAATAATTATGTTCGGCACCTGCACTGATACAGGCTTTTTCCGTTTCCTTACAAACTCAGAAGAAGCGGCAGATCTTCTTGCAGCTTCCTCAAGACTTGTTTCTTACGGCGTTGAACCAAAAAAAATCTACAATGATATTAACTACGACAAGCCCTACTCTACCAGAAAGCTTCTTGGCGTTCTTTTAAGCAGAGCAGAAAAATATCTTAACGGAAAGCTTATAGTAACTTACGAAACCATTGAAGATACAAAGAAATACGGCGCAGAAGGAAGAGATTCCGATGCGTTGTACCAGCTGCTGCTTTCTGTAAAAGGTGTTGAAGCCGCTGTTTTCTTAAGACAGGACACTCCTACTACGTGTACCGGAGGCCTTCGTTCTACAGATAAGGTTGACGTTTCTGTTATAGCCGCAAAGTTCAATGGCGGCGGTCACAAGAATGCTTCAGGTCTTAGCACTGAAGGAAAAACAGACACTTTAATTCCTGCAATTGTAAAAGAGTTTGCAAGGATAATGTAAGCCATTTAATAACCTCCTCACTTGGCACAAAAATTGCCATAGTAATTTATTCACACAAAAGGAGGTTTTACGTGGAACAGTTTGATTTAAACAAGATTCCTGAACAGATCAATTCAGGAGAAATTTCGAGATCGTGTGCTGTTCATCAGCTGGCGATGTTTTTGTCAAAGAATCCGGCTTTATTCGGTCTTAACAAAAAGGACGAAGATTTCAAGAGCGAAGTTATTCTACTGTTTCTTGAAAAAGGAGAAGCTACAATTGAATTGTACAATCCTAATTACGGAACTTTCTTTACTTATTTTTTCTGCTTTATAAAAAGTCTTACCAATTCCGTAAAAAGGTCCAGAGCGGCAAAAGAAGTTCAGGAATATCACAGCATTTCTGAAAGCATTACAGGCTACGACCAGAAGGAGGAACGCTACTCCAAAATCGATTACAAGGAGTTCGAAATGCCCAAGGCTCCGCTCTCTTACAAGCCGGTTTCGCCCGAAGCATTTCAGATTGCATGCAAGGAAAGCCAGTACAACATCAGCGATTTTCTTGAAAAGGATGATGATGAAAGCCTTGACCACCTTAAGGAAAAGCTGCAGATGCTTTCTCCTTCAATGGCAGAAAGGATATTGATTGTGCTTGCCTTGAAATCAGCTTACTACATCTCTGACAGGCAGATTAAGACAATATCTGAAATCTGCAAGCTTAATTCAGATGAGTTTCAAAACACAATCCAGCAATTAAAACAAGAGCTTATATACCGCGAAGCAAACAAAATGAATCTGGAACTTAGAAGAAACAAGGCTTACTATCATCATAAGAAATACAAAAGCCGTTTGGAATGGACAAAGCTGAACCGCGATGATTTTTCCGAGCAGGAAAGATTAGCTCTTATTACAAAATACAACCGTCAGACCGAAAACTGGATAAAACTCAATGCGCAGCTCAAAAAAGGTATAATCAATATCCGCCCCACCAACAAGCGTATCGCCAGCGTCCTCGGCCTCTGCGAACGACAAATCAGCTACTACATAAGAAATGCAAACATCTTAGGTATTGAACTTTAGCTTTTGCATCAAAGTAAAAGTGAAAAAAGAATGGAGCGAAGTGAAAGACTGGCTGCAAACTGCATCTGCAAAATGCTAGTAAAAATGATTTACAAATGTTTTAGTTCATTGCAGCCCGCAGTTTGACAGACAGGAAGACACGTAGCTCCATTCTTTTTTATTTAAATTTGATATGCAAAAGTTAAACCTTCATACCGTTTGATTTTTCTTCCGCTTCTTATTACTATATGCATTATGAAAATCTATTTAGCAACTTCAAACAAAAACAAAAAACGTGAAATAGCAGAAATCCTGCCAGAACATACAATCGTAATTCCTTCTGATGAAGGAATTGATTTTGATCCTGTAGAAGACGGAAAAACCTTTTACGAAAACAGCCTTATTAAAGCAAAGGCACTTTACGATATAGTACACTGCCCTGTTATTGCAGACGATTCCGGTATCTGTGTAGATGCACTTGGCGGAGAGCCTGGCATTTTTTCTTCACGCTATGCCGGTCCTGAATATATGCACGGAACCCCTGACGGAAAAAAGATTCCTCAGGAGCAGCAGAATATTTTCCTTATTGAACAGACAACAAAAGCTGTAAAGGATGGAAAGCTCCCTTCTGCAGCGTATCTTCACGGAGAACGTTCCTGCCATTACACCTGTGCAATGGTTCTCTACGCAGGTCCAGACCGCATTTTTGTAGTTCAGGAGACGTTTGAAGGCACCCTTATAAACTCAATTTCAGAAGCTGCCGGTACAAACGGCTTTGGCTACGACCCTATTGTATTCCTTCCAGAGTACAATAAAACAGTTGCACAAATCTCACCGGAAGAAAAAAACAAGATTTCTCACAGAGGAAAAGCTGTAAAAATCCTTAAAGAAATAATAAAGCATATCTGATCCTGTAGTTTCTGATATTTTTTTATTTTTTTTCAAAAATTTTTCAAAAAAACTCTAAAGTATTTTTTTTACATCGCCGATATTTTTAATAGGATTGTTATGACTGTATCGACTTCGTAGAAGCAACTGTCAAACAATTTGGCAAAAGTGTGTAGATGTAGCCTTGTAAACGTTTGCACATTTTTGCGCTTTTCTTACAGAAGAAAGGATTCTTCTGCTCACATTCCAAGGAGGAATACTATGGTTATTAACCACAACATGTCGGCATTATTTGCCAATCGTCAGCTCGGAATTACAGGTCTCGGTCTTAACAAAGACATGGAGAAACTCTCATCCGGTGAAAGAATCAATCGTGCAGGTGATGATGCATCAGGTCTTGCAGTTTCAGAAAAAATGCGAAGTCAGATTCGCGGCTTGAACAGAGCTTCTCAGAACGCACAGAACGGCATCAGCTTTATTCAGACAACTGAAGGCTTCCTTCAGGAAACAACTGATATTATGCAGCGCATTCGTGAGCTTGCTGTTCAGTCATCTAACGGTATTTATTCTTCAGAAGACCGTATGCAGATTCAGGTTGAAATTTCCGCACTTGTTGCTGAAGTTGACCGCATAGCTAGTTCTGCTCAGTTCAACGGCATGAACATGCTTACTGGCCGATTTGCCCGCCCTTCAGGTGAAAATGTTGTTACTGCTTCTATGTGGTTCCACATCGGCTCTAACATGGACCAGAGAACTCAGGTTTTCATTGGTACAATGTCAGCAGTTGCTCTCGGAATCCGCGAAATCGGTTCAGATGAGAAGATCTCTCTTTCTACACCAGAAGAAGCAAACAGAGCAATCGGAACAATCGACGAAGCTCTTAAGAAAATCAACAAACAGCGTGCAGACCTTGGTGCATACCAGAACCGTCTTGAGCTCACAGTTAAAGGCTTGAACATTTCTGCTGAAAACCTCCAGGCTTCTGAATCTCGTATCCGTGATACAGATATGGCTAGCCAGATGGTTGAGTTTACAAAGAACTCTATCCTCCAGCAGGCTGGTACAGCAATGCTCGCACAGGCTAACAGCCAGTCACAGAATGTATTGAGCTTGTTACGCTAGTTAGCGTTATACTAAGCTTCTGCATTAAAATCCTACTCCGTTATATTTCTTATAATGCAGAAGCTGCAGTATACAACATATTGTCTTTAGACAAATTGTGTTGTATAATTTTCTTTGAAAAAAATTTCAATTTTTTATGCTTTTTGTAAGAAATTGTGATATTATATAAATATTAAAGTGATGTTTAATATGCTCTTTCAGAAGCATATAGTTCTTTGAAAATAGTGCATTCCTTGTAATGCAGGTGACAGTAGAAACAGTCAGATTTGATCAGGTCTCTACCCTATCATAAAAAGTCTGCCTGTTCCTGCTGAATAGGTCTGAAACTAAGCCAGGGGCGCAGAACTGGCCTAGCCTTTCACCTGCAGGCAAAGAACAAGATGTTTTTTGTTTAAGTAAACATGGAGGGCACAACTATGATTATTAATCACAATATGAGTTCGCTCTATGCTGACCGTGTATTGAACATTTCTAATGATTCAATCATGAAAAACATGGAGAAACTTTCTTCTGGTGAACGCATCAATCGCGCCGGAGATGATGCATCAGGACTTGCTGTATCAGAAAAGATGCGCAGCCAAATCCGCGGACTTAACCAGGCAAGCAAGAATATCAACAATGGTATTTCTTTCATTCAGACAACTGAAGGTTATTTGAACGAAACTACTGATGTTCTTCAGCGCATTCGCGAACTTGCTGTTCAGTCTGCTAATGGTATCTACAGCGATGAAGATCGTATGCAGATTCAGGTAGAAGTATCACAGCTCGTTGCTGAAGTTGACCGCGTAGCTAGTCAGGCTCAGTTCAACGGTATGAATATGTTAACTGGACGCTTCTCTTCTAGCGCAGAACAGGTTATGCAGTTCCAGATTGGTGCAAACGTTGACCAGAACACACGTGTTTTCATTGGTACTATGACAGCTCAGGCTCTTGGCCTTGTTGGAGCTCAGGGTACAGATGAAAAGATTACAATCGCATCTCCTGATGAGGCTAACCTTGTACTTGCAACTGTTGACGAGGCATTGAAGAATGTCAACAAACAGAGAGCAGATCTTGGTGCTTATCAGAACAGATTCGAAATGGCTGCAAAGGGTGTAAACATTGCCGCAGAGAACACACAGGCTTCAGAATCACGTATCCGCGATACAGATATGGCTTCTGAGATGGTTGAGTTCACAAAGAACAGCATTCTCACACAGGCTGGAACCGCAATGCTTGCACAGGCTAACTCTCAGTCACAGACAGTTTTGGCATTGTTGCAGTAGTTTTTCAATATCAAAGAGATTTCTGGATGTCATCTTTTTGATATGATTTTATTAATCGGGAGGGGTGCGCCCCCCTTCTGATTATTTTTTCAGGGAGGAAAATATATCAGATTGAGATGATATATTTATATAAATAAGGAGGGAACCTATGAATACGATTTCTCAAAGTTCTATGGTTCGAATGGCAACGGATGGCCAGGCTCTTTACAGTTCTGCGGCTCAGGCTGCAAATAATAATGCAATTGCCAAGCAAGCTTCAGTACCGATAACTCCAACAGGGGCTCAAGTTGCTCAGAACATTGAAAAGAATCTTGCTGAAATAAAAGCTGATTCTCAACAACTTCAAAAAATGTCTGAAATGGTGGATGGACGAAAATTACAGTTCAACGTTAACAAGGAATTGGGAAGCGTTGTTGTAAAAATCATCGATTCAAACACAAATCAGGTATTAAAGGAGATTCCTTCTGAAGATATGCAGAAATTAAAATTAAGGATTCGTAAAGCCATTGGCAATTTATTTGATGAAGTTATTTAATTTTTGCAGCTTTAGATAAGTATTATGGCCGGAATAAACATACCAGGCGTTACCGACAAGTACAATACAAATGATACTGTCGAAAAGCTTATGCAAATCGAGCGGATTCCGTTAACAAGGGAACAGAAGCAGCTCGATGAGTATAAGTCACAAAAGGACGCCTGGCGAGAAATTAATACACAACTCACCTCTCTTCGTGACAGCACAAAAACTTTATACTCTTACGAAAATCCATTCAACAATAAAATAACCTCCTCCACCGACGAAATGGCTATTACTGCCGATGCAAACCGTGGAGCACAAATACAATCATTTAAAATTGACGTTATTCAACCTGCAACAGCAGACCGCTTTTTAACAGAAGAGCTTGCAAGCGATTATAAGGTTCCAGCCGGAATGTTCACCTTTAAGGTAAACGACAAGCAGGTAAACATAAACTGGAAAGGCGGTTCCTTAAAAGAGTTTTCCGACGCCATAAACAAAAGAAGCAACGGTGTTGTAAAATCTATGATTATCGGTGCGAGTGCCGGAAAGAAAACACTGCTTATTGAATCGCTTGTAACTGGAAAAGAGAATAAGCTTATTTTTGAAGGAGCAGCTAAGGACTTTGCAATTGAGTCCGGCATGATAGCTCCTGTTCAATCAAAATCAGAAGAGTTTGGAAAAAGCTTGGCAGAGTTCACGGCCGTTCAGCCACAGCCAAATAAAGACAAATCACGAATGCCAGAACTTTCAATCGCAAAAGTGAAAGTTGTAGAGTCTCAGGTTGATGTTGAACCTAGAGGTGCTTTCAAGGCAGCCATTCCGGACAATATTAAAAATAATTCAAAATATCACATTACCTTTACCGCAACCGCAGAACTTGTAGACGATATAACCGATGAGCTTAATCTTAAGCTTATTCAGCCGGTAATTCCAAATGCAGGCTTTGCAGAGTTTGAAGGAATAGTAATTCAGAACGTAAAATCGGATACTCTTATAGACTCCCCTGCTGTTCCGCCGGAGCCGCTTGATCCGATTGTAAATACAAGTGTTTTTTATGCAGTAATGGCAGACGGTTCAGAAAGACCAATTTCTTCCCCAGACATTCTTTCCGGCGAAGAAAACACGTTTGATCTTGACTTAAACGAATACAAAGGAATACAGGCAATTTCAATCAGAAACGAAAACACCTCGTACCGCCTGCACATTTCTTCTTTTTCTACGTACGATGTAAGTGCAAAAACAGGTTTTTCTCCAAAGCATGCAATCACCGAAGCCGGTGATGCAATCATTAAGTATGAGGGAATCACCATCACCCGACCTACAAATACAATTGATGATGTTGTTCCGGAAATTACTCTTAATGTACACGAAAAAACAGACAGAACCGCGACAATTTCTGTAAAGGCAGACAAGGAAGCTTCTAAGAATGCCCTTATAGATTTTGTTGGAAAATATAATCAGGCAGTTGCAAAAATAAATATTCTTTCTCAGACAAAAAACGAAATTAT
The DNA here is from genome assembly GCA_017619795.1 of Treponema sp. Lineage (GTDB taxonomy): Bacteria > Spirochaetota > Spirochaetia > Treponematales > Treponemataceae > Treponema_D. The sequence continues at coordinate 129,606 of JAFZRP010000013.1, forward strand.
CGATGAGCTTGATTATCTTACTGATGATGAAAAAGCTAAATACCGCGAGCAGCTTGGAATGTTCCAGACAGATTTTTCATTAACAAGCATAAAGAGCAGCATGCAGTCAATTTTGAATACAAGTTATCTATTTTCTGATTCTGCTACAATCTCAATGCTTTCTCAAATGGGAATTGCAACCAATGCTTCCGGTTATTCTGGTTCATATTCTCAGAGCAGACTCAGAGGTTATCTAGAGATTGATGAAAAGAAGCTTGATTCAGCAATTGAAAATAATCTTGATGATATAAAAAATATTTTCGGTTATGATTCAGACGGTGACCTCATAATCGATACAGGAATTGCCTACAACTTAGACAAACAGATTTCCGCTTATACTCAGACAGGCGGCATTCTTGCGTTAAAGACTTCTACCCTCGATTCAAAAATCAAGAGCTCTGAAACAAAAATCTCAAGGCTTGAAGAACAGATGAACGATAAGGAAGCAGAGCTCAGACAAAAATACAGCTCTATGCAGGGAACACTCAACAGTCTTGAAACCCAGCAGAGCACAATAGAAAACTTTACTAGACAGCAGAACAGACAGAAGGATTAGTAAACTAGAATAAATACAGTTTTACAGGTGGTAATGATAATGAGTAACTTTTTTATAAATGGCGAACCGGTTGACGTTCAATTTGATGAAGAAAAAACAATTGGAGAAGTGCTTGCTTCCTTTGAACAGACCTGCGAAGATAATAAAGCCGCTGTAATTGGGATTACAGTTGACGGAAAAATCATAACAGCAGAAATATTTGATGAAGAAGCTGCTAAACCGCTTACACCAGATACAAAGTTTGAGTTTTCAATTGTAACAGAACAGTCAATAAAAGATTCATTTACTAACCTTTCAAAGCTGTTTGATGAGCTTTCTGCTAAAATGGAACAGGTTCCTGTAGAGCTTCAGACCGGTAAAAATAAAACAGCAATTGAATCAATTAAAAATCTGGCAGACAGCATTGACCAGTTCTGCCATGTTGCAGCCTTAGCTTCACTTTTCCCGGAGACATTTAATAAAACTTCAATCGAAGATAAAAGCTTTAACGACTTTTTTGCAGAGTTCTCACCTATCCTTCAGGATTTTGAACAAGCCCTACAGAATAACGACAGCGTCATGATTGGAGATTTATCGGAGTATGAGATTTGTCCTAGATTACGCTCAATTTCGTCGGCACTGAAAGAAATATAACTTTCAAATAAATATAACAGATAATTCAAAAAGTCTTGCTAACGTTTCTATTTTAGGGTATGGTTTTATTGTATGAAGGTTGTTGAATTAAAGAATTTACTCAGAGAAGACGGACAGATTTTTTATATACGACACTACACCTGCGATGCAGTTTTTGAGCTTCCAAAAAGCATTGAATCTGCAAAGGCTCATTTTACAATCGAAATGAACTGTCTTGGTAACAAAACCATAGATGTAGAATTAGAAAATACTGTTAACTATCCTCTGATTCCTTTAAAGAAAGCCCTCACAGATTATATTTTTGAACAGGAACAAGAAGGTCTACTACCTTGCTGACAAATAAAACACTTACATTCATTACACATTCCGCTGAAGAAACAATTCTTTTAGGAACAAAAATCGGCAAAATGTTAAAACCCGGCGACATTATTGCTATGCAGGGAACACTTGCTGCCGGAAAAACAACAATTACAAAGGGCATTGCACAGGCTCTAGAAATCCAGGATACAATAACAAGTCCGACCTTTTGCCTTATAAGTGAATATTACGGAAAAATGCCGCTTTATCATATGGATGTATACAGGCTGGATGGTGCCGAAGAGTTTATTAACCTTGGTACAGACGATATGCTTTACGGAGATGGAGTTTCGATTATTGAATGGAGCGAAAAGATAATGTCTGAGCTTCCAAAGAAAACAATTATTTTAAGAATAACACCACAGGACGATGGCTCAAGACTTATTGAGCTTGAAAACTGGGGAAACGGAGAAATACAATAATAAAGGAGAGAGAAAAAAATGAAGGCATTGGCAATTGATTGTGCAGTTTCAAGATTAACAATCGCTGCAAAAAATGAAGGAAAAACTTGTACGTGTGTTTACGACATAGGGATGAAGCAGTCAGAAATCCTTGTCTCGTCAATTGAATACGTACTTTCAAAAGTAGATTTAACTTCTGCAGACCTTGATTACACGGTTTTAACAGAAGGACCTGGAAGCTTTACAGGTTTACGACTCGGCTTCAGTGCACTTAAAGCAATTGAGCTTGCATACAATATTCCGGTTTACGGCATTTCTTCGCTTAAGGCTTATGAATACTCTTTTGCAGGGCTTGGACTTCCAATTGTAACCGGCATAGATGCTAATAAAGACAAGTTCTTTGCACGCATTTCTGACAAATATGGTAACGAACTTCTTAAAGACGGTGACTATGAAATTGAGCAGATTGCAAATGAATTGAAGGATTTTAATACAATAATTGCAGCCGGGCCAGACGGTTTTAAACTGAAAAAATCGTTGGAGGAAAATTATCCTTCACAAACAAATACTTTAAATATCATTATCCCGGGAACTTCACAGTGTACTACAGATGCGCTTTTCACTCTTGCAGAAAAGCACATTGCTGCCGGTAAACCGTCATTAAAGGATTATGATGGTCCTGTTTATCTTAGGGAAAGCGAAGCAGAAACTGTTCTTAAAAAGAAGCTTACAGAAAACGCCTAAAAAATTATTTTTTTAGCAGCTTTGAAAGTACGCTTACAGCATCAATAGCCTGCTTACTGTCGTTCTTCTCTACTACAGCAGCATTATTCTCGTTCTGGATTGCGTTATAAACTTCCTGTCGGAAAACCTTTACATGCTTTGGAGCTTCAACACCAATTTTTACCTGATCGCCATGAACATCTATAAGAGTGATTGTGATATCGTTACCGATTTTGATTTTTTCATCAATTTTTCTTGAAAGGATTAACATTTGCCGTCTCCTTTTAAAGCCTTGAGAATATCAAACTTGGTAGTCCATCGGTTGTCATTCAAAATAATCTGTAAAGCTTTTTTATTTTTTTTGTTGATAACGAGCGGCCCCTGGAAGTTTGCTGTAATAGAGGTGCCGTCGCTTGGAACAGTAACCAGAGTCATGATTATTACATCCTCAGGTGTTTTAATTCCAAGCTTTTCGGTAGCTTCGTCATCAATATCTGCCTCATAAGTAGGACAGATAAGGAACGGATCAACTATAAGGAATGCAAGGTTAGATTCTTCGGTAGATTGAAGCCACAAGAAAGGCTCGTATTCCGATTCCAGAAGGGCAAACTTTGTATAATTTTCAAAGCCGAAAAGTCCTTCCGGTAATTCCAGCAGCTTACTCTCTGCAACATCAATTTTTCCGTATGCTTTAGTTGTAACTTCCATCTTTTACTCCCTGAATCTCATCCTTATCTCATGTAGTTTAGTAATGTTGTATTGTACATTTTTCCAGCCTGACTAAGCGTTGCCTGATTTGTATAGTCAAGAAGCTTTAAGTCTGTAACGGCTTTTGTGAAGTCAAGATCACCTTCTCTTGAAATTGCAACATTTACATCAAGAGCAATCTTTGAGCTTCGTGTTGCATTAAGCTGAACTCGTTCATATTCTGCGCCAGATTTTGCAAGGCGTGTAACAAGACTGTTTATTCCCTGATCAAGAGCACCAAGAACTCTACTTCCGATAGTTTCCTGGTCACCCTTCAAAAGAGCATTTCTAAAGGCAATTACTGCATCAAACATTGAACCGCCGGCAACGCGAACACCGTCTCCAAGATTATATGGAGGTCGCTGAGTTGAATCCTTAATAATTCCAAGCTCATTCAAAACATTGCCATTTATATCCTGTAGCCAGAGCTGTCTTGCATCTGTTGTAGAAAGATTAAGTGCATTTCTAATAGGGTCAATGCTTGCCTTTACAGCAGCACCGCTATCATTTATTTTACTTATCAAAGAATAAACGTTATCTCCCTGAGAAATACTTATTTCAACACCGTCAATTCTAATTACACTGTCGCTGCTTGCCTGCCAGGAACTTGCATCTCTTGCACCAAAAAGCTGCTGATTTTCTGCCCAGAAGGTTTTGTTGCCGGCATTATCATTGTAAAGATATTTATTCTCATCAATTTCAATTTTATTCTGCTCAATGTTTCCGTTGTAGCGAACTTCCTGAATAAGAGGAGTACCAGAACCTTCAACGTTGCCCATTTCTACAGTAAAAGCGGTTGCCTTTGTATTTGTTCCTGCAAAAATTGAGTTTCCGTCTTCATTTACAGCGTTTGCATTCTGAACAAGTGCCTTAAGAAGCTCATCAACTTCAAAAGCCATATTCTGCATATCATCTTTATTGTAGATTCCGTTTGCACCTGTAACAGCAAGCTCGCGAACTCTCTGCATAATATCCAGGGAATCTGTCATATACCCTTCTCTATAAGAGAACTGCTCAGAAAGAGTAAGTGCATTTTTTTCAAAGTTATTTACGCGAGTCAAAAATGACTGATAGCGGACAAGGTGACCTGCTGCCAGAGGATCATCGCGAAGCTCCTGAATCTTATGCTGGCTTCCAATCTGATTGTTTACTTTATTCAGACGGGATTCCTGCAAACGCAAACTGCTCTGAGTATTTGTATTGTTCATCTGACTTGATATTCTATGCATAATGGTTTAAACCTCCGTTATTTACACTCCCAACCTATTGATAATTGTATCAATAAGGCTGTCCCAAACTGTTATAAACTTGGCAGCGGCATTATAGCCGTGCTGGAACTTCATAATCTCTGCCAGTTCTTCATCAATATTTACACCGCTGATTGAATCGCGCATATTTCGTAAATCGTCCATTATAGCTGTCTGAGTAAGAAGATTTGTTTCTGCCTGCTCACCCTTTAAGCCGACATTTGTAACTGTATCTGCAAAGTAGTCATCAAAAGTCTTCATGCTGCCAACCATAATCGAAGTATTTCTGATTGAAGCAATTTCTACAGCTGCACGACCGTCTCCTGCAGGAGCGTGACCGTTTACATCAGGATATCCGGCTGCAACACACATTACATCGTTTCTGATTTCAGAATTGATTTCGATATATGCAGAAGGATTAAAATATGGAGCTACAGCAAACTGAGTATTAGCAGTAAGGGCATTTACACTGTCTGCCTGTGCAAAGTCGTAAGCGTTTGCCTCACTGTTTCCTCTTAAGATTCCTGAATAACCGCTCAAGAAATAACCTGAATCTTCAACGTGTCTTATTACAAAATCAGGATTTGAAATGTCCTGAGAAGTTGTTGCTTTAAGAACAAGGTGATTATTCTTATCAAGGTAAGCTTTAACTTCACTTGTACTGTTGTTTATTCTTGCAATTACAGTTTCTACTGTATCTGTATGATAATAAGGAATATCTACATAACCGTCTGTTCCAGATAAGGTCATAACACCTTCAATTCCAACCTGCTGCTGCATATCAAGAACATTTGAACCTGTAAATCTGAAAACATAAGAAGTATCGAGGTAACCGTCACCATCTCGATCATAGTTACCGTTTGTATTTTCTACGAAAGGATGCTGAACAAAGAAATCAAGGCCGGTTACGTTGTTTGCACCAACACCGTTTCTATGAATATCATTTACAAGGTCAGAGAAGTTCATTGTAAGAGTGTTCAGCGACTGAATCTCGTTTCTTACATCAACATCACGGAGCTCAACAAGCGCGCCAAGCTGTCCGCCGCTGAAAAATGCATCAAAACCTGTATCTTTCCATATAAGCTTTTCGTAACCGCTGTCATCTTCTCTTGGAGCAAAGCCAATTTCGCGGGAAACGCTGCCCTGTACAAGGATTTTACCGTCAACATGAACCATAAACTCATCATTATCGCGCTGGTCTGTTGTGATATTGATAAGCTTAGAAAGCTTGTCTACGAGTAAGTCTCTTCGGTCAAGCAAGTCATTAGGATTATCACCCATTGCTCTTGAACGTACAATTTCTGCATTTGTTTCTGCAATCTGCTTTGCATAGTTGTTTACCTGCTGAACAGTTGCCTGTATATCGCCATCTATAAGGTTTCCGATTCCGTAAAGGCCTTCCCAGCGCTGCTTAATTGAATCTGTAAGAGTTTCACCACGGGTTACAACAGCCTGTCTTGAAGCCTGATTTTCAGGATGAATTGAAAGCTCCTGCCAGGCTTCCCAGAACTTATCCATATTAGAGCGGATAGAAACCTCATCCGGCTCGTTATAAATCTGCTCAAGCATCATATAATACTTGCTGCGGGTATCCCAGTAGCCTTCAAGATGAGCCTGGCCAACAATTCTCTGGTCAAGCATTTCATCTCTGATTCTGTTTATGCTTTCTACATCAACGCCCTGTCCTATCATTCCAGGTCGCTCTGCTCTTGTTAAATCCGGTTTATACAAAGGGTCAAAGGCTTTAATCTGAACACGCTGACGTGAATAACCTTCTGTATTTGCATTTGAGATATTGTGACCTGCTGTAGTAATGGCATCTGTGTTAGCCATTATACTTCTTTTACCAAGCTCTATTCCTGAAAAAGTTGATCCCATATTACACCTCTTTATATCCCTTAATCTTTATTTACCTAATTATTAAAAAAGCTGATTTACAACAATGCTCTGTGGCTGTGGCTGTACAATCATTCCTCTTTTTGAATAAACCTTATTTCCAGACTGAGGAAGTGCATTATCTACAACTTCCTTTATAAAATCCTTTGTAATGCTTACGTATTTTTCCAAAGCTTGATTTTCAATCTTCCATTTAAGAAGCTTTGCTCTGAGAGTACCAAGCTTTTCTGAATACGGCTTTAATTCCTTTGCACGCATTTCGTTCTGCATCTCTTCTCTCTGTGCATCCAGCTCTACAAAGTCATCTGTCTGAACATTTATCTTATTTATAACGGAAGTAAGTTTTTCCCAATTCTTTTCCATTACAGCAACCTTAAATTCAGCCTGCTTTTCTGTTAAAGAATCAAGTAATTCCTCTTCTTTGTTCAAAATCTGTTCAAAGTTTTCATATTTATTATTCATACACTTCTCCCGTATAAATATACCTATACCAAATCAGTTGATTATCGGAAAACAGAAACTTTAGTTTAGAGTTTTTTATAAATACGGAAATCAGTTTTATAAACTTTTAATCAAAAAAATAGCTTCCAGTCGAGTTACGTCTTTCAAAACCGCACGCTCGCGTGCTACACGCTATTTTGCCTTGTAATTATTTACGTTTGCCGCTCACGCGGCAGCAAAATAGAGTGTTTTTGCAAGACGTCCCTCTCCTTTGCGCTATTTTTTCCATAATACATTTGTTAAACTGATTTCCGTGAC
>JAFZRP010000094.1 GCA_017619795.1 Treponema sp.
ATAAAAAAACATCTTGGCGAAAATACTTATTGTCATTATACATATGACAAAAAATATTATATTGATGAAGTAATTAAATATTTTGATGGGAAAGGCTATAAGGTTCAACGACTGCAAACAGAATGTCCCGTTTCCTACAAAATTAATATTATCTGGTAAAAACTATTATCATCACACAGGAGGTCATTATGATCTACCAGTTACCTGAAGAAAAGAAAACTTTAATCATCCCCTTATTCAAAAAGCCACAACCGAATCGTTCTGCGCTTGGATGTTATTTTAATGGATCATTAGCAGGTAAAGCTTTTGTTGATGACCTTAACGCGCCTACAAAAGCAATTTGCCAAATGGATATGAGCTGGGTTTATATTAGTGATGATGCAAACCTCCCTTGGATTGAAGAAACCTTAGGCGAAATAATCAAAACTGCCTGGATTCAAGTTGTCTGGGCACCGGAAAGAAAAGGTAAGTATCCATTACCGGAGCTTGGAAAAGTTATTCCGCGTCATGAATATATTGAACGAAAAGAACCGCTGCAAAAACCTCGTGATGCACAAATCGTTCCTTTTTCGAGTGAATGGTTTGATAAACTGGAACCTGATTTTCAGGAGTGGCATATTTCCAACTACGGCTCTAAAGAAAAATTCCTTGAACAGGCCTTTGGATTTTATGCAGTTGAAAACGGCGAAATCTGCAGTGAGTTCGAATCTGCCTTTACATCAAACGGATATACAGAAATTGGCATTTACACATTTGACCCGCATCGAAGAAAAGGTTATGCCTATGCAACCTGCCTTCACGGATTAAAGGAACTTGATAAAAAAGGCATAAAAACCATCTGGGCGTGCGATGTTGAAAACACTGAATCTGTTAAACTTGCAGAAAAGCTTGGTTTTGTAAATCCGGTGGAATACGATTTCATTTTCTTCTCGCAGAAGAATGATGAGAATTAGGGCATAGTTTTTTTTACTAATTATAAGAATCTATTATATAGTTAGAAATAATTAATTGAGATTTATTTAATTTAGTTTTATTTCAATTTTTCAGATTTTGTTTTTTGAAATGAAATGTATTTCCATTTACCATTTACAGTGTTAACTTGCTTTACATAAGCACCGTCACGTTTTACATCGCCAGTTGAGTCGAATGCAATTGCGCCTGAAATTCCAGTCAAGGTTGTCTTTGGAAGAGCAGCCATTACGTCATCTGGCTTTGTTGAGCCTGCGAGTTTGAGGGCAGCAAGTGCTGTATAGTAAGCGTCAAAGCCCATTGCAGAAACAGCTGCGATTTCATCATCACCACCATTGTTTGTTTTAGCAGTAGCGTTTGTGTTGATGTAGTTGCGGAAACCGTCTACGAAGTCTGTAACGATCTTGTCTTTTGAACCTTCAACAAAGAATGTTGTTACGAAGATTTTTACGTTTGTACCTTTTGCTGCTGCGAGTACAACGTTAGAGTCCCATGTATCGCCAGCGAGGATAGGCATTGTCATACCCTGTGTGTTAGCCTGTTCAATGATAAGAGCAGCTGCTTCGAGAGAAACTGGTGAGAAAAATACATCAGCATGATTACTTTTTGCATTTGCAATATAAGCAGAGAAGTCAGAAGTTCCGTCTGGAAATGTTTCGAATACTACTTCGCCACCGAGTTTTTTGAAAGCTTTGATGAAGTAGTTGCAGAGTGCTACAGAATAGTCATCGCCAAGTTTTGCGAGACAGTAAGCTCTCTTTGATTTGAAGTTATCTACAGCAAAGTTTGCAAGTACTGTTCCCTGTGGGTTTGTACAAGTAATTCCTACTACAGGTACGTTTGCATCTTTGAATGAGTCTGATGCTGCGATTGAAACGCCTGAACCATAAGAACCAAGAACGATTGATACGCCTTTATTGATAAGCTCAGAAGCTGCTGTTACAGCCTTGTCATTAGATGATTCGTTATCTACGATTTCGAGCTGAACTTTGTAAGTTTTTCCTGCAATTTCAACAGTTGGTGTTACGGTGTTAGCATACTGAACACCAAGAGTTTCCTGTTTACCATCGGTACCGTTATCTCCAGATGCTGGTTCATAAACACCGATCTTTAAGATTGAGTTTTCTACATCTCTAAATTGAATATCATGAGTCTCATAATTATCATTCCAATAGTCTTCAAAATGTATATTATTTGTATATAAATTGTTTTCTATAAGTTGAGCAAGATATTCAGAAATATATTCATAAATATAATTAGTATAATCATCAAAATCTATTCCTAATTTTTCAGCTATACCAATAGTGTAACCAAGATTATATACTTCAACGTTTTGAATAAACTGTAGTTTCGCTTCTTTATCAGAAAACATTTTAATTGAATCAGAAAGTGTTTCTATTGAATACTTACTATCAAATTTATTTTTACTTATGGCATCATTATAACCCACAGAGTAATAATCAATTTTTATATTTTGTGCAGACAATAAAAATACTACAAATAAAAAGTATACTGTAGATATAATTCTTCTTTTCATATAATCTTCTCCTATTATTTTACAAGAAGTTCTTGTATTAAGAAACTATCTTCATTTCGGCGAGCGGGTTGAATCCTACGTATTTCCATTACTTTATCAATTACAACATACCATACAGTATAATTTCCAATATTAATCCTTCTGTATGGGTTTTCACGTTCCTTTTTAGAAGGCCAGATTGCAAAAGATTCTGGTCCATCTTCTAGACGTTCTAATATTGCCTTTTCGATTTTAGACAAGGTGTTTTCAGCAGCAATCGGATTTTGTAATTCATTCAAAATGTAATTAATAATTTCAGACAAATCTTGTTTCGCAATTGGAAGATATCTTAATGTATATTCCATATTATTTTGCCTTTATCTGATTACGAAGTGATGAAAAAACTTCATCGTGAGTGTATCGTGTTGGATCGTTTTTAGCCTGTATGTCAGCTTCATCAAGTTTTGATTCAATATTATCTGTAAGCTTGTCGTATAAATCAATACTCATAACGACCATTGAACCATATCCATTTTTTGTAAGAAATATTGGAGTTTGTCTCTCAGTAACGAGAGTTTCAATTTCAGAGAATTTATTTCGTAAGTCAGATACAGGTCGAATTTGTGTCATAGTCTTCCTCATCATAAAAAGTTATATTATCATAATTATATCATTATATTATCATTATACGCAAATACAATTTTATTGTAATATCAAGTTTCTCCGTTTATAATTTATCAAAAGGTACCTTTATGCTTATCCAATTACCCGAAGAAAAGAAAGCTTTGATCTTCCCGTTATTTAAAAATAGGCAGCCGAATACTTCTGCCTTGTGGTGTTATTTTGATGGAATAATGCCGGGCAAGACATTTGTTGATAATACTGAGGCTCCGACAAAAGCAATCTGCCAGCTTGATATGAGCTGGGTTTATATTAGTGATAATGCAGACCTCCCTTGGATTGAAGAAACCTTACGCGAAATAATTAAATATGCCTGGATTCAAGTAGTCTGGGTGCCGGAAAGAGGTTCAAAGTTTCCGCTGGCAGATTTGGGAACTGTGATTCCGCGACACGAATATACACAAAGAAAACCTATTGAACAAAAACCAATAGATGTTGAAATAAAACCTTACGACAGCGAATTATACGAAAAAGTTCCGTGGAAAGGTTTTCATGAGCGTGTTTACGGTTCAAAAGAAAAGTTTTTGAAAACAGCCTTCGGATTTTATGCAATCGAAAATGGCGAAATCTGCAGCGAAAGCGAAATGGCATTTACCGCCCGTGGATACACAGAGCTTGGAATTATCACTGATGAAGATAAACGGTGTAAGGGCTTTGCATTTGCAGTTTGCGTCAGAACCTTGGAAGAAATTGATAAAAGAGGCTTACATCCAATTTGGGCCTGCGATATAGAAAACACAGGATCTATGCG
>JAFZRP010000095.1 GCA_017619795.1 Treponema sp.
GGGTGAACTCATCGCCGCCAATTCTGAATACTACATCTTCAGGACCGCAAACGCTTTCCATTCTGCGGAGTGCTTCGGCAATTGCAGCATCTCCTGCCTTGCGCGAAATTTCATTGATCGGAATAAGGTGAACAATGTCAACACATACAAACCAGCAGTCCTTGCGCGACTTAAAAAAATCATACAACTCTGAAATATCAACAGTTCTTCTCATAAAAGGTTCTCCTTCTAATTGTATGAAGCCTGTGATTTTTGGAAACAGTTCTGCTGTGTGGCCGCGTTCATTTTCGGTGAAACGCTTTTTAAAATCCGACGGATTACAGTTCCACACCTGTGAAAAAGTCCTTGTAAAGGCTTCATGACTTGAATAACCGAATTGCACGGCTATGTCTAAAATACTTAGAGCTGGCTTCTCTATCATCATCCTTGCAGCACGGGTCATCTTCCGGCGGATTATATAATCGTGAACCGAAAAACGGATTGTGTACTTAAAGACTTTCTCGAGTGCAGACTTGGAAGCATAGCATGCCGCTGCAATATCTTCCGTCTGAACAGCGACAGTGTCTTCAAGATGATCCTCGATGAACTCAAGTGACCGCATCAATAAATCAAGATTTGCCATGTTACTCCTGAGAGCCCAACGGACTCATTCAAAGGAAGCACGCGCGCCATACTTCCTTACATTTATGAGAATACTACATTATTCTAACATGCATTTGATTTTTTGAGTAAAGTTTTTTGAAGGGGAAAGCCTTCCCCTCGGCCGCAGCACTTCTAGGGTGGAATCAGTCTTTACAGAAATCTCCAATCTCGCCAAGCATCTTCCCAAGGCTGTGATATTTTCCCGAATAAATAACCGGGTCCAGGGCAGTCAAATCAATGTCAAAAATGTCGTGTGGAGAAAGCCGCTCATCAATCTGAATATTTTTGATATGGCAAAAAAATGTTGTTGAATCTCCAGTTTCTACAGAGCGGGCAACTTCGCATTCATAAACCCATGGGCTTTCATCTAAGGTAGGCACGTCTACCACTTTGCCGCGACTTACGCTATATGGAATGTCGTTTTTATTACCGTCTTTGGCATGCTTTGTTCCAAAATAATCCATGAGGGGAAGGATTTTTGTGTTTACAAGATTTGCACTGAAAACGCCTGTTCTTATAACGTTCTGCTTTGTTCTTTTTGTTCCGAACATGCTTATTACCAGGAGGTAACCGTCTCCTTCTTCGTGGGTAACGCTGACCCAGGTTATTGGTGCAAAATTGTGAGAACCGTCTTCGTTATTTGTGCCAATAATAAAGGCTGGCTGAACGCACATTGAATAAACTGGATTGACTGATTTTCTTTTCATCAATTTATAATCCTCTTTTTACAATATTATTCTAACATATATTTGCTTTTCATGTTAGAATATAAGCATGAAAGTAAGAGTAGTTGTGCTTTTGGTGTCATTATGGGTGTATGCTTTGGCGGCTTTATTGAACACCTGATAATAGGACTGATTATCGGCATAATTCTGGGTGTGGGTGTTGGAGTTTCCATTGGTTATTCTCTAGACATGCGCGAGAAAACTCATCGCCGCTCAATAGAAAGAACTGGTATATAATTTTTCTATTTAATTCTTTGTAGCTTTAGGTATTTACAGGTATTACCATTGCCGGCTCCAATCTCCTATAGTTTTAGGATTGTCACTATACAGATAATATTTTTTGCTTCCAATTTGAATCATTTGGCGAATTAATTCTCCATTTCCAAGAACTGCTTCTTCAATTGGAAGTATCGGGAACTTAAATATTAATGGGGTATTTAAATAAATGGTTTCTTTATCTTTGACCAGTTTGTTAACGACAAATGTAAGTACATTCCCCTTGATTTCGTAGTTTCCAAGATATTCGTGCACATCAACATCATCTGAATAATTAATTGTAAAATAACTGATTAAAAATTCAATTTTCTGATCCGGATATATTAAAAACCTATCACACCATGTATCAGGCATAACAGGAGTTTCATGCCATAAACCAATGATTTCATTTCCGAATTTTATTGTTGAGTTGTTTTCATTTCTAGTTTCAAAAATCTTTATACTATCAAGCAGGTGTTTTTCATTTTCTTTAAATTCTGATTCACTGACTTTTTTACCAGGCTTATACCATCCGAACTGCGAAAAGAAAACTTTTAAATCTTCAGAATTAAATGTATGTCCATATTTTGCAAAAATCATATTCCGTAAAATTCTAAGCTGGCTGTTATCCATTTTTGCAAGTGCTAAATCTGAAATTGGGGAATCAAGAAGTGTTAAATCTCCTTTATTTATTCTTTGGCTTTCATCAAATTTCTGGGCAAAACTATTAATGCAGCATAAAAACAAAATAATAATAACAAATAACTTTTTCATAATACTCCTCTACTAATTAAAACATTTTGAAGAGTTTTTATCAACTTTGACTACCGAATGGTAGTCAAAGTTTGGGAGCTGTTTATTTTTTCTTAACCGGAATCCAGATTGCGCTGTGATAATCTGAAGCGTCAGGGTCGTCGTCGCCGTACCACTCGATATTTACACGGCCCGGGAACTCAAAATCTGCATTTCCAGGCAGCCACTCTTTCCAGATTTTTGTGTTTACATCCTGAAGTGCTTTTGGACAAGGACCATAACAGTCGAACACTGCCCAGTCAAAATCAGGAAGCTCGTAAACTGTCATGCCTTCCGGAACTTCGCCACCGTTATAAATGCCTGCAACCATATAGCGGAACTTGCTGCCGCCAACATCATCAATACAAACTCCGTACTCACCGATGTTATTTTCTACGATTGCTTTTTCGTAGTCGTTGGAAGGGGCCTGGCCACTCCAGACACGGGCTGCATATTTTTCGCGAATCTCATCCCAGAACTTTGGAATCTCTACATAAGAAGTTTCGCCGTCAAACTCGCGGGCAAAACCAATCACTTTAAAGCCAGCCATAGTTTTAATTTTGTAATCCATCTGATTACCTCCGTGAATAAAAATTTCAATTTTCAGAGGAAGAAATGGTTTTACCGGTGAGCCTTCCCGCACCTGCGATGGACTAACTCCATGGAACCGCGAAAAAGCTTTTGTAAAACTTTCGGGAGTTTCATAGCAGTAACGAAACGCAATGTCGATTATTTTTTCATCTGTCTTCTGAAGGTCCAACGCCGACTGGTACAAGCGTCGGTTTCGAATATACTCACCAAGCCCGTACCCTGTCATCAGCGAAAATCCCTTTTGAAAAAAGAATGAGGACATAAACACCTGGTCAGCAACATCCTGCGCAGAAATGTTGTCTTCCAGATGCTCTTCCATGTAATCGATTGCCTTTCTAATACTGGTAAGCCACTCCACTTGTCATACTCCTTTCTCTGTGATGATTTTATTCTACGCCCGGTCGCGCCGGAAATCTTGTCAAATATTGTTCAGTTTTGTCTGCTATCAAATCAATTTCATAATTAATTCCATGTCGATACATTCCCAATCAGCATTAAGAATATTTACAACTCTAGTGCTTACTGGTGAAAACCCAAGACTTTCATAGCAGGCTTGTGCTTTAGGATTATTTGCAAAAACACCTAGTGTTGCTCTTGTGGCATGCAGTTCCTTTTTTGCATATTCAATTGCAAGCTCGAGCATTTTTTTGCCATAGCCCTTTCCGCGAAATTCCGGCGAAACAATTACAAAGCCAAATCTCACTGTTGTTTTCACATTCACATCAGGAATCAAAACAAACAGATGACCGATTATATTTTCATTTTCATCAACAGCCGTGAGCGGAAAAAAATCTGTACCTGCATTTCGTGTGGCGTAATTCTCATTTAATTCATTTCCCAGCAAAGGAAATTTTCCAATCCTGTCGGCTGACCATTGGAACAAAGTTTTTTCATCCTTTATCCAGCTGCAAATAATTTGAGAATCTTCGGGTTTGTAAGGGCGTAATTTCATTTTCATATTTTATAGCGCCTTGCTCAAAAACATTTCCATAGGCTGTTCAAAACCCGGGATATTCATTACAAGACTTCCACAATCGGTGTAGCCGTTTTTTCTGTAGAAGTGCTGGGCTGTTTCATCTACCTGTGTTGAAGTCAAAACCATGCCGTAGCCCTGAGCTTTCATATCTTCTTCCCAGTGGCTCAACAGCTGTTTTCCATAACCCTTATGCTGCTCCTGCCAGTCAACAAAAAGCATGGTGCAGAAAGGAGTGTTATCCCAGAATAAATTATATCGCAAGATGCCAACAGGCTTGTTGTCTACAAAAAGCACGTAGCCCTGTTTGCGCTGCACCTTGTTTTCAAATTCTTTTTCCGGTAAGTGTTTGTCGAGGCTGTACCAGAAATCTTTATCGTTTGATGTTACGTATTCTATTTTTGTCATTTTTCCTTAATTAATAATCCTACAAAATATAATTATAGCATAAATTTTTAGAATATCATGAAAAAATCACTTTGTAATTAAGTTACTAACTTAATGTTTTATCATTCACCAGGTGCTACAATTGTGATATGAATAAAAATCTGATAACTCCAGTTCTCATTGAGAGCAAAATCTTTGTAATTCGCGGCAAGCAGGTTATGATTGATCGTGACCTTGCGGATTTGTATGGTGTTGAAACGAAAGCTATCAATCAAGCTGTAAAAAGAAATATTGAAAGATTTCCAGAAGAATTTCGGTTTCAATTAACCAAAGATGAAATGAATGAACTGGTCACAAATTGTGACCGGTTCGAAATACTAAAACACTCATCTGCGTTACCTTACGTCTTTACCGAACAAGGTGTAGCTATGCTCTCTGCTGTTCTTCATAGCGAAACTGCAATTCAAGTAAGCATCAAAATCATGAATGCGTTTGTCCAACTCAGACATTATGTTAGTGAACATGTTCTTAAAACAGACGACAAAGCCGAGCTTGTTGAAATCCGACGTCTTCTTTTACTACATATCGACCATTGTGATAAAAAGTTTTCTGAACAGGATAAAAAGATAAATCAGATAATTCAAGTTCTTAACAATCTTTTAGAAGAACCTAAATCTGAAAATAAAATAGGATTTAAAACAAGTTAGTAGAAGAAATAATATTGTCAATACATTGATATAGTATTATCTTTTATACTATGAGTGATTCACAAAAAGATGCCAGTTTTTCATTTCCTGTAATTGATGTGCCGGCAACTTCTAAAAATCTCAAGAAGCTTCGCGAAAGCCGGGGTATTTCAGTTGCTAATCTTCAGCAACTTTTGGAAATGACGAATCCTCAGTCTATATATACTTGGGAAGATTCAGGCCGTAAATATCTTCCACGTCTTGATAACCTGGTAATACTCTCAAAAATCTATAAAGTTTCAATTGATGATTTAATTATACTAAAAGAATCAGGCGAAGCTGTATTATCGATAGGAGAATCTCGTCCTCCATATGGATACAGTTCTGAAGTTATTAAATTCATTAAATTGAATGCATCAGAAAACATGAAGAGAGCCATTGAAAAGTATTTTGAATTTTCATTTTAGTGGTGATTTATATAGACGAAATCATTTCCACTTTTCCAGAATCTTAAGTCCTTCTTCAATGTCGTCACCGAGGACTTCCTGAATTTTTTCGAACTTCTTTTTGGAATGAAGGGCATCGAGAACTCGCAGTAATTCTTTTTTGCCGTACTTTTGAATGAACAGCGCCATGACCCGTATTGCGTTAGTTTCTTTGCCCAGCGAGTAAAACCCTTTTTTACAATTATAAAGCTCGTCACATTCATAACAGCCGTCCAGGCCTTTTTGTTTACAGCAGGCTGCATTAGGACACACACCATCAGGCGAAGCTGTTGCAAAGGAACATGTATTATAAATTGTCCTGCACGAACCGCACCATGAAGTCAAAAAGCAGTGTCCGCACGAAAGTCCGCAGTAGGCAATCTGGTCGACTCCTTTTTTGGCCTGCTGGCATAACTTATTTTTGATGCGGCGCATTGCTTCTACATGCATAATCCAGTGACGGGAAAAAGGCATCTGTATTAAACCTTTGATATTCTTACCGCACCAGAAGTCAATCAACCAGACAGAGCTTTCTTCTGGGCTCACGCTCTTACTGGCGACAACTCTTTCCCTGTCCGCATCAGAAAAAGTCTTTTTCAAATCCGCAAACTGCAGCTGACCAAGCATTTCATTTGTAGACTCCATCACAGCCTTGCAGTATTCATAAACTCCTTTGACATCCAGCTTCTTTGAAAACTCAACCATCGCATCGCCGTCAAGCTCGTTGGCGGTTGTGATAATCGGGCTGGACGTTTTTTTGAGCCACGCACCGGTAAGAAGAATCTGCTTGTCCTTCAAAATCAACTCATGCGCAACAATGTCTTCAATCCTGAAAGTATGCCAGAGCGACCAGGCAAGAGTTGTATGATGACTGCCCTCTCCCACTCCAAAAGGCATCTGATAAAAAGCCACTGCAGGAAAAGTTTTAACAATCGAAGTTATCTGCTCAAAAAGCTCCGCACGCAGTTCAATCAGCAGCTTTATCCCTTTGGCAAAACTACCCTCTTTCGCAATGAGCGCCTGCATTTTTTTATTTTTTTCTGACCAGCCTTTGTCCATTAATCTACATTCCCAAAACGATGAACATTAAGATTATACCAGCCTTCGATTTTTGTAGAAGTAAATTTAAGCACAGTGTAGTCTGGATCTGTCTTTCCCTTGTGATAATACATAAGCCAGCCGGTCTGCCACAAATCTTCTTTAAGGCTCTGGTCGGTGACTTCTTCGATTGTTCCTGTTGCGCAGATTCCCTTGAATTTTTCGGGCTCACAAAAATACATTGCCGCATTATGATTGTTTCTGATTCGTTCAACCTTTCTGGAAGAAGTGTTTGTTGTAAAATACATTGTCAAAGTTTCTCCTTCGACAAGCAAAGTTTTACCCTCAAGTTTTTTGAACTTTTTGGGATTGCACAGATTCAACAAAGCACGGATTTCAGGTCGTCCTTCCTTGTCGACAGTTGCAAGATATGCTGCTTCTGATTTTTTAATAATTGAAATTACGTCTTTCATTTTAATACTCCTTGAGCTTAAGTAAAAATGATTTTTTTGCTGTATCATCAAAGCCTAGATTTCTATAAAACTGATGTGCTTCTGTTCGCCAGGCTCCGCTTTCCAAAATTACTTTGTAGCAGTTTTTCTCACGGGCAAATTCTATTGCCTTTTCCATGACTTTTTTACCAAGACCCTGCTTTCGAAAATCTTTATCTGTGACGACATTTTCAATAAAGCCGATAGAACCGCCGAGCCTTGTTAAATTTGGAATAATTGCGCAGAAACAGGTCGAAACAACCTTACCGTTTTCCACAGCGCCAAAATATTTTATATTCGGATTTTCAGCAATTTCATTTTTCCAGATGGGGAGGGCAGCTTCCACAGCAAACTCACCGTTGCGGCCATCAAGCTGCTCGTACAGTTTTATAAGCGATTCCAAATCTGCCTCATTCAATTCTCGAATTTCCATTTGAAACTCCATATTTTATTTTGGTATTATTATTTTATTATATCATGTGTTGTGTTTCAAATACTTTCATAGATAAATTGAAAATTTGATGTTATAATTATTTTATGGATGCCAAGAAGGCTTTGTCTGAGCGAGACATCATCACAAAATATATTCTCCCCGCAATAGAAGTTTCTGGTTGGGATAAGCAAACCCAAATCAGAGAAGAAGTGTCTTTTACTGCAGGTCGTATTTTTGTAAAAGGTAAAAAGGCAAAGCGTGGCGAAAAGAAGCGTGCAGATATAATTATTTATTACAAACCAAATATTCCGGTTGCTGTTGTAGAAGCAAAAGATAACAAGCATGCCGTTGGTGCTGGAATGCAGCAGGCTTTGGAATATGCAGGAACACTTGATATCCCGGTTGCAATTGCAAGTAATGGGGACGGCTTTGTAATTCAGTATCGCAAGAACTGTGGAAATGTTGTTTCTGAAAATGCAGATCTTGACCATTTTCCAACTCCAACAGAACTTTGGGAATGTTATAAAAAATACAACGGACTTTCGGATTCTAATGCTGAAGAAACATCTCTCTGTTCATATTTTGTAGGAAGAGATTGTTATGCTCCACGCTACTATCAGCGAATTGCAATTAACCGTACTGTGGAAGCAATTGCACGCGGACAGAATAGAATCCTTCTTGTTATGGCAACAGGAACCGGTAAAACTTATACCGCATTCCAGATTATTTATCGCCTTTGGAAATCGGGTTGTAAAAAGAGAATCCTTTATCTTGCAGACAGAACAAATCTTATTACCCAGACAAAGAAAGGTGATTTTAAACATTTCAAAGATAAGCTTACAATTGTAAAGAATAAGAAAATCGACAAGGCCTACGAAATCTATCTTGCACTTTATCAGGGACTTACAAACTATGATGAAGAAACTGATGTTTACAAACAGTTCAGTCCTGACTTTTTTGATTTGATAATTGTTGATGAGTGTCATCGGGGTTCTGTTGATGAAGATAAAGCCTGGCATAAAATCTTAAGTTACTTCAGTTCTGCAACTCAGATTGGTATGACAGCAACTCCAAAGGAAACAAAGACTCTTTCAAACATAGAATACTTTGGTGAACCGATTTACACATACTCTCTCAAGCAGGGAATTGATGACGGCTTTCTTGCTCCTTACAAAGTTCTGCGCGTTGGAATGAATGTTGACCTGGAAGGCTATCGTCCTGAGCATGGTAAAACAGATATAAGCGGAGAGCTTGTAGAAGACCGCCTTTATAACACAAAAGATTTTGACCGCAATATTGTAATTGATGAAAGAACAAATCTTGTTGCCAAAAAGATTATGGAATATCTTACTAATTCAGATCCAATGGCAAAGACAATTGTTTTCTGTGTTGATATTGAACATGCAGAACGAATGCGTCAAGCTCTCTTGAGTTATGCACCACCAGAAATAACTGAAAAATCAGATAAATACATAGTCCGCATCACAGGTGACGATCCTGTTGCAAAAGGATATCTTGAAAGCTTTATAAATCCGGAAGAACGTTTCCCTGTTATTGCAACAACATCAAAACTCATGACTACAGGAACAGATGCAAAAACCTGTAAGCTCATAGTTTTGGATTCAAACATCGGAAGCATGACAGAGTTTAAGCAGATTATTGGTCGCGGAACTCGAGTAGAAGAAGAACTTGGAAAACTCTATTTTACAATCATAGATTTTAGAAACGTTACAGATAAATTTGCAGATAAAGATTTTGATGGTGCTCCGGTAAAAATCAAAGTTTCTTCACAAGACGATAAACTTTCAGAAGAAGTAATTGATGAAGGAACTGGTGATGATCAGATTGACCCTGTAACCGGGGAGAATGTTCAGTTTGAAGAAGTTTATGGTTACGATGATTCTGGAACTAGGGAACTTGGAGAAGATACTCCAGAATATGGCAAAAAGGAAAAAGTATATGTAGCCGGTGTAGATGTAAGCATTCTAAGTGAACGCCGTCAGTTCCTGGATGCAAACGGAAAGCTAATAACCTGTAGTCTCAAAGAGTTTACAAAGACAGGTATCCTAACATCTTATCGTTCATTGGATAACTTCTTACAAGCCTGGAACGATGCAGAAAAGAAGCAGGCCATTATAGAAGAGCTTGAAAATCAGGGACTTAGCTTTGCAGAACTCAAAGAAGAAATAAAATCAGACTTAGATATTTTTGATTTAATCTGTCATATTGCCTGGGATGCGCCTGCACTTACCCGCCGCGAAAGAGCTGAGAATGTCCGCAAACGCAATTACTGGACAAAATATGGTGATAAAGCGCGTACAGTTCTGAATGCCCTTCTTGATAAATATGCAGAAAGCGGAATTGAAAATATCGAAGATATGAAGATTCTGACAGTTGATCCTCTAAAAGAACTCGGAACTCCAACAGAACTGGTCGGTCTTTTTGGCGGTAAGCAACAATATCTTGCAGCTATCAGGGAACTGGAAACAGAAATCTACCGCGTAGCATAAATTTCTTTCAATTACCTAAAAAGGTGTAAATACGCAATTTTAGGTAATACGACACTTCTTGAAGATTATTATAATTTTTGTTACAATTTGTAACATTTTTGACGATTTATATGATATAATATCTATTAAGGAAGGAATAAATATGAATTTTAATTTACAGAAATTTTCGGCTGATGTCAAAGAATTCCGCATAGTGAAAGATCTGACTCAGAAAGAGTTTGCTGCTAAATTGGAATTAGACAATCACACTTTAGTTTCTCTTTTTGAGCAGGGCAAAAGAGCACCCTCAAAAGATGTATTTGCAAATTATTGCAGAATTACAGGCCATCGCTCAGAAGAATATTGGGAAGACAATAATAATATACCTGCCGCATTTCTTATGGGAAAAATTGCAGATTCTGATAAGAAAGGTATTTCAGAAGTACTTGAAAAAATTGGCATGCGTGAATATCTGTTTGCGCTTTATGACAGGGTGAATAAATGAGTTCAAAAAATGACATTGATTCTATAATTAATAATTTATCTCAGAACACTTACACTTTTGATGAGAATCTTCTTGTAAAAGATGAAATAGAACTTCTTAAAAACAGAGCAAGAGATTCAAGAGCTATATACGGACTAAATACACCAATAGGCACCAATATTTTTTCATTTCTTGAACAAAAGGGCGATATTGTTTTCCAGCTTCAGGACTTCAAGAAATCAGATTTAGATGCCATGATTATTAAGTATTCATCTAAATCATTAAAAAAATATATTGTCATAAACTCTGACAAACCTCTTATAAATCAGGTATTTGCAGCAGCTCATGAACTATATCATTATTCTTATAGTTTTATTGAGAATTCCCTAGATTCTTTTGTATGTTCATTCAGTAAAAATGATAAAGAAGAAATAAAAGCAAATAGATTTGCTGCAGAATTTCTTTTACCAGAAGAAGCTTTGAAAAATGAATTAAAAGCGATTTTACAATTTGCAGAAGGGGATTTTCAGACAATTCCACTTTATAAGCAAATTGCATTCTGTTTTTTACTAGTAATAAAATATTGCATCCCTTTGAAAGCTGTCTTATACCGTCTGAAAGAAGAGAACATTTCAAATACAGATTATTTGCTTAAACATTATGAAGAAGTAAAAACCATTCTTCTTGAATATGCAGAAGAAAATGTCCGTGTAAAAGAATTATATTCAAAGAAGAATATTTATATCAACGAACAGCTCTATGATTTAGTTCCTCTTCTATACAACAAAGGAAGACTTGATGATTCTACCCTAAACGAAATCATAAAGAAATTCGGTTTATCAGAAACCAAAATAAAAGAGGGACTGGTAACCGATGAATAAGTTTTTTGAAATAAAGAAAGATTCTCCTATCATTATTGATACCTGTATTTTTATGGTAGGAATTGAAAAACGTCACACAGATTCAGCATATTCTCTCGATAGCATGAAAAAGAACTGGATGAATGACGTACTTTCTTATTTTGAAAACATTAAACTGCATGAAGTTGTTTATGGCGAGCTTGATTCTGATACAAAAAAGATAATTGACGAACACATTGGTACAAATGTCGAAATAGTTTCTGATAAAGATTTATTTGATTCAGACCCAGAATTCATGCGCATATTCAATGAGATTCACGACCATGAATTGATGTATGCACCTTTTTCTAAAACAAAAAATCAAGGCGAAGTTCATTCTCTTGCTTATGCCTGTTATTACGGCATTCCTTATTTTTCTTCAAAAGATTCAGACGCCTGTGATGTATGTAATGAAATAGAAGATTTGAAAGACATTATGGTAATTGGATTTGAAATGATTTTAGGAATAGCCTATAAAGCAGGCGGGAATAAAGAAAAACGAAAAGCACTTAAGTCCTTATATAAAGAGTTCTGTGCTCCCAAAATAAGGCAGGGCGTCATTCCAAAAACACTTGCAGAATATTTGGGCGAAGCGGAATAGAAAAATGAGCCAATGGAAAAAAGTTAAGATAGGTGACATCTGCAAAATCGTAAAAGGTACAACAGGAATTGCAAGTGCAGAACCTGGACAGTACCCGCTTGTAGTTACAGCCGAAGAAAGGAAAACTTGTTCCTCATATCAGTTTGATTGCGAAGCCGTTTGTATTCCACTTGTAAGCTCAAGCGGACACGGTAAAAAGTCTCTTAAAAATGTTCATTATCAAAACGGTAAATTTGCGCTCGGAACAATTCTTTGTGCAGTTATTCCAAATAATCCAGATGAACTTGATGCCCGTTTCCTTCATCAGTATTTACAGTTTTATAAAGATACAGTCCTCGTTCCACTGATGAAAGGCGCTGCCAATGTTTCTCTTTCGATGAAAGATATTGCCACAGTAGAGTTTCCGCTTCCTCCAATTGAAAAGCAGAGAGAACTTTCCAATCTTTTTATCACACTTCAGGAAAAGCAGAAAGAACTTACAGCCGAAACCGAACAGCAACTTGAATACACAAAGCTTCTCCGCCAGAACATTCTGCAAGATGCCATAGAAGGAAAACTCACCGTAGAATGGAGAAAATCACACCCCGTAATCAAAGGCAATCCCGACTACGATGCAGAAGCATTGTTTGAGAAAATACAGAAGGGGGAAGTCTCCCCCTCGCTTCAGCCGGACAAGCCGTCTTCCGCTACCCCCTCTGCGGGCTCAAACGCCGCCCGCAACGCCCGCTCAAAAAAAATGTCTCCAATAACAGCTGAAGAAAAACCATTTGAAATTCCAGAAGGATGGATATTTACACGATTGGGAGAGATCAGTGAAATAGTAAGAGGTGGGTCCCCAAGACCTGCAGGAGATAAAACATATTACGATGGAGATATACCTTTCTTAAAAGTTGCAGATCTTACAGGAAGTAATGAAAAGGAATTATATCAATTTACATATACTATAAAAGAAGCAGGGTTAAAGAAAACTCGTTTAGTTGAAAAAGAAACTTTAATGCTTACAAATAGTGGTGCAACTCTTGGAATCCCCAAAATTTGTATGATACAGACAACTTTTAATGATGGTATAGCTGCTTTCTTAGGAATATACGAAAGAATACTAAAGGATTATTTATATTATTTTCTGAAATCCAAAACAAAATGGTTTCTTAAAGAAGCTGCTAAAGGGCAAGGGCAACCAAATTTGAATACGGATATTGTTTCTGGAACAATTCTTCCTCTTCCCCCATTAAAAGAACAAGAAGAAATAGTAAACAAAATAGAATCCTTACTTGCAAAAGTAACAGAATTAGAAAATCAAATCCAAGAACGAAAAACACTATCAGAAAAACTCGCTTTTGGAATCATTAAAGAAAAGTTGGAGGGGTAATTAATAATTATGTTTTTATCAAATATCAAATTATGGAATTTCAGACGCTTTGGCTCAGACGAAACAACAGAGATTTTTTTAGATAAACCAAACTTGGATTTACAATTAAAAGAAGGTATAAATGTTCTAGTTGGAGAGAATGATTCTGGAAAAACCGCAATTATAGATGCAATTAGATTAGTTTTAAAAACTCAAGATTATGAATGGTATCGAATAACTGATGAAGATTTTTATAAAACTTCGAATCGATTTAGAATAGAACTTAGGTTTGATAAATTAGCTGATGAAGAAGCAAAAAATTTTATAGAATGGATTTCTTATGAAGATGATGCAACTTCGGGAGGAAAAAGATTTTATTTACGCTTAATATATGATGTAGAACGTAATGAATCAAGAATCTTTCCAAGTGATATATGTGCAGGAACTGGGGAAAAAGGTTATCCATTGACAGCAGAGGCAAAGGATTATTTACGAGTGACATATTTAAAACCATTAAGAGATGCAACAACAGAATTAGCACCAGGAAAATATTCTCGACTTTCATCAATACTGTTTTCGAGCGAAGTATTTGATAAAGGTTTAAAAACTACAGAATTAGAAACACAATTATTAGATTTTAATCACAATGTTGAAACTTTTTTTTCGGATAATACAAAGGAAGGCTACATAATAAAAAAAATTATAGATGATTATATTCAACAGTTTATAAATAATACAACAGAATCAACATTCTCTTTTTCTTCAACTGATATAAAAAATATCTTAACAAAATTAGAACTTCAAATATGTAATGAGATAAACCCTGGTTTAGGAACTTTGAATCGATTATATATGGCTGCAGAATTATTAAATCTTAAACGGGGTAATTGGAACGGATTACGTTTAGGACTTATTGAAGAGTTAGAAGCACATCTTCATCCACAAGCACAAATGAAAGTTATCGAAAAATTATCAGATTCATATACTAATGATAATATACAATTGATACTAACAACTCATAGTCCAAATATTGCTTCCAAACTTCAAATTAATGATTTAATTATCTGTATAGATGGAAAATGTTATCCTTTAGGAGAGAATTACACTAATCTTGAAAAACAAGATTATATTTTTTTGCAAGAATTCCTTGATGTTACAAAGGCAAACTTATTTTTTGCAAAAGGGCTTATATTTGTTGAAGGTTGGGCCGAACAAATAGTTCTTTCTTCATTTGCAAATTTTTTAAAAAATAAAGGAATTATTTCCAAATCTATTACAGAAGCCGGAGTTTCAATAATAAATGTAGGTAGTGTAGCTTTTTTAAGATATACAAAAATTTTTCAACGAAAAGATTCTTTAGATATAAATATACCAATATCTATTATTACTGACTCTGATATCAGAGTATATGAAAAAATAAACGATACCATTACAAAACGTCCAACTAAAGTTATAGAATCTGAACTAAGCGAAAAAATTACAGAAAGTGAAAAAAAATTTAATTGGAAATCGTACATTAAAGTTTTTTTAGCTGAAAAATGGACTTTTGAATATGCTCTATACTCATCAAAGACTTTTAGTCAAGTTTTTCAAGAAATTGTAAAAAACATCCACAAAAAAACCGATTGGTCCAATTTTGAACCAAAATTGGCTGAAAAATTAATCGAACAAACTCTTGATAAAACAAGGATAGCTTATAAATTAAATAATGAAATAAACACTAATGAATCATTAATTGCTTTAAAAAAAGAGGATATAGAATCTGATAAGGCAATTTCATATTTGGTTGAGGCTATAAAATTCGTATGCAAATAGACATAACTGATAAAGACATTGATATCGCTGAAAAATTCTTATTATCTCATAATCAAAAATTTGATGAAGAAAGAAGACGTTTTATAAAAGATTTATCTACATTAGATTTACAAGCCGTTCCTGGTAGTGGAAAGACGACGGCCTTACTTGCAAAACTATTAATACTTTCAAAGAAATTACCTTTCGAAAATAACACAGGGATTCTTGTAATTTCACATACTAACGCAGCAATTGATGAAATAAAGAATAAACTTGGTAATCTCGTTCCATCTCTCTTTGAATATCCAAACTTTGTAGGCACAATTCAGAGTTTTGTAGATACCTTTCTAGCAATTCCATTTTATACATCCATTTATAACTATCCTCCTCAAAGAATTGATAATGAAGTTATTTATGAAAGATGTAATTCTTTATTAGAACAAAACAATCCAATTATAAAATCACTAAAACAAAAACAAAATCGAAATGCAGCTAATTTTTTATTCTCTTTAGAATTAGATGAAAATGGTGAATTTACACAAGAGATTGATAATTTTGGCAAACAGACAAAAACATACAAACTTCTAAGCAAATTTAAAAAAATGATTTTCAGGGACGGATTTTTGAAATTTTCCGAAGCATATGATTTAGCTTTTCAATATATTCAGACAGTTCCATCTATTGTAGATTTGCTTAAAAAGAGGTTCTACTTTGTTTTTGTTGATGAAATGCAAGATATGGATGATTTACAATCTGAAATATTAGAACAATGTTTTTTTTCGCCTAAACCAGATAATTGTTTTCAACGAATTGGTGATATTAATCAGGCAATTTATTCTGATGAAAAATCAGAATTTTGGGTTACACATGACAAAGTATTAAATTTAAATGGAAGTCAAAGACTATCTCCTGAAATTGCATCTGTTGTACAACATTTCTCACTCCAGTTTCAGCAAATAGAAGGAAGAATGAAAAATCCTGATGGAAGTCCAATAGGAATAAAACCATATTTATTAATTTACGAAGATTCAAACATTACTAAAGTTATACCTTATTATTTTAAATTAATTATGGATTTGAAAGAAAAAGGATTGCTGCGAGATATTAATAATGAAAAATATAGTATCATTGGCTGGAGAAAATCACAAACAACTAAACCCTCTTATTATAATATCAACAGTTATTGGCCTGCTTTTATTCAAGATGATGTAAAAACAAAGAATGATTATGATTACTTATTTAACTATTTAATAAAATTTGATAGATGTAGTTATTCATTGGAATCAATAAGAAAAAGTATATTAAACGCAATATTAAAAATAATGCGAATTGAAAAAATTCGTGATATCAATGGAAAATACTATTCAAAACGTTCTTTATTTGATTATTTAAAAACTAATAATCAATCAGAATATGAAGACTTTAAATTACGCTTACTAAAATGGTGCAAAAATTGTATACAGGAAAATTATGAACAAACATTATCAGATATTCAACAATATATTCAGCAATTTCTTTCTTTATTTGATAGTTCAATAAACTATTCTAAAGAATTTATTTATACAAAGCCGGAGATAAATTTACCTAAAACTTCAAGTGAAATAAATAATGTCATTCCATGTAAAGATATTATGGTTGATATTCAAACGATACATTCAATAAAAGGGCAAACTGTTACAGGAGTTCTATATTTGGATACTTTCAATGCATTAAATTGTACTCATGCTCCTTCGAAATTTGAATCTGGAAAATTAGGCAAATATTTTTTGGGAGACTTTATATCTAAAGATGTAAATGTTGATAACTATATAAAGCAAGCTTCAAAAATGATATATGTTGGTTTTTCAAGAGCAACTCATTTATTATGTTATGCTGTACAAAAGGATAGGTTTAATAAATATTTGTCAAATATAGATAATAATATATGGAATATTGAATATATTAAATAATATGGGGCGTTGCGGGGTGTCCCCGCTAGAAGGGGTAGCGGAAAACGCCGCAGGCGGTTGGAGCGAGGGGAAGGCTTTCCCCTTCCTAGTTAAAACAAAGAAGGAGTAGTCAAAGTGTCAAACGAACTTGTAAAACAAATATCATACATTCTATACAGCGAGCCAGATGAAGATGTCAAAATTAATGCTGTTATAAAAGATGAAACAATATGGCTTACTCAAAAAGCTATGGCCGAATTGTTTGATTGTTCTACTGATAATATTGGATTGCATTTAAAGAATGTATATGAAAGTGGAGAATTGGAAAAGAATCGAACTACCGAGGAAATCTCGGTAGTTCAAAAAGAAGGTTCAAGAGATGTAAAACGCAATGTTTCTTTTTACAATCTCGATGCAATTATATCTGTAGGCTATCGTGTTAATTCAGCAAAGGCTACAAAATTTCGAATCTGGGCAACTGGAGTTTTAAAGGAATATATCAAGAAAGGTTTTGTGCTGGATGATGATCGATTAAAGCAGGGTGAAACTGTATTTGGAAAAGATTATTTCCGCGAACTTTTGGAAAGAGTTCGTTCTATTCGAGCAAGTGAAAGACGAATATGGCAGCAGATTACTGATATTTTTGCAGAATGTTCAATTGATTATGACCGTAATTCAGAGACTACAAAGCAGTTTTATGCGACTGTTCAGAATAAATTTCATTATGCAATTACAGGACAGACTGCGGCAGAAATAGTATATGACAGTGCTGATCATACAAAAGAACACATGGGGCTGACTACCTGGAAGAATTCACCTGATGGTCGTGTTCTTAAAAGTGATGTAAATATTGCAAAAAACTATCTTTCAGAAAAACAAATCCGTCAGCTTGAGCGTGCTGTTAGCGGTTATTTTGATTACATTGAAGATTTAATTGAAAGAGAAATCCCATTTAATATGAAGCAGTTTGCAGCCAGCGTAAATGAATTCCTTGAGTTCCGTAAATACGACATTCTTGAAGGGAACGGAAGAATTTCTAGAAATGATGCAGATAATAAGGCGTTTGCCGAATATGAGATTTTTAACAAAACACAGAAGATAGATTCTGATTTTGATAAGATGATAAGAAAGATTGAAAAGAAATAAAAAACAGGAGCAACAAAAAATGCCAAATATATCAGGAATCATAAAATCTTTGCAGAATATCATGTGGAAGGATCCGGGGGTTTCTGGCGATGCGCAGAGGCTTGAGCAACTGGGGTGGATGATTACGCTCAAAATTCTGGATGACAAAGATGCCGAGATGGAACTTTTGAACGATGATTATGTTTCTGTGATTCCTGAAAAGTTGCGCTGGAGGACTTGGGCTGGAGACAGTGAAGGTATTACCGGCGATGCGATGAAGGAGTTTGTGGACGGGGAACTTTTTCCTGGTCTGCAGAATCTTGATGTTTCTGATGGCAACGATGGCCTAAACAGGCGCGCTGTTCTTGTTCGTGATATTTTTGCGGGCACTAACAACTACATGAAGAACGGTACGATTATCCGCCAGGTTGTAAACAAGCTGAATGAGATTGATTTTAATGCCAGCGAAGATCGTCATACTTTCGGCGATATTTACGAAAGTCTTTTGCGTGATTTGCAGAGTGCCGGCAACTATGGTGAGTTTTACACTCCGCGTGCTGTTACAGAAATCATGTCTGAAATTATTAATCCTCGTCTTGGTGAAAAGGTGCTTGACCCAGCCTGTGGTACGGGCGGATTTTTGACGAGCGCGATTGAAAATATCAGAAAGCAGGATGTTCATTCGGTTGAAGATTTGAAGACTCTTGAAAGTACGATTCGCGGGCAGGAGCTTAAGCCGCTTCCTTTTATGCTTTGCGTAACGAATCTGATTCTGCATGATATTGAAGTTCCGAATATTATTAACGGCGACAGCTTGAACCGTGAATATACTTCTATTGGTGTTAAAGACAAGGTTGATGTTATTCTTGCGAATCCGCCTTTTGGTGCGAGTGTAAGTGATGGTGTTGAAACTAATTATCCGGCTCAGTTCCGTACTACAGAAAGTGCCGACTTGTTTTTGCTTTTGATGATTCGTTATCTTCGTGATGGTGGTCGTGCGGCTATTGTTTTGCCTGACGGTTCTTTGATTGGCGACGGTGTAAAGCAGAGAATTCGCGAGGAGTTTTTGAAGCAGTGTAATGTTCACACTATTGTGCGTTTGCCTAACTCGGTTTTCCAGCCTTATGCTTCGGTTGCGACAAATCTTTTATTCTTTACCAAGGGTGAACCGACAAAGGAAATCTGGTACTGGGAACATAAACTACCTGAAGGTCAGAAATCTTATTCTAAAACAAAGCCTATTCAAAAGAACGAGTTTACTTCTCTTAAGGAATGGTGGGGTAAGCGTGTTGAAAATGAGCAGGCTTGGCGTGTTCCTGTAGAGAAGATTGCAGAAAGCGGCTGGAATCTTGATATTAAAAATCCGTTTGTAAAAGAAGAGGAAGTTACTCATACTACGGCGGAACTGCTTGATATGCTGAGTGCGTCGTTTAAGAAGAGTGATGAATTGATTGAAGAATTGAAGAAGGGGTTGAAATAACAATATGAGCTACGACCCAACACAAATTACATACGCAGTTTCTCTCCACTTTACGCAGGATGTGAACGACATCATCTCCGCTGCAACAAAAGAAATTGCACAGCTTACAGGCAACACTTTTATGCTGGACAATAAAGTTCCGCCGCACGTAACTATCGGTGCTTTCCACGCAGACAAGTGCGACGAGCCAAAACTCCTGCAACTGGTACAGGACTTTGCAAAAACCCAAACCCCCGGCACAATCCATTTCACCGCACCCGGCGACTTCAACCAAAAAGTCCTTTTCCTCAAACCGCAGAAAGATGATTACCTTATAACAATAAACAAAGCGCTTCACAAAATCATGCTGCCACAATTCACAGAAGGTGAAAACGGCTACTATCTTCCCGACATCTGGTTTCCACATACAACGCTTGCTACAAGATTGAATCAAACCCAATTTACACAGGCGCTGGAAATTGCAAATAAAATCCCGCTGCCACTGGAGGCAAAGGTTCACGACATTGGTGTTTATCTTTGTTCTCCATTTGCAGAATTAAAAAGATATGAGGTTTAAAAATGAGAATCGTACTTATCCGACACGGCGACCCGAATTACGAAAAAGACTGTCTTACAGAGCTTGGCCACAAACAGGTAAAGGTTGCAGCTCAGCGTCTTTTGAAGGAAGGCATTGAAGAAATATATTCTTCCCCACTCGGACGTGCCCGCCAGACTGCACAGGCCTTTTCTGACGCTTCAGGAATGAGTGAAATTAAAATTCTGGACTTTATACAGGAAATCCGTTTTGGCCGCCAAGGAGAATTGTACGATAACAGATGGAATCCGTGGCTTGGGGTAAATGCGCTCGTGCACGAAGGCAAGGATCTCCAGTCTCCAGATTGGCGCAACTACCCTGTTTTCAAAGAAAACTTTGCCACCGAAGATGCAGACAAAATTGCCGTAGAAGCCGACAAGTGGCTCGAAGAATTAGGCTACAAACGCGAAGGCCAGTATTACCGCAACACCCGCTCAGACGACAAAGAAAAAACAATTGCAATCTTTTGCCACGGCGGTTCAAGCGCAGCCTTTATGGCCCGTGTTTTAAATCAGACTTTCCCTTACATGTGCGGAGTACTTTTGCGATACCCTCACACAACCATTACTGTTTTAAAGTTTGACAATACACCCGGCCAGCTCACCCTTCCTGTGATTGAGCTTTTGAATGATGCAAAGCATTTGAAGGATGTGCCGGTCTGATTTTCTAAAATCACTTCACCTCATTAACCAGCTCTGCTCCACCTTCAAAGGCCTTTACATTTTCCAATGTTGTCTCTGCAAGATTTTTGAGGGCATTGGTTGTGAGGAAGGCCTGGTGACCCGTAATGATAACATTAGGGAATGTAAGCAGGCGGGCAAGAGTGTCGTCGGTCATGATGTCGGTGGACCAGTCGCTGAAGAAGTATTTGCTTTCTTCTTCGTAAACGTCCATGCCGATTCCGCCGATGTGACCGTGCTTGAGGGCGTGAACCAAAGCCTTTGAATCTATAAGTGCACCGCGTCCTGTGTTGATGATTACGGCATCGTGCTTCATCATCTTCATGCGGTCGTGATTAACTACGTGCTTGGTTTCTTCGGTAAGCGGACAGTGCAGGCTCAAAACATCGCTTTGCTGGAAGATTTCGTCGAGTCCAACATATTCAATATTTTTTTCTTTTGCCCACTGTTCGTTAGGGAAAGGATCGTAGGCAATAATTTTCATTCCAAAGCCCATGAGGATATCTGCCATGATACGGCCGATTTTTCCTGTACCAAGAATACCTGCGGTAAGTCCAAAAAGGTCGCGGCCGGTAAGTCCTTCGATATTAAAGTTGGCAGTTTTTGTACGCAAATATGCCTGAGGAATATGACGGGTAAGAGACATCAAAAGCGCAACGCCGTGCTCTGCAACTGCATAAGGTGAATAAGCGGGAACACGAACAACCTTTATTCCGGCAGCGGCGGCAGCCTTAAGGTCAACGTTGTTAAAACCCGCGCATCGCAGAGCAATGAGCTTTATTCCGCAGTCTGCAAGAGTTTTTATGACCTCGGCATTTACAACATCATTTACAAAAACGCAGACTACATCGTAGCCCTGTGCTGTAAGTGCAGTATTTTCGTTGAGCTTGTAGTCACGGAAATCTATTTCATAATTAAAGGCCTTGTTAGCCTCAACAAACGATTTTTTGTCATAAGAGTGTGTATCAAAAAATGCAATTTTCATTTTGTGCCTCCTCTTTAAATATAATACCAAACCGCGCGGCAGGCAAACTAATTCTTCTGCTTAAGATAGTCCAGTGCATACTCCATAACATAGTCCCGTATGCTATCCTGATTTTCTTCCCAGGAAAGATCCATGTCCATAGTAAAGGAGACTGCCATGTCATAAGTGAGTGGGATTTTTATATCCAGCGGGATGGTACAGGTACGGGTTTCATCGGTGTCAATAAAGCGGGTCTGACCGTCCTGCTCGTACAGCCAGTTGATGGTGTAGCCAAAATTGCATATGCTGTTGGTCAAAAGAACGCGGCCTCCCTGGGGCTGGCAGGAACAGTTACTGCAGGTGAATCCCATTGTTGTTACATTGGGGCACTCTCCCATAACTCTTACAAAATAGTCGCCGGCACTTACGCAGTAGGAGTTAGTTAAAACTAACACGTTGATATCCTTAAACTCGCCGTCGGCTTTTACATAATCTGACATCATGTATTTATGGCGGCCGTTTATGTCGGAATAGGTGGCGTCGGTTGCAAAGGAGCGGTCAGAAAAAAGACTTGCGGTTTCGCTGCCAAGAGCCGGATAACCTCCCATATTATGACGGGCATCAATAATCAGATTTTTCATTCCCTGAGATTTAAGATCCTGCAGCTGGCGGCGCAGGCGTTTTTTGAATGAAGGGTATTTTCCTGTAAGATATGAAAATATATCTCCCCAGTAATTATATTCTTCGGAATTGCGGAGCATGTAGGCGGTATCGTCATTTATCATTTTGGCATCAAAGTTTTTATCTACGCCGTAGCGGTTTGGATATACGCCAAAGGAAATAAGAAATTGCATTACATATTCTATTGTATTAAGACCGTCTTCTACACAATCAAGTTCTACTGTGCAA
>JAFZRP010000096.1 GCA_017619795.1 Treponema sp.
AGAGCGTGCGGCTCAAAAGCGTGCTGCAAAAGAAGCTAAAGCAAGAAAAATTGCGGCAAAGATTGCAGCAAAAGAAAGCAAAAAGAATAAATAATTGTCATTGCCGCACTAGATGCGGCAATCTAAGATTATCGGGTCAAGCCCGATAATGACAAGGATTGTAAATAAATATGAAGATATTGTATGCCGGTAGTCCGGAGCCATCAAGAAAAAGTCTCGAAATCCTCTTCGAAAACCAGGAAAAATATGGTATTGAGATTGTAGGGGTGCTTTCTAATCCACCGAGTGCAAAGGGGCGTCATAAAGAGCTTACTCCAACTCCGGTTGCGCAGTTTGCCCTGGAAAAAAATATTCCTGTGTTTACACCAGAGCATCTTGATGCAGCTGCCCGCGAAGAAATTATCGGGTTAAAGGCTGAGCTTCTTGTATGCTTCGCATATGGCCACATTTTTGGACCAAAGTTTCTTGCAATGTTCCCGTATGGCGGAATAAATCTTCATCCGTCAATGCTGCCAAAATACAGAGGCTGTACTCCTGTTCCAGCTGCAATTCTGAATGGCGATTCTGAAACAGGCATTACAATTCAAACCTTGTCCTTAAAAATGGATGAAGGCGATATTCTTGCTCAAAAAATTGTAAAGCTTACCGGAAACGAAACAACCTTTTCTTTATTAAATGAGAGCGCAGAAATTGGTGCCGGACTTATTTGTGAGATTATTCAGGCTGCAAATGAAACTGGAAAATTACCTGAAGGCGTTAAACAAACCGGCGAAGCAAGTTATACTGATATTATAAAAAAAGAGGATGGAAAGATTGACTGGTCTCTTCCGGCAAAAAAAATAGAAGCAAAAATAAGGGCGTATTTTCCTGAGCCGGGCTGCTGGACTCTTGAAAATGAACAGCCTTTAAGAATATTATGTTCAAAGGTTCTTTCTGAGGACGAAAAAACTGATGCAGGTGATTTTTCTAAGGAGCCTGCCGGTAAGGTTGTCTGCTACAGCAAGGCTGACGGTATTTTTATTAAAACAGGCAAAGGTCTTCTTTGTGTTACTGAGCTGCAGCGTCAGGGAAAGAATAAAATGAATTACAAGGATTTTATGAACGGTGCCAGAAACTTTGTTGGTACAGTTTTACTATAGTTTAGATTAGGAATATTAGTTGAGGATTTTTATGGCCAGAAAAAAGATTACTGATGAAAACAAAGTTATCGAAGAAAACGCAGTTATCGAAGAAAACGAAAATGTTTTGCAAGAAGAAGAAAAAGATTCTTTCACTAACAGTGAAATCGAAGTTGATGATTACAATAGCGAAATATCAGTAAAAACTGAAGAAGTTACTAAAGATAAGACTAAAAAGGCACGCAAATCTCTGGCAGAAAGCTTTAACACTTTCCAGAACAGTATTCCTGTCATCATCATCACTTTTGTAGTTTCTCTGGTGATAATGGGACTTGCCTGTATTGGAGTTTTCTTTGCAAACGTAAAGGGCGAAGAGCAGGTTCTTGTACCTAATGTTGTAGGAAAAAAATGGGACGAAGCTCTGCTTGAGATGCAGACAAAGGAGCTTTATCCTAGAATTACACTCCGATATTCCGACAATCCTGGCGATGAAGGAAAAATCCTTGAGCAGGATCCTGACGCTGGTTCAATTGTAAAGGGTTACAGCAGAGTTTCTCTCGTAATCAGCCGCGGTATTGTAATTGATGAAGTTGGAGATTATGTAGGAAAAAATCTTGATGATGTAAGAATGTCGCTTCAGACACTTTTTGCAGGACAGACAAAGCCTTTAATTATTCTTGCAGAGCCTGAGTATAAGCCAGACCTTTCTGACCCGGGAACAATTCTTGAACAGGATCCACCAGAGGGCTTTAGAATTACAGAGCCTGTTACAGTCCAACTCGTAGTAAGCCGAGGTCCTAATTATGAAAATACAAGACGTCCTTACGTAGTCGGACAGAGCATAAATGATCTTCTGCAGACTATTGCCCGCAGTAAGATTGTATTCGACATCTCTGGACATACAGCAACTGGAAATGAAAAAGCTGGAACAGTTGTAAGTCAGCAGACAATTGACGAAGAATTTGTTCCTAATTATACACGTGTAACTGTTGAAATGGCGCTTCCAAACGATTCTGATGATGAAAATATAAGCGGTATTTTCCAGTCAAAGATTGCACTTTATCCTTATCCGGTACCTATGAGACTCGAAGCTGTACCTGAGGAAGGAAACTCTTATACAATCCTTAACTTTAATCATCCGGGTGGAAACGTAACAATTCCATATTCTGTAGCAAAGGGAACAACTCTTATTCTCTATGTTGTTGATAAAGTTACAGACAGACTTGTAGTTGATTAATCAGGTGGAAACGTCATGAGTCAGCCGCTCGTATGTATGACATTATCCTGTAAAACTCTTGAGGAAAACATAAAGCTTGTCCAGAAATATCAGAAGTATATAGATCTGGTTGAGCTTAGGGTTGATTACCTTAATGAGGACGAGCAGCTTTATGTAAGACGTTTCCCTTCAATGATTTATCAGCCGTGTATTCTCACAATCAGGCGAGATATTGACGGCGGTCAGTTTACAAGTGGTGAGTTTTCCAGAACAAATCTTTTTGGTCGCGCACTTGCATTTGCAAATCAGGACAGGGCAAAAAACTTTGCGTATGTAGATTTTGAAGATGACTATCATATTCCGAGCATTCAGGATGCGGCAATGGCTTTTGGTGTAAAAATCATCAGAAGCTATCATAATCTTCAGGGACCTGTTCTCAATATTAAACAGCGCTGTGATGAAATGCGAAAAACCGGTTACGAGATTCCAAAGATTGTATTCAAAATCAATAAGCTTTCAGATGTTTCGAATATGTTTAAAGAAGCTGCAGAAATGACTGATTATGAGCATATTCTGTGTGCGCTTGGTGTTGAAGGTTTGCCATCTCGAATCCTTTCTTCGTTTACAAACTCTTATCTGACTTATACATCACCGGAAGAAACTCTCGATAATACATTAAATATAGGACATATAGATCCTGTTACCTTGAACAATCTTTATAACTTCAGGGCAATAAATCAGGATACTAAGATTTTTGGAATAACAGGCTGGCCGCTCACAAAAAGTATGAGTCCGGAGGTTCACAATTCAGGCTACAAGAAAGTCGGAATGAACGCAGTTTATGTACCAATCCGTTCGCCTTTTATTTCAGAATCACTTAATTTTGCAAATCAGTTAGGAATCAACGGACTTTCTGTTACTATACCTCATAAAGAATCAGTGCTTTATTATCTTAAGGAGCAGTCTCCAGAGGTTATTCAGATTGGTTCGTGCAATTCTCTTGTAAAAAGACCGAACGGCTGGATTGGCTATAACACCGAAGCTTATGGTTTTAAGCGTTCTCTTGAAGAGTTCCTTGGACCAACAAGAATAAAGCACAGAAAGGTTGCACTTATTGGAGCTGGTAGTACTGCAAAGGCAATTGCGTTTGTACTTAAACAGATGGGTGCTCGGGTTTGTATTTTTAACAGAACTGTAGAAAACGCACGACAGCTTGCCGAAAAATATGGCTTCAGATACAGTCCGCTTGAACCTTCGTGTGCACCGCTTCTGGACGAGTATTCAAATCTTATAATTCAGGCAACCTCGGTTGGAATGTCGGTAGATGAGCCAAAGGTTGATGACGTTATTGATCCTATTCCATTCTATAATTTCCGTGGTGACGAGCTTCTGTTTGATATTATCTGTAAGCCTGCAATCACTCCTGTTATGAAGAGGGCTTCTTATGCAGGCTGCCGTGTAAACAACGGTTACAGAATGCTGGAGTATCAGGCATACAAGCAGTTTAAGCTTTTTACAGGCACAGACTTTGAAGAGAACACTGTTGTCGATAAGATTTTTTATGAATAAGAGCATTTTAGGGGGCAAATAAATATGACACAATCAGAAGAAAAAGTTTTAGTAGCTAATACTGCAATTGATACACTTATTGAAAAAGGCTACATTTTCAGCGGAATGAAGATTGGACTTGGAACAGGTTCAACTGCAATGCCTGCTGTAAAAAGATTAGCAGAGCATATCTCGAACGGAGATTTACACGATATAAAGGCTGTTGTTACAAGCTTTCAGACAGAGAATGCATGCCAGGAGCTTGGTATTCCTGTTTATTCTATGAACGACAAAATCATCGGTGGAAAGCTTGATTTGGCAATTGACGGAGCCGATGAGGTAACCCCTGACTGCTTCTGTATAAAGGGCGGTGGTGCTGCTCATGTCCGCGAAAAGATTGTTGAGTATAATTCAAAGATTTTTGTTGTTGTTGCAGATTCTACAAAGGCTGTTGAGACAATTGGAACTAAGTTCCCTGTGCCGGTAGAAATTATTGGTGATGCAAGAATCCCTGTTACAAACGCCTTGAACGAGCTTGGTGCTAAGTGTGTTTTACGCGAAGGAGTTCGAAAGTGCGGCCCTGTGATTACAGATAACGGAAATCAGATTCTGGACTGTACCTGGGAAAAGCCGATTGATGTAGCCGCTATGGAAGACAAAATTAACGGTATAGTTGGCGTTGTAGAAAACGGTCTTTTTTCTAAGAACAAGCCGATTGTTTTTGTTGCAAAAGGCGACGGTACTGTAGAACAGCGCAACTGGCACTAATTTCTTCTAATAAAGAACCTGTATGTTTCCACCTTTTAGTCAAGAAACCGCACATTCTTATTGTCTTAAAATAATTAAAGCAATTGATGATGGAAGAATTGTGCTTGAAAGGCTTACTGCTGTCAGTGAAGAGCGCGAAGGGCAGGGGCTGATGGTCGGGTGTCTTGTAGGGTGGAAGCCCGCTGATGATGTGGCAGATGGAAAAGGTAAACGCTTTATTTTACTTGCCGTCAGCGGA
Source organism: Treponema sp. (assembly GCA_017619795.1). GTDB lineage: Bacteria > Spirochaetota > Spirochaetia > Treponematales > Treponemataceae > Treponema_D. The sequence goes on from JAFZRP010000096.1 coordinate 4,889, forward strand.
ATCAGCAGGCAGCTTAAGTTTATAGACGATGATAAGAAGGTTTTATTTGACATTATTCCAGATGAATATAAAGCATTATCAGTTGATTTTGATTGCGAAATTATTATTGTTCCGCCTATAGTAAGTAACGAAGCAATAAACTTTGCGCTTGAGAAAAATGACAGAGAGATTCATGTACTTACTGAAAAAATCAACAGTTTAAAAATGAATAAGATTAACTCCCCTGGTGGGAACGAGACTCTTGAAAGTCTTCTTAAAAAACGCGAAGAGTTAACAGATGAATCTTTAAGAAATGTTTTTGCCCTTTATAATTTTACTCGCTTTGACGGTAAAAAAATAACGCTTAATGAAATAATTTCCGAGCACTATTCCAGATTACCGCCAACAGGAACCGGCGACTGCTGTGCTCCAAAGCTTTTATCATATGCATTTGCACAAGTCCTTCAGATTGAAAGCATGGACGAGGTTTATTACGGTGGAAATACTCCCGAAAAAAATCCTGCTGGAAAAGAGAGCGGAAAATCGTATGCTCCGTGTGATGAACGCTGTGGTTATATTTTACCGTCCATATTGGGGCTGGAAATAATTTATCAGGATAGTGATATTATTGTTGTGAACAAACAGTCCGGTTTGCTTTCTGTGCCTGGCCGAGGTGAAGAAAAACAGGATTGTATTGTAAGCAGAGTGCGCAGACTTTTCCCGGGCTGTATAGAGCAGCCTTCTGTACACCGACTTGATATGGAAACATCGGGGCTTATGGTACTGGGGCTTACGCAGGCTGCGCACGATAAGCTGAATGCACAGTTTGAAAACAGACTTGTCCAGAAAAAATATGAAGCCTTGCTCGATGGTGTTTTGTTTAAGGCAGACGGCTTGAATGCTCCCAAAAATAACGAGCGTACAGGAACCATGTCGTTAAAGTTCCGCCTTGATGTAGATAATCGTCCTCACCAGATTTACGATGAAGAATACGGAAAGCTTGGCATAACCGAATGGGCTTTAGAGAATATTGAAACCTATAGGAATCCAGTTACCGGCAGGCAGAAAACTGTTACAAGAATCTCTTTTATACCGCACACCGGACGAACCCATCAGCTTCGTTTAGCAAGCAGCGACAGTCATGGCTTTCATTTACCGATAGTTGGCGATACCCTTTACGGCACCTGTGAGCCAGGAGAAAGACTAATGCTTCATGCCTGCTCTTTAAGCTTTACACACCCAACCACCGGCGAGAAGCTGGAGTTTTATTCTAAGAGTCCGTTTTAATGAAACTTGGTGAAACTTAATGAAACTTAAATCTAATTGAAAATACCTATAAAACACCATAAAAACAGTCTTTTTTTACTGTTTTTAACCTTTTTTTGGCTTTCTATGAAACTTGGTGAAACTTAATGAAACTAAAAGAAAGAAAAATCAAGCCCAAATAGGTATGTATTTCATATTACGTGGAGATGATTCCTCATCTACAGGTTTTATTAAATGTTCTGCTAAAGTATCTTTTATTATTCTGGATGCCTTTACTTTTTCGTTTTCATCTAGCGCAAATAATTTTCTAATACTTGTATTTGTAATCACACTGTAATTAACATATGCAAGACAGGCATGCATATAACAAGTTCTGATTTTTTCTTCCTTTGGAATTACATCAAATGGGATTTTTGAAAAAAGAGCAACTTTTGTAAATTGATTATCTTGATTTTCAATCCTTGGTGCGAGCATAGAGTTTTGCCCGGTAATCAAAACAATCTTGTCATAACCACTACCTCGTTCTTCACAAATACCGCATTTATGCATAAAACCTGCAATATTTTCATTTCTTGAAACAGGTACGGTGTCTATGATTCTTTCAATATTTACTAGTGGAGCCCCAGGATTTGAAAATTCAATTCTGTCTGAAAAAATCTCAATCATGGGATTTGTACCACGTTGTTCAAAATCTTGATGAATTAACATATTTGCTAAAAGTTCCCGAATTGCAATTTCGGGAAAATCATAAATGGATTTTCTTATTCCATTTTCAATAGTCTCTTTCTGGGGAATTATAGTCATTATATAGTTAATAATTTCTTCATTACAATAAGCATAACCTGAAGTGAATTCACATTCACGGATTGTTTCCAATCTATTATTATTTTTATACCAGATTACACGAGGAGTCTTTTTAGAAAGATTATCAAACTTCTTTAAATCTTTTCCAATTAAGATAGCTCCCATATTGGTTATATTCCAAATATTATGTGTTACAGATTTTATAAATTTTTCATTATTAAAATCAGAAATGATATCAGAACGATTTCGTGGAAAAGGAAGCCCCATTTTGTCGTAATAGCGGGAAGAATCGAGTAAAGAAATAACATCATCCTCAGTTAAATTTTCTGCGGCAAATTTTAATTCAAAAGGAATTATATCCAACATTTTCCATAATTCACGTTCTTTATTTGGAAACTCTTTAAGATTCTTCTTGTTAGCTCCTATTCGAATATAACGTTCTCCAGAGAACATTGTTGGTTGTTTTGTTGCTGCTGGAATTTCAAGAAGAACAACAAGTCCCTTTTCTGTATGAATGTCATAGAATTTAAAGTTTATTTTTGGACTACAAAGTTTCATAAGCCAAACTTCAAGCTGTTCATTTCCTTTTTTTGAATTTTGCCAATCAAAAGAAGTAGATACAACATCATGAGTTTTATCATCAATTCCCCATACAATATATGCATAAGGTTTCTCACAAAGGACTGCAGAATTACTTAATGCAGAAATGTATTCACCAATTAATTGAGGATTCTGATTATTACATTTGAATTCAACCCATTCAATTTCTGATGGAAGTTTTCGGAGTTCGTTTACTAGATTATTAAGAAAAACATCTGTTCTTTGAGCCATAAATAGATTATAGCATAAAAGATGTACAAAGTCTTACTGAAAACTATAAACAATACCATCATCTGTTGATTTTATAGTAATACTTGATGGTAAATCATCTTTATTTACATTGATATATTCTGTTTTAAAACTGCTTGAAGGATAAAAGAAAGATATAGCCGGCTTCAAAGCAGATGATTCTTTTAAATCTTTCAAATAATATTTTATTTCTTTTGTCGTGCCTTTTGTTATTTTTGTTCGTTTTGAAAGTGCTATAGGAATTAAATTGTCATTAAATGCAAGAAGTTCTATATAATATTCTGTATTAGTTTCATTAGTTATTTCAATTGAACCGTCAGGTTCTTCATCCTTATGTAGTTCCGTGAAACCATCATATTCATCAAGAGAAATATACTGCTTAAACTTATAATAACTGTCTGTATTCTTTTCTATTTCTACTGTAATTGTCATTCCATAAAAAAAGTCTTCATCATATATTTCCCATTCCCAGGTGTCCTGATTTGTACTGACGAAAATAGCGGGTGCATAGTTTCTATCGCGGGTATATACATCCATACCGAAACCATAAGTAATTTTTTCTCCCCTTTCAAGTTTTACATTTGTACCTTCAACTTTCTGTGATTGCAAGATTTCATTTTTAGAGAGTTTTGACTTATCTACTGCAGAATAATGTACATAAACTGAATTATTTGTTTTGTTTATAACAATAATTGAACCGTCATTTCGTAAAGGAATTTCTGATTCCTTTGAACATGATATGAACATACAACTAATTATTGTAAAGATTATGATAAAGAAAGCAATTTTTTTCATTCAAAAACTCCTTTTAGAAATACAGATTCTTTGCATATTTAAAGAAAAACCCGACCCCTATGCTAGAAAACATAAAGGTCAGGTTTGTTTAAGTCATTACGACTTGATATTCTCTAAACTGGAATTACCAAGCAACTGAGAAGTTTACAGGTACGTTGAGAGAGAATGCATCGTCATTAGCTGTGTTGATGTTCATGTCAAGTGCAACTTCCCATCCCATTGATCCGCAAGATCCTGTGAATCCAGGTTTAATTTCACAAGCAAATTTCTCTGCCATGAAGTTATTGTCCTTGAAGTAGAAGTATCCGCCAACTGATCCGAGTGGATATGTAATCTTAAGTGTTGTACCAAGAGATGTCTTTCCACCAACTTCGTTGTGTCCAAGTCTCCAGTATGAGAGACCAGCAGCAATTGTGTCGTCTGTGTTTACATCACCAGCGATGAATGCGCTGATTCCGATTGTGTCGATAGATGTAGAAGCGAACAATTCATAACGAATCTTTCCGAACTTCATGCTGTCGCCCTGCTGATACATAGCACCCATAGCATTTACGAACATATTAACAGAACCGAATGTGTTGCTGTATCCAAGACCAAAGAACATCTTGCTCTTCTGCTGGAAGTCAAATTCGAATCCAATCTTTCCGAAGTCAGCACCATAAGCAAATTTTGTAAAGATTTCTTTAATTGCAGGATCGCCTTCTTTACCTTTTGAGAACCAAGCTCCATCCCAAGCGTTGAACAATACATCAGCTGTGAAACCGTTGTTTCCATAGCTCAACATATAACCATCGAATTCAACCTGTGTTTCTGTGTTACACCAGTCGATAGATTCCTGGTTCAAGTTTGTAGAGAAGTGTCCAACTGTGATTTTAAAACCATCAAATGGAGCAAACCAGATAGCGAAGCCCTGGTTTGTTGTATCATAGTTGTTGCCCTTTGCATCATCAATTGCCCATCTTTCGCTACCATTTTTCTTAGCTTCCCATGTCTTTGCAGGATCTGCTAAAAATTCAACTGCACCAGTTGGATCAGGTGTATAAGTCTTCTTCCATCCGCTTACAAAGTAAGAGAAAGATGCACCAGCTTTGTCTCCATTTGCAGAAAGAGACAATGTTGGGTTCCAGTTTTCAATTGCATGGTGAGCTTCAATCATACTGATTGCACCAGCGTCAAAACTGAACAAAGAACCGTCTAATTTTGCTTTTGCAGAAATGTCTGCAGCGAATACGCTAGTAGCCATAGCTACAGCAGCGATAATTCCAATGATTTTTTTCATTTTAAAAAAATCCTCCATTTAATCTAAAATGTGAAGATTTATAAAAATAACAATTCATTAATAAATACAATCACAAATAAAACAAAAGAGAGGTGAATTATGGTGTACGGATACATCAGAGTAAGCACGGACAAACAAACTGTAGAAAATCAACGGTTTGAAATAGAAAACTTTGTTATCAAAGAAGGTATTCACATTGATAAGTGGATAGAAGAAACTGTAAGTGGAACAATTAATCCAAGTAAACGAAACTTAGGAAAGTTGTTATGCAGGGTAAAGGCTGATGACATCATCATCTGTTCGGAGCTTTCTAGACTTGGCAGGAATATGTTTATGATTATGTCAATTTTGAATTATCTTATTGCGACTGGTGTGAAGATTATTACAGTAAAAGAAAATTACAGGCTTGGTCAGGATTTACAAAGTAAGGTACTGGCGTTTGCATTTAGTATTTCTGCGGAAATAGAAAGAAGCCTATTATCACAAAGAACAACAGAAGCTCTGCAGAGGAAAAAGAAGGAAGGTGTAAAGCTTGGAAGACCAAAAGGAAAATTAAATACGAGTTATAAGCTGACAGGCAGAGAAGAGGAAATAAGCTATATGCTTAAGAATGGCTACAGAATTGTAGATATCTGCGAAAAATTACATGTAAGCACAGCAACCTTTTACAGCTTTACAAGGAGAAATCATATATATTGAGGAATGGTTGTTTGTACCAGTTGTTGGTGCCAATGTCCCGCAGTTTTGCCTTGCAAAACTGCAAGCGCCCCTGAGATAAGTGATTTTATAACAATAAGTTGGCGAGGGGCGCTATTGTACCCTTTTCTGATAGCTTTCTTTTACAGCCTGTACAAACAATGCATTCTGGTCGCTGCGTGTGCGTACAGAGAACTCTGGCTTGCCGTCTGTAGAAGAGATCCTATAGATAGACATTGGATCTGTTGCGTAAGCAGGACTTCCTGGATTGTTAATCCACCAGTCAAGAACAGCCATAAAGCAGAGCGTGTACTTTAACAGGTTTGCGTTTGTAGCATTTGTATTTGCACCTTTGTTCTGGGCGCCAAGCAAAACATCCAGTCGTTTAGAAACTTCGTTCTGAATCTCAAACTCGTAATGATCCCAAGGATTCGAAATTGAAGGAACAGGTCCTTTTGCTGCGGCCTGTGCATCGCATTCGCTGATAATCTGAGTAAGGTATTTTCGGGCAAAGTCTGTGCGATGGAACATTGGTTTGTATTTACTGTCGTCGGTTGGGCGCTCGAGAACAAGCTGGTCAAACTTAAAGCTAGGCATAAAGTGGAACGTTGTCTGCCACAAGAGGAAGGTAATTTCCTTTTTTCCCATTCGTGATTTCGGATAATCCGGCTGAGAATAAACATTGTTTGCAAGATCACGAAGCTTTTCAAAATACAAGCGTTCAATAGTTTCTTCGCGGTAGCCGACCCAGTCATCAATAACTTTAAGGAATGTATCTTCACCCGGTTTGCCGTTTTCCGGTATGTTGTATTTGATTTTTCGGCAGCCCTGGAAACAGTCCTCAATAATTCGCTGAAGAACAACTATTACCTGCAGAGGATTCTGTGGAGAAACTACATTAAAGCCATCGCTGAACTTGTAGATTGGCTGGAAATACGGATATAAATCAGGATGTTCGTCAAGATTTTCAAAGCCTGCCTTAGGGAAAAGCTGTGCAAGAAGCTTGAGACCAGTAATAACAGTTGCATCCTTTACGCCTTTTTGTGCAGGAGCTGGCTTTGGTTTTTCTGCAGGCTTTTGTTCTGTACCGTCTTTTTCTGGCAGAAGAAGATCAAACTTGTGGAGTCCTGTAAACTTAAGAATATCAGCTGCCTTTACTGAGAAGAAGTTAGGATAGGTTTCAAAGGTGTCTGAACACATTCTCATTAAAAGCGGATAAAGCTTTTTGATTATTTCTGTATCGATGTAGAGCCATTCTGTAATTGCCTGCTTTGCCATTGAAGAAAGCTTGTCCTGAGGTGAATCAGGGTAGGCGGCTTCATCGGTATAAATCTCTTTTATAAGCTTTGGAATCTTGTTGTTTCCGTAGTAGTAAAGTGTGATAAGCGGAGTATAGATAGCTCTTGTAAGTCCAATAAGGTCACGAACAATAACAGGTGTCTGTTGAGACTGAATTGCAGCGTATTCAAACTTGATGTTCTGAACGCTCCAGTTAGCAATCATTCTAAGAAACTTAAACTTTACCTCTGAGCCGTTTACAATTTTAGCCTTGTATGTTGCAGGGGCAATCTGAATGAGAGTTTTTGTTACTGTAATAAAGGATTCAATATGTTCAATATCCTTTTTAAGCTTGTACTGGAAAAACTCAGGGAGAACCTTTTCTGAGCCGTTTTTCTGCAGTGTTCTAATAAAATTAAAGAAGCCGAAGTTTGGTTTGATTTTGTATTCAGACGACATCATCAGCTTGTCGATTGCAGCATTAACTTTTTTAGGGATTTCCGGTAAATCCTCGTGAGTGCGTCTTTTTGGTGGTGTAAATGGGATTGCTCCAGAATTGCCTTTTGCACCGGCACCAGAGCCTGCTTTTCCACCGGCACCTCCAGCACCGCCGCCTGCCATATCGGAAGCTCGTACAATTCTGCCACCTTTTCCAGAAGAACCAGGAGTGCCACCGCTTCCTCCAGAGGTAGTTTTTTCGTACAGTACCTGGCCGCCAAGCTTTTTCACCATAGAAGCGGCTTCGGCATCATCAATAGCACCTATATTGCGGCGAGTTTTGTCCAAAGTTCCCGGTTCCCAATCAGCGGTTTTTATACCATCATCACTCATATACTTCTCCCATTTTATAGCAAGCTTCTCAGAAAATCCCTGCTGATAATGCCAGGGAAGTTCTTCAAAACTATTTTTTCACCATCAGAATTGAGCAGCACACCGTCAAACGTTCCGTAAATGGAAGTGTAATCTCTTCTTAACAGTATGATGTTCAAAAGTCTAGAACACTGAGAAACAGGCGTAAAGGTAAGGTCTACCATGCTTTCGGTGTCCTGAATAATCCATTTTTTATCTAACCCGAACGGATGTGTCATAATTACAGGCGGTAGGGTTGTTGCTTTTCCATCTTCAATCAGAACATTTGAATTGAAGCGGTCGTTATCAAAAGCATCCAGATTAGAATAACCAAGCTGGAAAATTATTTTTTTATCCTTTACAGTTCCAAGTCCCCAGGCTCTTTTTGATTTTGAGTGAACCTTTACATAAGTGCGGTTCATAATCATTGCACCTAGACCGTGAGATTTATCTGCCTGCTCTTTATCGAGCGTAATCTGACCGTCAATGCTCATTGCAGAAAACCAGGTTGCAGAACAGCGTGACGAAGTAGGCGATGGATTTACAAACATACAGTCTGTATGCATCTTGTCTCCAATTGGTGAAAAGAAAAAGCCTTCTGCATCAGGCCTTACAGAATCACCCTTTACTCGGAAAGACAGCGCATGATGCTGATGCTTTCTTCCCCAGGAGAGCTTGATATATCTTCGTCTCAGATAGCTTGCACAGATTCCACGGTCGGTTGAAAGCGGAATAAAATGATGGCGGGTTGGAATTACAGTGTGATAAAACTGTTTTTTTCCTGTTTCCTTGTTCCAGAAGGCAACTTCCGCCAGACTGAAGATTCTAAAATCGTAGAACTCACTTATTCCAATGTATTTGTCGATTGAAAAAATATAGTTGAGCCTGCTTTTTATTCTCAGCTTAGAAATAACCGTTGGAAGCGGCACACCTGCATAGGGAGCCCTCATTCCTTTTATACCGAACTTGCTGGAGATTCCGAGAAAAGTACCAAAATTAGCCTTGCCGTTCTGCACAATTTGTACAGGCGGCTCTTTAAACTCACGCGAGTACAAGGTTACTCCTAAAGAATGAATATTAGTTAATTATACCCCAATTTTTAATAAGATTCTAGCAAAAATTATACATTATGAATTCTGCATTTTGTATGGTATAATTATTGTATTCATTGAATGCATTTTATTGTGGAGGTTCTTTTATGGCGGTAAAGGTTTGGTCACTTGGAGCAGCACAGGAAGTAACGGGATCAAAGCATCTTTTTGAGGTTGATGGCCGACAGTACCTTATAGATTGCGGGGCTTTTCAGGGAAAACGCAAAGAATCTGACGAAAAAAACAGAAACTTTACAGTAGATATAGATAAGCTTGAAGCGGTTGTGCTCACACATGGTCATTTTGATCACTGCGGATTATTGCCGCTTCTTAAAAAACAAGGTTTTGAAGGCAGTATTTTTGCAACTCCAGCTACCCGCGACATTGCAAATATTGTTATGTCCGACAGTGCCAGAATCCAGGCACGCGATGCAGAGTTTCTTGCTAAACAGGCTGCAAAAAAGGGCGAAAAGTTTTATTGGAAACCGCTTTACGACCAGATAGACTGCGTGGACACGATGAACCAGGTTGTGACCTTATCCTACAACCGGAAAAATTATCTGGGACCAAACGTTCAGCTTGAGTTTTTTGATGCAGGCCATATAATCGGTTCGGCTTTTGCCTACATAACGGTAAACCCAAACAAAGCTGAGCCAGAAAAAGAAACCCGAATCCTTTTTAGCGGCGATATTGGTAGAAGCAATAAGCCTATTATCAGAAATCCTGCTACTAACATGCCGGCACCTGACTATATCTATCTTGAATCTACTTACGGTAATAAGCTGCACGAAGATTTAGATTTTGCCCTCAATCATCTGGAGCAGGTTGTGCGAAATACGTGTGCTAATAAGGGTAAGATTATTATTCCATCCTTTGCAATTGAGCGTGCCCAGGAAATCATCTATAATCTTCATCTTCTTACAGATAAAAAGAAGATTCCTGTTGTGCCAATTTATGTTGATTCTCCAATGGCCGCAAATGTTACGCAGGTATTCGGTTTGCACCAGGAATGTTATGACGAGTCTGTTCATGAGCAGTTCTTAAGACATCATAAAAATCCATTTGGTTTTAATTCTTTGCGGTATACAACTACTGTTGAAGAATCTAAAGAACTGAACGAGGCTCCGGGACCAATGATAATTATTTCTGCAGACGGAATGTGTGAAGCGGGTCGTGTTCTTTATCATCTTGCAAATGAGATTTCTAACCCGAAGAACACGATTTTGATTATCGGCTATATGGCAGAAGATACTCTTGGTCGCAAAATTATGGACGGGCAGAAGGAAGTAAGGATTCTGGGTGATTTGTATCAGGTAAAGGCAAAGGTAGAACAGATAAATGCCTTCAGCGCTCATGCAGATTATTCAGAAATGATTACCTGGCTCAAGCAGATAGATACATCACGCCTCAAAAAAATCTACCTTATCCACGGCGAAAAAGACCAGCTCGAAGGTTTTAAGCGTCATCTGGCAGAGGCAGGCTTTAATGATGTTGAAATTGTTGAAGCAGAAAAAGAGTATGATTTGGAATAGAGCAGATGAAAAATAAAATTAAGGCTTCGGTTCTGGCATTTGAACTTATTCTTGGTGTTGTAATTTTCGGTGTTATGATGTGCATGGTAAACAGCTATGTCGGCTACAACGAGTTCAAAAAAGAGCTTGAAACAATGTACAGCAATATCACTCAGCAGCTTGCAAAAACCGGAGCTTCGTATATTGATTCAGATAAGATTCCTTACTGGCTTGAAAATGGTCCGGATGAAGATTGGGAAGCAACATATGAAATGCTTGATGACCTTACAAAAACAGCAGAGCTTGCTTACATTTATGTTACAACTGTTACCCCAGATTACAAAAGCCGCACTTATATTTTTGATACTGTAAATCCGCTTGTTGTTACCAGCGAGGTAATTCCGTTTGGGAAGGTCAGCTCGCTTGAAAATAAAGAAAAGAGTTATATTGATAATTTGAGGGAAGTTCTTGAAGAAGAAAAAGGAATAAGCTGGTTTGTTTATAAAGATGATGATGGTGGTCACGTAACTACGGCAGTACCGCTTTATTATTCAAACGGAAAAACTGCCGCTATAATCGGAATTGTAAAACCGATGTACGAAATAAAAGAATACAAGCAGAACTTTTTACATTCTACGATTCTTTACGCGGTTATTTTTTCTGCAGCCTTCCTTATTCTCTATACAATTATTCTGTTTTTCCACACTATACGTCCTATTCTTTTTATTACGCAGGAAACTCATCATTTTGCGGAGCATCACGGAGAGCTCAGCGGTATTCTTAAAAAAATTAAAAACCACGACGAGCTTGGAACGCTGGCAAAAGCTGTAGAAAAAATGAGCCTTGATTTAACCCGCTACATTGAGGATTTGACGCATACTACTGCAGAAAAGGAACGACTTAGTGCGGAATTAAATGTTGCTACTCAGATTCAGGCAGAAATGCTTCCGAGAGTATTCCCGCCGTATAAAAATCATAAGGAGATTGAGCTTTTTGCTTCTATGGAACCTGCCAAGGAAGTAGGCGGCGATTTTTATGATTTTTATATGATTGATGATGACCACTTTGCGGTTGTTGTTGGAGACGTAAGCGGAAAAGGTGTGCCGGCTGCGCTTTTTATGGTTATTACAAAAACGCTCTTAAAAGACACAGCAATGCATTCTGTGAATCCTGCAGAGATTTTTTCTTACGTAAATAATCTTCTTTGCGAAGGAAATGAATCGGGACTTTTTGTTACCTGCTGGCTTGGTATTTTAACGCTTTCTACAGGCGAGCTTGTATTTGCAAATGCGGGTCACAATCCTCCTGTTTTCTTTCACAATAACGAGTTTACTTATTTGAAGACTAAGCCTAATCTTATGCTTGCCGGAATGGAGCAGACTCCGTATACAGATCATACAATTACTTTACAGCCGGGCGACGGTCTTTTTATTTATACAGATGGAATTACCGAAGCAACTGATTCTAAAAACGAGCTTTACGGTGAAGAACGACTTTTAAATGTTATGCAGAAAACGAAGGGGCTTTCATGCAGAGAAGTGCTTGAAGTTGTGCGAAAGGATATTGATACGTTTGATGCCGGTGCTCAGCAGTTTGATGATATTACTATGCTGCAGATGTTGTACAGGGGCAGGGAAAAGACTGATAATGATTTTTCTGGCGATGGCGGAAAAAGCTTAAAGCTTCCTGCAGAGGATAAAAACCTTCAGGCGGTAAATGATTTTATTCATGCTAAACTTCCTTCTGACTGTGACATGAAAACTCTTAACGAAATTGATGTTGCTGTTGAAGAGATTTTTGTGAATATTGCGCATTATGCTTATGGAGAAGGCGGCGGTTTTGCTGAGGTTTTGTGTGATTTTGATGCTCCTGTATTGAGGATTGAGTTTATTGATTCTGGAATTGCGTTTAATCCTTTGGAGCGGAGTGAACCTGACTTAACCCTTTCTGCAGATGAAAGAGAAATCGGTGGTCTTGGAATATTCCTGACAAAGAAGTTTATGGATTCTGTTGAATACAATTATACTAATGGTCAGAATCATCTGATTATGACAAAGACTATATCATAGTGAGTGCATAAAGATTTTCTGATTTTCTAAGCTTATTCTACAGCGAGGATTCCATCCATTCCGGTTGCTTCAAGAACCTGTTTGCAAAAGGATGATGGTGAACGAATTATCATTTTTCCGCCGATTGGAAGCATAAGCTTGTGAGCAAGAAGAATTGTTCTTAATCCCGCACTTGAAATATACTCAATGTTCTGAAGATTCAAATAAAGAGTCTGAGTCTGACCTTGAATCTGTCTAAGTTTTGTTTCAAGCTCTGGCGCTGTTGTAGTATCAAGCCTGCCGGCAATAACCAATTCTATAGAATTATTCGTTTTATTTTCTGTAATAGTCATAATTTATTTTCTCACGTTTGATTAGTTTTTTCAATATAATTACATTGTAATGCTTACTTCACTTCGACAGACACGGAAACCAAGGCTGCTGCTCTTTCCGTTAGGGGCGCTTCCGCTGCGGTAAAATACGGTGCATTGCTGCGGGTCATCAAGCCAGCTTCCGCCGCGCTTTACGTGTGAATCTCCCATTTTTGGTCCCTGAGGATTTGTCTGTGCGCCGGCTGGAAGTGTAGGAGCATAATAATCCCAGCACCATTCTGCAACGTTTCCGCACATATCATAAAGTCCAAGACTGTTCGGTTTTTTGGTTGCAACATTATGGGTTGAAATTGCACTGTTTTCTCCGTACCACGCAACTTCATTTATGTTAGCGCTGCCGGAATAAAGTGTTGAAGATTTTCCTCTTCCTTCACGAGCGGCATACTCCCATTCTGCTTCTGTTGGAAGACGGTAACCGGTAGCAGCAAAATTACAGACAATTCGTTTCCACACAGGACTTGTAGGCTCTAAGCCGCTGAAATCGGTTGTGTTTCCAATACTGTAGCAGGGGAACAGTCCGCACATCTGGCTAAGAATATTACAGTAGCTTATTGCTTCGCACCAGTTTACACATTCAACCGGACGGTCTGAACCAATGAGCTTAGAAGGATTTTTCCCCATAACAAAAGAATATTGAGCTTGAGTAATTGGAACCTCAGACATATGAAAGCCTACAAGAGTGATAAGGCTGTTGTTTGTTCCAGAGGCCATAACAAACTGTCCGCTTGGAACAGAGACCATGGTCGGCCGTTTGTCCAGCTTAACCTGTGGAACATCTTCAGTTTGAATGGAACCGTCATTTACTAAAATAGTTTTTACAGGAACTCCGCATTTAGAACAATATCTGTCTATTGTGCTTAAGGTATTTCCACATTCTGTACAGGAACGCAAAACCTGAAGTGTTCCTACTGGAAAACCGCAGTTAAAACAAAAATTAGATTTTTCAGGAAGCTCTTTTCCACATTTTATACATTTTTCCATAATAGACCTCGTAAGTGTAATTACTCAGAATCAATATGAATAATTATACCATAGGATAGAGTTTTTTGTTACTAGAAAATACTTCCGCAATAATCTATTCTGCTTCTGCCATAATACAGCGAACTCTGTGTCCTGCTGAAACTTCTTTAAACTCTGGGAGCGCTTTTTTGCATTGTTCCGTTGCATTCGGACAGCGGTAAGCAAAAGGACAGCAATTTTCCTGAGAGAGTGTAGTTTTTACTTCCTGGTTAGAATTGCTCAGCTCGCCTTGAGCCCCCTGGAAAAGAAGCTTTGTGTATGGATGAACGGCAGTTTTGTAAAGCACAGCAGCAGGTGCTTCTTCTACAAGATAGCCGCGGTACATTACACCAATTTTATCACAGAAATAAGAAGCAAGCTTTAAGTCGTGGGTGATAAAGATATAGCTCAAATTGCGGCTCTGACGTAAATCCTGCAAAAGATTTATGATTTGTCCCTGAATGGAAACGTCCAGCGCAGAAACAACTTCATCACAGATTAAAAGAGATGGATTCATAATCAGTCCGCGGGCAATAGAGATTCGCTGTCGCTGACCACCACTGAACTCTGCAGGGCGGCGCTCTAAGTCCTCAACAGAAAGTCCAACCTCTGTAATAATTTTTTCTGCAAGCTCTCGGGCTTTCTGTTTACCCTGCCACAAAGAAGAATATTTCAAGCCGGCGGTAAGAACATTGTATACTGTAAGGCGTGGATTAAGTGAGCGTGCCGGATCCTGGAAAATATATTTTACTTTTTCGCGGTAAAGGCGGAGCAGCTTTTTGTTGTAGGTGGACACAGCAGGTGGAAGCAGTTCAGCATCTTTATCCTCTGCCGCAAAAAACTTTATTGTGCCGTCCGTCTGCTTGTACATCTGGATGATGAGGCGTGCAGTTGTTGTTTTACCGCAGCCTGATTCTCCAACGAGACCATAGGTTGTTCCGCGGGGAATAACAAATGAAACGTCATTTACGGCATAAACGTTCTGCTTGTTTTTAGCGAAAAAGCCGGCTTCAAGATTAAACGTTTTGGAAAGGTGATTTACTTCTATTATATTATTGTTTTCCATTTGATTATTCTCCTGTTTTGTAACATCCACAATCCGGCTGATTGCACTCTTCCTTTGCAAAGCCACAGCGTGGTGCAAAAGGGCAACCCGGTGGCGGACAAGAAGGATCGCTTACTCGTCCCGGAATTGAATTCATTTTTTTGTCTGTGTAGTGAACGCCGAATTCCGGTAAAGCAGAAACGAGCGCCTTGGTGTAAGGGTGGTGCGGAGTTTTTATAATCTGTTCCGGGGTTCCGCTTTCCATAATTTTTCCACCGTACATAACAGCAATCCGGTCGGAGATTTGAGCTACAAGATTGATGTTGTGGCTGATAAATATGATAGAAAGATTTCGTTCCTGTTTTAGCTTGAGCAGAAGCGAAATGATTTGTGCCTGAATTGTTACGTCCAGAGCGGTTGTCGGTTCATCGGCAATTAAAAGCTCGCAGTTCTGGGCAAGCGCAAGTGCAATTCCAATTCGCTGGAGCTGACCACCGGAGAACTGATGCGGGAACGATTTTAATCTGCTTTCTGGTTCCGGAATTCCAACTTGTGCAAGAAGCTCTGCCGCCTTTTTGTCTGAATCTTCGCGAGTGATTTTTGGTTCGAGTATTCGGAACGTTTCCCAGAAAATGCTTCCAACATTCTGGAGAGGATCGTAAGAGCGGCCAGGTTCCTGGAAAATAAGTGCGATTTTTTGTCCACGGTAGGCACGCAGCTCCTTTTGTGAAAGTGCCATTAAATCTACGCCATCGTAATAGATGTGACCTGAGCATTCTGCATTTGCAGGAAGAAGGCCTGGGATTGCTGTTGTAGAAACAGATTTTCCGCTTCCTGATTCGCCAACGAGTCCAAGTATTTCTCCGCGTTGAACGTCGAAGGAAACTCCGCGTGCAGCATAAACTGGAATCCAGGTGGTGCCGCGCAAAACGTTGAAGGTAACGTGAAGGTCCTGAACAGAAAGAAGTACAGAAGTTTCAGCTGTATCATTACAGCTAGAAGACACTGTTCCTTCTGGGGCGTTGCGGGGTGTCCCCGCAGAAGGGGTAGCGGAAGACGATTTATCGTCTGCAGCGAGGGGAAGACTTTCCCCTTTCTTTCTAAACATCTTTCTGCGGAAAATCGCATTGTATGGGTCATAGAAATCACGGAGCGCGTCGCCAAGGAAGTTGAAGGCTAAGGTTACAAGAAGAAGCATGAGAACCGGGTAGAGAAGCCAAGGGAAATTGCGAAGATTTGAAAGGGTAGAAATATCACGGTTGATTAACGAACCCCAGCTTACGGCAGGATCACTTATACCAAGTCCAAGGTAAGAAAGCGTTGTTTCGCTCATGATAAAGCCTGGAACACTCAGTGTAATGCTTACTATTAAAAGGCTGGAAATCTGCGGGATGATGTGTCGGAAAACTACAACAAGCGACGGGATTCCTTCCAGCTTAGAGTTGATAATGAACTCTTCACGTTTTACTGAATGGACTATACCACGGATTGTTCTTGCACTTCCAGGCCAGCCTACGAGCGAAAGGATAAGTGTGATTATCATGTACGAGGTGCCCGAATCCATCCTGCTGTTTAACAGTGAGCGCAAAAAGAGGATAAAGTACAGGCTTGGAACGAGCATAAAAAACTCTGCAAAGCGCATGATAAGCCAGTCTGTTTTACCGCCGAAATAACCGGAAAAGCCGCCGAGCATTATTGCAAGCATCATGGAAATAGCGGTTGCAACAAAACCAATTGTAAGAGAGATGCGGCTACCGTAAATTATGCGGCTGAAAAGGTCGCGGCCTAGATGATCTGCTCCAAGCAGATAAACAGGGTAGGCGTTGTCTTTCGTGCCGTACAGATGTCGGCTGCAGGGAATAAAGCCCAACAGCTTGTATGGCGTTCCCTTTGCAAAGAACTGAAAGTCGTGAGTGTAGCCTTCATCCTTAACGAGCGCATATTTCCAGTTGATTTTATTTATTACACGGCATTCCCGAACCTGTAAACCCTTTGCCGTAAGCTGAAGGTTTGCCGGATGATAAGTGTTGTTTTCAAAGCTCTGATTCGGTTCATAAGGTGCGAAGAACTCTGCAAAAATCATTATAAAATAAACGATTGCCAGGAAGATTAAAGAGGTGATTGCCAAAGGGCGTTTTCTTATATATTGCCAGATTTTTTTCATTCTATCGCTCCTTTTACTCAGCACTGTACCGGATTCTAGGGTCAACGATGGCAAGAAGAATATCGCTAATTACCATACCAACAAGAACAAGTGCCGAAATAAACATGCTGTTTGCAAGAACAAGGTTTATATCCTCCTGAAGAACAGCTTCGTACATAAGCCGTCCGATTCCAGGATAAGCGAAAATAATTTCAAGAACGAGTGAGCCGGAAAAAAGGCTTGCAAGCAGGTTTGCGCTGCCGGTAATGTAAGGGTTCAACGTGTTGCGGAAGGCGTGATTAAGGTAAACACGTTTTTCACTTATTCCGCGGGCGCGAAGTGCAAAAATGTAAGGCATGCCCATCTGGTCGAGCATTGTGGCTCGAATCATACGCATTGTTCCACCAAGTCCACCAAGGAAAGATGCAAAAAGTGGAAGGAAAACGTGATGCATATAGCTGAAGGTAAACTTCATTGGAGCGTCGTGGAAAGCAAAATCAGGGTAGGCGGTTACAGGGAAGAGTCCTGAGATTGAAGCGAAAAGCTGGAATAAAATGAGCAGGAGGATTCCAGGGAAGGCGTGGAAGAAAAGTGCAAAGAAGGTTGCACCAAGATCCAGTCTTGTTCCCGCTTTGCTCGAAAAGAAAACTCCGAACGCAAAGGAAAAAATTGTAATAAAGACGAGCGAAATCAGATTTAAAAGCACCGAGTTCCAGAGTCGGCTTCTTATTAAAAAGCTGACGGGTGCTTTTGAAATAAGGCTCGTTCCTAAATCGTGGTGAACAATTACACGTTTGAGCCATTTGAAATACTGAACATAAAATGGTTTATCAAGACCAAGCTCTGCACGGAGCTGGTTCATCTGCTCGTTAGAAAAGTTTTTGTCTTGTGTGCCGTTTGAACCGCCGATTCCTGCTGCTCCCGATTTTCCACCTTCTCCTTCAGTGCTGGACATAAGCTGTTGAGTCATCATCTGGTCAACAATGTCGCCTGGAGCAAGCTCCATCAACGCAAAAAGCGCAAAGCCTAAAAGAAAAAGCAGAACCAGCATTGTTAGAATGCGTCCTGTTATAAAAGATGCAAGCGGTGCTTTTGCCCTGTAAGCCTTCCAGGGGGCACTGAGCGTTGCCTTTAAGTTTAAATAAAAAGTCTTAAATCTATTCATACTAAATACCAATTCCTGCTTTATTTTACTGAACTTGTTTTAAGTAAATGTGTTCAAGAAGAGCACCGTTTTTGTTGTCGTAATAAACGTTAGATAAATCCCACTTGTTTCTGATTGCAAAAAAAGTTTTTGAGCGCATAAGATAAATTACCGGGCATTGCTCAAGAATAATCTGCTGATACTCATCCCAGATTTTTTTTGCTTCGTCGTGGTCAATTGTGTAGCTGCCTTCATTGTAAAGATAGTCGATTCTGGCTTCCCAGTCTGTTTCCGGGGTTTCCTGCATCGGGTACCATAGATGAAGGTTTCCGTCACTCGGCCATACATTGCTTCCCTGGGTAGGGAACAGGTTTGAACCTAGTCCGATAAATACGCTCTGCCAGTCGTAGGTTGCGGTGAGCATTTCTACGAGCTTTTGGAAATCAATCTGTCGGACATTTACGGTAATTCCCACCTTTCGGCATTCATCTACAACAATTTGAGCCATATCGTTTGCAACTGTTCCGCCACTGGAAATAGTGAGGTCAAACTCAATTTTGTTGCCGTCTGCGTCGTACCAGGTGCCGTCTTTTTTTACAAAACCGGCTGAAGCAAGAAGCTCTTCGGCCTTTGCTGAATCATATTTATACTTTAAGGTGATGTTCGGGTCGTAATAAGGATTTGCCTCCGGGAAGAAGGAATATTTTGCTTCGGCAAGTCCACGGTAAGTTTGAATTGCAATTCGGTCGCGGTTTAAAAGGCAGCTCATTGCCTGGCGGAACTCTTTCTTTGTAAACCAGGAATAAAAAGGCTTATCCTTATTTACAGGATTCTGATTAAAGCTCCACATTGAAGAGCCCATTGAGCCTTCTGCATTGAATACGGTGTAATCTTCTTTTTGATTTGCAACAAGGTCATCTACCTGTTCAGGGCTTGGACTATAGCATTCTGTCTGTCCCTGTTTAAATAGAAGATAATCTGTGTTTGTATCGCCGACAATCTGGAAAATCTTCTGCTCCGGGTATGGAATTGAGTTTCCGTTTTCATCCTTGCTCCAGTAATAAGGATTACGTGTGAACACAAGACGCTGTGCCGGAACATATTCTGTAATATACCACATTCCGCAAGATGGAAGAGTTTTAGGGTCTTTATCTACACTGAAAAGTGCCTTTATTCCTTCTGGTCCATCCTTTTCTTTTGCAGGTGCGAATATAAAGGAAGGGCAGGGCTTCATATTAGTTGAAAGCAGCGGTTCTGCTACAATGCGCGGGAAAATAAAATCAAAACGCTTGTCATCAATTTTTACACAATCAATGTGAGCTTCCGAACCATCCTCCATTAAAATCCACTGAGAGCCGTAACCGCTGGAGGCAAAGGCAGGATCTCCATCAATCTCGTTATACCAGAAAACAAAATCATCAGAAGTAACCGGAACCTTTTTGTCGGAATCTGCCCAGGTCCAGACGGCTTCGTCGCGGATTGTAAAATGAACTGTGAGCGTATTTGCTTCTTCGTCTGTTTCAATTTCGAAAAAAGTAAGTAGAGGAGTCCATTCGCGCAGAGTCATATCATAATCTGCAAGCAAATCAAGTGTCATGCTTACAATACCAGCGCTTGTACCGTCTCTCTCTGCAATAAGCTGATTAAAGGTTTTTGGATCAGATAAGATTGTGTCGTACCAGATTCCACCGATTTTGCCAGCCTTATACGTTCCGCCGGTCCACGGTTTTGAAACAGTATTCTGTACAAGTTGTTCGTTCAGATTCTGCGCATGTAATTCAATTTCTTCGAGAGTCATTTCCGGCAGCTTGGAGCAGGAAAAAATAGATAAAATACTCACAAAGCCAAGCAGAGTAAAAATTTTTTTTGATTTCATAAAATCCACCCATAAATATTTTACAATGTATAAAATGTTTTTTCCACAATTTAAATTATTTTTTATATTTCGCTTGACAATTTAATAAATTGTAATTATTATAATATTGTAATGATTACAAAAAGAGACAGCCTGATAGCAAAAAGCTTGTGTACTAAAAAAATTATGCAGAATAATGATGAATGCAGATTAGCTTTTGGCTTGAAGAAAGCCTTTTAATGCATTATTATTACAATAAAATAGGTGGAAAGTTTTTTCCATAGATAACAATATAAAGAGGTTTAATTATGGCTTTACGACCAGAATGGGAAGGATTTAATCCTGACGGTTTATGGACAAGCGAAGTAAACGTTCGCGACTTTATTCAGGCTAACTATACACAGTATGATGGTGACCAGTCATTCTTGGCAGGTCCTACTGCAGCAACAAACAAGCTTTTTAATGAGCTCCAGAAATTACAGAAAGCAGAGCATGACAAAGTTTCTGTAGGTCTGGATGGAAAAGAAAGAACTGGTGTTCTTGATATGGATACTGATGTTGTATCAGGTCTTACATCTCACCCAGCAGCTTACATCTGCCCAGAAGGAAAAGATTTGGAGCAGGTTGTAGGTCTTCAGACAGACAAGCCTTTGAAACGTGCATTTATGCCTTTTGGTGGAATCACAATGGCAGAGCAGTCATGCGAAATGTACGGCTACAAGAAGAACGAAGAACTTCACAAAATCTTCACAGAATATCACAAGACACATAACCAGGGTGTATTCGATGTTTACACTCCAGAGATTCGTAAAGCTCGTTCAGCTCATATCCTTACTGGTCTTCCTGATACATACGGACGTGGACGTATCGTAGGTGACTACCGCCGTGTTGCTCTCTATGGTATTGACTACCTTATCAAATGCAAGGAAGAAGACAAGCTCAACTGTGGAAACGGTACAATGACAGAAGATATCATTCGCCAGAGAGAAGAGCTTACAGACCAGATCAATGCTCTTAAAGGCATTAAAGCTATGGCTGCTCTTTATGGTTATGATATTTCTAAACCAGCTACAACTGCTAAGGAAGCTTTCCAGTGGTTGTATTTTGGATACCTTGCTGCTATTAAGACTCAGAACGGTGCAGCTATGTCAGTTGGTCGTATTTCTACCTTCCTCGACATCTACATCGAAAGAGATCTTAAGAAAGGCGTTCTTACAGAAGAAAAAGCTCAGGAACTTGTTGACCACATGGTTATGAAGTTCAGAATGGTTCGTTTTGCTCGTATTGAATCTTACAACCAGCTCTTCTCTGGTGACCCTGTATGGGCTACACTTGAAGTTGGTGGACTTGGACAGGATGGACGTGCTCAGGTTACAAAGAACGATTTCCGTTTCCTCCACACATTGGAAAACATGGGTCCTTCTCCAGAGCCAAACATCACAGTTCTCTATTCAAAGAGACTCCCAGAAAACTTCCGCCGCTATGCTGCAAAGATTTCTATTGATACATCTTCTATCCAGTATGAGAACGACGACATCATGCGCCCAATCTGGGGTGATGACTACTCAATCTGCTGTTGTGTATCTGCAACTCAGACAGGTAAGGAAATGCAGTTCTTCGGAGCTCGTGCTAACCTTGCTAAGGCTCTTCTTTACGCTATCAACGGTGGTAAGGATGAGGAAGCTGGTCTTACACCAGGTGCTCAGGTTGGTCCAGAAATCGCTCCAATCACATCTGAATATCTTGACTATGATGAAGTAATGAAGAAGTACGACATCATGCTCGAGTGGTTGTGTGACCTTTATGTAAACACATTGAACCTCATTCACTATATGCACGATAAATACTACTACGAAGCAGCTGAGCTTGCTCTTATTGATACAAATGTACGCCGTACATTCGCTACTGGTATTGCAGGTTTCTC
>JAFZRP010000097.1 GCA_017619795.1 Treponema sp.
AAGAACCTCCTGCTCATCGGCAAGCTGGTGTGCAAGCTTTTGTGCTTCCATTGCAGTATCCATTGCAAAGCGGGAAGACTGCATCATTGCGTCCTGCAAACGTTTCTGCATTTCTTCTGCATAAGGATCCGGCTTCTGATATTGTGGCGGATATTCAGGTTCCCTGTAAGTAGGTTCAGGATTCTGAGGCTCCTGATATGCCGGCTCAGGATTAGCCATTGGCTGCTGAGAAACAGGCTGTTCCTGAACAGGAGATCCTGCACCATAATCCTCTGAATCGTTTCCGAAAAGTGAATTATCATACTCTGGATCAGAATAATCCTTTTTATCAAACTGTCCAAAATCAAAATCATCAGGATCTTCTGAAGCAGCTTCACTATTACCACCGCCGCCTTCTGCTACAGGCAAAGCTTCTCCGTCAAAAGTAACAGGCATTGGTTTTTCAGGCTCTTCTGGTTCTTCCTCTTCGGCTTCTTCAACATCCTCTAAATCTTCAAGATTATCCAGATTCTCAAAGAACTCATCTTCATCCTCAACGAGAGCTTCCTGCATAGGTACATTTCCGCCAAGCTGGTTGAAATCAAAATCCTCTTCTTCCTGAGGTTCAGCTTCTTCGTTTTCTTCTACTGCTGGAGCTTCTTCTACAACCTGCTCTTCAACCTTCTCCTCTTCTATAACAGGCGGCTGTTCAGGATTCTGAAGCTTATTCATCTGTTCTGTGAGCTTCTTTATCTGCTTGTCTGCCAGAATATTCGGTTTTCTGAAGCTTCGGCTCTTATCATAAGAATCGATTGCGTTCTGCAAATCTCCGGTGCTTGTATAGATTTTTCCAAGCATATTATAACCGGCAGGATTCCTGATTTCTCGGGCAACAAACTCCTTGGCTTTTTTCTCTGCCATTTCGTTATTGCCAATCTGTGCATAGCGTCCTGCCGCTTCAAGAATATGATTTTTATAATGTTTGTTTATCTTAACAATTTTATCTGAATACTCTTGTGCCTTTTCTTCATCATTTACACAAATGCTGTACTGCTCACCTAAATCAAGAACTTCAAGATCCTTCGCTCCTTCTGGCTCGCCCTCCAGCTCTTTTACGTTAATACCGGCAGCTTCATATTCTTCTGCAGAAAGAAGTGTATGTATGTACTGCTTTTTCAAATCCTTATTGTCTGGTTCAAGCTCCATTGCCTTAATAACTGAATCAAGAGCTTCCTGTGGCTTTTCACCCTTTTCGAGAGCTTCTGCAAGCCCCGTAAGAACACGGATATCGTTTCCTGCAAAAACAGCAGCCTTTTTATAAGTTTTGATTGCGGAATCATAATCAAACTGACTCAGATAAATGCGGCCTAAAAGACACAAAAGCTGTGAGTCGTTTGGATAAAGCTCTATTGAATGATGAACAAGCTCCGAAGCTTCCTTTGTGCGCTGGCAAGTAATAAGCAGTGTACTGAAATCTCTGATTGCATCTACCCAACCCGGTTTAGCCTTCAAAGCTGCTTCATAACAGCGGATTGCTTCAGGATACATTTTTGCTTCATCATAACAAACTGCAAGATTGTAATTCAAAATCGGGTGATTCTGATCTACCTGAAGTCCTTTTTTATAAGAAGAAATTGCCTTGGCATAATCCTTCTTTGCAAAATAGATTTTTCCAATATGATTATAGGCCAAAACGTCTGAAGGATTTTCTGTAATTACAATTTCAAAGGCTTCAATGGCGTCGTCGTAGTTTCCCATTTCCTTATAGGTAAAACCAAGATTGTAGTTAACGCTTCCGGTCTGACGGTCTTCATCAAGGGCCTTCTGCAAAATATTGATTGAGTCCTCATATCGTTTAAGACGACGATAAATTGCTCCAAGGCTGTTCATTGCCTCAACATAATGAGGATAGAAGGTTATAATCTGCTCATAATAAGGAATTGCTTTTGCATCCTCTCCAGCTTTTACGTAAATTGAGCCCAGTTCCTTAAGATAATCAACGTTGGACGGATCTTTTTTTAACATCTGTTTGTACAAACGTGCTGCTGTAACAAAATCGCGAGACAAAACAGCTGATTTAGCTCTTGTCAGAATAAGATTTTTTTCATTTACTGTATTCATATTTTTTCCTTATAGCCCTTATTTTTTTAATCTGTCCAACGGTCTGGCAAAAACTTCCTTAGACAAAGGTCCGGTTATTCTGTCGTCAAGCACCGACCAGGCTGCAATTGCAAAATAGTATATTTTTCCATTTTCCAGTCCAGTCACTTTGAACGATGTTTGATTTCCAATTTTTATAGGCGATTCACCTTCTACTGCGATTCTGCCCAAATATTCTCCAGGTCGGCTGCCATAATAAATATAGTAACCTCCGGCAGTATCATCTACTGAGTATTTCCAATTAAGTACCACACATCCGTTTCCGGCTTCGGCTTTTACAGTAAAAGGTGGAAGCGGTAATGGAAGCTCAGAGAAATCCAATTCTATTGTTGTTACGGAAGGAGATTTTTCTCCGTTTCCATCCGGATAGAGATTGCACGCAACCTGGAAATATAAGCCTTTTACTCCGGTTATAGCTTCTCCATTTTCAACAGGCTTCCACGCAGGATAGCTGTCTGTCCAGTTATAAAAATTATCTCCGGAACGTACAAAATAACAAACATCAGTCTGAGAAGGAATACTGTCTACAGCCGTAAGCGAATTAAGAATTGCACCTGTAGAAACTCTTATCGGCTTTGTTTCAAAACGACCGCCTGTTGGTGAATAAATAAGCCTTCTTAGTGTTCCTGCATATTCTGCCGACTGATACTCCGGCGGAGAATAAGGTCTTCTCATAATGCGGATATCGTCAACCTTTCCTGTATACTCTGAACAGAACTGCAGCTCAGATGGTGTACCTAAAACTATAAATGCAATTTCTCCAACTGCATCTCCGGTAGAGGTTACGTATACTAAATCCTCTGTTACTCCGTTTACAAGATACTCAAGGAGTCCTGTTTCGCAATCATACGAAAGAACATGATAGCTCCATTTATCCGGAATTATATTAGAAGTTCCCTTAAGATTGATTTCGTTGTTGCCATATTCGTTTTTATAATTGTCAAAAAAGTTAGATAAAGTCCAGTCGAGGTGACCGCCTTCAAAAATACAGTTCATAAGCTGATAAATGAGTCTGCCCCGTACATTTTTAGACGATTCCCATTTAATTATAACCTCACCGTTTTCTGCAATTGAAGGACAAAGCCAGAACTCAAAGGAGAACGAGCCTAAAAGTCCTTCTGTACCAAAAAAGGCTCCCGGTTTACCAAGTACGCTCAAGCCGCCAATATTTCTGGAAAGCCCCGCACCCTTTTCCATAACCGCATCCGTGGAAACGCGCAGATTATTTGAAACAATATCATAAGCACCTGCTGATACAGGAGAGGAGGGATTCTCAAAATCAATTAATAAATCAGTCATCTCGTCATAAATAAAAGAATTGGTTGCAAGCTCAATACACTCATAACCATAACGACCAGTTCCTGTTGTGACTCCATTCGCATAATCAAAGCTTGGCCAGCCCTCTTTTCCACCCAGAACAATCTGAGTATTTTCTGCGTACAGAGAATGAGACATAACAAATAAAATACAAAGCAGACGAATCACCTTACAGGATACTTTATTAATCTGTTTTTTTAGCATATAGTTCACCTGAATAGTCTATCGGCATAATTTGAAAAAATATTAGAATTTATGTCATAATGACGTTAGGATTATGGCACAGAAAACTACACGGGAAATATTGCACGAAACAGCTCTCAAAGCACCTCAATCTAGCGGAGTATACCTCTGGCGAAACGCTGAAAATACCGTTATATATGTAGGAAAAGCCAAAAATCTTAAAAACCGTCTGTGCTCGTATTTTTCGGGGCAAAAAAACATTAAGACAAAAATGCTCATTGCCCACGCAGTTTTAATAGAATATATCACCACAACAAACGAATACGAAGCGCTTCTTCTGGAAAACAACCTTATAAAGAAATACAGCCCGCGCTACAACATCAACCTTAAGGATGGAAAATCGTACCCGGTTCTGCGCATTACAAACGAAGAGTTTCCGCGCATTTTTAGAACCCGCAGTATTTTCCAGGACGGCTCCCAGTATTACGGCCCGTTCCCGAATGTCGATGCAGTAGACACCTTCCTGGACACAATCTATAAGCTTTTCCCGGTCCGCCACTGCAAGGTTTTGCGAAAAAGAGAAACTCCCTGCCTGTATTACCATATGAAACAATGTAAGGCTCCGTGCTGCGGAAAAATCTCTAAGGAAGATTATGGTGAACTTATTTCGGAAATAAGCCGCCTCTTAGAACAAAAGGATGATGATGCAGCTAAACGAATGACCGAGGAAATGAAGGCAGCGGCGGCCGAGCTTAATTTTGAAAAAGCAGCCCGTCTCCGCGATGGAATAAAGGCTTTAATGGTGCTTCATAATCAGAATATTGTAGAAGCCTTTGACTCCGAGGATAAGGATTATATTGCGTACTGGCGCGAAGGCGAACTTGTAAGCTTTACTGTACTTAAAATCCGCCACGGAAAGCTTTTGGGCCGCGAAAATTACCGTGTTGAAAGTTTAAATGAGGATGATGAGCTTACCGGCGAGTTTATTGCCGCCTATTACGAAGAAGAAAGCCAGATTCCGCCGTCAATTTATGTTACCACAACAACTGAATATGAAATTATTTCCAAATGGCTCAACGACGAAAAGCATGTAGATACAAAAGTTTTCACAGTTTCAACAGATGCAGCCACTTCATCACCGCAAACCTCTTCTTCTCCGCACGACATTGCCGCAATCAATATGGCTCTTCAAAATGCGCACGAAGATATTGTTCGCCGTCTGCGTGAACGAGGAGACACTCCTGCCCTTGAAGAACTCAAAACTCTTCTTAATCTGGACACTCTTCCTGTACGAATTGAAGGCTTTGATATTGCACATATCGGCGGAAAGTTCCCGGTTGCTTCGCTTATAAGCTTTTACAACGGCAACCCTGACAAAAAGAATTACCGCTATTTCCGCCTGAAAACAACGGACGGTATAATAGACGACTTTGCTTCCATGCGCGAAGCTACAACCCGCCGTTATACAAGGCTACTCAACGAACAGGCAGAGCTCCCTGATTTAATTATGATAGACGGTGGTTTGGGCCAGGTAAATGCTGTAGAAGGTGTTTTACAGGCACTTAATCTTGATATTCCAATTGTTGGTCTTGCAAAAAGAGATGAAGAGCTTTATCTTCCGGGAAACAGTACGCCAATTTGTGTACCGCGCCGCAGCGATGCCTTAAGACTTCTTCAGCGTGTCCGTGATGAAACTCACCGCTTTGCAACAAGCAGAAACCAGAATCTCCGCACAAAGGAAAATACAAAGAGCCTGTTCCTGGAGCTGCCAAACGTTGGCGAAAAACGTGCCTTAAAGCTGCAGAAAACGTTCCTCACTCTGGAAAACCTTGCCAGCCAGGAAGTTGCCGCTATTTCAAATGCTTTAAGTATAAAGGATGATAATGAAGCTGCAGAGATTCTATTAGCCGCAAAGGAACTTCTAAAGGTTCGCAACGAAAAGAAAGAGCTGCAGAAAGCCTCACTTGGTATTTCCGGCACAACAAAGGAAAAAGCCGCCGAAGCACAATACATTGACGACCTTGCTTCCCTTGCCCTCACCGCTGCCGAAAACACCCCGGATTACGGTGACAACGATAACTAGAACAAAGCCTTTACTTTATTCATAAACTGTTCGCCGCGATCAAACTCGTTGTTAAACATTCCAAACGAGGTTGCTCCCGGAGAAAATACAACTACCTCTGAACCGGCAGACAAATTACCGTCAACCTTTTCTTCAAGCTCCTGTTTTAAGGCTGTAAGAAGAGCATCCAGACTGTCGTATGGACCGTTGTAAACTGTGTTTGAGCTGTCCAGATAAGGTAGAAGTCTGTCTGTAGCACTTCCTTTTAAGAGATAAATTGATTTTACGGCAATTTCTTCCGGTTTTTTGTTTGTCAAAACCTGAATCAGCGGATTAAGGACTAGTCCTTTATCTGTGCCGCCTGTAAGCAGAATTACTGGTTTGCCGAAGGCCTGAGTTGCAGCTGCCGCCGCCTCAGGAACAGTTGCACATGTATCATTAAAGAACTTATATTCTTTATTTACATTTTTAGGACTATGCCACGAATGGAAATACTGGAGCCGGTGCTCAATTCCCTGCCAGTTGCCCAAGATTGAAATAATTCTTTCCGGTTCAACACCCATCAAATACAAAACAAGAGCCGCATTCAAAACATTTGTCCGCATATGGTCGCCCGGAACAGTAAGCTCACGCAAAATAACCTTTTCTTCCGTCATGCCGGGAAGCAAAACCTTTCCGCAGAAGTTACCTTTTTCATCAATCTCCTGCCAGACTCCGTAACAACCGTCCTTAAGCTTTGACTTACCGTATCTGAAAACAGTTGCCTTTGACTCCGAAGCAAAAAGGTTTCCCCAGGTAGAACAATCAAGTCCTGCGTTTCCCTGCTCGTTTGAATCAGGACTGGTTCCAGGCTCATCATCCTCAGCATCAAAAATAGAATAATCACCCTTTGACTGGTCTGCATAAATCAAACGCTTGTCTGCAACATATTTTTCCATTGAATGGTACCAGTTCTGATGATCTGGCACAATTTTTGTTATGATTGAAATATGAGGCTTAAGCACTCCTCTGCCCCGCAAATCTGCAAGCTGCCAGGAAGAAAGCTCAAGCACAACAGGAGAATCAGGCGTAACTTCATCAAAAAAAGAAAGCGGGCTTACCGTAATATTGCCGCCCATAAAACAGTTGTAGCCGGCCTGCTTTAAGCCGTAATAAATTGAACTGACAGTCGAAGATTTACCTTTACTGCCGGTAACAGCAATAATCGGAGCATTTGTAAAGCGTAAAAAAATACTTAGATCGGTTTCAATTGCCTTTGCCGCAGCAAGATACTCATTTCCTTCGTAATTTACACCAGGATTTTTAATAACACAGTCGGCCTTTTCAAAATCTTCAATCTTATGCTCGCCAATCCTGTAAGTAAGACGTGATTTGTCCAGCGTTGCATCGTTTTCCAGAGAATCGATTGTAGCCTTAAGCTGCTCCTGCGTTTTTTTGTCGGTAACGGTTACAAAAGCACCTTTTTTCAGGAAAAAGCGGACAGCCGCCTCTCCACCACCGTTCAACCCGAGTCCCATAATTGTCACATGCTTTCCTTTAATGTCTTCTACAGACTTAAAAACACAGGTTCTAGAATAAACGTGAGCCATACCTACCTCCTCGTGTCCCTGCTGGACTAGATTCGACAATCAAAAAAAAAGCCTCCCTGTGAAGCAAGGAGGCACTGCCGGGAACCAGAATCGAACTGGCACGTCGATCACTCGACACAGGATTTTAAGTCCTGGGCGTCTACCAATTCCGCCATCCCGGCAACACAAACTATATTAAAGTATTTTCGTGTTTTTTACAATACCACTTTAAAAATCCCCATCGCTAATTTTCTTGTAAAAAAACCTGCTCTATTGTAAAATAAAGTATTATGGTAAAAATAGAGTCCCCTGCTACAAGCAAAAAAACAGTAACAATTCCAAAAGAGCTTCTTGTTGGAAAAAGACATTTGACAAAAGATGAGATTCTTATTCTTGAAAAAAATCTGAATCATAACGAAGATGAAACCTGGAATAATTTCTATGTTTCTGATGAAAAAGACGGTTTTGACCCTAATCTGATTCACCTTTCCTTCTTTTCGGGCTTTATAATTCTTGGAAAACTCAGAAACGTTACTCTTTCATATAACGACCTTCATCTTGAATGCGGTATTCGTCGTTCACGAATAAGCAACCTTTTAACAGGTGATGATGTTGTAATTAGAAATGTATTCTATATGGATAATTACCGACTTGGAAGCCGTGTAATCCTCTTTAATATTCAGGAAATCTGTTGTACAAACCACTCTAAGTTTGGTAACGGTATTCTTAAAAAGGGTGAACCTGAAGATCACCGAATCTGGCTTGGAATTGCAAACGAAAACGACGGTCGTGCCGTTCTTCCTTTTGAAAGCATGATTCCGGCAGACGCTTACTTGTGGTCTCATTACCGTGATGATGCTGAACTTCTTAACCGCTTTGTAGAGCTTACTGAATATGGCAATACAAAAGAGCTTGATACTTACGGTTTTATTGATGACGATGCAGTTGTTAAGAACTCTAATATCATCAAAGACTCAAAGATTGGTAAAGCTGCTTACATTAAGGGTGCCTTTAAGCTTAAAAATATTACAGTGCTTTCTTCTGAGGAAGAGGTTTCTCAGATTGGTGAAGGTGTAGAAATGGTAAACGGTATTCTTGGTTATGGAAGCCGTGTATTCTACCAGGCAATTGCAGTTCGCTTTGTAATCGGTCGAAACTGTCAGATTAAATACGGTGCAAGACTTTTGAACTCTGTTCTCGGCGACAACTCTACAATTTCCTGCTGTGAAGTTTTGAATAACCTCATCTTCCCGTTCCACGAGCAGCATCATAACTCTTCCTTCCTTATTGCTACAACAATTATGGGACAGTCAAACATCGCTTCTGGTGCTACAATCGGAAGTAACCATAACTCACGAAGCCCAGATGGTGAGATTTTTGCAAAACGCGGCTTCTGGCCAGGACTTTGCAGTGACTTTAAGCACAATTCACGCTTTGCTTCTTTTGCACTTCTTTCAAAAGGAAGCTATCAGCATGAGCTTGATATTCTTTATCCATTCTCTCTTGTTTCACCTTCAACAAACGGTGAAGAAGCAATTACTATTATTCCTGCCTGGTGGTTTATGTATGACATGTTCGCCATCACCAGAAATAACGGTAAATTCAAGAAGCGCGATAAACGTAAGACAAAGGTTCAGTACATAGAAACAGACCCTCTTGCACCAGATACAATGCAGGAAATTATGACAGCACTTGACCGAATCATTCATTTTACAGCCGGCTATTTGCAGAAGATGAATGATGAATGTATGGAAGGTGCTACAACAGCAGAAGAAGTTTTCAAACGTGCAAAAGATTTCTTACATCAGAATCCAGATGCAGACTTTACTTACTTTGATGCTGTCTGCCAGAAAAAATACGGTGCTATTGTTGCAAAACCTGTAAAAGCATATAAGACTTACAGAAAAATCGTAAAATACTATGCAACAAGAACACTCATGGAGTTCTGTAAAGAGCTTAACGTAGACAAACTTACTCTTGAGCTTGTTAACAAAATCCGTGAGTATCCTCTTTATACAGAATGGGAAAATGTTGGTGGTCAGATTATTCCTAGCGAAAAGATTCAGGAATTGTTTGGCTTAATCAAAGCAAAGAAGATAAACAACTGGGAAGAAGTTCACGCCTTCTACAAAGATTGCGAAAACGCTTACAAAGAGCATAAGGTTCGCCATGCACTTTATCTTCTTGAACTGCTTTATACCCGCCCTATTGAAGAGTTCTCTACAGACTTGTATCGCAATATTACTGATGATGTTTCAATCTGTGCAACCGATATTTATACTTCATCTTTGCAGTCTCGAAAAAAGGATTACTCAGATTACTACCGCAATATGACTTACAGAAACAAAGAAGAAATGGAAGCTGTAATTGGACCTCTCAGCGAAAATGAGTTCCTTAAGCAGTTGAAAAAAGACACTTCTGTATTCATAAACGACATTAAGGTTATTTTCGAAGGTCTGATAAAGTAGCATTTTATGCAGGTAACAGGAAAATACAGACAGTTCACAGGTGTTCAGCTTGAAAACAGGACCTGGCCTTCCAAGAGGATTGAGAAGGCTCCTGTCTGGTGTTCTGTTGATCTGCGCGATGGGAATCAGGCTCTTGTAAACCCTATGGGTATTGAACAAAAGCTTGAGTTCTTTGATTTGCTTGTTAAGCTTGGTTTTAAGGAAATTGAAATCGGATTTCCTTCCTCAAATGATACTGAATACGAGTTTGTTCGCAGGCTTATTACCGAAAATCGCGTTCCTGATGATGTTGCCCTGCAGGTTCTTAGTCAGGCACGCGAGAGTCTTGTAATTAAAACCCTTAAGTCTCTTAAGGGAGCAAAAAACGTTATATTTCATCTTTATAATGCAACCTCTCCTGCACAGCGAAAATACAATTTTAAGAAATCAAAAGAAGAGATTATACAGCTTGCAGTAAGCGGTGTACGGTACTTAAAAAAGCATCTTTCTATACTTGAAGGTACTAACGTACGGCTTGAATATTCACCGGAGAACTTTACTCAAACAGAGCCCGAATATGCTCTGGAAATCTGTCAGGCGGTAATGGAGGAATGGGGAGCTACACCTCAGAATAAAATTATTCTTAATCTTCCGGCAACGGTTGAATGCTCACTGCCGAACCAGTTTGCAGACCAGATAGAACACTTCTGCTGCAGCATTAAAAACCGTGAGTCGTGCATCATCTCTCTTCATAATCATAATGATAGAGGCGAAGGAGTTGCTCAGTGCGAGCTTGGACTTCTTGCCGGTGCAGAGCGCGTAGAGGGCTGCCTTTTTGGAAACGGTGAACGCACCGGTAATCTTGATATTGTTACAGTTGCACTGAATATGTTCTCTCAGGGCGTTGACCCTCAGCTTGATTTTTCAGATCTGGATTCAGTTTCCGCAGAGTTTACACGTCTTACCGAAATGGCCATTCATCCAAGAAACCCGTATGCCGGCGAGCTTGTTTTTACAGCCTTCAGCGGTTCTCATCAGGATGCAATAAGTAAAGGAATGGCAGCCAGAAAGAAAATGTCTGCTGACAGCCCTTGGGATGTTCCATACCTGCCGATTGATCCTCACGACATTGGCCGCGAATACGAAGGAATCATACGAATCAACAGTCAAAGCGGAAAAGGCGGTGCCGCTTATATTTTGGAAAGCAATTTTGGTATTATCGCACCAAAGGATATGCATCCGGTTATTGGCCGCGTAGTAAAGACAGCTGCCGACAAGCTTCAGCGTGAGCTTACTCCACAAGAAGTTTACGATCTTTTTGCGGAAAAATGGCTTAAAACAAAAGCTCCGCTTAACGTACTCAATGTTTCCGAACATCATAACGAGGGCGAACGCGGTACAGACACTCCTGATCAGGTACTCGGTATGGCAACAATAGCTTACAAGGGCGAAGAATACTCAATTGCCGCTACCGGTAACGGACCTCTGGATGCCTTTGTTTCTGCCTTAAAACAGACTCCTGTTCCAGCCTTTAACGTTACCTACTTCAATGAACACTCTATTGGTGAAGGTGCCAACACAAAGGCTATGGCTTATGTTCAGCTTACAATGGAAGATGGAACCCAGCTGTGGGGTGCCGGAACAAGTTCAAACATTGGTCGTGCCGGTATTGCGGCAGTAGTTTCGGCACTTAACTTTAAGGAATAAATTTTCGAATCTAGTCTGAAAAAGATACAATCTTATCTACAAAAATATCATTTTGTTCGGTAGGAACTGAATCTACAACCTGACAGGAAAAGCAAACTCCAATTTTATAAACTTTTTTTCCGGTAGCAGCACACTCTTCCAGCAATTGCTTCAAAAATACATCGTAAAAGCCTTTTCCACGCCCAAGCCTTGCACCATTTTTTGAAAACGCCCTACCCGGTACAAGCACAAGTACACTGTCAAAATCATCACCAGAACAAAACTGCTTTCCACTTGTTTTTGGCTCACTTATTCCGTAATATCCGGCTTCCATCTGCGTATTCAGTTCAACTTCATCATCAAGATAATAAAAATGCATTTTCTGCGGCTCTTCAACCCGCGGTACAGCAACCTTTTTCCCCAGCTTCAAGGCATCTTGTATAACAGGCATCACATCAACCTCATCTGGCAGCGGCATATAAGCCAGAAGAACAGTTGCTTCCATAAAAGCCTTATCAGCAAGCAGCTTTTCGCATATAGTCTGAGATTCTCTAGCAAAACTAGCTTTGTTTTCTTCAAGTTTTGCCTTTATATGTTTCCGCAATTCATTCTTTGTCATGACAATGATTATAACATTTAAACTAAGTGTATAAATAGATGTTTAAGGTATTGACATTCTTTTCTATTATCATTATTATAATATTCACGCTATCAAATGCGTGTGGTTCCTTAGCTCAGCCGGTAGAGCATCGGACTGTTAATCCGAGTGTCGCTGGTTCAAGCCCAGCAGGAGCCGCTCAAAGCCTTCTCTGCAAAGAGAAGGCTTTTTTTATTATTTAAGCTTTATCCAACATCATTCTTCTGTTTCAGAATTATTCTGTCCTTCATAATTTTCTATTGCTGAAATCTCTATTTTATTGTCTAAATCCAGAACCTCACCCCATTTTTCTATGTAAACGGCTACACTTTCTTCAGGAACATACACATAGATTTCAGGCTTTTTAGTCTCAGCCGGCTTTGTATTAGTTTTTTCAGGAAGTCCTGGTTTAGTGATTTTAGGAGGTTCCTTTGCGTAACAGAATAATTCTTTCAATAAAGTATTTGCAAACGCAGAATTGCCAATTTCTTTAACCTTTTCCGGAATAGTAAATGTTTTAAGTGAGGAACATCCGCTGAACATACTTTCAGGTATTTTTTCTATCTGTTCGCTTATTTTTATTTCGCTTAATTTACTGCAGGATTCAAAGATTTTTTCTCCTAAGGTAACAGCCTTTTCAAATCCTTCTACTTTAGTCAGATTAATACATGAACCAAATGCTTCTGCACCAACAGATTTTACTGTTTCTGGAAGTTTTACTGTCGTTAATGCATTACATTTATAAAATGCATCTTTTCCTATTTTTGTCAGTTGCTCAGGAAAATCAAAAGCTTTGAGTGCAGAACATCCGCTGAACATATTATCAGGAATTACTGTTATTTGGGAGTTTAGCTTAATAGTTTCCAGTTTGCTACAGGAATCAAAGATTTTATCTCCAAGTGTAGCAACGTTTTCAAATCCCTCTACTGTTTTTAGCTCACCGCAAGAACCAAAAACTTCCTTACCAATAGCTTGTACTGTTCCGGGAAGTTTTACCGTCGTTAATGCTGAACACTTGTAAAAGGTCTGGTCCATAAGCTCTGTAATAGAAGTAGTCTCAAGTGCAATTGAAGTTAATTTTGTACATCCGTTAAAAGCGCTTTTTCCAATTGCAGTAATGCCGTTTAAATTTCCACTTCCACTATTGCCTGTAACCGGTTTCGAAACACTCACTAATGCTGTACATCCTTCAAAACAACTCTCCGGAATCTCCGTAATCTTAGAAGAAAGAGTAACCGTCGTAAGAGCCTTACAATTCTGAAATGTTGGCATAACAGTTAAACTATCAGGTAAAACAATTGATCCCAGAGAAGAAGCTCCCTTAAAGGTATCGATCTCTGTAACTGATGATGATTCATCAAAAGTAATTGATGTAAGTGCGCTTAAGTTTGTAGTTTTATTAAAATAGATTTTTAGTACCGGCAAATCTTGAACCGAAGCAGGGATTTCAAGTGCAGAAGTAATTGTATTAAACGACAGGATAACATATTTTTTCCCTGAGATTTCTATTTGTGTAATGGAAACATCTATATCTTCATTTCCCAAATCTGTTTTCATATAGCTGCAGGATATTAAAAGCAAAAGCACAGAGCATATAAAAAATACAGGAAAGATTCTGTTTGGTTTCTTTTTCATAGCTAAAGCCTCCCTGTTATAATTGTCTCGAAGGAACTGAGAATGTCACACCAATATTTACCTGTGTAACGACATCATAAATCGAACTGTTTTTACCATTTTCATTCTGTATTGGAACCCAGGGATGAAACATAAAATTAGCCGAAGCAAGAACAGCAATATAATCATTGAAGTAATAACGTATATTTACCGGAACTGCCAGTCCGTTTGAATAAACAAGAGTATTTACTGTTATCAGGTCATTTACTTCTTTTGTTCTGTACCAGGTTTGTGTAAAATAAACTCCCGTAGAAGCTACAAGACCTTTAAATATACGATAAGAAAAACCGAGTCCTGGAGCATATAACGTAGCTATAAAGGATGATGAGTTTGTATCATTCTGACTGAAGCCAATCTCTCCTCCAATCGCAGACAAAAAACCAAAACGATTAAACCAGCCTTCTGCCAGATCTACCATTAGCTTTCCCTGAAAATAATTATGCGTAAACTTCGGATCTATGTTATAGCCCACGGTTAAGTTGTAATTTGTTTGAAGTGGAACATATTGTGTTTCCGTTATTTGAGAGTCATCATTATCTGGAGATTTTGAATAAAGTGAGGTGCATAAAAAAAAGAGTAAAACGGAAATCACAAAGCGAAACTTCATGACTCCATTTTACTCTTATTTATCAAAAAAGTTAATAAGCGACGCTACGCACTAATTCTATTTAACAAGAATGAATTCTACGCGTCGGTTCTTCCAGTTGTTATCAGAATCCTTAGGATCTACAACAGGCTTTGTACCACCCATACCTTCTGTAGTGATGCTGTTTGCATTTACGCCCTTCTTTACAAGGTAAGCCTTAATTGCATCGGCACGTTCCTTAGAAAGAGGTCCTAATGCACGTCCCCAAACACGAGGATTATCTACAGTCTCTTCATCAACATTATCAGAAAGTCTGTTTGCGTGCCCCTGGATTGTTACCTGATAGTCAGGGAACTTCTTAAGGATTTCGGCAATTCGTCCAAGAATCTCAACGTTCTTCTGAACCTGCTCAGCTGTAAGCTTTTCGTTTGCAGACTGGAAGTTAGCAGCGTCAGACTCGAAGATGATTGAAGGAACAGCCATCTTAAGTACATTGCCTTCGCGGATAACAAGAACGTCAACTGGAATAATTCCTTCAACAATAGATTTCATTCCAAGATTGTCTGATACTGTGAATGCATATGAATAATCCATAGCAGACTGAACTCTTTCTGCGTGTCCGGAAGCATCCTTCTGTACGTTACTCAAACCGTCCCAAATAATTCTTTCGGTAATTGTTGATTTTCCTTCTGTCTTCCAGAATACCTTGCCCTTAGGATCTCTGATTACGAAAGACCAGTTCTTAATCTTAGCCTTTGTAGAACCTGTAAGCTTAATGAACAAGTCATCATCAATACCGTCGTTATCAGGACTGAAGTAAGCAGGAGCTGTCTGAACTCTAAGCTCTGGAGGTGTAGCTGTACAAATAAATGGAGAAGAAACTGCGCTTACTCTGTTACCCTTCTTGTAAACAACATTCAAAGTACCGGTAAAGGTTCCTTCGCAGGCAATGCCATTCTTATCTGCACCATTCCACTTAATTTCTGCAGGAAGAGTCATGCTGTCTTTTTCTGATAATGAGAATACAGAGTTTCCGTCTTCCTTACGGATATCGAAGTTCCAGCTCTTCAAATCTTCTGCAACACTTGTCCTGATAGCAAAAATCTGCTGGTCAAGGTAGTTATCATCGTTAGGAGAAATGCCATCATATTCAGAAGTA
This sequence comes from Treponema sp., assembly GCA_017619795.1. Classification (GTDB taxonomy): domain Bacteria; phylum Spirochaetota; class Spirochaetia; order Treponematales; family Treponemataceae; genus Treponema_D. The sequence goes on from JAFZRP010000097.1 coordinate 15,459, forward strand.
AGATAAAGCTTTGTTTCGCGGTTATCGAGTACAATTTCCTTTAATGATGTGCTGAAGCTGTTTCCTGCATCGTCAGTTGAAGAAATAACAATACTGTATTTTCCATCTGCGGCAAGGTTTCCAGATTCGTCAGTTCCATCCCAGTCAAGAGATGTTTTCTTTCCGTTCCATGAAAGCTTCTTTACAACATTATTCTTAGCGTTGCGAACCTCTGCGTTCCAAACCTTTTCGTTTGTGCTCTCACTGATTGAAATAGGAATGTTATCCTGATTTCCATCGTTATCTGGAGAGAAGTAATTCCAAGGGATTTCAGCAACTAAAGAAGGAGCCTTTGTATCAAGCTCGAAGCTCTGTGTTGCAGCTGCCGCAGTTGAACCGTTAGCGGCGGTTACAGAAAGCTGTGCAGAATAAAATCCATCCTCACAGCGTGTGTTGTCGCTGTCGTTTCCGTTCCAGGTAAAGGATGATGGAAGCTTTTTGTTTTCTTTCTTTGTATAAACAGCCTTGCCGTCCTTATCTTTAATTACAAACTCATAAGAAACAACATCGTTTGTCTGTGTAACAGGATTGAATACAAGTGTATCCTTTACCTTGTCTCCATTTGGAGAGAAAGCACTGTCGTTTACAGCAAGCAAAAGCTGAGTTTCTGTTGTATCAAAGGTGATTGTCTGTGATTCAGCAACACCTGCGTTGCCAGCCATGTCAGTTGCAGTAAGAGTAAACTTATAGTCACCTTTTTCAGAGATTTTTCCACTCTGATTAAGACCGTTCCATACAACACTTTCTGGTGGATATTCACCAAAATCATAAGTCTTTACAATCTTGCCGCCATCTGCTGTTTTAATTTCACCTCTCCAGGAAGGAACAGGCGAACCAACAGAAGGAGTAATCATAATAGAGAATTTAACATCTGCCTTTGAACCGGCACCAAATACTTTGTCAGAAGGTCTAACCTGAGCGGCAGGCTTTTCTGTATCGAGAACAAATACTGGAGAAGCAAGCTTTGCAGGAACATAACCGTTCAAATATTTTGCAGTAACAAATGCCTGATACTCACCATCTTCAAGAAGCTTGTCGCTATCATCTAAGCCTCTGAACTCAAGCTTTGCAGGTGGAATTGCACCATAGTTAGACTGATTATAAGTCTTTACAACCTTACCGGCTTTATTTTCAATTGTAACAGCCCATTCTGTAAGCTTGTTACCAGATTTTTCTTCAGGTACAGGAATTGTAAGATTAAGTGTGATTTCGCTGAGCTTGCTGTCTGTCTTTGGAGAGAAATAGCGTGAACCGTCAATAAAGATGTTTGTAGCAGGCTTTTCAGCAGAATAGATGATGTTAGAGATTACTGTATGAGGAGCAACGTTTCCTGCACGGTCTGTAGCAGTAATTTCATAAGAATAAACACCGTCAGAAATCTGAACATCGTCATCATCTGTACCCTTCCAGATAAACTCTTCAGGTTCAGAATTAGTCCACTTGTAAGTTTTTACAACCTTTTCCTTTCCTTCAGCATCGAGTGTCTTAAATACACCAATCCATTCATCTTCAACAGAACCTTCCTGTTTGATTTTGAGAGTAGCCTTTGCACCCTCACCAAAAATCTTATCTGAAGGCTGTGTAAGCTCAATCTCTGGAGCAACTGTATCAACATAAACCTGATGCTCTTTTGTCTGGCCTACGTTACCGTTATCGTCTGTTGCAGTAATATACCAGTAGTAAAGACCATCTGGAGCTGTTTCACCGTTGTCGAGAACACCATTCCAGGTAATGCTTTCTGGAACAGGAACACCCTGCTTTACTGCAATAAGCTGCTTGAAGAACATTTTAAAACCAAGCTTCTGAGGCAAAGCAATTTTGTTTTCAATTGTTCTTACAATGTTTTTGTTTTCATCAAGGATTACGAGACTCCAGCCCTGAACATAGCGCTTGTCCGAAATTGAAATAGGAATAACAATTTCATCCTGAATACCGTCGTTGTTCGGAGAAATATATTTTGGCTTTGCAAAAACAAAACCAGAAGTCAGAATCAAAATCAAAAGAATAGAAATAATACTCTGTTTTTTCATAGTGCTACTCCTCATCATCGTCCTCAAGCATAATCTTGATTACAGGAGGTGTTTTGTCTTTAAGACCAGCGTTAATATCTACACCAGCAGAAATTGCATTTATAGATTTGTAAAGCTGCTTCCAGGCTGCAGAAATTGACATTTCGCTCTGGTTCCAGCCGTTCTTTGTAAGATAATCGCTGTTCTTAACATCGAAGGTAAATCTGAACGAAATACCAACTGAAGGAACAATGTTTACATATCCATTATAGATTTCGCGGAAGTTGAACTCGTCTGCAATGTTGATATAGAACATATCCTTAATTGAGAACTGAAGTCCAATATCTGCAATAACATTCATAAACATTGGAGTTGTCAAATCAATAGAAGCTCCAAGCTTAACTGTGTCGTTTGAAATAAAGGAACCTGCAGCACCCAGCTTAAGGGTTGCGATTGTAGGGAATGCTCCATCTACATTTTCAGCCTTGAGTTTTGGAAGTGTTGAATGATTGTAGTTCTTTCCAAGGTTCAGGATTGAAGCACCATAGCGGAAGTCCTTAATTTTCCAGAGATTACCCCAGTTATAAAGGAAACCAAGGTTTGCAGAGAAAGCAAAGTCTGTATCTGCACCCCAGAAAGCACCAAAGTTAAGATTCATACCAACGTTGAGCTTGTCTGTAATCTCTTTTGCAAGACCATACTTAACATTTACGCTGTTTCCAAGATTAAGTGGCGGCATTTTGTCTAAAGGAATAAAGGTTCCGTTAGTATAAACACTCATTACAGACCACTTAAACGGCATAAGGATTCCTGCCTGGAAAGCCTGACCATAGCTTGAATCACCATCTGCATCGTGTCCGAGTAAAGCAGTATAAGCTGCATTTAAGTCTACACGCTGCTCTGTTGCTGTTAAAGCAGGATTTGTAATTAAAGATTCAGGTCCAGCATAGAACAGAGCACCGCCTGTTACTGAAGAAGCATTTGTAAGCTGACGTGGACTTGAAAGTTCATAAAAAACATCACCGTTTACCGGTGGATTATATGCAGCTGCTGAAAAAACAATTACGCTTAATACAGCAAATGCACCTAGCATTCGTTTCATTTTCTTCTCCTAAAAAAAGAATCATGATGTAAGTTTTGAGAAAAGCCTGCAACGCAGACTTGAGACAGCACCGGCAGCCAATTTCAAAAGCCTTTTCCAGCACCCAAACGATTTTATTATTAGACTTGTTAAATTTCTGAATATTACAGATTATTATACTGCATTTTCATTATTAATGCTACAAGTTCGAGTCTGTAACAAAAAGTGACGAAACTTAGTGTTGATAAATCGCAAATATTGACTTAAAATTATAATTATGGAACAAAAAGATTTAAAATCGCAAAAAAGTAAAAAAAGTCAGCCCGAAGAAAAGCAGGGCTTTTTCCAGAGTTTGATTGCCAGCCTGTTCGGTTCCTCTAATCCGGAAGCAGAGCTTAAAAGAAGATTAAAGACTATTGCCAAGGATTTTTCTAAAACAAAGTATCACATTTACTACAAACCGGCCTCGTTTGAAGCAACCCCACAGCTTGCAAAGCTTTTTTACGATATTTATAAGATTATTTCGCCTGCACAGCTTATGTTCCATAACAATCAGAATATGAACGTGTTTAAGCACCAGATTCTGAATTATTCACTTTCCGAAAGACAGGTTGAGCTTCTGAGTCATTTTGATGAAAAAAAGATTACCGAAATGGCACAGTCAATTCCGATAGATAAGCTTAAGGTTCAGCTGGAAAACGATTTGAACTCTTTTGTTTCCGAGTTTGACGACAAAAAGGTTGCTAAAATTGAAAACCTTTACAAAACCTTTGTTTTCTTTAAGGATTTCTGTTCCTTCGATTATTACGTTATTCTTAAAAAGTTTAATCCTTCAATTCAGGAAAACCTTTTTGATACAGTTCCACCATTCGAGAAAATTAATGCTGAATATATTGTAGAAGGCCTTCAGGATTTCTGTACTGTAGCCTATATGATAACGAACGACAATCTTGTCTGGACCGATTTATTTGATTTCCTAAAGTCTACACACGCAAGCGAAATTGTTGGCGTAAACAACTGGAAAAAAATTGTTGCAAAAATCCGTTCTATTCAGGCTTCTCAGGCGTTTGAGTTAATGATTCAGCATATTACAAGAAAGCCTAACTATCAGACAATTGTTAGGGATGATCTTGCAGAGCTTACAGAAGTTTATCTTGAAAAGATTAAAAAGGATACAAACGCTACCTTAACTAAAATCAGCAGTCAGATTAAAAAATCTATGGCAACCTCTCTTGCACAGCAGATTTTTGGACCTAAGGAAATTAAGGTTTTACGTAATTATGATTCAGCAATGAACGAAACGTTCTTAAAGAAAAATCTTGATACATTCAAATATGCAGAACCTCTTAATTACCTTAAAGCCTTCCTGATTGAGTTTGTAAAAACAGAGCTCCGTGAATATTATGATGTAGTTGTAATTCGTGGTCAGTGGGATACAGAGCTTTCCGCTCCTTTCTCAAATGCATATGAAGATTTAATTTCAGTTTCTGACAATATCACAAAGCTGGATAATTCTCTCGCAGAAAACGGAACAATCGGTATTAAGATTAAAACTCTGCTGCCAAAGACCGCACACGATTCCGGCGCCGAAAACATTATCAACCGTCTTATAAACGATTCAAATGAAGAAGCCCGAATGTATATGCTCACTTCAACTCAGAATATGATTGTTCTTGGTAGAACGATCAAGCAGCTCATAGAAGATTACATGAAGAAAAAGCCGACTCTTGTAGCCAACTGGCACGAGCTTGAAAAATACATCGACAAACCAATGAAAGATTTCAGTGTAAATATATACAAGAAGATTTATCTGTTCGTACAGCTCATGCAGCAGTATTTGAACAACTAACAGCCTTCGCTAACGGTTCTTCTGCATCTTGTTGGCAACGTGTGTACCAATCAGCTGAATTACCTCAACCAGAATCAGAATAATTGCAACGGAACCAAGCATATATTCAACTCTATAACGCTGGTATCCGTAACGGATTGCAACGTCACCAAGTCCGCCACCACCTACCGTTCCAGCCATAGCTGAATAACCAATCAAATTGATTATTGTAAGCGTAATTCCGTTTACGATTGAAGGCAAAGCTTCCGGTAAAAGAACCTTAAAAATAATCTGCCTGTCGGTTGAACCCATTGAACGTGCAGCCTGAACCACACCAGGATCAACTTCTTTTAAGGAAGATTCAATAACTCTTGCAACAAAAGGTGCAGCCGCAATTGTAAGCGGAACAATAGAAGCCTTTGTACCAATCGCTGTATGAACAATAGCTCGTGTTACAGGGAAAAGCAAAATTACAAGAATTACAAAAGGAATTGCCCTTAAGATATTGATAATTACAGACAAAATCTGATTCAAAAGCTTGTGTGGTCGCAAACCGGTTGCACTGTCACTTGTACACAAAAGAATGCCAAGAGGAAGTCCAATAATCAGACTGAATACTGTAGAGAAAAGCACCATAACAAAGGTCTGCCAGGTTGCTACTCCAATTACCGAAAAATATTTTACAACTTCAGAACTCATACTAATCTACACTCCCAACCTTTACGCAAGCTTATTAACTACAAGGCCACGTTCCCTAAGATAATTTACAGCCTTTGCAACTTCTTCTTCGGAACCAATTAAATCTACAATCATTTTACCGATTGAATTATCTGTAAGCTTCTGAACACCAGCTGCCCTGATATTAAACTCAACATCATAAAGCTTAGAAAGCTGGCTCATAACAGGTGCACCCTGCAATCAGGTGGGAAACCAAGCTCGTATTCGCCGCCTTCATTTGACCAGCGGATAATTGAATTATCTTCATCATTTCTTGTATCGATGTTTGAAATAAACTCGCGTGTAACATCATTCTTTGGATTAAGGAAGATATCTTTTACATTACCCTCTTCTACAACCTTACCCTCGCTAATAACTGCAACTCTACTGCAGGCATCGCGGACAACCTCCATCTGGTGAGTAATCATAACTACAGTAAGGTTCATTGTGCTCTGTATTTTGCGGATAAGGTTTAAGATTGATTTTGTTGTCTGCGGATCCAGTGCCGAAGTAGCTTCATCACAGAAAAGAATATCAGGATTATTGGCAAGAGCTCTTGCAATTGCAACACGCTGCTTCTGTCCGCCGGATAAGGTACTGATTCGTGCATCCTTTCTGTCCGAAAGCTCAACAACCTCGAGCAGCTCATCTACTCTTTTCTTGATTTCTTCTTTAGGAACTCCGCAGATTTCCATAGGATAAGCAATATTCTGAGCAGCTGAACGTGAGCTGAAAAGATTAAAGTTCTGGAAAATCATTCCAATTCTACGACGACGAAGCACAAGCTCTTTTTCAGGAAGATTATCTACCCTCTGTCCATCGTAATATACTTCACCGGAGTCCGGATGTTCCATCATACTTATAAGACGTACCAGTGACGATTTTCCTGCACCACTTCTACCAATTATTCCAAAAATCTGATTAGACGGAATGGAAAGAGAAATGCCGTCTACAGCATGAACTTCCGAGATTCCGTCTGCAGAAATATATGTTTTTGCCAGATTATTTAATTTAATTTCCATAGGTTGAGATTATAATAGATAGAGCTATAAGTATCAATCTACAGTAAAAATGTGGCTTACAAAATAATATAAACCGCTTCTGATTGCCATACTGTCGTGGTTAGCAGAAAGAACCTCGAACCAGGTGTGCTCAATTCCGTTCTTTTCAAATATATTATGATAAGATTTTGGGAACTGACCAACTGTTCCATCGATTGTACCGCAGCAAACCATTAAAAACTCTGGAAGTGGCATTCCTTCTGTAAACTTCATGTCAGCTTCAGAAGCAAACTGGCCTTCGTGAGTCATAAAGCCGTCTCTTGAAGGAACAAGGCCTGGAGCCGGAGCAATTGCACCAATGTAGCCGAACAAGTCAGGTCGTTTCAAACCAATGTACAACGACTCTCTTCCGCCCATTGAAAAACCGCACACAGCAGTGTTTTCTCTGCCAGTTAAAACTGAATAGTGAGATTCAATATAAGGCATTAAATCGTTTACAAGCTCATTTATATAATTATCATAAGGAAGAACATCCTTTGAATTAAAGCCTGGCTTCTGGTTAGGATCATCTGTTGCAAACATATGTCCGAATACAAAAATCATTTCTGGAGCCTTGCCGTCTGCTGCAAGATTAGCTGTAATCTGGCGGATTCTATTGTTATCATCGCGGATAATGCAGTTTTCGTCTCCAAAAATACCGTGCTGGAAATAAACAACAGGATATTTTTTTACGCCATCATAGCTTGCAGGAAGCAGAATAGAAAAAGGTCTGTCCATTTTACATGTATTTGAATGATAAATTACATGGTCAATTTTTCCATAGTTTACGCCATCGAGTCTGAACTCAGAATAATCTTTTGGACAGTCACCGGCATAACCGTTATTTATAAACTCTTTTGTTTCGTTTTCCATAGTCTTTTCCTCCGTGTTAGCTTTCTTATCATTATCCACACTCGCACAAGCTGTAAATAAGGATAAAGCTGTGACAAGCACACAAATTGTTTTTATTTTTTTCATCATTACTCCTGTTACATCAAAAAAAAAGATGCTCATAATGACGTTTCCGCCCTTATAAGCATCTTGTTGTCCGGTAAAAAAGAGCTTACTCTTTTACACCACCAATAGTCATACCAACTACGAAGTACTTCTGTACGAATGGATAAACAATCAGAATAGGAAGTGTTGCAACAACTGTAATTGAAGAACGAATACTGATTGGTGTTACCATATTTGTAGAAGCACCTGAAGAAGCTGCAATCGCCATAGAGTTAGCATCTGCTGCAGAAGCACTCTGGTTCTGGCTGGCCTGTAAGAACGACATAAGAACGTACTGCAAAGAATGCAGTTCTTTCTTTGGAGAAGTATACAGGTAAGTATCAAACCAGCTGTTCCATGCGTTTACAGCAGTGAACAAAGAAATCATAGCAATTGATGGAACGATGAGCGGCATAATAATTCGCATGAAGATTTTGAACTCGTTTGCACCATCAATACGAGCAGATTCTACAAAGCTGTCTGGAAGTCCATTGATGTAGGTTCGCACAAGGATAAAGTTGAATACATCAACAAGACAAGGAATGATGTAAACTGCATATTTATTCAAAAGACCAAGCTTCTTAATAAGCATGTATCCAGGAATAAGACCTGCGTTTACATACATAGAAATTACGATAATTGTAGTAAGATATTTTCTTAATACAAACTCTTTTCGGCTTAAAGCGTAAGCAAGCATAGAAGTACAGAATACGCTTAATACAGTCTGTAAAACAGTTCTTGTAACAGAAATAATTCCAGCCTTAAAGATTCGTGGTGTTACGAAAAGGTTTTTATAGTTCTGCCAAGTGAACTTACGTGGCCAAAGCTTAATATCACCTTTAAGAGAATCAAGACCGTCATTGAAAGAAATAGCAATTGTATTCCAGAAAGGATAAACTGTAGCAACAACTACAAATGCAAGTGTAAGATATATGATAATATCAAAAATAAGATTGCTAACCTGCGTTTGTCTTCTGGCAGCATAATAATTATTTGTTTTTCCCATTATATCAAACGCTCCTCACCGCTCTTCTTAGCGATAGTATTTGCTAAAACAAGAAGACCGATATTAACAACATTCTTAAAGATACCTGCAGCAGTTGCAAGAGAGAAGTTAAACAGTTTGAAACCGTACTTCAATACGTAAATATCAATGATTGTTGAGTAGTCAATAATAAGACCATTCTGTAACAAGTATGGCATTTCAAAGTTAGCATCAAGAATATGTCCGGCACTCATAATCATCATGATAATGATTGTAGGCTTAATTCCAGGAAGTGTAATGTGCCAGATTTTTCTAAGACGTCCACAACCATCAATCTGTGCTGCTTCATACAGACAAGGATCAATAGCTGTCATTGCACCAAGATATACGATTGTGTTCCAACCTACTTCCTTCCATACGTAAGTCCAACCTACAATGTGCCAGAAGTATTTAGGTACGGCGAGCCACTGAACTGGCTCTTTTACAAAATGCAAGCCCAATAATATGTCATTTAAAATTCCGTCTTCAACGGAAAGAACATTCGCAACCAAACCTGTAACTATAACCCAAGAAAGGAAGTGTGGGAGATAAGATACAGTCTGAACAAATCGCTTTACACCAAGAACACGAACTTCATTCATAAATACTGCAAGTAAAATAGCAGTAATGTAACCGAGAGCCGTAGAAATAAGGCTCATTCCAACTGTATTTCTTAAAGAACGAAGGAACTCTGCATTCCAGACAAATTCGTTAGTTTCTGCATTTCTAGAACCAAAAAGTTCTATGAACCACTTGAAACCAACCCATTGCTGCTGAGAGAACTTCAAGTTTGGCTTATATCTCTGAAAAGCCATTGTCCATCCCCAAAGTGGGATGTATCTGAACAAAATAATATAAAGAACAAAAGGAACAGACATTGCGATAAGCATTTTCTGCTTACCGAGCAGCTTCATCTTGCTCTTTCTATTCACAAGGACTGTCTCTTTATCAGCGGCAGTCGAAGAAGTTTTTTTATCTTTCATAAAAAACACCCGTCTAAAAAAATGATTTTCCGAGGTACCCCGGGAACTTTATTACATAAAGATTACACAAAAACAAAAAAAAGTCCACAGCATTACCCGTGGACTTTTTTACAGTGTTACACTGTGTGCAACAAATAGCTGCACACAATGTCAAAACCTAATTAGTCCTGGAAACCACCGAATGTTTCAACACGGTTGTCGAGCTGCTGCTGCATGAACTTGTTGTATGTAGCTGTAAGAGGCTTGAGCAACTTAGCATATTCGTCCCATGTCTTTTCGAAATCTTCTGGCTTGCCCATGATCATCATAGGGAGATATTTTCTCTGGATTGTTTCGAAACCAGTCATAGCAACTGCTGCTTCTTCTTCGAATCCGCCCTTTTCAGCAGATGGGTTACACTGCCACATTGGGTACCATCCAGCATTCTTTGGAGGGTTAGGATCTACAAACTCTGCATATGAGCCTACACCGTAAGCCTTCCAGAGGTCGATATCAACCTGCTTCTGTGAGAGAGCATATTCCCAAGCGAGGTCATCCATTGAGCGTGAATAACCACTAGCCAT
>JAFZRP010000014.1 GCA_017619795.1 Treponema sp.
CAACGAGCCTACCATAAAAATCATGCTGAAAAACGGCGGCCAGATTATTGGAGATTTCAAGAATCAGAAACATATCATCCGCATACCATTGGAATGAGATGATGGTACAAATGCTATTTTCCAGGCAGCTTATGAATAATTTTTATTCCGAAAATCCTAAGCTTTCCCAATCATTATACAGTTTTGTGGAATTTAAAGCATATTCGATTAGTTTTTCATGTGGAACTTTTTCGGCTATTTTTCTGACTATTTTTTGAGAGAAAGAATATAAATCATTTGTAAGTGTAAATAATTTTTCAAAATTGAAAATATCTTCTTTGGGGTAATCAATTTTTATATCATGATTATAACGCTGGTCAGCAAGATAAGTAGCAAGTCCTTCACCCATGATAAAAGAAGGTGTTGATTCAGGTGTAGAAATCTGATTCTGACAAATGTGAACAAATTCATGAATTATAATTTTCTGGAAATCTTCAACGGTATCATTTTTGTGCACATTTGTTTTTTTGTATTCATCATAAGCAAGTACATAAATTTTTGAACCATCAGCACAGCCAATAATATAATCCTGATAAGGGCCTCTTTCAAAGCTTTCGAAAAATGTTTTCCACTCTTCAAGATCAGAAAAAATCCGGATTTCTACATAGTTTTTGAGCTTTTGAATTTCCCAAAAATCCAGAATACGTTTAAAATTTTGATTGAGTGCTTCGTTTACAGTTTGAACAAGAGATTTGCTTTTTTCATCATATTCGATTGAATAGAGTTCTGATTGAAATAGCATGATTTTAACTCCTTTGGTTGTTACCAAGTGCCTTCCCGGAAAAAGCTTTTATATATTCCATAGTGAACGGTTTCAAATCACAGTTGTAATCTACCAGCGACGCATCTTCTCCGTGTAACCATGAAACAATATCATTCAACCCCCAGGTTGTAAATACTTCGATGCCATATTTCTGAGCAACTTGTACAAAATTATTAAATATAGATTGTTGTATCTCTTTGGTACTATGATTATTTACGTCAAATTCTGTAATCTGAAGTTCTACACCAAAACGAGAACATTGCTCGAACATTTCTTCCATAAAAGTTCGATTTTCTTCTTCAGATCCCCAGAAATGACACTGCATTCCAAAGCCGTCAATAAGCTTAAGCCCATGTTCTTTTTCATATTGTTTGATATTATCAATCACTGTTTTGAAAATAATCTGCTTTTCTCTATTGCCTTCATTATTATCATTATAAAACAATTTAATCTTGTCTCCAAAAACTTCACGTGCCATACGGAAAAGCTCGATGTAATAATGTTTTCCCATCAGTTTATACCATTCGTCGATTCGCACACCTTCATCATCAAAAACATACTCATGCTTTCCTTCTTCCCTAAGATACCTGATTTCATCCGGATCTGCTGCAATCTCATTAATCAGCTCCATACTGTAAGCATCTGGATAACGGTCTTTAAGACACTGAATATAAGCTTTGATGAATTTAAATGTCAGCCTTTTTTTGTCTTCTGTTCTTCTATTTTCTAAATAATCTGTTAACTGCTTTGGAACATGCCTGTACCATACAATTGTGTGAATCCTGATACTCAGATTATTTTCCTTAGCAAAGGCGTAAACCTTGTCGGCATATGAAAAATTAAACAGCTTGATATTAACTTCATCATCAATAAAAGCAGGTTCCTCCTGATTGAAATAGATTTCCATCTTCATTTCATTTTCAGGTGTAATACTATCAAGGTAATTGTCAATAAACTGAATCAGCTTTTCCATGCGGATGTAGTTCAGTTGACGGTAATAGCAGGCATCGGGCGGATTTTCTACAGCCAGATATTTATCCCTATTTTCTTCAAAATTATTTTCATTACTGTTTTTCCAGATTTTAATGAGATCAATTGTCAGATAACTGATGCTACTTCCAAACTTTTTCATGATTTTTCTCTTTATGATTCCATTTTAGGTGGTTCTTTAGATTTCTGCAATCGGGTCAGTACGGCTTGAACAACACCCATGCCAATGATAGTCTTTAACTATACACAATATCAAAGAGGTTGAGAAAGGTTTATGACAGATTCACGTTTTAAGAATATCACGACAAAACAATTTCAATTATTATCAGATATAAATCTCGTGTGGGATTTCCTTGTGGAAACTTACGACTGGAAAAATGCCAGCGGACGACCGGCGCCGTTCTTTGAATATGCACTCACTGCGACCTGGATGGATTCGTCATATTCTTTTTTGGACCGCTTCTGGTTTGACGGAGATAAGGTTGTTGCTTTTGCTTATTACGAAGCACCGGTGACAGATATTTATTTTAATGTTCGTAAGGGTTATGAATTTCTTGCAGACGAGCTTATTGAATATGCCGTTACAACTATGCCTCATTTTAACGACGAGCAGCAGTTTGTCTTTTCAGATGGTCAGCAGTTCTTAAAGGATGCAGCAGCAAAGCGTGGCTTTAAACAGGTTTATGAATATGAAGACATGATTTTTGATTTTCAGAATGAACTGAATTACGAGCTTCCGGAAGGTTATCATTTTGTGGACCATAAGGATATTGATATCGTAAAATGTTCAAAGCTCTGCTGGTATGGTTTTGGTCATGGCGAGCGTGGTGAATTTGTGGGCTGGGATAAATACGACGATTCTCTGGAATGGACTCCGGCAAAATCTCATAAAGACGGCTGGGCTTCTTTCATGTCACCAACTCCTCATGAAACACCAGAGTTCAATATCATCATTGCAGATGAGAACGAAGAATATGTCTGCTTCTCTGGTATGTGGTGGGTTCCTCAAAACCATCTTGCTTACATGGAACCGCTTTGTACTCACCCGGATCACAGAAAGCGAGGTTTGGCTGCAGCGGCTCTCACAAAGCATTATCGTACACTCAAGCCTCTGGGGGCTACTCACATGACCGGCGGAGATGATGAGTTTTACAAAAAGATTGGATATGGAAAAGGATATCACTGGACAATATGGAGAAAGCAATAAACTTGACTGTACGTATATTAGATGTTATTTTATACGTATAGAGGTTTAATCATGGAAGTAAAGCTAACCTTAAAACTTAATGACAATTCAATTTCACGTGCGAAAAAATATGTTTCAGAAAAGAAAACATCACTTTCTTCAATTGTAGAAAACTTTTTTGACAGTCTTACAATTAATAATGACACCGAAAAGTTTACTTACAGTCCCCTTGTAAATGAACTTGCAGGAATCATTCATCTGGATGAAAACTACGATTACAAATCTGATTATGCCTCTTATCTGGATAAAAAATATGAATAAAGTTTTTGTTGATACAGATGTAATTTTAGATCTACTTGCCAAACGTATTCCGTTCTTTCATTTTTCCGCAGTGCTTTTTACATTTGCAGAAATGAAAAAACTTGAGCTATATACAACTCCATTAATCCTGGCCAACACCTTCTATGTTCTTAGAAAAAATATTGGAAATAATGAAGCCAAAACCGCAATAAGGAAACTCCGCATTTTGCTTCATATTGTTGATTCTTCCGAAAACATAATAGATAAAGCCCTTAATTCTGATTTCACAGATTTTGAAGATGCAATTCAATATTATACTGCTTTAGAGCATGGTATAAAAATACTACTGACAAGGAATATACGTGACTACAAGAATGCGTCAGTTATTGTTCAGACTCCAGAAGAGTTTTTAGTAACTAACAAAATGATTTAATATGAACCTTGAAACAAACCGTCTTATAATCACAAAGTTTACTCACGATATGGCACAGGCTGTTCATCAAAATTCGCTTGATGAAGATACACGCAGATTTTTGCCGGACGAGGTTTTTGAAACTGTTGAAGATGCAGCTGAAACAATTGATTTTTTGATGTCGCAGTATGAAGGAACTGTCGGGCCGTTTGTATATCCAGTCCTCTTAAAAGACAAAACAAATATCGGTTATGTG
>JAFZRP010000098.1 GCA_017619795.1 Treponema sp.
GAAGAAGAACCTGTAGAAGAAGAACCTGTAGAAGAAGAACCTGTAGAAGAAGAACCTGTAGAAGAAGAACCTGTAGAAGAAGAACCTGTAGAAGAAGAATATATTGATGATGAAGAGCTTCCTCAGGAAATTGTAGAAGAAGAACCTGTTGAAGAAGAAGCTGCACCAATCGAAGAAGAAAACGAAGACTTTGAGGATGGAGAATTTGTTGAAGAGACAGAAGAACCAGCCGCAGAAGAAACTCCGGTTGAAGAAGTCGTAGAAGACGAAATTGAAGAACCGGAAGACTTTATCGATGTAGAGCCTGAAGAGGAACCTGCAGAAGAAGTTATGGAAGAAGCTCCTGTTGAAGAAGAGCCAGTAGCAGAGGAAGAACCGTTTGAAGAAGAAACTGTTCCTGAAGATGATGAAGTGGAAGTACTTGAACCGGAAGAAGAAGAATATGACGCTATAGTTCTTGTTCCTGCAGAAGATAATCCTCCTGTAAACGAAGAACCTGAAGACGAAGTATTTGAAGATGAAGCAAACCCATTGATTCCTTTGAATCCTGAGTTTAATTCAAGCATTACAAATACTGATGTAGAGACAGAAGTTGAAACTGAGATCGAAACAGAAACTTCAGCACAGATTGTACAGCCTGTTTCTTCAGGAAACGAAACTGACTATGCTAAGTTTATGGTAGACGGTCTGGATCAGCTGGAAGCAGACAAGTACTATATCCAGATTGCAACTTTGAAGGATGATGCAAATATCCTCGAAATTGTAAATAAATATGGAAAGAAATATCCGATTACCATTGTACCAACTGCCAAGGGAACCAAGCAGGTTCTTGTAGGTCCTGTAACAATGGATGAATACGGTACAGTTCTTGCCCGCTTTAAGTCATACGGCTACAAGGATGCCTTCCTGCGCAAGGGCACAAACCCAAACCCTAAACCACGCGTTCAGGCAGACGAGAAATAAATATCCCAGTGGGGTCCCTGAGCTTGTCGAAGGGCAAATAAAAAGGCACGTTCATAAGTAACGTGCCTTTATTTTTTTATGCCTACTATTATAAGAGTTCGTCAAGGCACGCTCACCTGCGTTCGCTCTTTGGCCTTGACAAACTCTTTTTTACACTATGTAATCCCTTCGGGATTATATAGTGTAAATCCATCCCTCAGGAGCAGGAATGCGGCCCATCTGGATACCGGTCAAGGTATCATAGATTTCTTTCATCTTAGGACCCATTTCTTTTTTACCACCGTTGTAAATGATGCTCTTTCCGTGGTCATCAATCTGACCAACAGGGGAGATTACGGCTGCAGTACCGCAAAGACCGCATTCAACAAACTTTCCAAGTTCATTCTTGTTAATCTTGCGCTCTTCAACTTCCATCTTAAGATATTTCTTTGCTACGATGAGCAGAGAACGTCTTGTAATAGAAGGAAGAATAGAATCAGACTTAGGAGTTACAAGCTTTCCATCCTTTGAAATAAAAATGATGTTAGCTCCACCGGTTTCTTCAAGATATGTATGTGTTGCAGGATCAAGATACATGTTTTCTGCATAGCCGCACTTGTGAGCGTCTACAATATTGTGCAAGCTCATAGCATAGTTCAAACCGGCCTTAATATCACCGGTACCATGAGGAGCAGCGCGGTCCATATCACTCAAACGAACCTTAATAGGCTTAATTCCGCCTTTAAAATATGGTCCAACCGGAGTAACCAGAATACGGAACTGGTATTCATCAGCAGGTTTTACACCAATTACAGCGTTAGAACCAAACATATATGGACGGATATAAAGGGTAGCACCGCTTCCATAAGGTGGAACCCATTCCTTGTTAGCTTTAATTGTCTTAAGAACAGCTTCGATAAAGCGTTCCTTAGGGAATACAGGCATTTCAAGGCGTTTGCAGGAATTTTCCATGCGTTCTGCGTTCAAATCAGGACGGAAGGTAACAATGTCGCCATGTTCTGTTCTATATGCCTTAAGTCCCTCAAAACAAGTCTGTGCGTATTGAAGTACACCTGCACATTCATTAATTGTTACGGTGTGGTCAGTAGTAAGCTTTCCAGCATCCCATTTTCCTTTCTTGTAGTTAGAAACAAAGCTTTTTGATGTTTCCATGTAACCAAAAGGCAGATTGCCCCAGTCAATTTCTTTTTTTGCCATTAAAGAAAACCTCCGTCGGTAAAATTTTATTATTCAATAAATTAAATAATACTAAATAATTTTAGTATCGCTAAAGAAAAATGTCAATAAATAAAATAAAAACAACAGATGAATATTTTTACAAATTTATTTAAAAACATTGTATCTTTATTACATTTAATTTATTTTATATATGTATGCAA
Source organism: Treponema sp. (assembly GCA_017619795.1). GTDB lineage: Bacteria > Spirochaetota > Spirochaetia > Treponematales > Treponemataceae > Treponema_D. The sequence continues at coordinate 2,343 of JAFZRP010000098.1, forward strand.
CCAAGAAACAATTACAGACATATATCGTTTTTTCTCACCGTAGTATCCATTATATCACTATTTTGTAATATTTCATGCAAAACTTCACCAAAAAAGGAAAATTCTATTCCTGAACCACAATGGATAACCGATAAAAAGGGTGCTTTCCCTGATTCTGAATATATTTCTCAGCTTGGAACCGGTACAACCGCAAAAGAAGCAGAAAATAATTCAATTGCACAGCTTGCTTCCTATTTTAATACCAATGTCAAATCATTCATCGAAGGCGAAACCTTTACTTACAATAATACAAATGACGAAGGAATTGTAGCCCGAACCATAAAATCAAGTGTAGTAACCTCTACAGATCTGGAGCTTTTTGCCCTGGAAACCGAAGAACCTTATTATCTTGTACGAGAAAAAAAATGGTATTGCTGCGCTCACATAAACCGCAAAACAGCCTGGAATCAATATGAACCGATTGTACGCGACCAGAAAAATGCCTTTTACAGTGTTTATAACCTGGCTCAGGCACAGGAAGAACCACTGGAAAAAATAAAAATGTACAAAAAGGCACAGTACGAAGGCGAAATGCTTTCTGCCTTTATGTACAAGGCCTATATGTTTTCAAAGCCGCTTACAGATTCTGCATTTGCCAAGGATAAGGCAGTTGCCGCTTCCATTCCGGGCCTGATTCAAAACGAAAAGAATAAGTGTGTATTTGCAGTAGATGTTTCCAATGATTTTGGCCAGACTGTTTCAAGCAGCATAACCAAGGCCTTTTCACAGATGGGCTTTCCTGTAGTTACCAAAAATGAAAATTCAATTTATACAGTGCAGGCTCTTGTCAATTATAATGAGATTGACGAAGATGACCTGATGGTATATTATCCGTCGATAAAAGTAGTTGTAAAAACAAAAGATAAAAGCCTTTATGTTTATGAAGGTAAAACAGAAAGAATTTTATCATATAATGAGTCAAAAGCAAAAAAGAGTGCTTGTACCGAGCTTGCAGGTCTGATTGAAAGGGAACTTGAATCAGATTTTAAATCAACAATAGGATTGAGTGAATAGTTATGAAAAAGATTTGGTTGTTTGCATTATTGATTTTATTTAGTGTTTCATCTTTTGCTGCAGGAAAGAGAATTGCGGTTTTTAATCCTGCCGGCGAAGGTCTTTCTGCCGATGAAATGAACTGGATTCCTTCATCTGTACGAAGAAGACTGGAGTCAAATTTCAATGACTATACTCCTTATACACTTGTTGATGTTCAGAACGAAGATTCAATTAAAAAGCTTCAGAAAAAAGCAGAGGGCTACTCTTATGATCAGCAGACAAGCATAGAATTGGGTAAGCTTGTTTCTGCAGAATTAGGTGTGTTTACAACAATTACTAAGGTAAACGATAGATATATTCTTTCTTCAAGCATTACAAACCTTACTACTGGTGTAAGGCTTTCTTCTGTTACAACCGACAGTGTTCCCGAAGCAGTAACTCTTTTTGAAGGGGCTGGTTCTTCGGTAAACAGGGTAACGGTAAAGTTCTGCGAAGACCTTGGAATTAAGCTTTCTTCTATAGATTTGTATGTGCTCTTAAAGGGTTCTGACATTTCGGACACAGATCAGATTTCTCTTACTCAGGAAGAAGTAAGCCGCTACGAAAAAAAGCAGAAGGAACTTGAAAAACAGATTAAGGAAGTTTCAGTTTCTGCAGAAATTGACGCCGAAACCCGCAAGGCCAAGCTCGAAGCAGAAAAGGCTCTTGCAGAACAGCAGAAAAAAATTGCAGAAGAAAGACTTGAGCGACTCAGATTGCAGCAGCAGAGACTTTACGAAGACCAGCAGCAGCAGAAAACCCGTACAGCCGCTCAGCGCCAGAAGATTGAACAGGCAGCAGCCAAGGCAGAACAGCAGGCCAAGCTTGTACGCCAGAAGAAAATTGATAATCTTACTCTTGATAATCAGATTGCAATTATAGAAGCAAAAAAGCAGGCAATGCTTGATATTCACAATAGTGTTCTTAATCAGGAAAAGCTTATTAAGCAGAACGCAAACGATGATTACAAGGCACAGTGTCAGGCTATAGATAACGAACCTTTGCGCAAAGGAGAAACAGACGCCGAAGGAAATATTCTTCCTGCAGTAAAGCAGCTTAGAAACGAACGCAAGCAGGCAATCAAGAATGAACTCGAAGCCAAGGCTCTGGAAGACCTTAAGAGCATTCAGGGAAAAACCTCTGAACAGGAAACTGCGCTTTATAATGATATTCAGCGTGATATTCAAAAGCTCAAGGCTAAAAGAACAATTTCTTCTATAGAAGATAACAGAATTCTTGATATCGGAAATTATGCCGGCGACAGATACGAATGGGATACAACTGTTTCAATATTCATCAACGACGTAAAGATTTTTGGGCAGAAGGCTAATATAAGCTACCAGAGTGTTTCAGGTAAGGCACCTATACTTCCTACAGGCAGCAATCTTAATTCTTGGAACGATTATCTGGATACTGTAGATTTGTATGATTATATGTTCCGCAGAAATGTTCCGGCCATCACTTTAGAAATTGATTATTCTATTGAACCTATGTCTGAGTACTATCCTTCGATGTACAGAATGACCTTATATGAATTCAGGTTTATTGATACTGTAAGCGGAAACACCGTTCAGACAATTCAGCCTGCAAAATCTTCATACCGTTTTTCTGTAAATCCTGCGGTAGATATTTCTTACTATAAGCCAGCCGCAACTGCAGAGGTAAAGGAAGATAAACCTAAAAACTTTGTGCATAACGAGGATGTAAAAACCGGCAAGGCTGCCAAAAAACGAAAAAAAAAATCGGTAAACCCGCTTTATGATCAGAGTAATAACGGCGGTGCCCGAATGAATATCGGTTGTAATTTTGGATGGGCATTGTCTCCGGAGCTTTATCAGAAAGAAGATGAAGGAATAAATCTGGAAGCATATATGTCGCTGCCAATTACAACCTGGATGTTCATGCAGTGTGATTTTTCATTCCTTACTATACCAAGGTATTTTGATAAATATTACAGCGGCTCCGGCGTTCTTAAGACAGTAACTTATGATACAGGTTTTAATGTACGCCTTGGTTCTGCAGGAATGCCGCCAAACCTTTATATCCTTGGTGGTATTGGACTTGGTTTTGATGAAGATTTTGTAACTGCACATACAACCCAAACCGAATCTGTACTTGTTTACAAGGCCGAAGCCGGAATCGATGTACAGGTAACTGATTTCCTTTGTATTACATTGGGAGGCGGTCTTTTTGGTGTAAAGGGCCTTGGACCTGCCGGAATGGTAAAGGTTGGTGCTGCGCTTACATTGCCGGACCTTCTGCCGTTCTTTTAATCTGTAAATAATTATGACTGTTTATTCCTGGGACCAGATAGATACAATCTCTGCAAGTAAATTTTACGCTGCAGGGACTGCTTTGTCCGCAGGAAGCTTTGACGGTCTTCATCTGGGACACCGCGTTTTGCTCCAGTCGCTCATGGAGTGTGCTAAGGAAAAATCTCTGGCAAGCGGTGTCATTACTTTTTCAAGACCTCTGCCTGCCATTAAACATTCCTCGGATTATACAGGGGACATTTCTACACTAAACCAGCGCCTCAAGCTTTTTGAAGAGCTTGGAATTGATTTTGCAATAGTCGTTGATTTTACCCCGGACTTTTCAAGCCTCAAAGGAACAGATTTTCTTTCTATATTAAAGGACAAGTGCAATATGAAGGTGCTTGCCGAAGGTATTGATTTTCGCTGCGGATACAAAGGGGCGACGGATACTCAGGCAATAAAATACTGGGCTCAGCAGAATGCTGTTGAATGCTGCTTTGTAGATCCTGTGTATTATACGGAAGCAGACGGCAACGAAGAAAGGGTAAGCTCTTCTTATATAAGGCAGATGATTCAAAAGGGATTTTTTAACCGCGTAAGGGAGCTGTTGTCCCGGCCTTATTCGCTTGATGTTCAGAACCTGCGTGACAAAAAGGGTGGTGTACAGGTGCTGCCTCCGGACGGGCTTTATCATCCGGTTTCGGAACAAGATAAACTGGTGCCGCTGGAAATAAGCGGACAAAAGGTTGTAACAATTCCGGACTGTAAGGAAGTATTTTTCCAGTAAGGTTGTGTTCGGTTGTGTAGTCGGACTTGACCTGTCAATCTGTTTTTTTATATAATAAAATATTCTGTTTTCTACGGATTATCTTGTGATTTGTTTCTAGAAACCCAGAGGCAGACCTGCAGAATATTCCGCTCATACAGAAAAATAATTTTTTAAGGGGTTCCATAATGGCACTTTCAAAAGAAACAACTGCCGCTACAGTAAAGAAGTACGGCGCAAAAGAAACCGATACAGGTAACGTAAAGGTTCAGATTGCACTGATGACTCAGCGCATTCAGCAGCTTACAGATCACAACAAGCAGTTCCCAAAGGATGCTAACGCAAAACGTGCACTGCTCAAAGTTGTAGGTCAGCGCCGTAAGATGCTCCGCTATTTTGAACGCACAGACCTCGAAGGCTACCGTGCATTCATCAAAGAGCTCGGACTTCGTAAGTAGTCTGATGTTTGAGCAAGCCTGTTGCCGTTTTTTATTTTACGGTGCAGGCTTTTTTATTTTGATATTAGTTTTACTAATAAATATATAAAGCATACGTCGGATGTAGTGACGTGTGTAGGAGTTAAATTTATGTCAGTAGAAAGAGTAACTTACCGACTTGGAGATGCCGATCTCATCCTGGAAACAGGAAAAATCGGTAAACAGGCTAATGGTTGTGTTTACGCACAGTGGGGCGGAGCAGCTATTATTGCAACTATTTGTGCTTCTTCTTCTGTTACAGAAGGTCAGGATTTTGTTCCTGTTACTGTTGAGTACAATGAAAAATTCTATGCTGCCGGAAAAATCCCTGGTGGCTTTGTAAAACGCGAAGGTCGTCCTAAGGACAAGGAGATTCTTGTATCTCGTCTTATTGACCGCCCGATGCGCCCACTTTTTGAACCGTCATTTGGACATGAACTTCAGATTGTTCCAACTTGTGTTTCTTGCGACGGTGTTCATACTCAGGATATTCTTGCTGTAATTGCGGCTTCTGCTGCAACCTGTATTTCTGATATTCCATTCCACGGCCCGGTTGCCGCTTGTCGTATCGGATACTTGAACGGTGAATACATTATCAACCCAACATTCGAACAGATTGAAAAGGGTGAACTCGAAATCGTTGTTGCCGGAACTAAAGACGGCTTTACAATGGTAGAAGGTGGTGCTAACGAAGTTTCTGAAGAAGTAATGCTCGGCGCTTTGGAAAAGGCTCAGGGCTTTATTACAGATATGTGTCTCTTGCAGGAAGAGCTCGTAAAGAAGGCTGGAAAGGAAAAGCTTCCTTTGAACCCTCTTGATGTTACACTCGAAAATGCAGAAGCTATCGAAGCAGAAGCAACTCCACTCCTTAAAGAAGCTTGCTTCAAAGACAGCAAAATCAACCGCGGAATTGCAATTTCTAAGGCTATTAAAGAGCTTGCAGAAAAGCATAAGGAACAGCTTGAAGACCCGGTACAGCAGAAGCTTTTTGCTACTTTGATGGACGACATTCAGTACAAGCTCCTCCGCAAGTCTATTCTTGACGAAGGTGTTCGTGTAGACGGACGTAAGGTTGACGAAATCCGCCCAATCACATGTGAAATCAATGTATTGCCAACACCTCATGGTTCGGCTCTCTTTACTCGTGGTGAAACACAGTCGCTTGCTGTATGTACACTTGGTACTGCAATGGACGAACAGTCTTATGACGATATCGATGGAGACCGCTCAGAGCACTTCATCCTTCACTATAACTTCCCACCATACTCAGTTGGTGAAACAGGTAAGCTTACAACAGGCCGCCGCGAAATTGGTCACGGTAACCTTGCTCGCCGCTCACTTGCTGCAATGGTTCCAAGCCGCGAAGAATTCCCATACACAATCCGTGTAGTTTCTGAAATTATGGAATCTAACGGTTCTTCATCACAGGCTTCTACTTGTGGTGGTACACTTTGTATGCTCGCTGCCGGTGTTCCAATGAAGAAGATGGTAGCTGGTATTGCTATGGGTCTTATCACAGAACCAGAAGGCGACAATCCATACGGACGCTACTCAATCCTTTCTGATATCCTTGGTGAAGAAGACCACCTTGGCGATATGGATTTTAAGGTAGCCGGAACAAAAGACGGTATTACAGGCTTCCAGATGGATATTAAGATTGCCGGTGTAACAACTGAAATCATGAAGAAGGCTATGGAACAGGCTCGTCAGGGTCGTCTCCACATCCTCTCAATCATGGAGAAGTGCATCGACAAACCGGCTCCACTCGCTAAGAACGCTCCACAGATTCTCACAATGAAGATTCCTGTAGACAAGATTGGCGCTCTTATTGGACCAGGCGGAAAGAATGTTAAGGCTCTGTGCGCTCAGTATGATGTAACAATCAACACTGAAGACGACGGAACTGTAACAATCTATTCTAAGAACGGAATGAATGCAGAAGCAGCAAAGAAAGCTGTAAAGGGCATTACAGAGGATCCAGAGGTTGGAACAATCTATCAGGGTACTGTAAAGCGCATTATGGACTTTGGTGCTTTCGTAGAAATCCTTCCAGGAAAAGAAGGGCTCTGCCACATTTCTAAGCTTTCTAAGCAGCGCGTAAACAAGGTAACTGATGTTCTTACAGAAGGTCAGGTAATTCCTGTTAAGCTGCTCGAAGTAGACAAACAGGGTAGATTGAATTTAAGTTATATCGATGCTCTCGAGGGCTAGTTTTTGCGAAGCAAAAACTAGGAAAGCTCGCGTAAGCGAGCGACATGAGCAGAAGTAATTAGTATACAGAAAAAGTTCTGTCGCTTCTGCGGCAGAACTTTTTTTATTTATAGGAGGATTTTATGGCAAAAACTACTAACAGAGGGCTCGGCGCACTTCTTATCAGAATTGCACTGGCTTGTTATTTCATCATCACAGGGCTTTGTATGCTCGGTGTTGGCGGATCGGTTAAGGCAAGCGAAGCTGGAGCTGCTATTTATGAAATTTTCAGCGGCGACCTTGCAAAGATTCTTGTAATTGTAGTAGCAATTCTTCTGCTTATTGGCGGAGTTTGTATTGCAATCACAATTTTCCGTGACCTTGGAAGCTGGGACAATACAGTAATGCTTATTCTTACTGTGCTCTGGATTGTTATTGCTGTTGTTGCAGATGTTTTCAGCCGTTCATTCGGTGTAAACAAGCTTGATGGAAATGCAATGTTCTGGATTCTCAACGTTGCAAAGGATCTGCTGATTATCGGCGGTCTGCTCTCGATTAAATAAATGGTAAACATAAAATGTGTGGCTTCGAAAGGAGCCATAATTCCCGAATATAAAACAAGCGGCGCAGCAGGTGCAGACCTCTGCGCTCTTTTAGATGCGCCGCTTACAATTCCTGCCGGCCGTTCTGCTCTTGTTCCAACCGGACTTTATTTTGAAATTCCGGAAGGCTACGAGGTTCAGGTACGTCCGCGCAGTGGTCTTGCCGCAAAAAACGGAGTAACAGTTTTAAATACTCCAGGTACAATTGACAGCGATTACCGTGGTGAAATAAAAGTAATACTTATAAACCTCGGTACTGCAGATTTTACCGTTAATTCCGGCGACCGTATTGCCCAGATGGTTGTAGCCCCGGTTACACAGGCAGCTTTTTCTATAACTGACAGTCTCAGCGAAACTGAACGCGGAACAGGTGGCTTTGGTTCAACCGGTGTTAGTGCTTCAGGCAATCAGAAATAAATATGACAACAAAGGAACTGATTCAGACAATAAAGCGTAATCACAGTGTAAGACTTGCGCACCTGTATTATACAAAATTTCAGGTACGCGTGATGAAGCGTGGAACTCTTAAAAATAATATTCTCGTAAAATATTTATTTAAAGATTTGTTCCTGTATTTTCTTGTATCGTTCTTTTTCTTTTTTATGGTTTTCTTTGTAAATCAAATTCTCCTTACGGTAGAAGATCTGCTGGCAAAATCAGCTCCCTTTACTGATGTAATGAGAATTATGGTTTACAGTCTTCCATTCATTATTGCTCAGTCAGCTCCGTTTGCTACGCTCGTTGGTTTTTTAATGAGCCTTGGCGGTATGATGAGCAGTAATGAAATTTTAATTTTCCGTGCAGCTGGAATTTCATTTTTTAAGATTTTCATTCCAGTTGCGCTTCTTGGTATTTTTATTTCCATAGGCTCTTTTTTTGTAAACGATTATCTGCTTCCTCTGGGAACAATTAAATACAATAAGCTCATGAGAAAAATCATGAACTCAACACCTTCAATTGAGCTTGAATCAAATAGTGTTAAGCATCTTGATACTGCAAATATTGTAATTGGTAATGTTGACGGAAATAAGGTTTCTGATGTTGTAATCATTGATTCAAAGGATGGCGATGACCGTCTCATAGTAGCGGGCGAATCAGTTCTTGTCGGTGCAAAGGAAGAGGGCGTATTGATGCAGTTTGATATGAACGATGCCAATGTCCTTACAATTAAAACCGACAACAAAAATAACTATGATATTCTGCGTTCTAAACGAACTGTAATGAATGTTTTCGATTCTACCTTTCTGGGAACTTTTTCTCAGTCGCCAAGGGAAATGACAACCTACGACCTTACAAAGCGACTCAGCGAAATGAAAAAAGAAAAATCAGATAACCCGAGTACTTTACGCAAGCTGAATCTTTGGATTATGGAATGGCATAAAAAATTTGCAATTCCGTTTGGTTCAATCTTTTTTGCGCTTCTGGCTTTTTCCATGGCCTTTTTGTTTGGTAAGAATAATGGTCAGATGATTGGTCTTTTTCTTGGACTTATAATCTGTGTATTATATTGGGCTGTTCAGATTGTGGGGCAGCTTATGGTAACTAAGGTTGGTCTTAATGCCTTCTGGTGTATATGGACTCCGAATATTTTAATTGGATTTTTTGGTCTCGTATTTTTAATGAGGCTTTTAAAAAAATAGAGGAATAATATATGAAGCTTGTAATCTATCTTTTTAAGAAAGTAATTCCTCTGTTTGTTGGCGCCATGTTCTTTTTTGCCCTTGTATTGAATCTGGTTGATTTGTTTATGAATATTGCGACCTACCTTCAGAACAACTGTTCCGGTAAGGACATTATGATGGTAATGGCTTATTATGTTCCAAAAACTGTATGGTATGCCGTGCCTGTTGCAATTTTGTTTTCAACCTCTTATGCACTCAGCGAAATGTACGCTGCCAACGAAATTCAGGCTTTGCTTGCTTCTGGTGTTTCGCTTTTCCGGTTTACAGTTCCGCTGCTTATTATGAGCCTTTTTATGGCTTATGGACTTTTTGTTTTTGAAAATAAATTTGTTGTACAGACTTACGAGAAAAAAACAACGCTTCAGAATACACTTTTGAATAAAACTAAAAATGAAAATAATAATGATGTAATCGTGCTTTCGGATAACGGCCGAATTATTTATTCGGCTGCGCGTTATATAGAAAGTCAGAAAAAGCTCAAAACCTGTTACTTTGTTTTCCGCGGAGAACAGCGCGAACTGCAGGCTGTTATCTACAGTAAGCAGGCATTGTGGAACGCTGAACGACAGGTTTGGGACCTGGAAAATCCGGTGCAGTATGAGCCGGTAGGCGATACCATCAAAATTACAAACGTAAATTTTGATTATGTAAAAATGCTTACAGAGTCTTATGAGATTTTCCGTAAGACAAATGTAGATGTTCAGTCAGTCTCAGCTAACGAGGCAAAAGTTTATATCAGACATCTTAAAAAAGCCGGCCTCCCGTATAACGAAGAGCTTTCGGAATATTACAAGAAATATGCCTTTCCGTTTATTGTGTTTATTGTTGTTTTCCTTTCTATAGGACTTACCGGAAAAACACGAAAAAATGTTCTGCTTATAAGTCTTGCTTCATGTATTTCCGCTTCTGTGCTTTTTTATGTTACAATGATGGTAACAATGGTTCTTGCAAAGCACGGATACATTTCTGCTTTTTCCGGCGCATGGTCACCGGTAATTTTCTTTACTATAATCAGTGTGGTGCTGTTACGCTTTGCCCGCACGTAGCTTTTATATATGAAGATTTAAGGATTTTTTATGAGTGAAGTTTTAAAGATATTTGATATAAAGCACAAGAATAAAGACAGCCGCGCCCGTACTGGTACTCTGCATCTTCCACATGGAGATGTGCGTACTCCTGTTTTTATGCCTGTTGGAACTAACGCAACTGTTAAGGCAATGCCAAAGGATTTTCTTGAAGAAATTGATTTTGATATTATCCTTGCAAATACTTATCATCTTTTTCTGCGTCCGGGTCCAGACCTGATTAAAGAGGCTGGTGGTTTACACGGATTTTCACAGTGGAAGAAAAACTTCCTTACAGATTCCGGTGGCTTTCAGGTTTTCTCGCTATCTAAATTAAGAAAGATTACAGATGAAGGTGTTCGCTTTCAGAGTCATATTGACGGCAGCTACCACATGTTTACTCCGGAAAATGTAGTTCAGACTCAGACAAAATTTAATTCCGATATTCAGATGCAGCTTGATGTTTGCTCGGGCTGGGGAGTAGAGCGCAAGGAAGCTGAAAAGGCTTTGCGTATTACAAGCGACTGGCTGCTTCGGGCAAAGGGTGAATGGGAAAAGCAGCGGGAATCCGGCTACGAAGGACTGCTGTTCCCGATTGTACAGGGAAACTTTTTCGAAGACCTTCGCAAAAAAAGTGCTGAGTTTGTAAGCTCGCTTGATATGCCTGGAATTGCAATTGGAGGACTAAGTGTAGGGGAGCCGCCTGCAGAATTTACTAAATATCTGAATTATACAGTGCAGTATCTGCCGGAAGATAAGCCAAAGTATGTTATGGGAATTGGAACCCCTGAGTATATTCTTGATGCAGTAGCTGCTGGAATTGATATGTTTGACTGTGTTTTGCCAACCCGCAATGCACGAAACGGCTCATACTTTACCCGCCGGGGAATGCTGAGCATCAAACAGGAACGATGGACACATGACTTTGGTCCTGTAGACAGTGAATGTAATTGTAAAGTTTGCCGCACATATTCCCGAAGTTATTTAAGACATCTTTTTAAGGAACAGGAAATTTTGAGCAGTATTCTTGCGAGCTACCATAATCTGTATTTCTTAAACAACATGCTTAAAGAAATACGTGTGGCAATAGATGAAGACCGCTTTGAGGAATACAGAAAAGAATTCCTGGAGAAGTTTAGTCAGGGGGTATAAGTATGAAAAAGATAATTTTGTTTTTGTTAATACTTGCTTCAATAAATATCTGTTTCGCACAGGAAACAGAAGATGCCGATGCTGCTGATGCTGCACTGGTGGCCGAAAGTACTTCTACCTCTTCCGTAAAAGCTTCAAAGGGTGGTATCTCTGAGATTCCGAATTCAAAACGTCCAAAGCCAATTGATAAAGAAAAGGCAGCCAAGGCTGCAGAAAAGGATGAAAGCGAAAAGGATTATGAGAATAAATCTAATACAATAAAGTACGGTGTACCGTCAGAGATTTCTTCTCTTATAGATGAGCTTATCAAAAATGAAGACCCGCGTTTTACCGAAGAAATCTACGACGTTTTCCAGGTATCAAAAAATACAGTTATCAAACAGAAGGTGCTTAATTATTTTAAGCAGCTCGAAGATCCTTGTCTCGAAGACTATGCCGTAGAAACTCTGAACGATCCGTACGAGGAACGCAATGACTTAGTAAAGGCCTGCTTTCAGTATGTGTCTGCCGTAAAAACAAAGGAAGCAATTCCTGCTGTGCTTGCACTTATAGAAGCAGAAAACGATTCTTACTTTAATGATGCAATTGCAACTATTGGAGAAATTGGTGGACCTTCAGAAGCAATGTTCCTTGTAGAATATCTTGAACGCGAAGATCTTAGCGATGCTCAGCGACAGACTCTCATGAGAACCTGCGGTAAGATGCATGCAGTTCAAACCTGGGATAAGGTTGTAGAGGTTGCCGAAGATGAGGATGAAAATCTTTATGTAAGAATGTATGCTGCAGAAGCACTTGGTCTTATGGAAAAGAAGGAATCTGTTCCGGTGCTTGTAGAGCTCTTTTCTGAAAATGATCCGAACCTTCGACAATATGTAATAAAAGGTCTTTCACATTTTCCGAATGTAGTAGAAGCACAGCAGACAATCCTTCAGGGAATACGCGATGAGCACTGGCGTGTAAGACAGGAAGCAATAAAAACAGTCCGCGAAAACAAAATGACCGATGCTACTCAATTCCTTATTTATCGCGCTAAAAATGACAGTGAAAAGGTAATAAAGGACGAAGCCTATAATTCTCTTGCCGCTGTAAATACAAAAGAAGGCAATGAGTTTATGGTAAATCAGCTTAAAGAAAAAAAGGTTGGAGATGCCACAAAGAAAAAGATTGTAGAAGTGCTTCTTAAAGAAGGTCATGCCGGCCAGAACGAAATTCTCGAGCTTGCAGACGAATGTCTTAAAGATGACAAGAGAAAGGACCTGCGTTACGCAATTGGAAAAGAACTTGCTAAATATGAAAACTCGGCTTATGATGAAATATGTATAAAATATCTTGGCTCAAAGGATTCTACGACTCAGAGTCTTGGTCTGGATATTTATAAAACAAATAAGTTTAGTTCTGCAGTACCAGTAATGCGGAATATTTATGCAGACAAGAAGGCAAATTCTGGTGTGAAAAACCGCATAAAGAAAATGCTTTCTATCGAGGATGAAGACGAATCAAAGAATGAAAAAACTGTTAGCGAGGCTGATGCTAAATAAAAAAGAAAACGCTGAATATATTGCCAAACGAAATTATCACATGACCTGTTTCATCTGTCTTGTGATTGCAATACAGGGTTTTATTTTAGCCGCTATTTCATTAATAGATTCTAATTATAAAGTTGTATTTTCAACACTGGCTTATGCTTTATTAATGCTGGTGACTTTCGTTTATACAAAAATCACTAAAAAGCTGACTTGTTTTTATGTTTCTGCCTCGCTGATGGTAACTCTGCTTACAGTCTGGTTTTTATATTCAGGGGGAACAGAGGGCTTTGGAATTATCTGGATTACGGTAATTCCTCTTTTTACACTTTATCTTATTCCTTATACAGGTTTTATTATTCTAAATTTTTCAGTATTTCTCATGCTGGTAATCGGTATGTGGACGCCTCTCAGCAATACTCCGTATATTTATGAGTATACAACTGTGTTCAGAACCCGTTTTCCACTTTTATATCTTTTTGAGGTTATTTTTTCTGTCTTCCTGAAGTATAGAATTTACATGACTGAAAATGAGCTTGTTGAACAGAAGGAGGTTCTTGCCTCTGAAAATAAAATGGCGTCTGTAATTCAAAAGTCATTTTTCAGTCAGGAGGTAAGCAGCTTTAAAGGCTGGGATATTGCATGTTCATGTATTCCTCTGGCTAGTATTTCCGGTGACCTTTATGATATTTATCCCAAGAAAACCGAAGGAGAAGAGGAAGGGGCAGTTCGTGAAATAAGTGGCCTTGGTATTTTTGATTCTTCAGGTCATGGTATTTCTACGGGTATTATTACTCTGCTTGCAAAGAATATTTTTAAGCAGGAATTCTATGAAAATTTAAATAATGACATTGTAGATATGGTTCAGAATATTAATACCAGATTTAATGTTGAAAAGGGAGAGGTAGATACCTTCCTTACCGGTATTTTTATTCGCATGAAGAATATTAAAGCCGACGGTTCTGGAGAAATAGAGCTTGTTAATGCAGGACATCAGATTCCGGTTATTTACAGAAAAAGAAATGATTCTTTTGACGTACTGAATAATTCTACTCTTGCTGTAGGAGCTATTGGTCTTAGTTCAATTGAACCATATTATGATTCAGTTGATGTAACTATGGAAAAGGGTGACGAAATTATTCTTTATACCGACGGTGTAATAAACTGCTGTGCACCAGGCGGAAGACGTTTGGGACAGCAGGGCTTAATAAATATACTTGCGGCAAATATTAATAAGCCGGCTGATAATCAGCTTAATGATATAATTTCAGACATAGCAGCCTTTAAAGGTATGGAGCCTTCAAAGGATGATATGACAATTATGCTTTTGAAATTTCAGGGCTAAAGACCTGAGTTAGTTCAGACTAATTATACAGTGAGTTTACAAGAGCCAGGGCTTTATTGATTGCTCCGGCTTCTTCCTTTGTCCATTCTACATTTTCTTCTACGAGTGTTTCGAGACTTGAATGGCTTTCCATAAGTGCTGTTGAAAATCCGCGTGATACCTTAAACCAGTAGCTGCCGTTTCCATTATTATAAAGCGTAATAAAGCCGTATTCGCGGCCCTTCTGTTTTGCAATTGCGGTTCTCAAAATAAAACCAAGGGAATCCACGAGCTGTTCCTTTTGAATCGGGTCGTTTACATTTACGTTCATATGGCGGTTCCACTTTTTTTCCGGAAGTGGACGCAGGTCCAGACTTTTTGCAAGTTCAATAATAAGCGAAACCTTTTCTCCGGACAAAAGAGAGCCATTGTCGTTTGTAATAACAGTTCCCTTCATCTGACCGGCATTGTTCAGCTTGTTTTTATTCTTTTCGTTTTCGATAGCCTGAATAAGCTGTTCAACCGGAAGAAGGGCTGTCTTTTTTCCTTTGATTTTCTTTGTGGCAAAGAGGAAGCCTCCAAGAGAAAGTGAATCCTCTGGGGCTGGTTCTGCTTTTTTTGTTTCCTGACGGCGAAGTGCTTTTGCAGTGCGGTTTCGTTCCTGCTCGAGCATACGCGCTTCGCGTGAGCTTTCACGTTCTTTTTTGCAGGCCATCAGCTTGTCAAATAAATCAGGATTAATTATGTCGAGCATTGGGCGGGTAAGTGGAGAAACGCTCGAAGCATAAATGCGGCTTGTTCGGATGATTTCTCCCGCTACAATAAATACCGGGTCCTTTTTGAACATTACGCTGCCAGGATGAATGCATATGTGGTCTGCAGTAAGGCTGCGGTAGCTTTCACGGCCGGTACGGATACATACAAACTGAATCATGCCGGCTGCAATACAGCAAAGGTAATCCTGCATACTGCCTTTTCCTTCGACAACAGGAATGCCCATTTTTTCACTTACAATTTCTATAAGCTGCTCGTTGATATTTTCAATTTCGGCCATTACGCGTTCGTCAAGATAATTTTTCTTGCAGAACTTTTCGCGGTTGTCTGTCTGCTGAAAGGCCTTGAGAATATTAAGGTAAGTACAGAAGTCGCCCTGAATATCCTGGAAACGATGATGTGCCTTGCGTGCTTCCATTTCTTCGTTTGGTGGTAAAACAAAAGGAGAGTTTGCAGAGAGGAAGGAAGCGGCAATAAGAGCCTTGTCGAGAACATCCGGGAAGCGCATAATTGCTTCAACTATAATACGGCTGATTCTCGGTTCGAGCGGGAACTTAACCATCATCTGTCCGATGCTTGAAAGTGTATTGTCTTCTTCGAGGGCACCAAGCATATGGAGCGTATCAACTGCACCAATAATTCCTTCGCGTCCAGGGTTTGCAATAAAATCAAAATCGTAGAAATCTGTAATACCAAGCTCGCTCATGCGCAGTACAACTTCGCTCAAGTCTGTGCGGTAAATCTCTTCTGTTGTGTATTCTGGACGTGTGTCAAAATCCTTACGTGAGTAGAGACGATAGCAGGTACCCGGCTGAGTACGTCCTGCACGTCCTTTTCTCTGGTTGCACGAAGCCCGTGAGACGGTGGATTCAATAAGGCTTGAAGTAAAGTTTTTAGGATTATAAAAATTCAGCTTGTAAAGTCCCGAATCAATTACTGTTGTAACATCGCTGATTGTTACAGAGGTCTCTGCAATGTTCGTAGAAATTACGACTTTACGTTTTCCCTCCGGTGCTTTTTCAAAAACGCGTTCCTGTTCCTCTTTAGGAAGGCGGCCGTACAGCGGAAGTATATGAAGCTTTCTGCCGATAGGCGAGTAGTAGAGCTTGTCCATACAGTCCTTAATGATTTTTTCACCAGGAAGGAAAATAAGAATAGCTCCCTCTTCATCGTTGTCGAGAACGCGGTCTACTGTGTTATAAATCTTTGTGAGAATCTGGTCGCAGCCAGAGTCTGTTGTAGTAGTTGAGCCGCCTGGAACCGGATCGTAAACAAGGGCAACCGGGTAAGTTACTGTGTCAATTGAAACAATAGGTGCGTTGTCAAAATACTCGCTGAAAACCTGAGTATTCATTGTAGCCGAGCTTACGATTACGCGGAAGTCGTTGCGTTCTTTTAAAACACGTTTTACAAGCCCAAGTACAAAGTCAATGTTAAGGCTTCTTTCGTGTGCTTCATCAATCATGAGTACGCTGTATTTTGAAAGCCACGGGTCAAGCTTCATTTCCTGGAGCAGGATTCCGTCTGTCATGATTTTGATGCGGGTTTCCTGATTTGTATAATCTTCAAAGCGCATCTTATAACCGACGAGTCCCGGGTAAGTTGTTCCTAACTGCTTTGAAATAAATTCACTTACGCTGAGTGCTGCAATACGGCGTGGCTGAGTAACACCAATCATTCCGTTTGTAGCATAGCCTGCTTCGTATAAAATTACCGGAATCTGTGTTGTTTTACCCGAACCGGTAGGGCTTTCTACAATTACTACCTGATTATTTTCAAGGCAGTCTAAAATTTTCTGTTTCTGTGCATAAACTGGAAGAGACTTATAATCTATTGCCATTCTATATAATCCTTTGTTGCTTCTTTATTGATTTTAATACGGCGTTCAATATATTTTGCCCAGTTTGTTCGCGGAACGTCGTAAAGATAATCTACAAAACTCTGATTAAGAGGTTTTATAACATACTCGTTTGCAGTGTTTATGTAGGTTGTTATGAAATAAGGTTCACATTTTTTGATTTTCATGGAACCGTCTTTTTCTCTGTGCATTGTGACAATGTAAAAAAGTCCGTCGCCGGTATTGTCACGTTCTCCGTTTGGATTTTTTGCAGTAAGCTCAGGCTTTGTTCGCTGGCCTGAAATTGTGTTGCCGTTTGCATACATTATAAGCTTGTCTCGGCCGGTTTTTGTATCAATTACAAGCTTACGGTCTTTTATAATATGGGCATGATTTGCCCATACAAAATCAGCTCCAGCTTCAAGTAAATCCATATAAAACTGATTTTGTCGTTCGGTTATGTTTCTTGTATATTCAGGCTCGCTTGTATGTACAGAAATAATAAAAAGGTCACACGGATTTTTCTGACGTAATTCCTTTGCGTACTTAGCAAAAGCCTTGCGCGACTCATCTGTTGGTTTAATAAAATTGATGTATTCAGAAGCATCCGGGCGGTTTAAAAGCTCTGTAATTGGAAGAAAAAGAATTTTCCAGCCATTGGCCGTAAAATAATTGTAGGTAAGGGCAGAAAGCTCTGCTGACGGATTTTGTTTTGTACCTGAAAAATATATATCGTTTCCGAACTGTTGTTTTGTATATTCGGTAATTGCTTGAGTTGTTTTTATTGTTTCGAGAATGCCGTTTTTGTACTGATCGTTGGTATGATTATTGCAGAGTGAAAATACATCAAAGCCGGCATCAACTGCAGCCTGTACGTATTTACGGGTCATGTTAAAGCTTGGGTAAGAAGAAGCTGGTTTTGTAGTATCAACTGGAGCTTCGATGTTTGCAAAGGCGAGATCCTGTTCAGAAATTACATCTCGTACATCGCGCCAGATTTTTTCGTAGGTTGTAATATAGTAGTTTACCGAATGAGCCATAATGTCACCGGCAAAAAGAAGGGTTATTGTATCTTTGTCGTGTTTTTTATGCTGATTTTCATTATCGGGTGCCTGCGTAAGCGGTACATTTTCGGCAGGCTCATTTATGATTTGCGAAGTAGTACCGCAGGCAGTAAGGAGCAGGGTGAAAAGAAGGGTGAAGATAAAAATGATGGATTTCAGATTTCTTATCACACTATCTCCGGGGGCGTTACGGGGGCGTAGCCCCCGTAGAGAGGGTAGCCCGCAACGAAGTGCGGGCGAGGGGGAGACTTCCCCCTCCTTTATAAAGTTACTTCCAGATCTTTTCTCTTACAAAAGTCTGATTGCGGTCTGCACCTACAGAAACGATTCCAACCTTTGTGCCTGTGAAGTCTTCGATGAACTCTACATACTCGCGGGCAGCCTTTGGAAGCTTCTTGTATGAAGTGCATTTTGTAATATCAGCCTTCCAGCCCTCGAACTTCTGGAGAACTGGTTTTGCGCGGTTCAACTCAGGAATTGAAGCAGGGAAGTCTGTTACAATCTGACCATCGATATCGTAAGCAACACATGCTTCGATTTCGTTCATATCGTCATAAATATCAAGGTGAGTAAGAACAAGGTTGTCGATTGAGTTTACGTGACATGCATAGCGGAGAGCTACGAGGTCGAGGTAACCACAGCGGCGTGGGCGTCCTGTTGTTACACCAAACTCATTACCAGTGTTACGAACATAGTCGCAAAGTTCGCCTTCTGTATCAGCATTGAATTCAGATGGCATAGGACCATTACCTACACGAGTTTCGTAAGCCTTGAATACACCGTAAATCTTGTCGAGGGCTTTAGGACCAATTCCAGAACCTGTAGCAGCACCAGCTGAACAAGAAGCTCCAGAAGATACATATGGATATGTACCAGAGTCGAGGTCGAGCATAGCACCCTGAGCACCTTCGAAAAGAATATTATCATTGCGGAACTCATACATCTTTGCAGCGATATTTACGCGCATAGAGAGGAGCTTGTCTTTGTACTGTTCAAGGAATTTCTTGTCTGCATCGTCGAGGTCGTTCCACTTTTCATCCCAGTCAAGGTCTGCAAGGCGGATACCATCGCGTTCAGATTTCATAGAATAAGTAGTTCCGATTCCGCGGCCTGTTGTTCCGATAGGGTGCTTGCGTGCTGCGTCGCGAGCCTTATCCATTTCGCGGTATCCTGGGAGAGTAAGGTGAGCGCGGTCAGAAATGAATACGCGTCCTTCCCAGTTAATTCCGTTGTCTTTGAGCATTTGGAGTTCTTTGAAAAGAGCTTCAGGGTCAATTACCATACCACTACCAAGGAAAACTGATTTCTCAGGGTAGAGGATTCCAGACGGACCCTGATGGAGAGCATACTTCTTTCCATCTACTACAATTGTGTGACCTGCATTAGCACCGCCCGCAAAGCGAACAACGTACTTAGCATCCTGTGCAAGGTAGTCAACGATTTTTCCCTTGCCTTCATCGCCCCACTGGGCACCCATAACAACAACGTTCATAGGTTTCTC
>JAFZRP010000099.1 GCA_017619795.1 Treponema sp.
GCGGGACAACTGGAATGTTGAGTAAAAGGGTGCCCCCTTGCCCCCCAAGAGCGGTTCAATACCATTCCTTATTTTTTACGAAGGGGGAAAAGGGGGATGCCCCGCGGCGGGGGGAAAGGGGGAACGCTTTTGCGTGCCCGCAGTTTTAAGTTGCGGACTCGCGAGGAACTAGTGTTTACTAAAATAAAGCATTCAACGCGAATGATTGAATGAGGCGGCTAAACAAAACGATATCTTACTGCAGTCGTACAGGAGAGATGTATTTTAGAAAAAATGAAAAGCGTTGAAGATGATTGTTCTGTCTTAGATAATAATGACTAACTTGCGGAAACAGGAAGCTGCACAAAGCGGAGGGTCCGCGAAGCGGTACCGTAGCGACTGCGACTGACTGTGCTTGGATGCTTGCTTGCGAGCTTGGATTTTGGCAACCGTGCGAGCTTATCTGTTCAATGCAAACAGTGTGTGAGGGAATGAGCGGAATGAAGCTGAACTGAGGAAGCTGGAGTCAGAGTCAGAGAACCAGACGGAAGCGGACGAAGTGAGGCGAAATGCAGCGAATGGACGAACACTCTGTTTGCTTCCACGGATACCATTCAGTGGACGATTTTTAACAACACGTAGAATGAGCGGAAGCTGTACTGTGTACTGCTGGAGCGAATGATTCTGAAACAAGTATTAATACTATTCAAATTTGGGATTTTGTGATATAATATAAGAGTAATTACAACAGAAAATGCAACAGTGATACTGACTGTAGCAGAAATCAAAGTTATTCAATTATAGTCAAAGTACTTCAGTTGTATAATTCTTTGTATTATAAATTTTTTTAGTGTAACTGATTTGTTTTGAATTGTTCGAGCGTATATATAAGCTGTACTTCCAAGCTGATGACGAGGGTTCGACTCCCTTCTGCCGCTCTTACGCTTCCTGAATAAGGAAGCGTTTTTTTTGTACAAAGGCGTGTAATGGAGGGATTCGAACCCTACGGGTTCTTCGCGTGGCATGAATGCCACGGCGCAAAATGCTAAAATTGCTAAGCGCAATTTTTTAACGCATTTTGTCTTCTACCGCTCTTACGCTTCCTGAATAAGGAGGCTTTTTGAATTGAATATCATCACATGTTTATTCTTTTTCCTGTTTCTGTATTATTTCTACAAGCTTTTGACGGTGAGCGGGAAGTTGGATATCTGAAAATGATTTTCCTTCATCGGTGTACCAGACTTGTTTATCAAAATATGTGGTAAGGTCATCACTATTAAAATGAACACCGTACAATGCAAAGATTGTGTTGCGTAAAAGGCGCAGGGCTGATTTGCTTAAAGTTGGAAGGACTTCATCTACATATTTTCCGTATTCATCATCAGTGTAACCGTTTATGGCCATTGCGTAGAAGTCAGGGTCGCCCCAGGTGCGGCGGATACGGAATACTTCAGTGTATTCTTCGCCGGCTATGTAGTAGTAGATGTTGCCGCCAAAGCCTACGTACCAGCTGGTGGAATATTCAGGTCTTGTTTCTTGATAATCTCCTTTATTACCAAGTATTTTTGAATAGTTGTTCAAATTAGTTAATAATACAATCCTGTTTCCATTTACATCTTCACAAACAAAATCTGAATTATCTTCTGTTCCTTCATCACAAAGCTTTCCCCAATCATTTTTATAATTACCCCACCAGTCAAAATCAATCTGATAAGCATTTCCTTGCATATCATATTGGATAAGTCCGTAAAGAATTAAGCCACTTTTTCCAAGAACTTTCTCCATTTTATCTAAAGTTGAATAATATCTCTTACTCCATACTAAAACTTCTGCATTTTCAAGTAAGTCTTTTATACCAAGCTCTTCTGCACGCGAAAGACTTTCTTCATATTTATCTGAATCATACTGCTTGAGATATTCTACTGCTTCTTTGTTTGTATAGATTTTTCCTTCTGTGTCTACTGCTCCCGGAATGCCGTTTTTATCTACATAATAGACTATGTACCCGTTCCCCTTTTTCAAGATAAAGGAAATGCCGTTTTGCAAAATAATTCCTTCCCACATTGGAATTCCATTTTTTACAGGAAATATACATGAACTTTGAATACTCCAGAATTCATTATTAAGTTTTGCAAATAATACTCCAGGGGCATTTCTTGTATTTATTTTACTGATTTTCATATCATCAGAAATCTTTTCTAATGAAGATGTGCAAAATACAGCTTCAGGTTCATGAAACCATGTTATAGTTTGATTTATTTCATCTACATATATACCGTAAGGAGTTTCTACAGAACCTCCCCTTCCGCTACGATATTGAACTAATTTAGTTGTTCCAAGTTTTTCAACAGTTTGTGCTTCTATTCTAAAAATACATAGAAAAAATATCATTAAAACAAATTTATTTTTTATCTTTTTCATTTATTTAATAATCTCCTTAATTGATATAATTCATAAGAACTTTCAACATTATCCCAATTGCATTTCAACACCTTAAACTGATTACTAAGAACAGTGGTTCCTGTAGTTGAATGAATCACTTCTATATCAGAAGAACTGTTTACAACTAAAACCCCATTAGAGTTTGTTTCCGTATTTATATTTTGTATAATTACTACATGACCTGGTTTAACAAGAATATCTCCAGGTACCGCATGTGCTAGAACTTTACGTTGTATATCTCGTTTAGATTTTGCTACTGTATCAGTTGAATTATCAGGAGTTTCTAATTTCCATTCTTCAGTATATATTTGAAGAGTATTTTCATCAGAAGCAAAAGCACTTGTTCCAAAATCAACAGAAGGGACACTTCCACATTTATATATACTGTTTGCGTCTTGAGGTTTTCCAACTGCTGAAATATACGCAAGACCTGAACAGTCAATTCCGCTTGACTTCTTCGTCATGTCAAAATTATATTCCAGTTTCCCTTTAGAACCATCTACATAATCACATAAATATGATGACCAGCCCGGCACTGAAACATCGTCCGTTGTTTTATATGGTGAACCAGAAGGTATCCAGCTTGAGTTCGCTACGTTTTCATAGAATACGTATGACTTCCATTTTGAGCCCGGTAAATTATTAGCCTGTATTACAGTGGTATTTTGTGACGTCTGGTTTTGCTGCTGATTTTCCTGTTCTTCCCAAAGCGAAAGAAGTTCATCAATCTTGTTGTCCTGTGCCCTTACTTCTTCATTAAATTTTGAAAAAATATCTTTTGTACCAAAACTGTAAGTTACACTTCTGTATTCTTTTGCCGTTCCGCCTGTAAAGCGGTACCAGCCTTCTATTGAAATCTGCTTTCCATCTCCACTGGTGCCGTCAGCTTTTTTATTCCACTCATTATTTCCCCATCTCTGGACAGCAGTCTGCGAACCGTCGCCGTCCCACCATGCAGGTCCTCCATCGGTACCTTCAGCCGGAACATTCCACGGATGTACATTATTCCAGTCTTCTGACCCTTCATCTATATAAAGATTTGCCCGCCATAACATCTTCTTATCATAAACCGCGATGTAGTCTTTTTCGTTACAGTCTATCTCGTATAAAGCTTTTCCGTCCGTTACTTTTAATCCCAGTATATAGTCATCTCCTGGATATGAATGTTCTGCTGATTCAGGACGTATTCCTATACTCAGGGAAGTTGTTTTGGGCTGTTTATCTTTTCCAATATTTATTATTTTTCCCCTGCTGTCTATTACAATCTGTATGTCATTTTCACCAAAAGTCTTGCTTTTGTAGTATTCTGTTTTATTATTTCCGTTCTTTTCTCTTGTAATTTCAAATATACAGTCTTCGAAAACATTTTTCTCGCTTCCCTCAAAATAGGCCATCTCTATTTTATCTGCCCTGTTTACATATATGTTTCCCCTGCCTGTCAGAATACTATTATTGCTGTCTCGTCCTTCTGCATCATTAAAGCTTCTGTCCTTTACATATAACTGCTTTACCGTATATTCCTTATCATATATTTCATTCAGTTGAACTCCTGCACTGTTAACTAAATCTACTGTGAGATTTCCGAGTATCAGATATTCTCCTGTATTTGGTATGAATCTCCAGTTCTTATCATTCTGCTGATTCTGGCCCTGCTCTATTTTTGTTCCAACTCTTACAGAACTCTTATTTAAGTCAAGTTGTTTTCCTAGAATATCCCATTCTGCATCCTTGTACTTTTCCGCAGGAACCGCTGCATTCTCCTTCTTAACTAAAAGTCTTCTTACTGTGTAGGAATCTGAGAAATCCAGATTTGCCCAGAAATCTTTCTTTGCTGTACCATATTTCTCCCGCTTCATATACACAACTTGTATTGATTCTTTAGTCTTATTTCCTATATCAATTACTACAGCTATGTCAGTTTCCTTTGCCCCTATCTTTATCAATAAATCTCCCAATTGTATTTCATCGTAGGATGGTACTACTGTTGTTATTTTTTCCAAATCTGGAATTGTATATCGTATGGATTTATATTTTTCTGTATCAAAAGAATTATCTTCAGGGGATTCCTTTATGTATGAATTAAAAGACCTTGTATAATTATCAAGTTCTGTAGCTGGATTTTTCCCCTCTATATTTGGAACAAGCTGATTAAGGCCACTCATTTCTATTATTCCACACAACATTCCCATGCTGTCACAGCCTGCATACTTTAATTTGAATAAACCGTTTATATCTTTCTCTATTCCTACTCCAGGAAGGTAACTGCTACTATCATACCAATACGTATCAAATAAATAGTTGACTGCACTCATAAATTGATTGCTGTTATGCTGAAAGTGCATTTTCCTCCAGAAAGTCCTTGGAGTATCAAACCCACCTTTTACATAAGGTATGGGATTATCTTCAGAATCAGACTCAACAGGAAAATTTCCACTATAATAATTATTTGTCTGCAGACCACTGTTTTTTTCCCAAATATTGTCTACTGTATCATAAATCTTTTTCTTATTCTTAATGTTCTGGATATTGAAGGCATATTCAACCGCCCAGTTCAGATAGCGTCTGGCGGCAGCCGCCAATAACTCCCCTTCTTGATTATTTTTCCCGTTCGCATCCTTTCCTACACTTCTATAGTTTTCTAAAGATTCATATTCATTTGAATATAAATCACTTGAAAACACTGGTGCATTTGCTTTATACGGGCCTTCCTTTATATAATTCCTCAGGTATTCATTTGCATTGACTTCAAGATTTCCAGGTGCATATACTTTATATTTCCTGTTTGTCTTTTCTGTTTCTTTCTGGCTTACCAGTTCACATATATTGTCTTCCTGAATGCTGGAATTAATTATGCTTTCTGCAAGGATTATATTTAATTGTTTTCTGGCTGATTCTGCGGTTTCTTTTTCGTTTTGATTTGTTGAAGCTATTTCTTTTTTCAATTCTTTTATTACATTTTGTTGTCTTTTAATTACGTTTGCACCTGTACCCATCTTATTTTTATCGTAATTATAGAAATCAAATTCCGGTTGGATATAAACTGTAATGTTTCTATGATTAACTATCATAAAACCCTTTGTCAGATCCTGTCCTATATCACTGCTATATGGTAATTTCATCTGAGTTGTTTTATTTATCAAATTTATAGGTACATTGTCAGTTTTTGTTATTTTGAAGAATTTTTCTTGGGTTGTATTTTCTTCTATTTCTGTTTTTTTTATTTCTGATATTCTTCTACTTTGCCATTCTTTTTTATTATCCAGATAATAGTACGAGGTATTACCCTTTACATATTCTATATATATTTCTTCTCCTTTTGTTGATGACTCTATTACTATATTTCCATCTCGACATACTATATTTATTCCTGCATCATCTATTTTGTACATTACTGTATATAATGGTGTTCCCCATGTTAACTTGCTTAAGAGAATAACAATCAATAGCGATAATACCACTTTTTTACTTTTCATTTTTTATTGTTTTTACCTGCCTAAAAATATCTATAGGATAATTATTTCATTCTAATATGAATGTTTATTCCAGATACCCCCCATAACACCAGCCGATTATTCCTGCTTTTAGGGCTTTACCGTCTTTGTCTTTGGCTCCGGAAAGGACTTCTACCTGTACCCAGTTGCTGCTTATTCCGTCTATTGTTTCGGCTTTGCCAAGCTTTAGGATTTTGACTTTCGTTCCTTTCTGCATTGTTGTTATTACCCTGCTTGTTGTGGCTTCTTCGGAACGCAGGCGAAGGTTGTCGCTGCAGGTCATTTCTTTGTTTACGGCTACGTTGGTTGATGGCACGGTTTGTGAAACGTTTTCTGTTTCATGATTTTCATACCACTCTTTTCGCCACTGTGGATCCCAGGTATTTTCAACACGGTAAAGGTTATGGGTATTTGTTTCCCAATTCATGCGGAGAATGTAGATGTCTCCGCTTGGGTGAATGGCTACAGATTCTTTTTCTTCTTTACCATTTTCATCCAGAATATTTACATAAAAATTATTTTGAACATTTTGACTTTCATAAACAAGGCAATCATCTGAAGTTATTTGATATACAAAATTTCCAATTTTATGTTGTCCCCAATAAGTATATTTCCCATTAATAAATAAACTTCCACTTTTAGTAACTCTTATACCTGTATTATTAATTATAGTTTCATTTTCAAACAATTTTAATGTCTCTTCAGGATTCTTATAATTCTTTCTGTTTTCTTCATCATTTAGGCATGGATGGATAATGCTGTGAAGATTATCATCTGTATCTTTGAAAAAAATAATATCAGAGGCCTCATCATAATATGTTGATGTCAAACATACACCCTGTCCACATAAACTGAATATATCATACAGTTCAAAATAGGCTTTTAGTTGCAGTTGAATATCAAAAAGATATATTTTTGCTATTTTATCTGTCATTAGTAAATTGTTATCTGTATACATTAAGTAATATGGGGCTGTCCTAGAAGTTATTAAAGACTTCAAAAAGGACAGCCTTTTTTATGTTAAATGAATTTTGTAGGTTTTCGTTTATTGTTTTTTTTCTTAGGTGTTCATTAATCGAATCAGCTGCTTGAAATCATATCCCAGCATCAGTAATCCCCATTCAGTTCCAACTTTTTCTTTTCCCCGAAGATGAAATCGCCTGAATTTTAAATTGCCTTTTGTCTGGCCAAAGACAGTTTCACATTCAGTGGAACGTTTTTTCATGAGAGTTTTATATTCTTCACTAGAAAGAAGTTCTTTTACTTTTGCTTTCTGTTCAAGCCAGTGCCCGTTTCTTTGAATCACTCTGCCATATTCAGATTTTGTACATAAAAGTCTGAAAGGACAGCCTTCGCAGTTTTCACACTGATAAACTTCGTAAGTCTGTAAATATCCGGATTTATTTTTCTTAGTCACTGTCTTTCTGTAAGGAACTGGATTTCCGCAGGGGCAGGTATATTCTTTTTGTTCAGCATCGTATTTCCAGTTTTCAGTGTTGAATGTCTTTTTCTTGAAACTCCTTTTTGTTTCTTTTTCATAAGTTGTGTACTTTACGATTCCTGTGATTTCATTTTCTTCCAGATAATCATAATTCTCTTCGCTTCCATAACCAGCATCCGCAATTGCAAACTTAAACTTACATCCAAGACGTTTCTGAACATTTTCAAGATGAGGAATAAATGTCCTGGTGTCCGTAGGATTTGGAAATACGTCATATCCGATTACAAAATTGTTTTCAGTTCCAACCTGAATATTATAGCCCGGTTTGAGTTGACCATTGAGCATGTGATCTTCCTTCATCCGCATGAAAGTTGCGTCTTCGTCTGTCTTTGAGTAGCTGTTTCTGTCATTAAAAGTGGCGTTAGCCTTCTCGTATTTCTCTTTTCTTGGAAGATAATCTTTTTCAATCTGGCGTTTTGCTTTCTTCAGTTTTTTTTTACATCTTTTGAATCTTCGTCATCAAGGTCATTTATTTCGGCAAGTTTTCTATTAATCTGCTCGGCAACGGCTTTGATTTCTTCACTTGTTACTGGAGTGTCATCGCCCGTTTCTGCAAAGTCCTTGTCACCGTAAATCTGATTTTCTTTCCGTGTAATTTCTTCTACGTCTCTTAGGAATACCTTAAGTTTTTCATCCAGTTTCTTTTCGTTTTTCTCTACGGCTTTTTTCCAGACGAAGGTGTATTTATTTGCGGCACTTTCAATTTTTGTTCCGTCAACGAAATATTTTTCAAGGCTGACATAACCTTTCCTGTTCAGAAGCTTCACTGTCGATACAAATATTTCTTCGATTGAGTCTTTCAGCTTTTCACTGCGGAAGGTATTGATAGTTCTGAAGTCAGGTTTCTGGAATCCTGTGAGCCACATCACGTTTACA
>JAFZRP010000100.1 GCA_017619795.1 Treponema sp.
AACCAGGCAGAGCGTAGCCTTTCGACGCTTGTCGTACAGTTTCCTCGCTGTATGGTAATGGATAATATTCGCCGTCTTTCGCCACAGTCAGTGTGCAGCTCTTTCCCTGAATCATCATAAGAAAAGTGTAAACTGATTATGCCGAACCCAAATGCTTAAAAAGTCTTATAAACGGTAGCAAAAGTATTATGGGAGTGGGACTAATACTTTTTTCAAAATATGGCATCGTGAAATTGTGATGTTGTAATTGATAACGTAATGGAAATCCGCCGAATCCAACCAGCAAGAAGGAATGAAGAAAATTTCTTATAAAAGAAGCTGCTTCAAATTATGCATTTGAAGTCCACTGCAGATTTCCTTCAAAAAATATATTTTCTGCAAATCTTGAATTTATTTTTTCAATGGTCTTGTTATCTTTTTCTATTAATATACAATTTCGTTTCTTATTAAGGGCAGCTATTCCAACAGCTCCACTTCCTGCAAACGAATCCAAAATGACTTCATTTTCATAAGTGACATATTCAATAATTTGTTCACATAAAGAAACTGGTAATTCACTTTGATGTATCTTTTTATTTGTTGGGACTGGCGGAATATCAAACATGGTCGGTAACATTTTTGTCGTTCCGCTCATATAACAAGCATGATTCTGTAATGCACTTTTTTTGGTATCATATCTCATATTTCTTGCTTTACCTTTTGAGAATATCATTACATCTTGTGTATTTTTTGCCTTTCTTCCTGTATTGCTAACAAAGCTACCTTTTTTCCATGTAACTTTAGAATAGTAAAGCAAACCATTTTTCTCAGCGTAATCTTTTATTTGATAAAGATATCTAAAGTTACTTTCATTTTCTGCAGGCAGAATTTCAACAAGAAAACATCCATCTTTTAATACTCTGGCTTTTTCTTTAAAATCGTTTAATGTGTATTGAAAACAATCGTAATCTGAGAAAGAACGGTTTCCACCTTTATTTGATTTTGAATCGCTCCACGGATGGTCAGTTATAATACAATCTATAGAGTTATCTTTTATAAAAGAAAGGTCTCTTCCATCTCCTTCAATAAGGATACATGTTTGTCCGTCAGCAATTGTTTTATAAATGCCTTTTGCAATTCTTTTAAATTTAATTCCTAGATTTTCATAAATTCTTGCTCGAACAGTTTCATTAGGCTTTTCTTTAAATTGAGAATAGGCATCTTGCAATGAAAATGAATCTGCTGATTTAAAGCAAGAAAAGATACTGTCAGCTAAACTTATCATTTTGTTACAACCTGCCTTGTCATTATATTTTCAAATGAAAATCCATATTCTGAAACCCATAGATTATTAATTAAAAAAGTATCGAAAGCTTCTTTTTGTGAGTTTCCAGATGCAAAGCCTAAAATTTGATTATTTTCACATAAAATATCAGTTGGAGAATATGTTGTTCCCTCGCTTGTATAAAAAAGAAATGTATTCATAGGCTGATCCTTGATCAAATTTTAAAATAGATCAAGTACCTTTCTATATTTTTCTATAATGCCCAGGAGAAACAAATTCAATAAAACCTTTATCCCTCAAATATTGTAACTGCTGTCGTATTTTGTCTTTTACAAAATTATTATCAGGATGTTTTAGTTTCAGTTCTTTTTCAAAACTATAGACTTGATCAAGTGTAAAGTCTTTTTCTTTTATTCTTTCAACACAACTTAATGTATCTAAAAGCCAGCCTCTCGAATCAAGATTTTTAGTCTGTAAAGATTTTGTTTTTGCATAATTTGAAATAACAATATCGTGGTCAATTTCAAGTTGATTTTTTACGATAAAAATTTTACCTGAATCTGGAATAGAAGAAATATCAATATTACACCCAGTCCAGCCAGCTCTGCGGGCATTTGGACCAAGAGGATTTCGCTTTATAATTATTTGTGGTGTGAAGAAATGATTCGGAATTAAAACAAAATTATTTACTTCATAGTTTTTGTAAGTCATAAAAAAGAAATTCGGATTTCTCAATGAAGTTATTCTTGAAATCATTGTTGAATATTCACCATCAGCAATTGTTTTTGACAATTTTTCAGAATTACTCTCTTTGCTTTTTAATTCAAAATCAGCAGAACATTCCTCACAATAGAAATCTCCAGTTGGATGATTGTTTTCATATCGATTTATATAAGGCTTTCCACAAATCGGACAATAGAGATTTCTTTCAACCCAATCTTCTGTAAGAACCCTACTTTTTTGAGAATTACTATGATAGTTTTCTGCAAGTTTTATATTAAAATAAAAGGTCATTTTGCGTTAGGCTATGGAGCACCTGCGAAGCAGTCCCCTGCAGCGAAGCGAGGAGGATGATCGATAGCGAAGTGTGGAACAGCCGACAGATATTTTCTTTAATTTCTTCAAGTAATTGGCTTTTCCCATCAACCCATTTAATAAAATGGTCTCGCCAACATAATTGAATATTATAGCAGATTTTCACAGAATTTACCACAATAAAAGAACGATATCAAACTCAACAAACGTCTAGAAACAAAAAAAGGCGAGTAACTTCCTCGCCGCAATAAATAAAAAAAAGCACCCAACAAGGGGTGCTCGTATCATCCGAGATGACCACTGAGGTTATTATCCAAAGATTCACTCAGCATTTCAGTGTTAAGATAATGCACAAATCTACTATTGTCAAGTAAAAATGTTACATTTCCCATTTATTAAAATGTTACATTTCCCATTTATTAATATCTGGTTCGCCCATACGTTTTAAGAGCTTGTCAGCAATATCCTTTCTATTGAACAGATACATATTTCTATTAAAGTTTGCAATTTCTTTTGTAATTGAATCAACATCACAGAATTTTGCAATAATTTTCAGTAAATCATAATAAGAAAGATGTTTATGTGTACAATTTATAGACTGCTTCAATTCTTTATAATTGTTCAAATCAGCAGCACCAAGTAGCTTGAATCTTGTAATAAGTTCAAGGTGTGCACAACAGTTTCTGGCATATTTCAAAGTATGAAGAATCTGCTGGAACATAGCATCATCATTCAATGTAAGTCCAAAATCTTTTAGAACCTTATCTTTAATAACATCTTTTTGGAAACAGTAAGTAAAATACAAATCTCCAAAACTAAAGTCTTTGATTATTACCCAAAATGGTGGTCTGTTATAAGTTCTTATATAATCCTTATCGCGTTTCTTACTTTCAACAAAACCAAGTTTTAAAGTTCCGTTAGGCATCTTTACATTTCGCTTGAATAAATCAAACTTCATAAAAGTGTTATAAAGGTAAGTGTTTGTCTTTACTGGCTGCTGATAGTATTGTTTTTCCCTGTAATTCAGTGTATCAGGTATCTGAGTACAAAACTGACTTGCAAAGTTATGGGCAAGTGAAGTTCGAAGTCTGGCTTCAATTTCAAAAATCTTCTTGAGAGTAAGAATTCTTATATCTGTATCAAACTTATAAATCTCGTAAAAATCTTCAAAGTAAACATTATCGTAAACTTTTGGATTCATTGTTTTTAGCAGAATGTTTTCAGTCCCATTGATAATATCAAAATAATTGATTTTCTCAAGAATTGCTTTTGCTTTAGCTTCATCCTTAAACTGTAGATTTCTTGATTTAAGCAACAAAATCTGTTCATCAACTGTCTTAAACTGCTTGTCATTTGCCATGTCGTTAGTATACCAAATTTTCTAAAAAGTTTTCATGTGTTTATAAAATAATTCGGATAAATATTTTTGACTCTTTTATTTCACTAATCTTAAAAATGTTGTCTGTTTCAATTTCTTCAAACATTCTGTTAATTGATTCCACATATCGCCATAGAATTGTTATTCTATCTTTTTGATATTCAGCTAGTAGTATTTCAAAACTAACAGTATAAATTGAGTTCTCAATAATCCTGTCTTTTTCCGTATATTCAGATTCTTCAAGAGAAAAATAAAAACTTGGCAGTTTAATACAGTCCTCAGTTAGTGTGTGATTTTCGAATCTCTTAAGAACAATTCCGTCATTATATTCCTTATTGATTTTTTCAATGTATTCAGGAAGCCTCTGAATAAACAGTTCTTCAAGTTCTTTATAAACAGTTTCAAAACTTTTCATCATAAGCATTTTCTTCTATATATGTTGATTACAGATTGAATATCTGCCGGTATTTCAAATGTAGTGCTTTCAGGTTCATTCTGTTTTTTTAGGAAGTCTTTCTTTTTAAGAATGAACAGTTTTACAATTGCTTCTTTCAAATCAGCAGGCATTGTCAGAGGTAGGAATCCTGCATTATAGTTCAAGAAGACAACATGTCCTTCAAGGCTTGTGTCTATAAACAAGATTCTTCGTCCATCAATAACACAATGCGGAACACGGAGCTTTGTGTTCATATCAATTATGTTTACCATTTCTGTAATGTGTTCCTGCTCAGTAAAGACCATGCAATCCTTTACAGTTTGCAGTTCGTTATAGTTTTTATCTTCAAGAGAGTAGCCTAAAAGTTTTTCAACGAAAGTAAGTGTTGCATTAAAAATAAGAATGTCTGTGTCTATCTCGTCTGCATTAAGTTCTAAGATTTTTTGGAGTTCTTCAAATGTGAAAGGTTTCATAATTCCTCGTCATCGGAAATGCGGGGCAAAGGCAAGTATAACCTTCGTTCAGACAAAAGCAAGGCCAAGCCCTTCGGGTGCTGCGCAGCCTTGCTTTTGTCTTCACTTCGGTTTTTGAATTTTCGCCCCCGTTTTCCAAAGCCACATATATAATGTGGTTTTGGAAGTAAGTGCTATGCGTCAGTCACGCTTTTTATTCTTCTGCGGTTTTCAAAAGAACCATATTTTTTGCAGGTCTTGTCACAAGGAAGCCGTCACGTTTTCTAAAGCGCATAAAGAGCTCACCATATTCAAGAGATTCTGTTGTTTCATCAAATCTCTTGATTTCGATTCCTTTACGGTTTCCGTGTATGATGCGTTTTGGATTCATGAAGATGGCAAAGACTGTATCTTCTTCAATCTCAGAGAACTGAGGAAGAAGTCTTGATTCAATCACGTCATAACCGTCAAGGCGGCTTGGCATTCCTTCCCAAGGCTTACGCCAGATTGGATTGTTGTTATCGTCTTTGATATTTGTAATGTGATTGAGAACAGTTTCGTTCATAAACCACTTGCAGTATTTTCTTTCTTCCGGTTCAACTTTAAGCTCGGCAGCTCTAAAGTCGAGATAAGAAAGATTTTCAATTGCTGCGCTTGAAGCTGTGTGAACTTCTGCACCTGTAACATTCATTGCGCCTGTAAATGGGGCTGCGTTTGCGGTAAGACACTGTTTGTCAAACTCCTGTCCGTATGCTTCGGTGAAGTCTTCCAGGAACATTTTTCCCAAGTCGGCAAAGGCATCTTCGCCGAACTCGTCAAAGTATGGAACATAGCCTGCAAGAGTGTAGCACTTGAGCTCGGTTCTTGTCGGCATGTTTGATTTTGTGGCATCAATTTTCTGACCATAACTTGTGAGCCACTTCAATTCAATTCCGCCACGGTCACGCTGTGGAATAAAGATTGAAGGTCCACTCATTGGTCTGTGAGTTACGAGGTTCATCATCATAGACTGCTTTGCAGCTTCTTCCATGATTGTTTCTTCGTAAATTGGATTGATAAGATACTGGTCATTGTTTGCCAAGTTTCCAATCGGTTCGCCAAGAACTGCTTTAGATGGCACAAATCCTTTTCCGGCTTCCCAAGAAAAATCCTTCGGATTGTTCCATTTTTCAGCTCTGATATTAGGACAGCATTTAAGCTTGCCCAAAGTTTCCTGGTCTTTGTTCCAGGCAGCACACAAAGCTTTTCCAAGATTGTAGTAAACATCTTTCAAAGACATCTGTTCCATTTTGGAATCAGCCTGTTTCATAGCTTCGCGGAAGTTCTTGATTGATTCTTTACAACCAAGAATTTCAGATGTAGTTGCATCTTCCTGAGCTTCAAGAATCTTCAACATCTGTTCTGTAATTTCCTGCTGTTCCAGGAAATACTTGTTAATCTGCTCAACACTGGCAGCTTCGCTCGGAAGATTGGCTTTCATGTTGTCCAATCTCTTATGAAGAGCTAAAATTACTTCGTTCAAGTTGTCCTCCTTCAGGTAATTTGAACAACAGAGCGGTTTCCAGGTTCCAATTGCAAACCGCTCTGTTTATTTAATCCTTACGCAATAGTTTTCTTCAAACCATTACGCAGCTTATCAAAATATGTGTAAGGCCGCTGGCGGCCGGTGTTCAATCGAAGAGCGTTAAAAAAATTGCGAAAGCAATTTTTAGCTCATCCACCTTAAGCTCTTGCTAATCCTGCACATAATCTTTTGAAATACGAATCTTCCTGAATCACTTCCGTTATTTCCAGTCTTTTATTTCCGTTGTTATGAGCAAAAGGATTTGCCGGTACACAACAGATACTAAATTCCAAAAGTTCCTGTTTGCGGAAAATCAGATCGCATTCGCGGTCTTTCGCTTCTAAGAATTCAACTTCTTCTGCAATGAATCCAACTGAGCCGCAACGAAGAGCTCCAGCTTTTACACGCTGTCCAATACTCCAGCCAAACTCGTCAAACTCTTTATCGTTGAACACAATGTCGCCTTCAAGAATGGTTTCAGCTTTCACATTTTCTGCGTAGCCAATCGCCGGAATGGAGTAATCATGGCTCCAGAGGATTACAGGATTTGCAAGGTAGTTCTTCAAGTTCCAGCCTTTAGGGTCAACTTTTTCAAAGTCTCTGTCAGTATCAAAAGTACTCATCACCCAATGAAATGAATCCTTCTGAACATCAATAGACTTAAAAACTTCAATCTGCGGGCTGACTTTTCCGCCGTGTGTGTTTTCCTTAAGGAACTTTAAAAGCTTATCACGGCATCCAAGTTCCTTGTTTTCAACACCGTCAATCTTTATTATCATCATCTCCTCCAGTAATTTTAGAAAAGTAAGATTTGCACAGAAGAGTAAAATCGTCAGGTTTCTTGTATCCGATTTTTCGCTTCAATCTTCTGGTGTAGCAGGATACAGTCTGCTTAGAAAGACCTGTAATGTAGCACAGTTCTTTTTGAGTAAAAC
>JAFZRP010000101.1 GCA_017619795.1 Treponema sp.
CACTGTTCGCTCTGACTGTACGGTTTGTATGTGATTTTATCGCTTACGCCTCTGCTCATATTTAAATTTTAGCAGATTTGAATTCACTTGTAAATTTAAAATAATTAGAGCTGCCCATTTCTTTTTGGACAGCCCCTTTTTTTTTATCTCTCTGAAATTATCGGAGCAACATCGAATAAGCTCTTTGTTGCTTCGTATATTTTTCGCGCAATGTGAGGATTGTTCATAGTGTAAAGGTGAATACCCTGAACGCCGTGAGTTACCAGGTCTACAATCTGGTCAATGGCATAGGCGATTCCTGCATCGCGTATTGCTTCAGGGAAAGCTTCGTAACGAGCCATCATATCTGTAAACTTTTTAGGCAGCTTTGCATTTGTAAGACTTACCATTCTTTCAATTGATTTTTTATTTGTTACCGGCATAATTCCGGCTTCAATCGGCACATTTATTCCCTTTATTTTGCAGCGCTCAAGGAAGCGGTAGAACTGATCGTTATCAAAAAACAGCTGACTCAATAGATGAGTCGCGCCAGCATCAACCTTTTGTTTTAGAAAATCAATATCATCGTAAACAGAAGAAGACTCCGGATGAAGCTCCGGGTAGCAGGCGCCGAGGATGTTGAAACTTGTTTTTTCAGGATGTTCGTTATCAAAATCCTTTATAAAACGAATTAACTCGTCGGCATGCTTAAAGTCGCCGCAAGGAGTTTTGCCTTCAACTTTATCTCCTCGCAAAGCCAGAATGTTATCAATGCCAGCCTGCTTAAACTGTTCAAGAACGAACTTTGCATCAGCACGAGTCATATTCAAACACGGCATATGAATTACCGGTTCAACGTGGCAAACATCTTTAATGCGTTTTGCAATTGCAATTGAGTTGTCGCAATTTTCGCTTCCGCCGGCACCAAAGGTAACAGAAATAAAATCCGGGTTTAAGTCCTTGAGTTCGTCCAGGGTAGAAAAAACCGAATCAATTGGCATAGTCTTTTTTGGAGGGAAGACTTCAAAAGAGAAAATTGTTTTTTTGGAAAGGGTGAGTTCGTTGATCATCGTTCTATCCTTTTTCGGTGATTTTGATTTTCACAGTTTTATTTATTCTATCAATTTTTTAGAGTAGGTGCAATTTAAGATTTTTGTTATAATTTTATTATGCCACGTAATTCCGGACACGCAGATCTTCCTCTCCACACCGGTACCGTTCCTCGCTGGCTTGCCGACAGGATGATGGTGATGGGTACGCTCATAACTGAATCGCTGGTGGAAAACTTTGGCGTGGACGAAGTACTTGTTCGCTTGAGTGATCCGCTTTGGTTCCAGAGCTTTGGAGCGGTTATGGGAATGGATTGGCACAGCAGCGGAATTACGACGAGTGTTTTGTATGCCTTAAAACGTGGGCTGAATCCACGGGCAGAAGAGCTTGGCCTTTATGTTTGCGGTGGGCGAGGGAAGTACTCCAGAATGACACCTGATGAGCTTCTTTCAATTGCCGATAAAACCGGGCTCGATGGGGACATCCTTGTTAGGAACAGCAAACTCGTTGCCAAGGTAGATAACAACGCCGTCCAGGATGGGTTCCAGCTTTATCAGCACAATTTTATTTTATCCAAAACCGGCAGCTGGACAGTTGTGCAGCAGGGCATGAACGTTGATCAGAAAAAAGCCCGCCGCTACCATTGGAGCTCCGAAAATCTTCGCTCTTTTGTTGAGCAGCCTCACACCGGTGTTGTTGGCGAAAACCGTGGCCAAATCCTGAATCTTACCGACACCAAGGCCGACTCCGCCCGCACCAGCATCCTCGAAATGTCCCGCGAAAATCCCGACCGAATGATTCATGAAATCACACAAATTGGTCAGCCTGCGAATCAGATAATTTTATTGCAAAATGGAAAAGTAGGAGGGGAAAGCCTTCCCCTCGCTTCGGCCGGCGAACCGTCCTCCGCTACCCCTTCCAGCGGGGGTAAACAAAAAGGTGATTGCGACCCCCGCAACGCCCCCGCACCCAAACCAGAACAAGGTCTTCTTTTCCCAGAGCTTGAAACCAGTTCACCGCAGTCAAGAAAATACCCAGACAATTCCAGTGACAGCAGTTTTGCTTGCAAAATTGCAAACGGAGCTAGTACAAACTCTTCGCTAAATAGAAATTATACAGCTCCGTTACGGCACCAAGTCCTCGCCCAAGACGTAGACCTCAAACGCCTGGGTGGTGTGTTAGCCACAGCTTACCAATCCCAACCGCAGGATTTCGAATCACTTTTGCTTACTCCTGGGCTTGGACCGCGCACCCTGCAATCACTTGCTCTTGTCAGCGAAGTTATTTACGGAACGCCAACCCGCTTTACCGATCCTGCTCGCTTCAGCTTTGCACACGGCGGCAAGGACGGACACCCGTTCCCGGTTCCGCTGAAAATCTACGATGAGTCAATCCGCATTTTGAGAGAAAGTATTGAAAAGTCAAAGCTTGGTTATAAAGACAAATCAGACTGCATCTGCCGCCTTTACAATACAGCACTTGCCATAGAACAGAATTGTAATCCTCAGGCAGATTTTGATGCAGCAATCCGCTACGAGTGGGAACACTCAAAAGAGTTCGGCGGCAAAACTGTTTAAGCTTACCGCCGAATAAGTTTTAATTTCTAATCCAGTTGTACTTAATGTTAAAGTAGAAATTATTATCGTTATTTATCAGCTTAACATTATCATCAACCTCAGCATCAAAGCAGAAGCCGATTGCAAGCTTTAATCTTCCTGTACCCAAAGCAAGCTCAAAGCCGTAGAGTAAAGCCTTGTCTAAACCGCTCTGATTTTCTTTGCCGAAGAATAAAAGTGCTTCACCATACGCTTCAAAATCAAGACCTAATCCAAGAAGATTAGGCATGATTATACCAACATGTGGAACAGCCTTAACCGGATAAGTCGGATCATCAACAGTAGTAGAAGAACCAAGCAGCGACAGGAATGAATCAACATTAATTTGAGCAGGAGTATAGCGGGCTGAAAGTCCAAGGTTATATGAAATTGTTTTCAAGTAATCCTTATAGAAGAGCTCGCCCTGAACACCCCACAAAAGCTTTTCTGCTGTAAAGTCGTAGCATGAAAGTCCCAGTGCTGTAAAATTAATATCTGTGTGCTGACCTTTATCTTTATCCTTTGAGTAGAAATAATCTATACCGAAGTTTCCTGCTAATGTATAAGCGTTTACAAAATCATCATTCATGCTTGGAAGATGATTACATGTATTTACAATAGTTCCAGTCAGAGAAGAGATAAAGGAAATATCGAGCTCTTTTTCACGGCCGAAATACTTATGATAGAATGGCTGTGTAAAACCAATGTTTGCAGTGTTGAAAACTTTAAATTCATTTGGTCCATCTGCAACAGCAACATTCGGAGTCTTAAAAAATCTGGAAGCAAGAATATCAACTTCTGTATTTCCGAAAAAGTTTATCCATGCAAAAGAACCTGCGAAGTTTTTAATTGTCGGATAATAATTTGCATAGGCAAGCAGCATACTGTTAGAGCTGTAAACGTATGGAGCAGTTGCTAAGAACATTCCACCAAAACCAAACTCTGTTTCATCTTTTGTTACATCGGTAACAACTCCAAAAATCGGAGTGTATAGTAACGGTGAGTATGGCAGCAAAGTTCGTTTTTCATTTTGCAGCGTAGTGATAGTGGTATTGGCTTCTTCTGCTTTTTTCTTACTTTCTTCTGGACGATGCTTTACTGTTTTTCCTTCAACAGGCTTTGGTTCTTTTTTCTCGTCAGAATCTTCGCCGTCAGCTGCTTCACCGTCGGTTTTATCTTTATCCTTTTTCAGGATATTGAGCTTTTCTTCTTTTTCTTTTTCAAGCTTTTCCTTGCGTTCAGCTTTCTTTTCTTCCTTTGTTTTTTCCGGCACTTCAACTTCAGAAGCAATTACATACGGAACAAAATCAGGATAATCATTTTCAAGCTGACCAAAGTGAATGATTTCACCGGCAGGACTAGGACCGTCAAAATCTGGAACAACTCCCCATTCCGAAGCAGGCTTGATTTTTATTACATCGCCACTTGAAGCATGTGAAGCATAGAAGATTCCTTTTTCATTTTTGTAAGCCCAGGTTGCACCAATCGGGTCGGCAACAACAGGAACAGGTGTTAGTGTTGATTTACCTTCAGCTTCATCTTTACCGTCAACGTCAACTTCAAAAATCTCAAGTCGTCCACGATAGTTGCAGCAGAAGGTAAGCTTTCCATCTTTCTGCCAGACAGGGTAGGTTGGGTCAAAAATCTTTTCATCATCATTTGCAACGATTGTGTATTTGTCTGGAGCTGCAGTGTCCATAACAGCAACTCTTGCGCGATGACCATCCAGAACAAGGAAGGCAATTTTTGTACCATCGTCGTTCACAGCAGGCTGAGCAAAGCTAAGGTTCTTGTCTTCTAAAAGTGAATAAACAGCTCCGGTTTCTGTGTCGATTTTTACAAGCCGTGTGTTTCGTCCTTTCAGGTTAACAGCAACTAACACTTTTCCATCGCGGCTTACGGATGGCTGATCAAATGAACCATGTTTTGTAAGCTGCTTGGCACCATCATCTTTAGTCCACTTAAAAATTGGAAGCTCAACGCTTGTACCAAATCTCTGATCCATACTTTGTTCAAAGCTTGAATAATAGATGGTCATGTTTTCATCGGCTGTAACAGAATCCTCTCCGGAAAAACCATACTCAGTAAGAATTGTCTCTTTAAATACGGTGTTCAAATCTTCTTCAGGTTTTGTGTCGGAAAGATAATTGCTGCCGCTTCTTGCAGAAGGATCAAGTTTTACAACAGCGCCTCTCTGACCAGGAGCTGAGCGCAGCGTGATAAGAGTTCCATCATCGAAAATAATTGCCGGCTTAAAATAAAAGGTTTTATTGTTGCGGGAAGAAATAATCTGACCTTCAGGAATCTTTCGTTCATCAGCATATTTTTTCATAAGCGCAATTCGCACATCGCGGTAAATATCCTGCGCATACTGACCAGTTACAAGCTTAACACTATCCTCCCAAGAGCCGAGCAGCTTTCGGTTTCGTTCAATATCAGCAAGAGCGTCGAGTCCCCAGCGGTCGGCAATGCTCCTCATTATCAGATAACCCATAACATAAATCTGACCATATGGAGGTTCTTCTTCTTGACCAATATTTGTGTAAGAAATAAAAGCATTGTCCAAAGTTGGAGCTTTGTATTCCAATTCCCAGTAAGGACTTCTTCCTCGACCGCCTTCGGTGAGCTCTGTTTCCAGAACAGTTGTAAGACCTTCGAGTGCCCAGCCGTTTACCCCCAAAAGATCAAACGAATAAGCGTAGTTACCCATAACCTTTGGAAGGATTTTATTTCTGTCTTCAAAGTTGACGTTTGCAATGTGAATAAGCTCGTGCGTAAAGAAAAGTTTTTTCCAGTCTGTGCGGAAAGTAAAAACAGAATCCAGGAATGGAGTATCGAACATTTCTATGTAAGGCGGACTGAAAAAGGTGTACGCGTTTACAGTATTAGTTCGACCGACAATGTAAACGTTTGTTTTGTCCTGCGGCGGAGAATAAATTTTTGCGATTTTGTTCCAGGCATCGTCTGCAATCAAAGCATAGTCTTCGGCAGTCTCACGCATCGCATCTTCATAAAAAAACTGAAAGTGCTCTGTTTCTGCTTTTTTCCAGCCGTGGAATTTTTCAAGCTTAAACTCTTCCGGACCCAAGGCTTCCTGTGCAAAAGCTGTTCCGGAAAAACAAATGAAGGAGCCCAAAAAAAGTGCTCGTAAAAAACGTAATGATGAATGTGAATGAATAAGAGCTTTTTTCATAACAATTACCAATAATACTATTAACAGTTTGTTTTAACTATAGTAACAAATGCTAAAAAGGGGCTTGTAATAGCTTGCTGTTACGATAATCTTTTAATATTATGTTTACAATATGTTTTTTGCTGTTTTCCTTATTGTTCTTGGAGTTATTTCTATTTCGTATGATGTTGTACTCATTGCTCTTTGTCCGGGAACCTTTTTAGATAATGTAATTTCGTTTACTCATATATGGGCGGCGCTCGGAGCGTATTGTATTTTTACAGGAATCTGGCGGATTAAAAAAGGCAGCGCGTTTGTGAAGGCGTGGAGCAAAAAACTTAAACTAACGGTCGGTAGTTTAGTTGGAGCTACTATCATCATCAGCGTAGTAAACTTATGTTTTATTTTAACGCCGGAGCTTGCAAGAGAGCAGGATGATGTTGATTATGTAATTCTTCTTGGTGGCGGAATTAGTAAAGACGGCAAGCTGCCAAAGTCTGTAGTAGCGCGTGGAGAAAAAGCAGCGGAATATCTTAATCAGCATAAGAATGCAGTTTGTGTTGTGACTGGTGGTACGCTTCATTTTTTACCGGTTGCCGAAGCACCTGAATTGAAAAAGCTTTTGGAAAAAAATGGTGTTGAAGCTTCAAGGATTCTTGTAGAAGATCAGGCGCTCGATACAATTCAAAACTTTCAGTACAGCTGTAAAATGCTTGCCGATTTTGAAGGAGTTTCGCAGCAGCAGATTCTTGATAGCCGCATCGCAGTTGTTACAAGCTACTTTCATTTGCGTCGAGCCGAGCGTCTTGCTCACCGAATGGGCTTTACCTGCATAAAAGGAGTTGGTTCCAAAACTTCTCCAATAAATGTTCCTCACAGCTATGTCCGTGAAATCTGTGCGTACATAAAATTGAATGCAAGAATAATACTAACAGGTAAGCCTAAGAAAATTGTGGATTAGTTAAAATAACATATTTCGAAATCACAGTTTTCTTCAAAACCAATCCGGCGATACAACTGCAATGCCGGATTATTTTTATCTTTTACAAATAAACACACGTTACGTTCAGTCTTTTTTATTCTGCAGCAGATTGCGTAAACCAGATTCCACGCGTAATAATTTTTTCTGAAAAGAGGATGTGTGTAAACGCCGCCGATCTGAACCCATCTTATACCGATAGCGTTTGTGTTTGCTTTGGCAACTATTTCATCATCAGAGCAAAGGGCAAAGCAAAGCTGGTTTTTCAAAATCTGGCGGAGTGAGGCAGAGCATTCCAAATCCGAAACTTGTTTTCCGACCGGGGCAACTTCCTTCACAATATATTTTTTCTGCAGGTCAAAAAGCGAATCAAAATCACTGTCATAACAGCGGCGGATTTCATCATCACAAGAAAGCGGTTCAGGCGGGCAGACTGGCTCGTCGGTCAACGTCATCAGCTTATAATGATTTGTATGATACGGCTCAATGCCTTTTGTTTTTAATACGGAAAGGAAAAAATCTGTGGCAGCACTGTCGCCGTTTATGCAGCGAATATTTTTGCTTTCGAAAAAGGAGAGAAACTTTTCTGCCATATCCTGATTAGTTTCCGGTATACAATGCAGCAAGGT
Source organism: Treponema sp. (assembly GCA_017619795.1). Taxonomy (GTDB): domain Bacteria; phylum Spirochaetota; class Spirochaetia; order Treponematales; family Treponemataceae; genus Treponema_D. The sequence continues at coordinate 7,405 of JAFZRP010000101.1, forward strand.
TTTATCAAAATAAAAAACGCCCGCAATATCATTTGCCGTCTGGACAAAATCACTTTGAGAGATGATGAAAATATGCTCGTCTTTTTTTCTGATGTGCGAGGCCAGCGTTACGCATTTGTATTCATACGGAGCAAGAAACTCCTCAATCAATGGAAAGGTACGCTCACTTGCCGCAATAAAAGTCATGGGAATATTTTATCATAAAAAAAGAGGCTGAAACAAGTTCAGTATGACTGCGAAAAAAGTTCAGTACGATTTTAAAAAAATTTAAAAAAATGTTGACAGTATTATTGTACTAGTGTATTATGTACTTAATACAGTAATGTAATAGTACAGTATTACAGGAGGCATAAATGAATTATCTGTTTACAAACGATAAGCCCATTTATCTTCAGATTATGGAGGCATTTAAGGCTTCTATAGTTTCGGGAGAGCTCAAACCAGGTGGAAGACTTGATTCGGTGCGCGACCTTGCAATTGAAGCAAAGGTAAATCCGAACACCATGCAGAAGGCTCTTTCCGAGCTTGAAAGAATCGGACTGGTTCGCACGGAGCGGACCTCTGGACGGTTTATTACTGAGGATGGAGGTTTAATCAACAGTATGAAGAAGGAAATTGCAGAAAGTGAAATCACGGCGTTTCTTAAAAAAATGGAAGCGCTCGGCATAAACAAAGAGGCAGTAATTGACCTCATAAAAAATAACAACGAGATTGAGGAGGCGTAGGATATGGATTCGGTTCTTGAACTTAAAAATCTTACAAAAAAATATGGTAGCAAAGTTGCATTGGACAATGTTTCTTTGAGTGTTCCAAAGGGTTCAATTGTTGGTTTGCTTGGACCAAACGGCAGCGGAAAAACAACAATGCTCAAGTTGGCTACAGGACTTTTGCAGCCTACAAGCGGCGAAGTTTTTGCCTGCGGTTTTAAACCTGGTGCAGAATCTAAGGATCTGGTTGCTTATCAGTCGGACAAAGTTTATCTGAATGACTGGATGAACGTTTATGATTTGATGAGCATGCTTAATGATTTCTTTACAGGCTTCAACAGAGAAAAAGCTTTAGATATGCTCCAGAGCCTCAAGATAAATCCAAAGGATAAGCTCAAGGAAATGTCAAAGGGAACTAAGGAAAAGGTACAGCTTATTACAACAATGTGCCGCGATGTACAGCTTTATCTTCTGGATGAACCGATTGGCGGTGTTGATCCTGCTGCCCGCGATTACATTTTGAATACAATCCTTTCTAACTACAGCGAAAATGCAACTGTAATTATTTCAACACATCTTATTGCAGATGTTGAACCAGTTTTGAACCACGTGCTGTTTTTGAAAGAGGGTCGCATAATCCGTCAGGGTGATGTTGATGACATTCGTGCTGAAACCGGAAAATCAATTGATGAATTGTTCCGCGAAGAATTCAGGTGCTAGAGAAAACGAAGATTAAATCACAGGAGGAGAAAAATGAGAAATCCATTTCCAAGAATTGGTAAAGTAATAAAATATGAATTTAAACATTCAGCAAGAACTTTATTGCCGTTGTACGGAGTTCTTCTGATTTTAGGTTTGCTTACAGGACTTTCTGTAAACAGGAATAAATACGACAAGCTTATGTCTTCCATGTTTAACAATGAGTCTTTTTCTTATTCAGTGCAGGGACAAGAAGCTGCCGCAGATTTTATTTCGGCAATGCTTGCTCTTGCAGTAATGGCTTTGACTATTGCTGTGTCTGTAATAACAATTGTAGGACTTGCAAGACGCTTTAAACAGAGCATGCTTGGCGAAGAAGCTTATCTTAATCTTTCGCTGCCACTTACAATGGGTGAACAGCTTTGGGGCAGAATGATAATGGACTTTCTGTGGCTTTTGTGCTGCGGTGTAGTAATCTGTCTTTCGTTCTTGCTTTGTTTTGTTAAGATGAACTTACCAGAGATTTTTGCAGAAATACGACGTCAGATTCCTGAGCTGAATGAAACACTCATGCAGTCGAATCTTTCTATAGCAAAGGTTAGCGGCTTATTTACACTTCTGGGTATTACTACAGGTTTGTGGATTATTTCGTTCATTTTTGTTGCAAATGCAATTACACATCTGTTCAAAAATAACAGGGGCTTAGTAAAAATTATTGCTGTTATTGCACTGCTTTGGTTAGCCGGCCGCTCAATGGATTTGTTTACAATTGATATGGATGCCGAGTTTATAAGATTAAACGGTGGTATCTTCTTTGTAAAAAATATGCTTATTGCTTCCGGCATAAACTTACTATGGGCTGCCATTTACTTTGCCTTTACGCAGTTTGTTTTTACAAAGAAGTTAAATCTTGAGTAGATTTATTTACAAGGTGTAGGGTTCACTTTTTCACAGGCCATTGGTTCATATTCAATCCGGATGTCTGGCAGAGCTGTAAGAACTTCGTAGTAGTTGTTCATCCAGTCGCCGTCCGGAGCTGAATATGGATCAGAGCCGTCTTCCGGATGATTCATTCCATCTGCAGGTGGCGCAAAAATATGAAGCTTCATTTCCGTTGGTTCAGCAATTTTGTGTTCAAAGAAGTAAGGCATAAAATCAATACACTTTACACCAGGCGCCTTGTAGAACCACCAGCCGCCAAGCTCCATCATCAGATTCTTATCAATCAATTCTTCTGGAAAATAAGCTTCCGCAAAAACCGGATCCGTTTTCAGTTTAAGCCCAAGTTCAATACCCTCTGCATCCTCAGAATTACTCCAGCGCAATTTTACAGGAAGCTTAGTTTTCTTTCCGCATTCAATTGCCTGATGGAAAAACGGCTTGTGCAAAGCTTTTCTGTAGCTTGCTAACATTGGCTGTTCAATACCAACATCTTTATTGTTAGGGTCGGTTACCTCAAGACCAAGGCGACCGTCATCGCGGAACTGATACAGCGTAAAAGCAGAAAGCCATTTTTCTTTATCAGCCTCAAGAAGCTTCATAAAGCGGCTCATCATTTTTGCCTGCTCGTAAGCGCCTGTAACATCACCGTCGCCATTAAGCTCAGAAAGAACCATCGGCTTGTCCTGTCCGGTAATTTCCTTTAAGCGCTTGTATGTTTTTTTCGATTTTTCGTAAACATCCTTTGTGTCGTAGCAGGCATAGTTCTTTGTCTTTTTTGTAGCAATATCAAAAGGCCAGCCCCAGTGAAGCGAAAGATACTGATCACCAGACCAGATATCGGCAGCCTTGTGAGCCTCCAGGAAAATGTCTTCCATTTCGAGCTTACCGGTTTCTTTAAGATACATTCCGGCACACAAAATCACTTTTACATTAGGAGCATACTTATGCATTACCTTGCACACCAGTACAAAAAAGTCAGCTATCTTCTGATAAGAAGCACGCTTGTTAAAGCAGAACCAGGTTCCCGTACATTCGTGATTTACTCGCAGAAGTAATCTTCCAAAAGGGCGCAAATCTTTTGCAATTGGAATTATATCTTCTTCTTTTAAATCCGGATCCATTGTAAGCGAAAGGACAACATCCATTCCGTGACGACGAATCTCGCGCATAAACTTGAACGGCTCATCATCACGCAAACCTTCGCGTCCGCCACGATACGGAAAGTAATCTTCGTAAGGATAATCCCAGGCACCCTTTGCATCTTTAAATGCAACGCTCGCTCTCTGCGGCCAGGTTTTATCGTTCGGGTAATAAGTGTACATCAAGCTGATTCCGCGGTGAATGCTTTTAAGCTTTTGTAAAATATAATCCTGATTAACGTAGAGCCCACGCTCGCTTCCATCTCCCAAATCCAGCGCGCATTGTGCAGGCTTTAAATATGCATAGTTCATTTTGTTCTCCTGAGGGAAATCCCTTAATTCCTCTATTCTACAATTATTTCATTTTTTAGAAAGTGGTTATATAAAGATTTACGAAAAAATACAATAATATTCGGTTTTCTTACAAGGTATCGCAACGGTCTAAGTTAGCGTTAGTTGACTGTATTTTTATTAATCTGTAAAATAATAAAACTATTTAAATTAGAAAATAAATTTTTTTATATGGAGTAAAATCAATGGCTACAAAGTATGTTTACTTTTTTGGTGACGGCGATGCAGAAGGCGATGAGTCAATGCGTCCTATCCTCGGCGGTAAAGGTGCTAACCTTGCTCAGATGGCAAAG